>NZ_JBIVXA010000030.1:0-121830 GCF_044768965.1 Streptomyces sp. NPDC090798
CTCTTCTCCGCGCGGGAGGCTGCCCCGTCAGGCGCGGTCCGATGACGTCGAATCAGGGCTGTGACCAGCGTGGATGCAATATTCGGCACGTACAAGATCTTGGTGGTTAATTCCAACTGCCGTGCATTGGCGCCGAGTTGGCGGGCGTCGTGATGACTGGCGGAGTCGGTCGTGGGTCTGCCCGTGCGCCAGGGGTCGCAGCGCGACGAGCAGGCGGTGGACCATGAGTGCTGGTGATCACTCGTGGGTCTTCTCGGATCGGAGCGTGTCGTGTCGGTGCAGCCCCAGCCTTGGCCTCAGCCGGATCCGCAGATAGTGGCGGCGGTCCGGGTGATGTACTCGGGCAGGCGGGAGGCCCCGCTGGCGGTGCAGGTCCGCGACCGGCTGGGCGAGCTGTTCCCGGACGCCGCCTTCGCCGACGGGTTCGGGCGGGCGGGCAAGCCGGGCTGGTCGCCAGGCCGGCTCGCACTGGTCACGGTGCTGCAGAAGGCCACGAACCTCACCGACCGGCAGGCCGCGGACGAGGTCCGGGAGAACCTGTCCTGGAAGTACGCGCTCGGCCTGGCGCTGGAGGACCCAGGCTTCGACCACAGCGTGCTGTCGGAGTTCCGCTCCCGTGTCGTCGCCCACGGGTCGGAGGAGCGGGTGCTGGACCTGTTGCTGGAGCGGCTGCGCGAGCTGGGACTGGTGGCGGCAGGCGGCAGCCAGCGCACCGACTCCACGCACATCGTGGCCGCGGTGCGGGACCTGAACCGGCTTGAGCTGGTCGGCGAGAGCGTGCGCGCGGCCCTGAACGCCCTGGCTGCGGCCTGCCCCGACTGGGTGGACCAAGCGCTGGTCGTGGAGGACTGGAGCCGCCGCTACGCGGACCGGATCGACACCTGGCGCCTGCCCTCCTCCAAGACCAAGCAGGACGAACTCGCCCTGCACTACGCCAAGGACGGCTACACCCTGCTGGAGGCCCTCTACGCCCCGGTTTCCCCGGCATGGCTGCGTGAACTGCCCGCGGTGCAGACCCTGCGGATCGTGCTGGTGCAGAACTACACCCGCACCACGGGTGGGGGCGGCAGGCTGCGGATCCGGCGCCGCGAGCGCGCCGAGGACGGGGGTGACGGGCTGCCGCCCGGCCCGATACGCCTGGCCTCCCCGTATGACACCGACGCCCGCTGGTCCGCCAAGCGCGATCTGTTCTGGAACGGGTTCAAGCTGCACGTGTCGGAGACCTGCCATCCACAGGCCGACGGCGACCGTCCCGCCCGGCCGAACATCATCACGAACGTGGCCACCACCGCCTCCACCCTCCCGGACACCAAGGCCCCGGAGCCGATCCACCAAGCCCTCGACCGCCGCCACCTGCTGCCCGCCCGGCACTACCTGGACTCCGGCTACCCCAGCGCCGACCTGATCGTCGCCTCCGCCAAGGACTACGGCATCGCGCTGGTCACTCCGGTCCTGCTCGACACCTCCCGCCAGGCCAAGGCCCAACAAGGCTTCGCCGCAGATGACTTCACCATCGACTGGGACGGCAAGCGAGCCGCCTGTCCGGCCGGAAAGATCAGTGCCACCTGGAACGACGTCGTCCAGGAGGGCGTGGCCAAGACCGTCGTTGCCTTCGCCGCCCTGGACTGCATCCCCTGCCCGGTCAAGGAGCAGTGCACCAGCTCACGAAAGGGCCGCCGGCTCAGCCTCTACCCCCGTGAGCTCACCGAGGCCATCCGCACCGCCCGCGCTCAGCAGCAGGATGGCACCTGGCAGCGCGACTACGCACTGCGGGCCGGGGTCGAGGGCGCCATCCGTCAGGCCACCCACACCACCGGCCTGCGCCGAGCCCGCTACCGCGGCCTTGCCAAGACCCACCTCGACCACACCACCAGCGCCGCCGCCCTCAACCTCATCCGACTCCACGCCTGGTGGCACGGCCGCCCCCTCGACCGCACCAGTCATTGCCACCTCGCCAGACTCCAACTACGCCTCGTCGCATGACAATTGGAATTAACCACCAAGATCGTACAACGTCACCGAGACCGAACCCCGTTCATCCTCCTCACGGAATTTGTGCCTGATCCCCGTTCTCGGTTACGAAGCCACTGTGAAATGTTCGCGAGTCGGCGCACCGCGCACAGCCGGGCCCAGGGCACCATGACCGCGCGGTAAGATCAGGACGTCAATCTCCGGCTGGTTCAGTCCTCGTCCGGCACGGCGACCGCTCCGTCCCGGCCGTGCATGCGGTCAAAGATCGGGTTGGCGACGGAGATGCCCCGCTGCATGACGTCGGCCTCCTCAGTGCGGCCTTCCGCTCGGAGGGTGCGGATCACGTCGTGGGCGACCGCGGCCTCGTTCCATTCGTACGAACCGGACCTGTAGACCTCCAGCGCGGCGTCGAAGTTGGCATGGGCCTCCGGGTACCGGCCAAGTTCGCGGTAGGCCACGCCGCGCAGGTGACGTGCCATGGCGCCCGCGTAGGCATCGCCAGCTGCAGCACAGGTGTCCACGGCGTGAGTGAGCGGTGCCTCGGCGTCCTGGGGACGCCCGGCACGCAGGTGCAGCCAGCCGACGTCCCGTTGGGTGTGCGCCACCCACATCTCGTTGCCGAGCTGCTCAAACAACGCGATCGCCTCGCGGGCGGTGGCGGCGGCGTCATCGAGTTGTCCCATGCCGGCGAGGACGCGAATACGTGCGTTGTTCACCCGGCCGACCCACAGCTGCTCGCCCATCGGGCCGAAGATGCCCTCCGCCCTGCTGTAGCAGTCGAGTGCCTTCTGGCGCTCTCCGAGGAGCCGGTAGATCTTGCCGAGAGCGTACTCGGTGGCGCCTTCCCAGCGGCGGTCGCCGAGGAGCCTGAAGTCGTCCCTGGCCGACTCGAGCAGCGGGGCCGCCTCCGAAGGACGGCGCACATAGCCCAGTGTCTCAGCCAGGGTGCGCCGCAGACGTGCCTGAGCCTTCAGGTCACCCACTTGTTCGGCGATGCGCAAAGCCTCCCGCTGGCCCTGCTCGCCTAGCTCCGGTTTGCCACGCCAGCGCTGCAGCTCGCCCAGCAGCTCGAGGGAACCGAGGGTGTGCCAGGAGTCGTCGGCCGAGCGGAGGCGGTCCACTGCGATCGTCATGCGGTCGAGGGCGGTGCGGTAGTCGCCCTTCATGGAGTGCGCCCGGGCGACGACCATCGCGTCCCGGGCCCATGCGGCCCGGTCCCCGGAGCTCTCCGTTGCATCTTCGCTGTCCGAGGTCAGGAGCGAAAGCACCCTATCTGGGTTGCCTTCGGCTAGGGCAGCCCTCGCGCGTGCCCTGCGGAGGCCGGCCAGCACCCGCGGCCGAGTTTCCCCGGGAGCGTTGAAGAGCCAGTCGGCGGAGTTCGGGGCCAGAGTGATGTCGTCGAGGAAGTACGACAGCGCCTCCCCGATCTCCGCCGCCACCGTGTTCAGCCCAAGGTTTCGCGCACGGTCGATCGCCCAGAGGAGACGGTCCTGCTCTGCGGCGACCCACTCGGCGGCCGTCGTCTGCGAGTCACGGAGGTCCGACACGCGCTCGGGGTCGACCTCGGCGCGCAGTTCTGGGGCGCGCTGAGCCGCCCAGTGGACAACGGCGTCCCTGTAGGCCCGGACCAGGCGTTCCTCCAGAGCGTTCTGTTCCTCCGGCGGCAGCTCGTCGTACTGGCGGGCGGCGAAGACACGGATCAGGTCGTGAATGCGGTACCTGCTTTCGGAGTCGCGGCCCCCTTCCCCGTCCAGTGTCTCCATCATCGCGACCTCGACCAGTTCGTCGCCGGCCGCGAAACCGGCCCCGCGGGTGACCGCGAGCCGGGCGAAGTGCCAGTCCGCCAACCGGCCTGCGGGCAAGGAGGCGAGCATGGCGAAGGAGGAACGAGTGGTTGGCGTGAGGCCCTGGAAGCTGAAGATGAGGCAGGCGGTCAGGCTGCGGTTCCCGAACTTCAGGTGGTCCAGGCGGCTTCTCTCGTCCTCCAAGAGCACGCGCATGCGGCCAAGACTGGGACCGGATCGCTGCTTCAGCTTGCAGCCGACCAGCCGCAGGGCCAGCGGGAGGTTGCCGCAGAAGCGGACGATGTCCATTGCCGCCTCCATCTCGGCGGCAATGCGTTCCTGCCCCGCGTAGTGTGAGAGCACGGCAAGTGCGTTCCGGTCGTCCGGCAGATGTACCGGGACGGGCTCCCGCTGGGTGATGCTGTTGAGAGAAAACGCCCGCCGGGAGGTGATCAGTACCGAGCACCCCGCGCCGGTGGGCAGCAGAGGCTCGACCTGGTCCGTACTGTGCGCGTTGTCTAGGAGGACGAACAGTCTCTGGTCGGAGGTGAGCGTCCGAAACATCGCCGCCCGGTCGTCGACGGAGTCCGGCATGTCCTCCCGCGCCACATGCAGGCTGCGGAGCATGTGGCCGAGGGCGTCCGCGCTGCTTCTCGGAGTCGCCTTGTCACCGTGGAGGTCGAGGTAGATCTGGCCATCTGGGTAGGCGTCCTTCACCCCGTGCGCGGCGTTGAGCGCCAGGGCCGTCTTCCCCACGCCGGGCTGACCATGTACGACGACGAGCTTCGACTGGCTCTCGGCACCGCTCGATGGGAGCGTGCGGTTGTCGGGCGCGGGCACGTCTCGGAAATAGGCGCGTAAACCGTCCAGGGCAGTGGTGTCACCCACCAGCGCTTCCCTAGTGGGAAGTTCGCGGGGCGGCAGCGCCTGGGGCACCGCATCCCGGGCAGGCACCGGCTCCTCAGCACGGTGGGCTCTGAGCGTCCCGTACACGCCCAAGCCTGCCGCGACCAAGGCCGCGCCGCCGCGAACAGCCCAGGAAGCCCAGCCTTCGAAGACGTCGAAGACCATGTCGCCGGTGAGTCCCAGTCCGGCGACCACACCGGTCGCAGTGGCCACCAGCAAGGTGTTACGCCGTGCAGCGACTTGTCCCGACACGCGGCCTCCCCCGAGTTTCGCCGGTGCTCGATCGTATCGGCTCCGGATGGATCTTGGCAGGTGCGGGGAACCGATCCGTCGGGATGCAAGAGACCACTCGACGACCTTGCTCATCCCTTCGGCCAGCTCAGCTTGTCCATGTCATTCAGCCGGGTGGGGTTCGTGTGTAAACCGATACGGCATGCAGGTGCCGCGACTCGGATCGCCTCGCGCTCAACTCGCCAAATCAAGTGCTCAGTCACAGGCCGTTTGAGCCGAAGCACGATTAGTTGTCACATAGGAAGGCTTATTGTTACCTGCGAGGTTTGACGCCGGAAGGTCGTTTTTCTCAACTCTTGACGGCTTCTGCGATCTGCTGGGCGGCCTGGGCGGGTGTGAGGTGCGTGGTGTCGACGACCTCGGCCTCGGCGTGCAGCCACGTGCGGGCTGCCTCGGCGTAGGGCTCAAGGTATTGGAGACGGAACGGGGAGTTGGGGCCAAGAACGGTGTCGCTCGCGATGCGCTCGCGGAGGGTGTCTTGGTCGGCGTGGAGGACGAAGTGCCGGACCGGGATGGCGTGCTGGGCAAGGCCCGAGCTGATCTCGCGCCAGTACTGCTCGACCAGGACGGTCATGGGCATCACCAGGGTGCCGCCGGTGTAGTCGAGGACGCGTCGGGCGGTCTCGACCACGAGGGGCCGCCACGGCGGCCAGTGCTGGAAGTTGTCCGTCGCGGGCAGCCCTGGCGTGATGTCCATGAGTGTCTCGCCGACTTTCTCGGCGTCGAACACCCGTGAGTCCGGGATCAGTTGCTGCACGAGCGCACTGGTCGTCGTCTTGCCTGCGCCGTGGGTGCCGTTGAGCCATACGATCATGGACTTGACGCTAGCGTCGTGCGGGCCGCGGGGACAGGCGGAAATGAGCGTGTGTGACAAGTCGGATGCTTCGCCTGTGACAACCAGGATGCTTCGACCGATCCCTTTTGCCATCTCGTTCGACCCCGCTAGTGACAACTCCTGAGCTTCGGCTCACCGATGAGGGCCGGGCCAGGCGGGGGAGTGGTGGAGGCCGAGGTCTGCTTGGGCGGCGGTCCGGGACGGCGCTGATGGTGCTTGACCTGGTAGATCGTCGTGTGACCGTCGGCGGTGGCCGACGAGGGCCGTGGTGGCCAGCCACTCGGGGACGGCGGTGGCGGTGCCGTTGAGCCGTCCGCGTTCCTCGAACAGGCGGGCGGTGCCAGCGGTGAGGACGGCCTCGACGTCTTCGGGTGACAGGACGGTGAGCAGGTTCTGGAAGGGCGGGCTGATCTTGTCGGTGAAGGCGGGCGGCCCGTCGGTTCCGCCGTGGGACAGCGGGATGCGCTGAAGACGCCCGGCCCGGCGGCGGGACGGGGGGAGGGGGCGGGTGCCGCGGTCGGCGGTGATGCGGTGGTAGGCGTCGATGTACGGGCGCTGCTCGGCCGGGCTGATGCCGCAGGCGGTGAGGAACGTCACCAACTGCTCGGCGGTGGGCGGCAGCTTCCTGCGCTTGACGATCCGCCAGGCGGTGGTGCGTGGCAAGGGGCTGCGTCCGGGGGTCAGGCGGGCGTCGCTCAGCGAGGGTGCGCCGGCCCGTTCGTAGGCGGCGGCCAGGGCGGCGCCGAGATCGTCCTCGGTGTGGATGAGGGGCGAGGCGGGGGCGTCGAGGTGGCGGAGCCGGTCGCGCTGGGCGGTGCGGCCGCGGGTGCGCAGGAGGCGGGCCCGGGCGTGTTCGGCAGGGCTGCCTGAGCATGCGCGTACATAGGCGTCGAGAACGGCCAGCGAGGGCGGCGCGGTGCCGGACTCGGCGCGCTGGACGGTGCCGCGCGAGACGTTGGCGGCCCGGGCCAGTGCGCGCTGAGGCAGCCGCGCGGCCCGGCACAGGGCGATCAGGTACTCGGCGAGGTGAGCGAAGGGGCGCTCTGCGGCGCCGCCGACAGGGGAACGGGTCATGGCGGCCACCTACTTGCCTGCGCCGCGCACGGCGGCCTCGACGAGGACGGCTGCCAGACGCCGGCCGCGGTTAGGGTGGCCGCGCCGATGGCTCCCAGGCCACCCAGCAGAGTGAAGACGTCGTCCAGCGGGGTGCCAGCGAGGAACAGGCCGCTGCCCAGCGACAGGACGCAGAGCAGGACCTGACCACCGCCGGCACCTACATCGAGATGACCTCCCGCCTGGCCGAGCCCGTCCTTCTGGGCCTCGCGGTCCTCGCCGTCCGCAACCGCGTCAAACGCTGACCCACTGCCACCCGACACTGAAGCAATCGCTGCACCCGAACCCGCATGAGCCATCGCACGGAAGATTTCAGTGCCCAGGTCACAGGCTCGCTCACTGAATGCTTCCGTGCTGCCCGACAGTCCTGCCGCCTCGGGATGGTAGTGAGGAGTGCCGCCGCAGAACCACATGTCCCCCATGCGGCAGCGACAGCCCCGGATGCTCCAGTGCGTGCGTGTCGGCATGAGGGAACATCCCCGCGGGTGCGGGGAGCAGCCAATCGGGACTTTCCAGTCCATCGGCCGATCGGGAACATCCCCGCGGGTGCGGGGAGCAGCCACCGTGAGCACGTCTGGCCGTCGGCGCACTGGGAACATCCCCGCGGGTGCGGGGAGCAGGGCATCGCGACGGTGTGCGCGATCATCGCCTTGGGAACATCCCCGCGGGTGCGGGGAGCAGGTGATCAGCCGGGACGCCTCTGATCGGGGCCCGGGAACGTCCCCGCGGGTGCGGGGAGCAGCCGGATTTGTCCGCCAAGACGGTGGCGGCGGCGGGAACATCCCCGCGGGTGCGGGGAGCAGGTCGCGCACGAGATCCGCATCCGCCAGGAGCTGGGAACATCCCCGCGGGTGCGGGGAGCAGGTCGCGCACGAGATCCGCATCCGCCAGGAGCTGGGAACATCCCCGCGGGTGCGGGGAGCAGGCCTCGATCCGCTCGGCCTTCTCGGCGCGGATGGGAACATCCCCGCGGGTGCGGGGAGCAGACCGAGCCCGACAGGTAGTCGTCGGGGGTCTCGGGAACATCCCCGCGGGTGCGGGGAGCAGGGCTGGGACTGGACGGTGATCAGGCCTGCCCGGGGAACATCCCCGCGGGTGCGGGGAGCAGATCGAACGTGCCCTCGCGATCCTTGAGCCCGAGGGAACATCCCCGCGGGTGCGGGGAGCAGCCCGGGTTCCTGGCCTGCAGGAGTGACGTCGGTGGAACATCCCCGCGGGTGCGGGGAGCAGACGACACGAAGGGAGGGGCCGTGAAGGGATCGGGGAACATCCCCGCGGGTGCGGGGAGCAGGAGCGAACGTGAACCGATCTTTCGTGTTCGGCGGGAACATCCCCGCGGGTGCGGGGAGCAGGGCGCTCCGGGCTGGCCTCCCAATTCAGCCCCAGGAACATCCCCGCGGGTGCGGGGAGCAGCCCTGATGGAGCCCCTGTTCGAACTCAACCTGGGGAACATCCCCGCGGGTGCGGGGAGCAGGAGGTGAGGCACAGGCTCCGGGCGAGTGCGCCGGGAACATCCCCGCGGGTGCGGGGAGCAGTCCGACAGACCGGGCGATCGCCTCGATGGTCCGGGAACATCCCCGCGGGTGCGGGGAGCAGTTCTTGTAGCGCTGGGCGATCTGGTTGCGGACGGGAACATCCCCGCGGGTGCGGGGAGCAGGGGGGTGGTGTAGTCCCAGGGCTGGGGGGTGAGGGAACATCCCCGCGGGTGCGGGGAGCAGAGGGTGGTCGTGGTGGTCATGCGCGTCTCCTTGGGAACATCCCCGCGGGTGCGGGGAGCAGCCTGCAACGCGGCATGCACATGGTTCTTGAACGGGAACATCCCCGCGGGTGCGGGGAGCAGTCGCCTTCATGGCCTGGCTGTTCTTCCACTTCGGGAACATCCCCGCGGGTGCGGGGAGCAGAGTTCGCCAATCGGACGCAGGATGCCGGACATGGGAACATCCCCGCGGGTGCGGGGAGCAGCGCACCACCAGCCGACGGAAACACCCGAAGCCGGGAACATCCCCGCGGGTGCGGGGAGCAGTTCCAGCCGGTCAGGTTCGTGTCGAAGTCCGGGGGAACATCCCCGCGGGTGCGGGGAGCAGCTTGAGTCCGGTATTCATTGGACTCGTTGCCGGGGAACATCCCCGCGGGTGCGGGGAGCAGTTTTTCACCAAGACGATTCCCAGTTGGGCCTCGGGAACATCCCCGCGGGTGCGGGGAGCAGGCCTTTTCGATCTGGTACATGCCGTCGACGAGGGGAACATCCCCGCGGGTGCGGGGAGCAGGTCCCGTGGAATTCCCCGCGCACCGTGAGGTTGGGAACATCCCCGCGGGTGCGGGGAGCAGGACGCTCGGCGCTGCGGCTGTGGCGTCGTCCTGGGAACATCCCCGCGGGTGCGGGGAGCAGCCGGAAGGCGGTGGCCGCGTGAACGCCGAGCAGGGAACATCCCCGCGGGTGCGGGGAGCAGTTCCTGAGCCAGCTGGCTCCGATTTTCCCGCAGGGAACATCCCCGCGGGTGCGGGGAGCAGGAGACCAGCGGCGCGAACCCGTGGGTCATCAAGGGAACATCCCCGCGGGTGCGGGGAGCAGCCCGCGCGCCGGGCTGCGAAGCCAGCGCTTACGGGAACATCCCCGCGGGTGCGGGGAGCAGATTCGTGGATGGCCCGGAGGTAGTCGAGTTGCGGGAACATCCCCGCGGGTGCGGGGAGCAGTCCGGATCCCAGTGCGGGGCACACCCGCGGTAGGGAACATCCCCGCGGGTGCGGGGAGCAGAATCGTCGAGATACCGATCGAGGATGTGCGCGGGGAACATCCCCGCGGGTGCGGGGAGCAGGCGGGCTCATCCGCGACGGGATCGGGCTTGTCGGGAACATCCCCGCGGGTGCGGGGAGCAGGCCGTCACCGCAGGCAGCCTGTCGCTGGCCTCGGGAACATCCCCGCGGGTGCGGGGAGCAGGCGACGCTGCCGTTGAAAAACCCGGACGGAAGGGGAACATCCCCGCGGGTGCGGGGAGCAGGCTACCCCGGACCCGTACGCCGACCCGCTGAAGGGAACATCCCCGCGGGTGCGGGGAGCAGCAGCCGAAGAAGTGGCCCCAGTAGGCGTATCCGGGAACATCCCCGCGGGTGCGGGGAGCAGGATCCAGCTGTGGCGCCGTGTCATCGCAGGGAGGGAACATCCCCGCGGGTGCGGGGAGCAGACCTTGGAGTTGGAGGTCGCGCGCCTGCGGCTGGGAACATCCCCGCGGGTGCGGGGAGCAGAGCCCAGGGAGGCTCAGCTTGTCCGCGGCGACGGGAACATCCCCGCGGGTGCGGGGAGCAGACTGTCTGACCTGCTGGTCTGGGGCTAGGGCTGCACGGTTTCACGTACTTTCACCGATCTCGGCAAAGGGTGCATTTCTCGCTTATCTCTTTCTGGGGTGGATGCCGATAGCAAATGGATCACCTTATGGCTTGAGTGTGCCTGCCGGGAGCTGGATAGCTCTATCGGCTGCAGATCAAGTCTGTTTCCTCGATTTGGCCTGCTGGGTGTTGGTTTGCGTGTAGGCATCTTGCATGACCAGTGGGGGTGTTGTCGGTTGTGGGCTATTGTCGCGGCTTCAGGTGTCGGCGCGGTCGGTGTGGGCGAAGCATGATCGTGACGCTGACGGATGGTTGCCCTTGTGGCGGCACATGGAGGACAGCGCGGCTGTCGCCGGCCTGCTGTGGGACGAGTGGCTGCCTTCCGGTGTGCGGCGGTTGATCGCTGGGGCGTTGCCCGGTGGTGAGGGGGACGGGCGCAGGCTCGTCGTGTGGCTTGCGGGTGTGCATGACATTGGTAAGGCGACGCCGGCGTTCGCCTGCCAGGTCGATCAACTCGCCGATGTCATGCGGGAGAAAGGTCTGGAAATGCGGTCCCGTCAGGCGATGGGGCCGGATCGGCGACTGGCACCGCACGGGCTGGCCGGTCAGGTGCTGCTGGGTGAGTGGCTGGAGGAGCGTCACGGGTGGGCGGCCAAGCAGACCGGGCAGTTCACCGTGGCGGTGGGTGGGCATCATGGGGTGCCGCCGGAGAACGGTCAGATCAAGGCCCTGTACGACCATGAGGAGTTGCTGCGTACTCCTGGCCGTAGCAGCGGGCTTTGGCGACAGGTGCAGACGGAGCTGCTCGATGCGTGCGCGGAGTGCTTTGGCGTGGGGGATCGGCTTCAGGCGTGGCGGGAGGTGAGACTGCCGCAGCCCGTGCAGGTGTTGCTGACCGCGCTGGTCATCGTCTCCGACTGGATCGCCAGCAATCCCGACCTCTTCCCGTACTTCCCGGATGCTGCGTCTTGTGGCAGTGAGGAGCGGCTGGCGGCGGCATGGCAAGGGCTGGATCTCCCGGCGCCGTGGCGGGCGGCAGAGCCTGTCGGGGAGGCGCAGGAGTTGTTCGTGTCCCGGTTCGGGCTTCCGCAGGGGGCGAGGGTCCGTCCGGTTCAGGAGGCGGCGCTGGCGCTGGCCCGGGAGATGGAGGCGCCCGGGCTGATGGTCATCGAAGCTCCGATGGGGGAGGGGAAGACGGAGGCGGCGCTCGCTGTGGCCGAGGTCTTCGCGGCGCGTTCGGGTGCGGGCGGTGTGTTCTTCGCGTTGCCGACGATGGCGACGGGCAATGCGATGTTCCCGCGGTTGCTGGAGTGGCTGAAACGGCTGCCGGACGACGGCAGCCGCCGGCACTCTGTGCACCTTGCGCATTCGAAAGCGGCTCTCAACGAGGACTTCGCCGGCCTACTGGCCCGTGGCGGGCAGGTGGCGGCGGTCGATGTGGATGCCGCCGTGCCTGCGTCCGGGCGGCTGGGGGAGCCGACGCGGTCCGCGGGCGCCGAGCTGGTGGCTCACACCTGGCTGCGGGGCCGTAAGAGGGCGATGCTGGCGTCGTTCGTGGCCGGTACCGTCGACCAGCTGCTGTTCGCCGGGCTGAAGAGCCGGCATCTGGCGCTGCGTCATCTGGCGGTGGCGGGCAAGGTCGTTGTGATCGACGAGGCGCACGCCTACGACACCTACATGAGCGTCTACCTGGACCGGGTGCTGGCCTGGCTGGGCGCCTACCGGGTTCCCGTGGTCGTGCTCTCTGCGACCCTGCCTGCTGCGCGTCGGCGTCAGCTGGTCGAGGCGTACTCCGGGACGGCCGGCACACAGGCCGACAGCGCTCCGGCAGACGGGGTGTATCCGCTGCTCACCGCTGTCGCGCCGGGCGGCAGGCCCGTGGTGCGCCATCCGGTTGCTTCGGCCCGGTGCACGGATGTCCGGGTGGAGCGGCTTGCGGACGGTCTGGATGTTCTGGCCGACCGGCTGGAGAGGGAGCTGGCCGGCGGCGGGTGTGTGCTCGTCGTTCGCAATACGGTCAAGCGAGTGCTGGAGACGGCCCGTGTGCTGCGGGAGAGGTTCGGCGACGGGGACGTCAGCGTGGCGCACTCGTGTTTCGTGGACGTCGACCGGGCGGCCAAGGACCGTGACCTGCTGGAGAGGTTCGGTCCGCCCGGCAAGGCGACGGGGCGGCCTTCAGGGCGGCATATCGTGGTGGCCAGCCAGGTGGCCGAGCAGTCCCTGGACGTGGACTTCGATCTCCTCGTCAGCGACCTGTGCCCGGTGGACCTGCTGCTGCAGCGGATGGGCCGGCTGCACCGTCACCAGCGCGGGGAGGGCCAGAGCGAGCGGCCCGCGCGGCTGCGTGCGGCACGGTGCCTGCTGACCGGCGCCGGCTGGGAGGCGGACGTGCCCGTCCCGGTGCGCGGATCGGTTGCGGTATACGGGGCGTATGCGCTGCTGCGGTCGGCCGCGGTGCTGCTGCCCCATCTTGACGGCGGGCCGCAGTGTCCCGTGCGGCTGCCCGCTGACATCAGCCCGCTCGTCCAGGGCGCGTACGCCGACGCTCCCGTCGGGTCGGAGCATTGGGCGTACGCGCTGGAGGAAGCAAGGGCGCGGTTCGAGCGGCACCGGGCCGACCAGGCCGAGCGGGCGGCTGTGTTCCGCCTCGGCGAAGTCGGCCGTCCCGGTCGGGCGTTGTTCGGCTGGGTGGCGGCCGGGGTGGGCGATGCCGACGACACTCGTACGGGGCGGGCCCAGGTCCGCGACAGCCGGGAGAGCCTGGAAGTCGTCGTCATGCAGCGGCGTGCCGACGGCACCCTTGCCACCCTCCCGTGGCTGGAAGCAGACAAGCGGGGCCGCCGGCGCGGGGGACTTGAGCTGCCGCAGGACCAGGTGCCCACGTCGTTCGCTGCCCGGGCGGCGGCGAGTTGCGGGCTGCGGCTGCCCATCCAGTTCTCCTACGCCGAGACCCTTGACAAGGTCATCGCGGAACTGGAGCAGCTGTACGTGCCCGCTTGGCAGGGCAAGGACAGCCCGTGGTTGGCTGACCAGCTGATTCTCGCGCTCGATGAGGATTGTCAGACCCTGCTGGCAGGCTATGCGCTCCACTACAGCCCTTCCGATGGCTTGGAGGTGACCCGTGACGGAACCGACCGGTGACAGCACGGCCCGTGTCCCGTTATTCGACCTGACCACCGAGCCGTGGATCGGGGTCCTGAAATGTGACGGCTCGCAGGAGGAGCTGTCGCTGCGTCAGGTCTTCGCCCGGGCAGCCGAGGTGCGGCGCCTCGCGGGAGACCTGCCCACCCAGGAATTCGCGCTGCTGCGCCTGCTGCTGGCCGTTGCCCACGACGCCCTCGACGGCCCCCGCGATGTCGAGTCCTGGGGCGAACTGTGGGCCGACCCGCGGTGCTTCGCACCGGTCGGCGCGTATCTGGACACGCACCGCGAGCGCTTCGGCCTTTTCCACCCGGCCGCCCCGTTCTTCCAGACCGCTGGGCTGCGGACGGCGAAGGACGAGGTCTTCTCTCTCAACCGGATCGTGGCCGACGTGCCCAACGGGGAGCCCTTCTTCACCGCCCGGATGCCCACCGTCGAACGGCTCACCTTTGCCGAGGCGGCCCGCTGGGTCGTCCACGCCCACGCCTACGACACTTCCGGGATCAAGTCCGGTGCGGTGGGCGACGACCGGGTAAAGGGCGGCAAGGTGTATCCGCTGGGCACGGGGTGGGCCGGCGGCCTTGGTGGCGTCTTCGCGGAAGGCGACACCCTGCGCGAGACGCTGCTGCTGAACCTGGTGGCCGCTGACACCGACGCTCTGGAGTTCACGGCGGACGACCGGCCGGCCTGGCGGCGTGAACCGTGCCCACCCGGCGGATTTGAACGCACGCCGACCGGGTTGCGCGATCTGTACACGTGGCAGTCGCGCCGGCTGCGCCTCCATCACGACGAGGACGCGGTCACGGGCGTCGTTCTCGGCTACGGAGACCCGCTCGCGTCCCGGAACATGCACCGCCGTGAGCCGATGACCGCGTGGCGGCGCAGCCTGGCGCAGGAGAAGAAGCTGCGCCAGTCGCCGGTCTACCTGCCCCGCGAGCACGATCCGGCCCGCTCGGCGTGGCGGGGCATCGCCTCCCTCGTCGCGGACCGGTCGGATACGGTCCAGGGCGCGGAGGCAGCTGCGTACCTGCGTCCCGGGATCCTGGAGTGGATCGCCCGCCTGGTCACCGAGGGGGAACTGCCGCGGGGCTTCCTCATCCGGGCCCGGATCGTCGGCGCCACGTACGGGACGCAACAGTCCGTGATCGATGAGGTGGTCGACGACCAGCTCGCCATGCCGGTCGTGCTGCTGCACCGCCAGGACCGTACGTGTGCCCGGCAGGCGATCGGTGCTGCCGAGGACGCTGACCTTGCGGTGCGGGCGCTGGGGGATCTGGCTACCGATCTGGCCCGTGCGGTTGGAGCCGAGGGGGAGGGGGCACGATCGGCAGCACGTGAACTCGGCTTCACCGCGCTGGAAATCGCCTACCGCACCTGGATCGCTGCCCTGGCGGACGCCGGTGACCCGTTCGAGCGCCGCCGTCGATGGCAGCGCGACGTACATAGCATCGTCGACGGTCTCGGCGACCGTCTCGTCGCGCAGGCGGGGGATGCTGCATGGCAGGGCCGGACCGTCACCGACAAGAAGGGCGCTCTGTGGCTCAACGCGGGCCTGGCGGACAAGTGGTTCCGCGGACGCCTGGCCAAGGCTCTGGGCCGCTCGCTGGAGGCCGGTGAGCGAGACGACGCAGGCACACCCCCGTCAGGTCCGCCTGGCCGTCACGAGACCGACCCTTCCGCGACCGACCCGAAGGTGCCCGCATGACCACCACAACAGCCCCGTCGACCGCCCGCTCACGGATCGCCGAACTCGCCGCAGCACAGATCACGCCGTGGCAGGAGGGCTACCTCAGGGACAGCCCGAAGGACGTCGCAGTGCTGGCCCGTCTGCGCCGTGGCGCAGGCCGGGATGCCGCCGACCTGCCCGACCTGTGGGAACTGGTCGACACCTCCCCCCTGCAAGCCCGCCTCGAAGGCGTGCGGCCACTCGGCGAGGAGGAACTCGTGCGTGCGGAGGACGCCCTGCACGCGGCCCTCACACTCTGGGCCCTGCACCAGCAGTCCCGTGGCGCGCGCATGCACCGCCCCCACACCTACAAACAGCCGGCCGGACTGGGTGCGGCCGTGCGGCGTCTCATGACGCCCGACGGCATCGACGAGCCCGTCCGCAAGCGCCTGGTGCGCGCCGGCACCGCCCCCGACCTGACCAGCCTCTCCCAGCGGCTGCGCGACTTGATCGTCCTGCTGCGCCGCGCGGACATCCCCCTCGACTACGGCCTGCTCGCCGGGCAGCTCTACACCTGGCAGCGGCCCGGCGGCGCCGACACCATCCGCCGCGAGTGGGGCCGCTCCTTCCACTCCTGGCAGGAACCGGCCGCACCAACCCCCAGCCAGAGCCCCGACGACACCGCCGCCAGCCTCGACGACAGCCACAAGGACGCCTCGTGAACCGCATCTTCCTGGACGTGCACGCCCTGCAGACCGTCCCGCCCAGCAACCTCAACCGTGACGACACAGGCGCGCCGAAGACGGCCGTGTACGGCGGTGTGCCGCGCGCCCGCGTCTCCAGCCAGGCATGGAAGCGGGCCACCCGCACGTACTTCGACGACGAGCACCTGCTCGACCCGAGCGAACTCGGCGTACGGACCAAGAAGGTCGTGGAACTGCTCGCCAAGCGCATCACCGAGCTCGCCCCCTCCCTCAGCACCGACACGGCCCTCACACTCGCCGACGAGACGGTCAAGGCGACAGGGCTGAAGACCGAGGTGCCCAAGCGGAAGGCCGACGCCGCCAAGGAGTCCGGTAACACCCCGGCGCCGGAGGCGAAGTACCTGGTCTTCCTCAGCGCCCGCCAGCTTGACGGCCTCGCCCGCCTCGCCGTCGACGGCGCCGCCGACATCACGGCCTTCCTCAAGGAGAAGACGAACAAGGAGAAGACGAACAAGGAGAAGGCCAAGGAGATCGCGGACAGCCGCCACTCCGTCGACATCGCCCTCTTCGGCCGGATGGTCGCCGACGCCGCCGACTTCAACGTCGACGCCGCCGTCCAGGTCGCCCACGCCATCAGCGTGCACCGGGTGGACAACGAGTCCGACTACTACACGGCCGTCGACGACGAGAACACCGAGGAAGAGACCGGAGCCGGAATGATCGGCACCGTCGACTTCAACTCCGCCACCCTCTACCGCTACGCCGCCCTCGGCGTCCACCAGCTCGCCGCCAACCTCGGCCAGGGCCTGCGCGAGGACGAGCCGAGGACCGAGCCCGTGCGCCGCGCGGTCGAAGCGTTCGTGCACAGCTTCGTCGCCTCACTGCCGACGGGAAAGATCAACACCTTCGGGCACCACACCCTGCCCGACGCCGTCGTGGTCAAACTGCGCACCACCCGCCCGATCAGCTTCGTCGCCGCCTTCGAAGAACCCGTCCGCGGCGACCAGGGCGGCCACGTCCGGGAGGCATCCGACCGCCTCGCCGCCTACGTCCCGGACATCGAACGCGCCTACGGCGACCAGGACTCCACCCTCAGCTGGGTCCTGCGCGTCGGCCCCAACACCCTCAAACTCGCCGACCTCGGCACCGAGTCCGACACCCTGGGCGACCTCGTCACCGCCGTCGGCCAAGCCGTCGCCGAACGCCTGGGCAAGCCCGCATGAGCGGCGTCCTCACCCTGCGGCTGGCCGGCCCCCTGCAGTCCTGGGGGGCCTCCTCCCGCTTCACCCGCCGCACCACCGAATCCGCCCCCACCAAGAGCGGCGTCATCGGCCTGCTCGCGGCTGCGGCAGGCATCGAACGCGGCGACGACACGGAACTCGCGCCCCTGGCGGCCCTGCGGTTCGGCGTCCGGATCGACCAACCCGGCACCCGCATCCGGGACTTCCACACCGCCCACCACGCCGTCACCGGCAAATCCATGCCGCTGTCGGAACGCTTCTACCTCGCCGACGCCGTCTTCGTCGCCGCCCTCGAAGGCGAGCACACACTGCTCACCGATCTGCATGCCGCGCTGAAATCCCCGGTCTACCTGCCGTTCCTCGGCCGCCGCTCCTGCCCGCCCGCCGCACCGCTCGAGCTCGGCCTGTACGAGGACGCCTGCTTGGAGCGCGTTCTCCGAGAGGTGTCGTGGCAGGCGTCTGCCTGGTACCGCAAGCAGCAGCGGTTCCGTCCGGAGGAAGGACTGACGGTGCTGTGGGAGGCGGCAGCCGGCGAGCAGGGCGGTGCCGACACTCTGCGCGACCAGCCGCTCAGCTTCGCCGCCGCACACCGCCGCCACGCCCTGCGCACCGTCGTCACCACCAAGGTGCCGGTGCCCGGCGCCGTCGCGGCCGTCGCCCCGCGGCATGACCCGTTCGATGCTCTGGAGGATGAGAGCAGCTGATGTTTCTCTCCCGCTTCCGTATGAACACCGCCCGTCCCGGCGCCCGCCGACTGCTGTCCTCGCCGCAGGCCCTGCACGCAGCCGTCATGTCCTCGTTCCCCGGCCTGCTGCCCACGGACGTCCCCACACCGGACGCGCCACGGGTGCTGTGGCGTCTGGACCACCAGGCCCGCGCCGAGGTGCTGCTGTACATCGTCAGCCCCGACCGCCCGGACCTCACCCACCTCGTCGAGCAGGCCGGCTGGCCAGCGGCAGCCGCAGCCGACCCACACACCCCCGGCTGGCAGACCAGGCCCTACACCCCGTTCCTCGACAAGCTCTCCACAGGCGACCGCTGGGCCTTCCGGCTGACCGCCAACCCGGTTCACACCATTCGCCGCACCCCCAACGAGCCCCGCAAGATCACCGCCCACCTCACCCCCGTCCACCAGACGGCATGGCTGATCGACCGCCAGGAGCGCAGCGGCTTCCGCATCCTGGAGAAAGCCGACGACAAACGTCTACTGCCCAGCGGCACGACGTACCAGGGCAAACACGAACACCACGGCGACCGCTACGAGCTGTCCATCCGCAACCACAACAACCGCTCCTTCGATAAAAGGCGCACAGACGACGACAGGAAGACCAAACCCGTCACCCTCGTCGCCGTCACCTTCGACGGCCGGCTCGAAGTCACCGACCCCGCAGCCCTGCGCCGCACCCTCACCCAGGGGATCGGCCGGGCCAAAGCCTACGGCTGCGGCCTGATCACCCTGGCACCCCTCACCCCGCCCGCCCGGCAGACACCATGACCACGATCTCCCAGCACGCCGCACTGACACCGCGACAACTCACCCGCACCGCAGAGCGCATCTCCTTCATCTACCTGGAACGGTGCACCGTCCACCGGGACGCCAACGCCATCACCGCCCAGGACGCAGAAGGCACCACCCACATCCCCTCGGCGACCATCGGCACCCTCCTCCTCGGCCCCGGCACCCGCATCACCCACCAGGCGATGAGCGTGCTGGGAGAAACCGGCGCGGCCGTCTGCTGGGTCGGAGAACGCGGCGTGCGCTACTACGCCGCCGGCCGCGCCCTCACCCGCTCCTCAGCACTCATGGAAGCCCAAGCCCGGCAGTGGGCCAACGCGCGCAGCCGCCTCACCGTGGCCCGCGCGATGTACCGGCTGCGCTTCCCCGACGAAGACCCCGCCGGCCTGACCCGCCACGAACTCCTCGGCCGGGAAGGACGCCGCGTCAAAGACTGCTACCGCGCCCAGGCCGCCCGCACCGGCATCCGCTGGCGCGGCCGCCAGTATGCCCCCGGCGATTTCACTGCCGCAGACGCTGTCAACCAGGGCATCACCGCGGCAGCCCAGTGCATGTACGGCATTGCCCACGCCGTCGTCACTTCGCTGGGCTGCAGCCCAGCCCTCGGCTTCGTCCACTCCGGACACGAACTGTCCTTCGTCCTTGACATCGCCGACCTCTACAAGACCGAGATCGGCATCCCACTCGCGTTCGACGTCGCCGCGCAGGACGAGGAGGACGTCGGCCCCCGCACCCGCCGCGCTCTGCGGGACCGCATCAACGAAACGTCCCTGCTGGAGCGCTGCGTCGACGACATCAAACAGCTGCTGCTGCCGACAGGAACCAGCTCGGCCGACCCCGGCGGCGACCGGGACGTGGTCACCCTCCAGAGCGACGGCGGCCGCGAAGTCCCCTCCGGCTTCAATCACGACGACACTGGCGACTACGAACAGGTGGCCTGGTGACCGTCATCGTCCTCACCAACTGCCCCGCAGGACTCCGTGGCTTCCTCACCCGCTGGCTCCTGGAAATCTCCGCAGGCGTGTTCGTTGGCAACCCGTCAGCCCGCATCCGCGACGCGCTCTGGCACGAGGTCCAGCAATACGCCGGTCAAGGACGCGCCCTGCTCGCCCACACCACCAACAACGAACAGGGCTACACCTTCCGCACCCACGACCACGCATGGCACCCCACCGACCACGACGGCGTCACCCTTATCTACCGCCCTGACATGAAACCCCCGTCCCCGCAGGCGCCCCAACCCACCACGGCTCCTCCCGGATGGAGCAAGGCGGCCAAACGCCGACGCTTCGGAAGAGCCTGAAGGGCATTGGGGCGAGTTTGGGTTGATTGTCGGGTTCGGAGAAAGTGCTCTGGAATCCGTCGCCTCAGAGGTAAACACCCAGGTCAAACAGTCTGCTCCCCGCGCCCGCGGGGATGTTCCCCAGGCTTTCTCGGCCGTGTAGTCGCCCTTGGACTGCTCCCCGCGCCCGCGGGGATGTTCCCCCCCGCCGGTGAGGGGCACTCTGCTGTCAGGCCTGCTCCCCGCGCCCGCGGGGATGTTCCCGCTCCGCCGTCGAGGTAGTCGCCCAGGACGGTCTGCTCCCCGCGCCCGCGGGGATGTTCCCGCTGGGTACAGCGTGGGTACGGCGGCCGTCCTCTGCTCCCCGCGCCCGCGGGGATGTTCCCGGTAGAATCAGCCGTAACAACAATGGACCCCGCTGCTCCCCGCGCCCGCGGGGATGTTCCCCAGCCGCTCAGGGTGAGCGTCCCGGACGGGATCTGCTCCCCGCGCCCGCGGGGATGTTCCCGACGGGCATCGACAAGGGCGCGATGGAGCGGACTGCTCCCCGCGCCCGCGGGGATGTTCCCAGCCCACCGCATGACGAAGGCCCCGCCCGGAACTGCTCCCCGCGCCCGCGGGGATGTTCCCGGGGCATCCGGGCTGGCACTCCCCGCCGTCGACTGCTCCCCGCGCCCGCGGGGATGTTCCTCCCAGGTCGGCCAACCGGGCAACGGAATCCGCCTGCTCCCCGCGCCCGCGGGGATGTTCCCGTCTTGGTGTCACCCAGGCCGCCCATCCACGGCTGCTCCCCGCGCCCGCGGGGATGTTCCCACTGCCGACGGCGACTTGATCCCGAGGGCGTGCTGCTCCCCGCGCCCGCGGGGATGTTCCCGACGCGGCAGGCCAGATCAGGGCAGCTTTCAGCTGCTCCCCGCGCCCGCGGGGATGTTCCCGGGCTCATCACGTACGAGGACCTCTACACCGGCTGCTCCCCGCGCCCGCGGGGATGTTCCCGGCACCATCGCAAGTCACGTCCAGATAAAGGCCTGCTCCCCGCGCCCGCGGGGATGTTCCCCAGATCGGCGCCGCCAACGCCCTTGCGAAGCTCTGCTCCCCGCGCCCGCGGGGATGTTCCCCCGGCGAACCCACCCACGGGGAACCCGTCACCCTGCTCCCCGCGCCCGCGGGGATGTTCCCAAGGGCACTTCGGGCTCTTCCAGGTGAGTCGGCTGCTCCCCGCGCCCGCGGGGATGTTCCCCGTCGCGGGGACACCGTTGCGACGCTGCCGGGCTGCTCCCCGCGCCCGCGGGGATGTTCCCGGTGGGCCGGCTGGCACGTAGCGTTACCGGGGCTGCTCCCCGCGCCCGCGGGGATGTTCCCATCGAGGTCCCGGTCGACGACGCCGCGTACGCCTGCTCCCCGCGCCCGCGGGGATGTTCCCCATGCGACAGTGCACAGCAGACGCAGACCTGACTGCTCCCCGCGCCCGCGGGGATGTTCCCGGAGCGCTGTCATCGAAGTGGTAGTCGGGCGACTGCTCCCCGCGCCCGCGGGGATGTTCCCCCCAGCGTCGGCGCCATCTCTCAGGCCCTCCGCTGCTCCCCGCGCCCGCGGGGATGTTCCTGACCCACCACCTGCCCCGGCCACTCAGGCCGGGCTGCTCCCCGCGCCCGCGGGGATGTTCCCGACGACGGCATCGACACCGGCCCCGGCATCACCTGCTCCCCGCGCCCGCGGGGATGTTCCCGGGCGGTGAGGGGAGCGAGGGACAGTCCCGAGCTGCTCCCCGCGCCCGCGGGGATGTTCCCGACGCCGAGGCCGTCCAGTGCATCACCTTCGACTGCTCCCCGCGCCCGCGGGGATGTTCCCCTCTACCGCAGCGCCGCCAACGTTCTAAAGACCTGCTCCCCGCGCCCGCGGGGATGTTCCCCACACCGAGTTCGGCGTCGAGTACGGCGAGGACTGCTCCCCGCGCCCGCGGGGATGTTCCGTTCAAGGAGCTGCGGGTACTGGCCCGGTGTGACTGCTCCCCGCGCCCGCGGGGATGTTCCCGGTCAGCGACCCGGGGCGCGTGACGTGGAACGCTGCTCCCCGCGCCCGCGGGGATGTTCCCACCAACCCCGCCCCGGGCATCGGCGGATACGCCTGCTCCCCGCGCCCGCGGGGATGTTCCCCACGACCGACGGGTCGGCCGGGCCGTACTTGCCTGCTCCCCGCGCCCGCGGGGATGTTCCCGCCTCCGAGGCTGACGAGTTCACCGCCACCGGCTGCTCCCCGCGCCCGCGCGGATGTTCCCGCCGCCTGGTCCGCGAAGCCGCCGTCATGGGCCTGCTCCCCGCGCCCGCGGGGATGTTCCCCACCCGCCCCGCACCACCGGAAGGAGCACCACCTGCTCCCCGCGCCCGCGGGGATGTTCCCCCGGTGCGGTCGGGCTGGGCCGGCGGCCTCAACTGCTCCCCGCGCCCGCGGGGATGTTCCCGGGCGACACCCCCCGCAGGGCGGCGTACAGCACTGCTCCCCGCGCCCGCGGGGATGTTCCCACGAAGGTCGCGTTCGCGACCAGCATCGCGAACTGCTCCCCGCGCCCGCGGGGATGTTCCCACGACGTTCCTGCGGGGCACCACGGTCACGGCCTGCTCCCCGCGCCCGCGGGGATGGTCCCGAAACGGTTACGGCTGACCAGCTCGACGGCCCCTGCTCCCCGCGCCCGCGGGGATGTTCCCACGAACGACAACGGGTCGGCCGAGGGCGACGGCTGCTCCCCGCGCCCGCGGGGATGTTCCCGTGCGGGGCGCCGCCGATGGCGGGCTCTCCACCTGCTCCCCGCGCCCGCGGGGATGTTCCCTGGGTCGAGGTAAGCGGCGACTGGTCGATCATCTGCTCCCCGCGCCCGCGGGGATGTTCCCGTGGGACGGCGCCCGCTCGTGACGCAGTACGACTGCTCCCCGCGCCCGCGGGGATGTTCCCTCGCCACCGAACACGCCAAAGCCGTCGCCGCCCTGCTCCCCGCGCCCGCGGGGATGTTCCCCCGACCTCCGCAGGCGAGGCCTTCACGATCTCCTGCTCCCCGCGCCCGCGGGGGATGTTCCCCACGAGCACGTCAAGGGCGGATGGCAGTACCTCTGCTCCCCGCGCCCGCGGGGATGTTCCCGATCGGTGATCGCGGACATGGCGGGCTCCTGACTGCTCCCCGCGCCCGCGGGGATGTTCCCTGGCTCATGTCCGGGATCAGTGAGACCCGTGTCTGCTCCCCGCGCCCGCGGGGATGTTCCCATGTACCAGATGTTCCCATGGTGGAGCGATCGTGAACGTGAGCACCATCGCGGCCGCGCTGGGGTTCTCGGGAATGGCGCTGTGGACCGTCAGGCGTGCGAGTTCCGACGAGCCGAGCCAGCCACCGATGGTCGTCAGGATCAGGCCACCGGGTCGGGTCTGCTCGATCTAGGCCGCAGAACGGTGCGCACGCCGCAGGTAGCGATCACCCGGTCGTGCGGTGCCCCCTCGGCGTAGCCGAGAAGGCCGTCGCCGCTGACGAGCGTGGGGTACATCCCCTGTCGGCCAAGGGCTGTCCGTGCACGCGTGGCCACTTCCTCGTCGTACTCGATCGAGGTGACCCGCTGCACCTTGCCGTCTTGCGGCGGGGTTCCACCGTGAGAACCGGGGACTCCAAAGACGGCTGGCTCGTGCCGATGCTCCAGTACCCCCACGACTCGTAAAGCGTTGATTCGCCCGACCCGGGGCGTTCGTCTCTTGCTTGAAGCCGCCTAAAGATCGGACCCCACTGGATGATCACGGGGCCCGCCAGGATCGGAGACGATCCGCGATGTCGAAGGTGTCCAGTCGCAGGGCCTTGATGTCCTCGATCAGTTGAATCCACTGGACCTGACTCGCGGAGACGGTCTCGCCGGAGGCCTCGATGTACGCCACGGCGACGGCATATCCGTACAGCTCGTTCCGTGCCGGGAGCGGCCGCTGGAGCACGATGGTGTCCAGGAGTGCGGCGGCACGCCAGTAGGCATCGGGGTCGGACACGTCCAGGTGCGGGGTATTCACCCGGTGCCGCGCGACGGCCGCGACCAGCGCCGAGTAGTCGCGGATCTGCAGGTCCTTGCCGAGTGCGCGCTCTTGCCGGTCGAGGAGCCACCGGACGTCGACGAACAGTTCCAAGATCAGGCCGCCCGGCTACTGGCGGGCGCTGCGGGGAGGCCGCCGAATGCCTTGTCGAAGGCGTCGACGAAGCCCGGACGGTCGATCGCGGCGTCGAACGCGGCGCTCGCCCGCCCCAGTAGCGCCTGGTGCTCTTCTTTCTGGGAGAGGTCGTCGAGGTAGGCGGCCAGACTCATGCCGCGGGCCTTGGCGAGGGCCGCGAGGCGATCCCTCGTGGCCGTGTTGATCCGTACGCTGGTGTCAGCCATGCACCCAGTATGCACCTGTGCATGCGTTTACGCATACACCCGCCTCTGACCTGCGTCCTTCACTCACCGGCAGCAAGAGGCCTGCCGCCGATGTCGCGTCGAGCTCGAGCCATGGTGGCCTCGGGAGCCGTCGCGGCGGTGGATGCTACGGAACCCGAGGCCCTGCACCAGCGGTGGTACTCGGCGTGGTGCAGCACTCAACGGGAAGTAGCGGGAATCAGGCGAGCACGCAGGTCAGCGTCTCACCACGTCAGACCGCATCCCGTTACGCGTTCTTTCGCTGATGAAGCACGGCGAGGTCGACGCCCCGCCGTGACTCCTCTCGGTCAGCGATCCTTGGCCAGGGCAAGGAGTTCAGCGAACAAGCCGTTCCCGTATGCAAGTTCGTCGTACCGGCCTTGCTCGATGATGCGGCCGTCACGCATGACGAGGATCCGGTCTGCGAGACGGGTGTTCTCGAGCTGGTGCGTCACGACGATTGTCATGCGCTCGGCGGCGATGCGCTTGATCTCAAGGAAGATCTGGTGCTCGCCACGCGGGTCCATCTGCGAGGTCGGCTCGTCCAGGATCAGCAGCGGGGTCTGCCGGTACAGGGCCCTGCCGCACGCGAGCCGCTGCCACTGGCCTCCGGACAGCTCGGCGCCTCCAAAGAGTTCTTTGGCGAGCAGGGTGTCGAGCTGCTTGGGCAGTTTCTCGACCGCCTTCCGCATGCCGACAGCGTCGACGGCTGCCCACACGGGTCCGTCGTCGAAGGTTTTGGGCTGTCCGAGGGTGATGTTCTCGCGGGCCCGCAGGGGCCAGCAGGCGAAGTTCTGCGGGACGAGGGCGGTGCGGGACCACACGGAGTCAGGACGGGTGTCGGCCAGGTCGGTGCTGTCCCACAGGACACGGCCCTTGTCGGCGAGCAGGATGCCGGTGATGAGCTTGGCGAGGGTGGACTTGCCCGAGCCGTTCTCGCCCACGATGGCCAGGATCTCGCCCCGTCGCAGGGTGAGTGAGACTCCGTCGACGGCGGGTTCCTCCGTGCCGGGGTACTGGTACACGACCTCGTCGAGACGGATCTCCTCTACCCGTTCGGAGATGGTCAGCTCCCCGCGCTTGGGGACTCGTTCGGCGGCCATGTCGAGGAAGGACCGCATGTCGGCGAGGTACAGCGAGGTGTGGAACATCGCGGCGCCGTGGATGACGAACTGCGAGAGCGCGGCCAGGGTGGTCTGGACGGCGACCACCGCGGTGGCCGCGACCGGGAGGGCGACGCGGCCGGTGGTGGCGAGCCAGGCGAGGGTGGCCCAGGTACCGAGCAGGAACACCCCGCCGAGGGCGCTGCTCGCAAGGACGATGCGCAGCATGCGGGGCGCGGCGGTGAGGGTGCGCTCGTCGATGCGATCGGACAGGGCCCGGTACCAGTAGACGAGGTAGCTGGTCATGCCGTTCGCACGGACCTCGTCGCCGTAACGGGAGTAGGTGGCCCACCAGCGCATCATGGCCCGCACGTTGCGGTCGCCGACGTTGGCGTAGTGGGTCTCGTAGTCGACGCGCGCGGACAGCACGGCCCCCATGCCGGCAGGGAGGACGGCGAGCAGCAGCAGCGGCAGCATCATCCAGTGCAGCGCCGTGATGACGCCGCCCGCGGCGATCATGCGGACGACGGCGGTCATGAAGCGCTGGGCGTCCTGCACCATCATCCGTGTGCGTGTGACGCCGACCTCAGCGGCTTCCTGCCGGTCGGAGAAGCCGTCCTCCCCGTATGCGGAGGCTTCGACGCGGCACACCGCGGACACCAAGGCGACGTCCGCCTCGGTCATCAGCAGTGGGGTGATCCGCCCGTCGGCGTAGGAGGATAAAGCGCTGCTGACTCGGCCGACCGCCGCGGCCGCCGTGACGACGATGAGAGCGGGCAGGGCGGCATGCAGGCGTTCGGAGACCGCGCCGGCTCCGAGGATATGCGCCATGGCCTTCGCGGTGAACGCGAGGACCATGGCGGCCGCGGCTCCCGTGAGGAACTGGCAGGTGAGCAGCAGCATGACGGCGGGCCGGTCCACGGCCCAGGCCATGCGGGCGGTGTGCCCCAGCACGGACGGAAGCCGGCCGCACATCTTCGCAAAACTGGCCTCAGCCAGCGGGTTCTTGCCGTGTTCCCCCTCAAAGCTGATGGTGGCCGGAGGTGGAGGGGGTGGCGTGGAATCTTCGGGCGAGGTGTCGGTCACGGTCACCTGCATGCCTCCTCGGGGGTCCGCGCCGCACCTGGTTGGTCCGGCGGTGTCAGGCTCAACGAGACGGGGAGCGAGTCGAACGCGCTCGATTCCGGACGAAGGGCAGCGCCCGGAATCTCAAGGCGTCGAACGCGTGGTCGCAGTGCTGGACGGCCTCCGACGAGCTGCGAGTTGGCCGAAACGCCGAGGCTTGTTGCGCAGGTGACGGAAACAGAGGCGGCCCGGCATGCCTTCATGTGCCGGGCGACCTCTGCCCCCACCACTCTGGGGTGAGGTTTGGTGGTGCGGAGGGAAGGACAACGCCTCCTTCGATGTAGGCCGTCTCGCCGGTGGCCAGGGCCTGTAGCCCGACGAGGACCCGTAGCCGACCCTGCGTGGGAAGGTCGTCGATGACGCGCGCGGTGGGCAGCACACGCACTGTTGCCCGCGGATCGCGGTAGATCAGGTGACCGACGGCCTCGCGGGTCATCGGCGCAGTCGCCAGTACGTGCGTGATGACCTTCCTGCGCCGCGTCTGTGCCCAGTCCACGGCGACGCGGCGCAGCAGCCGAAGGCCGCCCGGGGGGCCGGAGAGGACGCGATGGGCGGCATCCTCCGGCGTCTGCCTCTCGTACACACCCCCGCCGGGCAGCACGAGCATGCCCCGCAGGTCGGCGACGGCGAGACAATCCGCTCCGACCGGCACCAGAAGAGAGACGCCGATCACCGGTGGCCGCCAGTTCTCGTACGGGGCCCGTATTCGGGGAGCGGCGACGGCCTGGGTGACTGCTGACATCACGGCCTCCCGCCGGCACCGACGGCGCTGACGATCTCGGCGAGATGGCTGAGCTGGCTGGTTGCGGGGATGGGGGCAACGTGCGGTCCGAGCTGGAGCAGCCAGGAAAGGGATGCCTCAAGTCCGGGGCCGCGCAGAAGGTTGCCCGCGTCGAGCGGCCGGTACGCCACGTACGGGATGCCGAGGTCCCGGCAGAGTTCCAGAGCCGGGTCGAAGTGGTCCCTCACGTTGAGGACGTTCTGTACCGCGGCTACGGTGATGTACTTGCCCGCGAGGCGAATGTCCTCGGATGTGACCTTGGACAGGCCGATGTGTCCGATCTTGCCCTCGCTCTTGAGGGCTTGCAGCGTGCCGAGTTGGTCCTCGATCGGCACTTGGGGGTCGATGCGGTGCAGGTAGCAGAGATCCAGGCGCTCACGGCCCAGTCGGCGCAGGCTCGCCTCGACGCAGGCCCGGAGATAGCCCGGGTGGCCGTGCGGAGCCCAGACGTTGGGTGCGGGGCGGATCATGCCGACCTTTGTGGCGACGAGCACGTCATCCGGGTACGGATACAGGGCATGCCGGATGAGGCCTTCAGCCGTGTGTGGACCGTAGGCGTCGGCGGTGTCGAAGTGCGTGATGCCGTAGGCGTTGACCGCTTGGCGCAGCACGGAGACCGCGGTAGTGAAGTCTTCGGGGTAGCCCCAGGTGCCGGGGCCGGTCAGACGCATGGTGCCGAATCCGAGCCGGGAGACGGTCTTGCCGGCGATGGTGATGGTGCCCGCGGGCGGTTCGATGCTCATACCGCCGCCCCTTTGAGGCTGAGCTGGAGAGCGAGTTCGATCGCGCGCGCTTGACTGTCGGTGTCGCTGGTGACGCGCTGGTGGGGGATCGCGTCGTCGGCCAGGAGGCCGTGGACATGCTGGTCGACCAGGCGACGGTATCGGGGATCGAGGGCGTGGCACTGGGCGATCGGGATGGACTCGTCGAGCACGGTGGCCAGGAGCAGGTCGTACTTGGGTGCCTGTGTCGAAGCCAGGAGCCGCAGCCTTTCCCTCTCCAGCCGGTGGGGGCGCTCGCTGCGGCTCTCCACGGCGGCGTTGAAGTACGCGACGGCGTCGAGGGCAGCACGGTCGGCAAGCACGACCCGGGCACCGTGCGCGGCTGCCGCGATCTCGTCGGCGATGCCCTGGGCGATGATCCACTCGGTGGAGGCCACGGTGTGGTGCCGCATCTTCGGCAGCCCGATCGCGGCAGCGCGTTTGCTGAGTTGGCCGGTGCGGGCCACGGCGAGGCCGTGGCCGCGCAGCTCCATCTCGATCCGCTTCAGCAGAAGAGTCTTGCCGGTGGAGTACGTGCCGAGTACGCCGATGCGGATGGGGTCGGTCACCACAGGGTTGGCTCCGTTTCTGGTTCGGGGGCGCCGGGGAGGCTGGGCGGGACTGCCGCGGTGATGAGCTGCTCCCAGCTCTCGTAGCGGTCGGCCATGGCGAGCAGGAGCTGTGCCGTGGCGTAGGCGTCGAAGGTCGCGCGGTGCCTGCCGACGCGTGGGGCGTTCGACAGGTCGGGCCTCACTTGCTTGATCAGGGCGTCGAGGGTGTACGAGGGCAGGGCCGTGTATGTCGCCTTGGCGAGGCGCAGTGTGTCGATGACCCCGGCCGGCTGCCACTTCGGCAGGTGACGGCTGAGCTCCCGGTAGTCGACGTGCGCGTTGTGGGCGCAGATCCAGTCCCTGCCCAAGAAGTCGTGGACCTGGTCGGCGAGCTCCGCCCATGCGGGCTTGTCCGCCAGAAGTGCGTTGGTCAGGCCGTGGATCCCGGCCGCGCGCGCCGTGACCGGGCGTTCCGGACGGATCAGCCACGCCCCGGCCGTGCTGGTGTCCGGCTGACCGCCACGGACAGGCAGGGCGGCAATCTCGACGAGGTCGGGCGGGTTCGTACCGTTGCCTTCGACATCGACGACGAGCACACGCTGCGGCCAGGACTGGAAGTTCATGGTGTCGGCGTTCCGTTCTCCGCCTCCCAGCCGATGGGGGCCCGGCCGTGCTGGCGGTAGAGATGGGGGTTGTTCCGGTCGTGGCACTGGAAGCCGAACACCTGCTGGAGGTAGTTGCGCGTCGGTCCGTCCAGGCCCTCCACGATGATGGCGCGTTCGTCGATCTCGACAGGCCCCGTCGCGCCGAGCGCACGCGCGTGGCGGGTGACCTCGGCCAGGTCGGGCTTGACCCACGCCTCATTGCACAACGTGATCTGTGCCAAGGGGCAGATGCTGCACACCTCTTGGATGCCGTAGTGGCCGTTGTAGTCGGCCTCTTGGTGGGCGAAGGCCACGCCGCAGCTCGTCTTGCGGAACAGGTGCCCGTACGGTGTCTCGGAGTTTCCGGGCTCGCGGAGTTCGATGACGCTTATGCGCGCTGTGCACGGACGGGCACGTTCGTTCCTGGTCGTCGACGTGGCCGGAGCAAGGCTCCGGACGAGGGACGTCGGACGATGTTCTGAGCACCGACGCCCGCCCCGGCTCGTCCGTCACAGGGGGCGGACGAGCGGGGCCGGCATGGGGGCCTACCAGTTGATGGTCTGGCCCTGCGGGGTGACGCTGACGGTGAACTCCTCCAGTGCCGGGGTGCCGGCCGCGTGCCAGCGGCCGAGCTGCTCCTCGACAGCATCCCAGAGGGCGTTGGGCCCGTCCTGTCGCACGATCCAGCGGCCGTCCTCCTCGTAGAGGGCAGCCCACGAGCCGGACTCGACGTCGACGAGAACGCGCTCGGTGCGCCCGTCGCGTTCCATCGTCAGGTGCTGTGCGTGGGGAGCTGCGATTTGCACGACGAAGCGGGACGTCCAGTCGTTTAGTGCGTCGGTTCCGATGATGGCCTCGCGCTCCTTGCCCTCGCTGAGGTCGGGGAGCAAGCCCAGCGCGGGCGGCAGGTGCGGGCGCGCGAGCATGAAGCTGACCTGACCGCTCAGCAGCGGCCCGGTTGCCGTGCCGTCGTCGTGGACGGTCAGGCGTGCGAGTTCCGACGAGCCGAGCCAGCCACCGATGGTCGTCAGGATCAGGCCACCGGGTCGGGTCTGCTCGATCCAGGCCGCAGGAACGGTGCGCACGCCGCAGGTAGCGATCACCCTGTCGTACGGTGCCCCTTCGGTATAGCCGAGGAGGCCGTCCCCGCTGACGAGCGTGGGGTACATCCCCCGTCGGCCCAGGGCTGTCCGTGCACGCGCGGCCACTTCCTCGTCGTACTCGATCGAGGTGACGTACCCCTCGCCCAGCCGCGCGCAGAGCACCGCGGTGGAGTACCCGGTGCCGGTCCCGATTTCCAGCACCTTCGACTCCGGCTCGACCTGGAGGTCCTCCAGCATGCGCACCACGAGAGACGGCAGCGTGCTGGAACTGGTCGGGTCCCGCATGATCTGACCGCGGATGTCCGCGGGCATGATCGTGCCGGCGATCTGAGTCACCAGGGACTCGTCCTCGTAGCAGGCTTCGAGCCAACCGGCGTCGCCTTCCAGGACGGGTGCCCATGCCGAGGGCACAGCGCCGTCCACGCGGCGGAAGAACCCGGTCCGCAGGAACTCGTGTCGGGCGATGGTTTCGACGGCACGCTTCCACGGCTCCGTGCGCAGACTGCCGTTCGCCGTCATGGAGTCGATGAGTTGCTGGTGGAGCTGCGCTTGGTCGGTCACGACGTCCTCTCCAAAAGGTCTGCCAGGGCTGCGCACATCGGCAGACCGGTCTCAGCCTCCAGCCAGTACCACTGACCGGAGGGGTTGCACTCCAGGAACCACCATTGCCCGTCTTCGCCTACGCAGAAGTCGAAAGCCCCGAAAACGAGCCCGAAGCAGTCCAGGTAACGGTGAAGCGCCTGCTCAACCTCTGGCGGTGGCTCCACGGGGGTGTAGGTCAGGCGGTCGTAGTCGGTGCGCCAGTCCAGGACGTCGGAGTTGATGCGGACGCAGAACACCTGGGAGCCGATGATGGTCACGCGCGCGTCGGCTGTCTTGGGGACGCGTTTTTGGAACAGGTGGACTGTGCCGGACACGCTCTCGTCGATGTCCTCGGCGGTCACCTCAGTGATCCTGACGACGGACGAGACGCCGTCGATTCGGTACACGGGGTTGTGCAGTGGCTTGTAGATGACCGAGTCGTGCCCCTTGACGAAGGCCCTGGCGGCGTCGGGGCTGGAGGTGATGAGTGTGGGCGGTACCAGGAAGCCGGCCTTTACCGCCGCGGCCAGTCCGGACGGCTTGAATTCCGCGTCCCCGATGCGGTGTGGGTGGTTCACGTAGAGGCAGCCGGGAAGCGACGCCAGCACTCCACCGAGTCCATACCTGGCCTGGGTGATGGCGAACCGCGCATCCTGCTCACTGAGATGTGGGAAGGCGAAGCCGGTCGGACGGCGGTAGTACAGGGCGCGGACGCTGGCCAGGTCAGCGATACGGGACGGGGTGGTGAGTCGCCCCCGGACGCCTTGCGAGGTGATCTCGGCCTCCACCGACAGTGATGCGGGGAAGTCCCCCGAGTCGAGCCGCACGACCGGGATGCCCCGGTCGTGCAGCTCGCGGATCACCACGTCGGCGGTCGGGTCGTGCAGGCTGGTGACGACCAACACCGGACGTGGGTCATTCACTGGTCGTTGTCGCTCCCCGTGTCGGTGTCCTGGGTCCCGCCGTTGCCGTCGGGGCTGGTACCCGTGGACGGGCTGGTGCCGGTGCTGGTGCCGTGGCCCGGCATTTCCATGACCTGGCCAGCGGTGTCGTAGAAGACGGCGGTCTGGGTGACCGGGTCCAACTCAGCCCTGGCGTACTCGGGGGCCGTCGTGGGGTAGGGCGCCATCCGGCTCGCCCCCCACGGGGACGGGGTGATGGTTCCCTGCGGAACCGCGGTGCCGGTGGGCAGACGGTCGGAGTGGACGAACATGCGTCTCCTCTGTGTCGCAGTGATGAAACCCACCTGGTCGGCGGGTCAAGGTCATACCAACAGGGCGGCGCTGGGGCCCGCCGGGGGGACGTAGCCCCAGCGCCGTTTCCGCCCGCGCCAACTTTCGTGTCCTACGGGCGGAGCTTGTGAACTGCCCGATGGCCACGGCCGGACGGCATCCGGGCCACCGGGCAGGGTCTATGCGGCCTGCTTGCGTGGATGAAGCTGTGGAGTCCCGGCGCGGACGGCTGCCATGCCGCCCGAAGGGAACCGGGGGTCGCCTGGCCCTCCGCGCGAGGGCCTCCGCCCGGTGCCGACACCCCCTCATGCGGCGGGCACCGGGCGGGAGTCATGCGGTGAAGAGAGCGAAGTCGATGTCGTCGTACACAGCGAGTTGCCCCCACGGGTTCACGCCGGAGCTGAAGCGCGCGACTTGCTGGGCAAGGGCGAACAGCACGGTGGCCGTGAGGCGGTCCAAACGTCCTGAGCGATCGGCAGCGGCAGTGCTGGGCCAAGATCTCTGTGGCACAAGGGAGGAGGTCAGGCACGGAGGAACCCCCGCTCCAGCTCTGCATCAGTGACGCGTTCGCGATGCGCGTCGATCTCGTGCTGCGTGGCGTAGGCGTAGTGCCGCACCACGGCCGCCCCGAATGCGCTCTGTGCGATCTTGCTGTCGTCGAAGTCGGCCAGGGCTTCGACGAGGTCGCGTGGCACGGAGAGCGCGTCGGCCTCCTGGTAGGCGTCGCCGGTGGTGTGGGGCGGCAGTTCGGGCTCGGTGGTGAGGCCGTGGTGGATGGCGGCGAGGGTGGCGGCGAGGGCGAGGTAGGGGTTGGCGTCGGCTCCGGGCAGGCGCACCTCCAGGTGTCTGCCTGCACCGTGGCCGGTGACGCGGATGGCGCAGCTGCGGTTGTCGTATCCCCAGGTGAAGCGGGTGGGGGCGAACGAGTGCTCGGTGTAGCGCTTGTAGGAGTTGGCGTGGGGTGCGTACAGCGGGGCGAGGTAGGGCATGGCGGAGATCAGTCCGGCGATGGCCCGCTGCATCGTCTCGGGCAGCTCTTCTTCGTCTGGGCGGGTGGCGAACGCGTTGCGGTAGTCGGCGACGTCCAGCAGGGAGAGGTGGATGTGCAGGCCGCTTCCTGTGCCGGTCCGCGGTGCGGCCATGAACGTGGGCGTCATGCCGCGCCGTTGCGCGATATGCCGTACGGCGTGCTTGTAGACGGTGTACGCGTCGCAGGCCGTCATCGCCGGCCCGTAAGGGAACGTGATCTCCAGCTGTCCGGGGGCGCCCTCGGTCTTGACCGATTCGACTGGCGCTCCGGCGCCGCGCAGTGCGTCTTCCAGGTGCTGGAAGAAGTCGGTGAGGGCCGGGGGATGGTCGAGGGCGTAGTCGAGGTTGTGGAAGGCTACGGGCTGAAGGCCCCGGTATCCGACCGCGTGCGCGTGGAGCGGGCTGCCCTGGTAGAGCACGAACTCGCTCTCCAGGCCGACGCGGACCTCCAGCCCGAGGGCCGCGAGCTTGTCGAGCTGCGTGCGGAGCATGTGGCGCGGGGCGATCTCGAGCAGCTCGCCGCCCTCGTCGGCGACGTCTGCGTGGATGAGGACGGCGCCGGGCAGAAACGGCAGGACGCGGATGGTGTCCTGGCTGGGGATGACAGACAAGTCGCCGTACCCGTCGTCCCAGCCGGTGAGGTCGAAGCCTTCCAGGGGGGTCATGTCCACGTCGGTGGCCAGGATGTAGGCGCAGGCCTCCGACTTGGCCAGCATCCGGCCCAGGAAGACGGAGGCGCTCAGACGCTTGCCCTTGAGCCGTCCCATCATGTCCGGGACGGCGAGCATCACCGTGGTGATCTCTCCGCTGTGCACGGCGGCGCGGAGCTCGTCGGGGGAGAGAAGCCCCGACAGGTGTGGCGCCTGGTCGTACCGCTTGATGGCCTGGTCGTTCATCACACCACGTCCCTGGCAAGGGCGGTGTTCTCGGCTTCGCTGCCGAGGGTGGGGATCTGGTAGTCGCGCTTGCCCTTGGTGATCCACATGAGCCAGGCGAGGACCAGGACGACGGCCAGGGCGACGCCCGCGTAGTTGAACGACTCCGCGGTGATCGGCGAGGCCTGGGGCAGGCAGAACACCACGGTCAGGATGGTCACGTAGGTGACGGAGATCCAGCCGAGGGGCTTGCTCCAGCGGCCCAGGTGCCACGGACCGGGCCGGAAGCGGTCACCCACGCGCAGGCGGAGGTATACCGGGATCGCGTACGCGGGCGTGATCCCGATGACGTTGATCGCGGTGACGGCGGCGTACGCGGTCGGCGAGTACAGGCTCGGCAGCGCCAGGACCAGCGCGACGCTCACGGACAGCCACACCGCGGCGATGGGGGTGCGGGTGCGGTGGCTGACCCGCCGCCATGACGAGGAGAACGGCAGCGCCCCGTCACGCGAGAACGCATACACCATGCGGCTGGCGGCGGCTGTCTCCGCGTTGCCGCAGAACAGCTGTGCGACGATCACCACGAGCAGCAGCCCCTTGGCGACGCCGGTGCCCAGGACGTCGATGAAGATCTGCGCCGGAGGCACGCCCGTGCTGGTGCCGAGGGTGCCCGCGTAGTCCTGAACGGCGAACAGCATGCCTGCCAGGAGCACGAACCCGGCGATCCAGGAGTAGCCGATGCTGCGGACGATGCCGAGCGGGGCCGCTATCTGTGCCCGGGTGGTCTCCTCCGACAGATGGGTGCGACTTCTCATTATGGTGTCATCAGTAGTTCTCACCTGGGTGTCATGAGTCTCTGCTGGTCAGCATCCAGAAGCGATGACACCGGCTGAGAATTGTTGGTGACATCGCGTGAGAATCCCCAGCGCGCTGAAATGAGAGAGCCATAAGGGTGATGCCATGACCAGCAGTTTTATCTTTTTGATCTTGCTGGGTGAGAGCTGTGGGTGGTGTCTGAGAGCCGCGAGGGCATGAGTAAGGAGCAGGAACGCCTGCTTTATTGTGTGGCCGTCGCTGTTGCCGCTTGTGGCTCGTCATGACGTCTGCGGTGAAAAGCTATCGGCGCCGCTCACCCAACTCCGGGCTGGCTACAGACCTCTACGCGCGGGGGAGGGACCGCATCGAGCGTGGAATCGGAATGCCTTCACATGGATAAGCCCCCACGAACGTGGGGAAGAGGCACCGCAGCCCTTCGCCGTGGGCAACGACCTGGGCAGACCCCCACGCGTGTGGGGAAGACAGTCCATCACATGCCGCTTTCGCGGACTTGTTGGACAGACCCCCACGCGTGTGGGGAAGACCCTTGCGCACCTGCTGTTTTGGAGATCGGTAGGGCGTATTTTGCTCACTTTACATGATCTGGCCGTGCTGGTGAGGGCTGCTTCCTGGCGGCGGTCGCCTTTGGTGGTTCGGCTTGAACTGCGCGACTCGTAGGTGGATTTGGGATTGTCAGTGGCGCGGTAGTTGCGCTTACCTGTGGGGTTTCTTCCGTTGGGCGCGGGTTGACCGGCGGGGTTGCTGGCGGGCTGCAGCCGACGGCCGGTGCTGAACGGAGGGTGTGGGCTGGAGGCGGACGAATACGAGTCCTGCGGCGAGGAGGCCGTTGTCGCTGGCGCTGTTGATGTGGCGGCCTAGTTCGGCGGGTGAGGCCATGAGTCGCCGGTGCGTGGGGGAGTCGTGGAGGGCGAAGCCGTAGCCGAAGTAGACCACCGCGCTGTGGCGGGAGCGGGCCGCCTGTCGCCATTGGCTGGAGGCCTGCACGGTCGCGCGGGCGATGACGGTGCCGTCGTCGTGTTCGAGGGTCAGCTGCTGGCCGGTCAGCACGAGCGTGAGGTGCTGGGGGGAGATGAGGGTGGGCTGCGGTCCGGCCAGTCGGCGCAGCCCTTTGTCGCAGGCTCGGTGGACCTGGAGCTCGATGGACTTGCCAGTGTCGGGGGAGGTGGCGCCGACCATCTTGTGGGGTTGCAGGATGACCAGAGCCTTCGGGCCGGGCAGGAACTTTCGGGCTTCCGGCAGGAGGAGGTCGATGGTGGAGCGTCCGGCGAGGCTGCCGTAGACCGGGTCCGTGGACAGCGACAGCACCGCGTGGCAGCGGGCTGCCTCGTAGGCGTCTTTGACTGCTGGATCCCGGTCGAGCATGGGCAGGCCGGTGGTCAGGATGGCATCTCCCTCCTCCTGGTAGCTGCGGTGCACCGTCTCACCCATCACGGCCGACAGCCGCGGCATCAGTCCGGAGTAGATCCGCTCCCACACGTTGTCCGGGTCGTAGGGCTCGGTGAACGTCTTGTCGTTGAGCTGGCTCATCTGCTCCAGGAATCCTTTGTCCTGGGAGCTTCCGTTCATGGCCCGCCAACTGTCGTGCACCACCTGGAGCAGGATGAACCGGGCCTCATCGGTGGTCGTCTCGAGCGCCGGATTCTCGGCGATGCCGGTTTCCTCCAGCAGCCGTCCCAGCAGTTCCACTGCACGCTGCTCTCCCTGGGTCACCCACGTCCAGGCGCAGTGACAGCCGACGTTGTGCACCAGGTGGTGCAGGGCGAATCCGTACAGTGTGCGGGGGCCGGCATAGAGTAGGAAGTCGCTCAGCGCGGCATTGGCTTGCTCCCACTTGTCCTGTAGGACGAGCGCCTCGATGAGGAGGCGTTTGAGGTCGGCCGTGACCCGCGACCATGGATCGGTGCTCCTGGCCAAGGCTGCTGCTGCGGCGTGTTCGGCGCGCTCGCCTTCGCTGTGTCCCAACAGGTCCTGGATGGCGAGGAGGTCTTTCGTCGCCTGCGTTGACTCGGTGGGGGGCAGGGCATCTGCCAGGGCACGGAAGTCCTCCAGCAGATGCGCGAGCGCAGGGTCCGGCTCGTCGCGCAGGTGCCTCTGCAGGATTCGCGACGCCTCGGCTGAGAGGTGGGCGACGGGCTCGGGCAGCGGACCGTCGAGCCGGCGGAGGTAGGCCAGTACGGGAAGCAAATGGGCAGCAACGCGGTGGCCGGCGTCGGCCTGCTTGCGCAGCTGGGTGAGGTGCGCGAGCAGGATGTGCGTTTGGGCGGCCAGTCCCTCGTCCGGGTCGCCAGCTCGTGCCAGCCATTCCAGCTCCAGCTCCAGCAGGGCGCGGGCGGCGTCGTACTGGCCGTGAGCATGGTGAAACGCTGCCAGATTGCCCATGAGTAGGGCCGTGTACCCGTCGGCGGTGTGTGTTGAGCGGATGTGCCCGACCAGCGCGGTGGCGTGCTGGGCCAGTTCCCAGGACCGTTCGGCCTGCCCGGAGAGCAAGGCCCCGCGCAGCCAGCGGTCGGTGTGGCAGGCCACGTGCGCCAGACCCGCAGCTACGTCTGACTGCGACAGCCCCAGGTGTCGGGCCAGGATGTCCTGCAGCACCGCGTTCATCGACACGGTGTCCTCACTGCCGGGAAATACCTCCTTGCGGGTCGGTAGCGGCTCGTCGTACCGGACAAGGGAGACATCGGTCAGTTCGCGGATGACCTCGCGCACCGGGACCTGCGCCTCGTCGAACACCACCCATCCGGGAGCCGGCGGCAGGTCTGTGGGGCCGACGAACGCGCTCGCCAACGCTAGATGCACCGGCGCCCGGCGCGGAGCGAGCCAGCACAAGGCGGCCACCGTGGCCAGGGTTGGCTGTAGCAAGCCACGGGAGCGGGCACTGCTGATCAGCCGCTCGGTGCTCAGCGCGACGGCCGCCGCCAGCGTCCGCGGATACCCGGCAGGCACCAACCGCTCATCGTCCGCGGCCCGGTGGATCAGCGTATTCGTGTAGGCGGGAAGCCGGTCCACGCCGATACCGCAGGTGACCAGATAGCCGCAGGCCACCTCGATCGCCAGCGGCCAGCACTCCAAGACCTGGGCCAGCCCGGACAGCGACGACGCGTACTGCTCAACCTGGCCCTCACTCAAGTCCAGCCGCAGCTGCAGCAAGCGGAGTGCTTCCTCGTTGCTCATTGGGCTCAGATCGATGCGCCCTTGCACACCGTGCCAGTGGCCGCCCAGAGTGGTGACAATGACCCTGCCCCGCCCGCTACGTGGTATCCAGGCACGGGCCACGGGCGCACTGGCGTCGTCGAACACCATTAGCCATGGCCCCGGCAGGGACTGCAACTCGGCATGCACCCGCTCGCGCACCAGCCGCGGATCCCGCACCTCGGCCGGTTCCTCACTGCCGGTCAGATGTGCCAGCACGCGGGCAAACGACGCGACCAAGGCCTCCTCGCTCTCGGCGTCTACCCAGAACACCACGTCATAGCGGAAGGCCTGATCAGCGATGTGTGCCGCGGCCAGGCTCGACTTGCCAAGTCCCGACAGCCCGGTGATGACACACGTTCGGATGCCCATGGCGCCGTCCCCACCGGAAGAGAGGATCTCTCCGATCCCATCGACGAGATCCGCGCGCTCAACCTCAGGAAGGGGCGGCATCTGTCCGTAGACGATCCCGAGCTCGTGCCGGCCGACAGCTGAGATCAGTTCCTTGTCGCCGACCAGCACCGACCGGCGAAACTCCCGCACGTCCCAGTGCGCCAGGTCAGGGTCGGCCGCCCGGCGCATGACCTCGGCCACCAAATGGCCCAGCACCAGCCCCCCGGCCCTGTGCGACAACCCCTGCCCGGCACGCTCCCGTTCGGTGCGCAGCGCATTGTGAAGATCCTCACGCAACTGCCCGTCGCTGCGGCCATCGAACTCGATCCCCGCACGCCCCAGACGTTCCCAATGCTCCTCGGACAGAGCCTGGCAGATACCCCACACGGTCGGCGCCCGAACCAGAAGCTCCCGCAAGTCCGCTTTGAGCAGAGGAACATCACCGCCATGACGGCGCAACACCTCAGCCAGCCGCAGACATCCTTCGTCCGGCGCAGCCGAGGTGATCAACCGGTACTGCTCGGCCTCGAAACCGGTGACCAGATGCACCAGCACCGTCACCGCCTCTCGAGCCTTCACAGACCGCCCCGCTCCGGCGCTCTTCACCTGCACCGCCATCAGCGAGTGGCCAGCGGCGTCGGCCAGATCGAAATCGACCGAATCCGTATGCTGGAGCGACACCGCGTTCCCGGGCCCCTCGATACGGCACACAGCTGCTTCGCCGTTCCGCACACTGGCCAGCAGTGCTTCCACAGTGCGCAGATACTGGTACTGGAATCCGCGAGCAGCAACCCGCCCACCGTCGAACGCCACGCAAACCCCCTGCGTTGAAGCCGACTTGTCGCCGTAAGACTAGGCACGGGGTCTGACAACGGGTGTCCCACAGCAGGATCTGCGACGGCTTTCGGCCTCAGGTGCCCGCTGCAGGCTCACGCGCTATGGATAGGCCCCCAACTGCGCGGGGAACACGCGGTGGGCTGGATCGGGTGGGCCCAGTTCACCGATAGACCCCCACGAGTGTGGGGAAGACAGCACGCTCTGCACGGTGCCCGCAAGGGTGGCGGATAGACCCCCACGCGTGTGGGGAAGACATCGACTACGGCTGCGCGCTGTTCGTCGGAGCGGATAGACCCCCACGCGTGTGGGGAAGACCTGATGACGAGCTCCTCCGTGGCCGCGTCGACGGATAGACCCCCACGCGTGTGGGGAAGACCCTTACTGGCCAGCGGGTTTGAAGATCGACAGACTGTTTTTTGCTTACTTTAACACTGCACTGCCTGCACGTCGGCCTGCAGGTACGCAGCCTGTCCCACGACCGGGTCTGCGAGTTGTTCAGGGAGTTGAGGGAGCAGGCCGCACACATCGGCACATCGATGCTGGGACTGCGCACCCCCAGATGCCACGGCACGTCGTCGAGGAATGGTCCGGGCAACTGGTTCCCTTCAAGGCATTGAACGCACGGTCCTGCGTTTGTTCAGGGACGCGGACAACAACGTCCCCACCCAGGGCTGACCTCCGCCGTAGCCTGGACAGACCCCCACGTGAGTGGGGAGGCAAAGGCCCCGAGCGGCCCGTGATGACCAGCAGGGGCGCACCCTCGCAGGGTGAGGAAAGCGGCGAAACCCGGACCGCAGACTACACCCTCCGCTGCCGGGGACGTCTGCACCGAGAGATGATCCGCATGCGGCAGGATTGGGCGTCAACATCTCTGCTTTCAGGGCGGGTTGGCGTATGGCGGGAGTGGCTGGTGGGAGTGCGGGAGGATGCCCGGTACGGCGGGATCGATCTGACGCCCTGGGGCAAGTTCGACCGCGGACAGAGGGCGGTGTATCCGCTGCTGTTTCATCTGCTGGATGTCGCGGCGCTCGCGGGCGTGGTCTGGGACCGGTATCTGACCCGCGGCCAGCGCCGACTGATCGCCGCCGGACTGGGGCTTCCCCTGGTTGAGGCGCGCTGCTTGGTGATGTTCATCGCCGGCCTGCACGATTTGGGCAAGTTGTCCGCGTTCCAGGAGCAGGAGGCGCATCCCTGGGCCCGGGTCAGCGATATCCTGCGCGCGGACACCCGTAACTGGCGGCGTATGCCGCACGAGCGGGCGTCCATGCATAGTGCGCTGCACCTGCTGGCCGAGGCCGGCTACCCGGCGGACACATCCGACAGCACCGGGGTACTGGTGGCGCAGATCCTGGGCGGCCACCACGGCCGGTTCCTGCAGGTCGACATCGATGGCGCGGCCAAGGCTTCCCGGGTCAACCTCACGCTGGGCGGGCCGGCCTGGCAGGATCTGCGCCGCCGCTACTTCGCCCTGCTGCGCCATCTGACCGGAGCCACCGCGGTGCCCGCGGACGTGTCGGTGCCGGCGGCCCTGCTGATCACCGGAGTGGGTATCATCGCGGACCGGCTGGCCAGCCAGCGCCACTACTGGCTGCCCAAGGCCCAGGCGCCCGCCTTCGCCGCCGCCGAGCACTACGCACAGGCCGTCCGGGACGCCCCCGCCCTGCTCGAGCAGTCCGGTCTGACTCGCATCACCCTGCCGCACACACCCTTCACCCGCGCGCACGGCGGCTTGGACACCCCGAATGACCTGCAGGCATCGGTGATCGAGCAACTCGCCCCCGCAGTGGGGGAGAAGGGGCCCGGGATCTTGGTGGTCACCGATGCCACCGGCGGCGGCAAGAGCGTCACCGCCCTGGAAGCCGCACGGATCTTCAACGCCTCCGGTGACACGGCCGGCATCCTGTGGCTGCTGCCGACCTTGGCCACCACCAACGCCGCCTACGACGTCCTCGAGGCCTACGTGGCCGCCCACCGGCCCGAGCACGCCCCGGTCTCCCTGGTCCACAGCCACAGCTACCTCAACACCGCGTACACCGACCACCGCCTCGCCGCTCACGAGCCGTCGACCAGCGACGCCTTCTGGCCCGACGAAGGCGACGCCGACACGCCGACGGGGGAGCGGCCGGAGGAAAGGGTGACGGTGCCCGACGGTTGGCTGCGCGGCTGGGACCGGGCCCTGCTGGCCCAGTTCACCGTTGCCACCCACGACCAGGCCCTCATGGCCGCGTTGCCCGTCCGTTTCAGCGCCCTGCGCATGCTGGCCCTCTCCGGGCGGACCGTCATCGTCGACGAAGTCCACGCCTTGCCCCCGTTCATGCGGCTGATGCTGGGGCGACTGCTGCACTGGCTGGGCGCCTTGGGCTGCCCCGTGGTGCTGCTGTCCGCGACCCTGCCCAGGCACGTGAGCAGCGAACTCATCCGAAGCTACCTCGACGGCGCCGGCCACCCGCACCCCGCAACAGCCCATCTGGACTGCCATCCCCCTTATCCCGGCTGGCTCTACGCCGCGGCCTCAGACGCCTCCCTCACCCGCATCGACCCTGCCGCGGCCGCCGCCCACGCCGACCGGCACCGCCGCCGCGCCGACATCCGCCTTCACCCGGTGCGCCACCCGTCCTGCACCGATCCCGAGGACGCTCCAGCCCGGGAGACCCGCCTGGAGCGCATCACCAAGGAGATCGCACCTGTCGCCGAATCCGGCGGCTGCGCGGCCATCTACTGCGCCACCGTGGCCGACGCCCAGGCCACTCACGAACACCTGCACGCTGCCCTGGACTGGCCGGACGGCGGACCCGACGGCCAACTGCTCTTGCTGCACGCCCGCCTCCCCGGCCACGAGGGCGAAGCCCTCACCCGCCACGTCCGCACCGCCCTCTCTCGCAGCGGCCAGCGCCCGAAACGTCTGGTGATCGTCACCACCAGCCTGCTGGACATGAGCCTCGACATCGACGTCGACGTCATGGTCAGCGACCTGGCCGCCCTGCACACCCTCCTGCAACGCCTGGGCCGCCTGTGGCGCTTCGACCACATCGTGCGGCCCGCCTGGATACGCCGTCACGGCCGCCCCCGCCTGAGCGTCCTTGCACCCACCGACCACCGCGGCCGCACCCTCCTGCCGCCCGCCTGGCGCGTCCTGGACTCCCCGTTCCTGCCGCTCGCCACCGCCGACCACCTCGCACACCGGCACGACGGCCCGCTCACCCTGCCCGACGACGTGCAGCACCTCGTGCAGAGCGTGCACGGCGACGCCGAAGACCTCGCCACCACCGACACCGCCCTGCACCGCAGCCACACCCTCCACCGAACCCGGCAACGCACCGAAGAACACCACAGCGCGCTGCACCTCGTGCCCGCCTGGCACGACACCCTCTCGCTGTCCGACCTGCACCGCCAGAACCTGCACGCCAGCGAGGCCGCCACCCGGCTGGGCGTCATGCCCCGCCGGCTCCTGCCCGTCTACCGCACCCCCCGCGGACGCCTCACCCTGGACGCAGCCGGCACCCAGCCGCTGCCCCAGCAACGGAAACCGACCACCGCACAGACCCGCACGATCCTCCAGCACACCCTGCCGGTGCCCGCCGCCTGGGTCGCCGATCGCAGTCGGCGCAACCAGGTCCCCGCCTCCTGGCGTACGCACGCTCTCCTCGCCGACCTTGTCCTGCTGCCGCAGGATGCCGAAGACCCCGCACAGCCGGTGCGTTTCGGGCGCCACAGCCTGCGCCTCGACGCCACCTTGGGGCTGGTCCACACCCAGGCCTGAGCCGCCTTCGCCCGCGTGCCTCCGGCCGCCGCCCTTTCCTGAGCCCTTCAAGGCGCTGCGGCTGCTGATCGCGAACCGCGTCGGGCTGTGCGACGACCGGGAGAGCACTGTCGCGTCGGCATCCGCCGGTGCGCCGTCACCTCAGTCCGGCACCTGCCGACCACTCCGGCAGCCGCCCGGGCAGGCCCGGACACCCTGGAGACGGTGGCGCGTTGCATCCCTGTCTTCTCGAGGCGGTTCGGTTGTGTCCGTCGGGTGGCAGCGAAAAGAGGGGGATGCCGGGGCAGAACCGCGAATAGGGCCGCTCCGCATCCGGGAATTGACTCTGGGTCAAAAAAGGAAAACCGACCGGTAATTGCAGAGTGAACAACATGGTTCGGAAAGCTGCTGCGCTGTGGCTAATATGGAACTGCGAAGCCGGACGAACGTTCGAGTCCGGTGCCTCGCACCTGCTGCGCTGCGTGCACCGCACCCTTGGTGTTCCCGTGTAGCGCCTTGCTGCCCGCCGGCGTGGCTTGACCCGGCCCACGACCGCGCGGCCCGCCATCTTTCCTTGGTCCTCCGCATGCACCCGCGGCACTGCGATCCAGGCGGGCTCCTGATTTCGGCAGGCAACTCTTTTCAGAAATCCCCTCTTTCCTCACACCCGGCAATGGAGCCCGTGTGCCTGCCCCGCATTATGCGACAGACCAAGAGCCCTGCATTCCCGTCTTGTTCCTGAACGGGCGCCAGGAATACCTGGGATGGCGGGATGTGCTGCTGCACGCCCACCTCATCCAGGACCTGGCGCTGCCCCTGCCGCCGGCGGCATCCGCCGCCCTGCGCCTGCTCGTTGCGATGGCTGCACGGGTGAGTGGCCTAGACGCGCAGGCAGATGGACGCATGACCGCACGACAATGGGCACAACGCCGCCGTGACCTGCTGAAGAACCCCGAGGGATTCGACCCGGGCGCCGTCCACGACTACTTCGACCGCCACATCTGGGACCTGTTCCACCCGCAGCGGCCGTTCCTGCAGGACCCACGGCTGGCCGCGCAGTGCGCGAAACGGGCCGGCGTCAACAAGCTGGTCTTCGGCCGCCCCGAGGGCAACAACCTGGCCTGGCTCAGCCCACACACCGACACCGCCCCCCAGCCCGTGCCCAGCGACCAGGCTCTGTGGCACCTGCTCATCCACCACTACTACGGCGGGGCCGGCCAGTGCTCCGTGCGCACAGTAGGCGGCCGCCCCCTCGGACGGGCCAAAGCCGGACCGCTGCGCTCCACGCTCTCCTTCCACCCCCTGGGCCGCACCCTGTACGAAACCCTCCTGGCCGGCGTGCCCAAGCCGTCCCGGCTGTGGCCGGACGCAGAGGACCGCTGCCCGTGGGAGGAACCACTGCCCGCCCCGGACCGGGACGACGGCCCCGACCCCGATGCCGCGCCACCACCGGTGTCCTCCCCGGGCCGGCTTTTGACCGGCCGCTCCCGGCACGCCGCCCTCCTCATCCCCTCCTCCGACGGCCGGCAGGTGACCGATGCCTACCTGACCTGGGCCACCCAGAAAAAGCTCCCCGCCCTCGACCCGTACCTCATCCACCACGTCCATGCCGACCAGCCCGTCACCAAGCGTCACAGGCCGCGCCTTGCAGACGCCGACCGGGCCCTGTGGCGGGACCTGGACGCCCTGCTGCTGGCGGGTGATGAGGACGACCGCAAAGGAAAGACGGGCAAAGTCCGTAAGAACTACACCGTCCAGCGTCCCGACGCCTTCACCACGCTCAACGACCTGCCCCCGGACCTGCGGGCCGCTTTGCGGGTGAGGGTCTACGGCTTCGACCAGGACGATAAGACCATCAACCGCACCTGGTACACGGCCCTGACCCCGCCGATCTGGCCCTGGATGCAGGAACACGACCCGGCCGCGGCCGAGCGCATTGCCGAATGCCGCAAGGCTGCCGAGGAGATCGGCGAGCACCTTGACGCCGTCTCCAAGATCGCCTGGAGCCAAGTCACTTCCCCGGCCGGCGACAAGGCCGGGCGCCCGCCGAGGCGCCTGCCGTCGTGGACCCACAGCGCCCGCACCCTGTACTGGCCCCGCGCCGAGACCACCTTCTGGGCCCTTCTCGACGATTCCACCCGCGCTGCACGCGCGGCGTTCGCCGCCGACGCCATCCACGCGCTCCGCACCGCTACCCGCCCGGCCATCGCCCAGCACTTCCGCGCCGCCGAGGCCATCGCCCTAGCCGTGGCCCAACTGCGCCGCCACCGTCACTGACCCCCGGCTGCTGCCCCTTCGTCCCGCTGCCACCCCACCCAAGGCCATCGCACCCATGTCCTTCACCACCGCGCAACGCCGCGCCCACTACGACGACTTCGTCTATCAGGTCATTACCCTGTGCGCGGTCAACAGCATCCGCGCCGACCTCAACTCAGGATTCGGACGCCCCGTCGCCGAGTGCCCCCGGATGCCAGAGCACCTCACCCGGCACATCGCAGGCTTCGGAGCACGCCGCGCCCACTACGCCGTGGCCGGCCTCATCGCCCAGAACCGCGACCTACCTCACGAACACGGCCCCTACCAGCCGGAGTTGGTCACCCCCGGTACGGACCACACCGCCCGCGCCACCACCGCACCAGCCGTCACCGACGCTGCACCGGTGCCGGGCCCAGTCCCCGCACCACCGCCTGGTACTACCGCACGGCCCTGGCGTAGCCGCCCCGACCTCGGCACCCACCTCGCCATCGCCGTGGCCCGGTACGGCTTCAAGGAAGCCACCATGACCAACCGCATCAAAACCCTCACCAAACTCGACACCGAGCTGCTGCACCCCCGGCTGTGGTCGCTGACCAGCCACCTCCACAGCCGCGGCGCCGCCCGTCTCGACTTCGCCGTCCTCCTCGAGGACCTGGCCTGGTGGGACCACGACCAACTGGAGACTGCCGCCCGCTGGCGCGAGAACTACTTCCTCACCCTGCACACCCTGTCCGCCAAGGAGCACTGACATGGCCGCCTACACACCCGCCCGCTACGTCGACTTCCACGCCCTGCACCCACTGCCCGCCTCCGTACTGAACCGAGGGGAGGACGACCTGCCCAAAACGCTGCAGATGGGTGGCGTGGTACGCGCCATGGTGTCCTCGCAGTCCTGGAAGCGGCCCATCCGCACGCGGATGGAGACCGACCTCAACGAGTACGCCGCCCGCACCCGCATGCTGCCCCTGCGCATCGCCGACGCGCTACGCGAGGCCGACTGGCCGGCGGACCTGGCGGCCTTCGCCGGCGCCCAGGTCGTGCGCTCGGCCACCCGGGAGGGACTGAAGACCGAGGAAAAACAAGGAGGCATCACCTCGGTCACCCTCTACCTGCCACGCACCGTGCTCGATGACCTCACCGACCTGTGCGCCGAACACCGCCCACAGCTGGAAGAGGCCCTCGCCAAGGAACAGGCGGAAAAGGCAAAGGAGGCGGAAGCCGAAGCCAAGGGCACCCGCAAGAACGAAAAGAAAGACAAGACGCAGGCTGTCCTGCCCACGCCCACCGTCGCCGCCCTCGTCCGCCGGCGCACGGCCACCATCAATCTCTTCGGCCGCATGCTCGCCGAAGTACCCGGCGCCCAGGTCGACGGCGCCGTGCAGATGGCGCACGCCTTCTCCGTCCACCAAAGCGGCCAGCAACCCGACTACTTCACCGCGATGGAGGACTGGTCACTGCCCCACGAGACGGGCAGCGCACACCTGCAGACCAGCTTCTTCACCACCGGCCTGCTCTACCGCTACGCCACCGTCAACCTCACCGAACTGACCCGCAACCTCGGCGGCGACCACGACCAGGCCCTGCACCTGCTGGAACTGTTCGCCGAGGCATTCATCGACGTCATGCCCGGCGCGAAGAAGACGGCCACCGCCCCGCACACCTACCCCTACCTGGTGCACTACGCGGTACGCGACCGCCGCCCCGTCTCCCTCGCCGCCGCCTTCGAACAGCCCGTCCAAAGCGCTCCCGGCGGCGGCTACATCACCCCCGCCATCCAGGTCCTGTCACAGCACGCCGGCGCCCTGAACCGGCTGCTGGGCACCCGCCGCCTGATCGGCTCCGGCTACGCCACCGCGCACGACGCACCCGTCGACCACCTCGGCACCGTGCACGCCGGCTTCGACGACCTGACCGGCGCCCTCACCCAGACCGCCGCCCAGCCCTCCCCGACTCGGGCGGCCGCATGAACGGCTTCCTGCTGCGCGTGGCCGCCCCGCTGATGTCCTTCGGGGAACACGCCGCCTTCCACTACCGCGACACCCTCCCCTTTCCCACCCGCTCCGCCCTCATCGGCCTGTTCGCCGCCGCCGACGGACGCCCGCGAGAAGAAGCCCTCACCCCCGCCCCGGACTCTCACAAGATCCCTTATACGGACCTGGAGTTCACTGTCCGCATCGACCGGCCCGGCCATCGCCACACCGACTACCACACAGCCGGCGGCGGCCGTCCCCACAAACAAGGCCTGCGCACCAGCGTCGGCGACTACCGCCCCCAGACCAAGTCCACCCTCATCAGCAGGCGTGTCTACCTCGCCGACGCCGTCTTCACCCTCGCCGTCCAAGGCCCCGACCCGCTCCTGGAACACCTCATCCAGCGGCTCGAACAGCCCGCCTTCGGCCCCTACCTGGGCCGGCGCTCCTGCATCCCCGACGAACCCCTCGTCCTGCGCGGCCCGCACCCCGACCCCGTCGGCGAACTCCGCCACCACATTCCGCTCAGCCTGGCCGCCCCACCGCATCCCCAACAGGCCACCGTGCCCGTGGACTTCATCTGGGAACGACAGCCCGATCACGTGCCCGCCGCCCCCTCCCACCGTGAAGTCGCCGACGTGCCCGCCGACTTCACCCCCACCCGGCGCTTCCACGACACCCGCCACGTCTGGCGCACCACCGAACCCCTGCCCGCCGCCCTGTACGCCCCACCGCCCGCCCTCACCGCCCTCGCCGCCTACCTCGACCAGGACACCCCCCTGTGACCGACACACCCGAGATGATGCTCACCACCACGGCGACACTCACCCGGATCCGCCTCAACCGCCGCAGCAGAGCCGTCCGCCGCGACCTGACCGACACCGCCCGCCTGCACAAGACCGTGATGCTCCTGGCCGCCGACGCCCTCGGCGAGCACCCCCGGCAGAAAGCCGGCCTGCTCTTCCGCCTGGAAGACGCCACCGACGACACCCCGCCCACCCTGCTCATCCAATCCCACCAGCCGCCCGACCTCACCCGCCTGCCCCAGGACTACGGCAGCGCCGAAACCCGCGCTCTGCACCCCATGTTCCAGGCACTGACCCCGGGCCGAGCGGTGCGCTACCGCATCACCGCCAATGCCAGCGCCGTCCGCCGCGTCCTCGACGACCACCAACCCGTCAACAACAAGTACGGCAGGAAAACCGTCGCCCTCTACGGCGACGACGCCCTCGCCTGGTGGCAGCGCCGCGCCCACCAGGCCGGCCTCGCCCTGACCACGACCGACACCACCCCCGCCCGCTTCCGCCACCCCCACAAGCCCCCGAACCTCTCCACTGGGCCCGGCGAAGCCGACCACGCTCCCGGCCCGTCGCACGTCCTGACCCGCTTCGACGGCCTGGCCACCATCACCGACCCCGACCAGCTGCGCCACGCGCTGCTCACCGGGATCGGGCGCGGCAAGCCCTACGGCGCCGGCCTGCTCTCCCTCGCCCCCGCCTGACCCACCCCGACCCAGCAGCCCCAAGAAGGACGCGCCCCCCGTGCCCGCCACGCCCTCACCCGACGGCCCCTACGACACCACCTCCCTGCGCGCCGCCGCGGTCCGCCGCCTGCTGCGTCTGCGCGACACCGAGCGCCTGACCCACCACGACGTACGCACCGTCGCCGACGCCTTCACCGTCCACTGGCGCACCGTGCGCCGCTGGATGGACAACGCCGGCGCCCACAACGGCACCTACACCCCCCAAGGCCGCCGCCACTTCACCCTCACCCCGGCCATGCACGAAGCCCTGGCCCAATGGCACGGCAACGTGGCGAGCGCCTACCTCGCACTCGTCACTCACGGCCACCTTGGCACCCCGCCCCGGGCCTCCCAGGCCACCTTCTACCGCGCCGTGAACCGCGAACTCAGCCCCGGGCAACGCGCCGCCCTCAAGAACGGCGAAGCAGGACGCCGCCGACACGACGTCCACGCCCTACGCCCGCACGGCAACCGCAACGACGTCTGGGAGACCGACCACGTCGAAGCCAGCGTCTTCGTCAACGTCGACGGGCACCGCAGCAAACCGTGGATCACCTGGTTCGTCGACCACGCCACCGCCGTCATCTGCGGTCTGGCCATCACCCCCCACCAGCCCAGCCAGGACGCCATCCTGGCCGCCGCCCGCGACGCCATCCTCTGCACCGATCACCACCGGCCCTTCGGCGGCATCCCCCGCAAGGTGAGAGTCGACCGCGGCCGTGACTTCCTGGGCAGGTGCGTGGCCGAGGCCTTCCAGAAGTTCGGCACCGAACTGATCGTCCTGCCGCCCTACAGCCCCCACCTCAAAGGCACCGTCGAAGCCATCAACGGCGCCGCCAAGCACATGCTGTTCAAAGGCCTGCCCGGCTACGCCCACACCCCCCGAAGCCGCCGCGACCGCCGCGGACAGCCCCTGTGGGCCCTGGACGAACTCCTCGACTACGAAACCTTCGTCACCGTCGTCCTTGACTGGGTGGACTGGTGGAACAACGACCACACCATCGCCCGCCTCTACCGGCGCACCCCCGCCCAGGCCTGGCACGCCGATCTCACCCCCATCGACACCCTCGACCCCGGCGACTTGCACACCTACACCCTCAACGACGCCGGGCCACCCCTGAAAATCACCAGCAAGGGCGTCCGCTGGAACAGCGCCTACTACGTCGGCGAATGGATGCACGGCCACGGCAGCGCAGGCGAGATGGTCCGCCTGCGCCACGAACCCCACCACTACCACCGCGTCGAGCTCTACGACGCCGACACCCTCACCTACCGCGGCCCCGCCTTCCGCAGCGACGAGATGAGCCCCCGCCAAGCCCGCGCACTGCGCAACGCCCGCCGGCGCGAAGCCGACCGCTACGCCGCCAAAGCCCGCCGAGCCCGCAAGAACGCCAAACCGCGCTACGCCGCCACCAGCGTCGCCGCCACACCCGAGCCCCTCAACCGGCTCACCGCCAGCCAAGCAGCCGCCCAGCTACGCCAGTTGCAGACACCGGAAGCAGACCTCCACACCGAGGCCCGACCCGACCTCCTCAACCGGCCCACACCCTCCTCCACCCGCTGGACCAAACCCCTCTCCGGTCCCAAGCCCCAGGACACCGAGTGACCCACCCGACCACCGCGCCCGAAGACCAGCCGTCCACCAGTCCCAACTACCACTACATGGGCCTGCCCGGCGCCCGCGCCATGCTGACCAACGCCAGCGCAGAGACCTACGCCAACCTCGTCACCACCCTCAACGCCGACGCCGGCAAGGGCGCCATCATGTGCATCCACGGCGGCGTCGGCCTGGGCAAGACCTTCGCCGTCAACAGCCACCTCGACGACCTCGCCCCCCACACCACACTCCGCATCAAAGTCGGCTCCGCCAAAATCCAGGCCCTGCGCGCCGCCCTGTACAAAAAGCTCGACCTCCCCGGCGAGGCCCCCCTCAACAGCACCCGCTGCGAAGCCATCCTCAAAGAAACTTTGTCCGACACCCCGCGCGTCCTCGTCGTCGACGAAGCCCAGTGGCTCGACACCCGGGCCTTCGAATTCATCCGCGAACTCTGGGACGACGAGAACACCCGCCTCGCCGTCGTCCTGGTCGGAGCCGAAACCTGCTACCAGAAGATCAAGAACCGGCCCGCGCTGGACTCGCGCATCCTCGTCTGGCAGCGCTACAAACCCCTCACTCCGGCCGAAGTCCTCGCCGTCATTCCTCAGTACCACCCGATGTGGTCCGACGTCCCCGCCGACGACCTGCTGTGGATCGATGACCTCGCCTGCCACGGCAACTTCCGCCAATGGGCCAAGATCACCTACCTGCTCAACGAAGCCGCCCTCAACCCGCATCCCTCCGGCAGCGTCGCACCCACCCGGCCGGACAGGCCCGGCGCCGGCCCTGCGTACAGCCGCGATCTTGTACGCGCCGTCCTCAGCAGGATCGACCCCACCCAGCGACACACCGGCTGAGGCCGGGGACGGGCGCGAACACCCCTGCCCAGCCGGGGAGTTGAAGTCGCCCCGCCGGGGGGGGGGGGGGGGGGGGGGGGGGGGGGGGGGCCCCCCCCCCCCCCCCCCCCCCCACCACGAGGGGCCGGGCGTGTGGCGACTGCTGGGGGAGACGCTGCGCGGACGCGGCGTGGCGCGCACGGAAGGGGAACGCCGGTATGGCGTGGTGGAGTTGCACGAAGCCCACGCCCTGATGGAATCCCTGATCAAGGCAGGTTGCCGCGGTGGGAAGTTCCGGGAGGCGCCTCACCCCGTCACCACCTCTAGACAGCCTGTATATAGGCTATGTAGAGTACGAGTATGGGTATGCTGCGTATGACCCTGCAGACTCAACTGGTCCTGCGGGCTTTGCTGGAGGACCCTGCCAAGCAGCGGTACGGCCTGGAGCTGTGCGAGTTGGCGGGGCTGCCGTCGGGCACGATCTATCCGATCATGGCCCGGCTGGAACAGGTCGGCTGGGTGGACAGCAGTTGGGAGGACCCGACTGTGCATGAGGCGGCGGGACGCCCGCGCCGCCGCTTCTACCGGATCACGCAGGACGGTGCCGAACAGGCCCGCGATGCTCTGGCGCGCGCCTACCGGTCCCGGAGGCAGCCCCTGCCCGGCTGGGCGGCCGTCCGCCCGGCACCTGAGGGAGGCCCGTCATGAAGACCCGCCATCGGTTAGCGCCGCGCCTCGTCGTGCGGACAGGCACGGCACCGTCTCTCGACGGCCTGCTCGCCGTCGTCCGCGCCCACCATCCCGACGCTGATACCGCCCTGGTGGAACACGCCTATGCCGAAGCCGCCTTCTGGCACGAAGGCCAGACGCGCCGCAGCGGAGACCCGTTCATCGCCCACTGCCTCACCGTTGCCGCCATCGTCACCGATCTCCGTATGCCCCCGCCTGTCGTATGCGCGGCGCTGCTCCACGACGTGGACGACACAGCCTGTCCGCCGCAGCGGATTGCCGACCAATTCGGCAAAGAAGTCGCCGACTTGATCGCAGCGGTCCGCACCGCCGTGGTCTCCGCCTACCCGCAAGCCGGCCAGGGCACGACACCCCGATCCGATGCTGCCTGCCCGTCACGAGAGATGGCCGTGCTGGCCATTCGGCTCGCCGACCGGCTTCACAACATGCGCACCATCGCGTTCGTGGCCCAGACTCGGCAGCTCCTCATAGCGCGTGAAACCCTCGATGTATTCGCACCCGTGGCTTCTGCGGCGGGACTGGAGACGGTCGGCCGTGAACTGCAGGACCTCGCCTCAGCGGTCCTGCAACCGGCACCGGCTTCCTACGCCGTCACCGGCCCGCTCCTGGCCACCGTCACGCTGCTGCTGCCGTCACAGCAACGCGCGCGCTGGCAAGAGGAATGGAGTGCCGACCTGGCTGCCCACGCCACCCGCCGCGCCCGCACCCGCTTCACGCTCCGCGTCCTGCTCGGCGCGCCCCGACTCTCCATGACGCTGCGCCGCCCTTCCTGCCGGGAGCGGCGATGATGGGCGGAGCGGCGCGGCTGGGGGCCGCCCTCGGGGCGCTGGTCGCATTCGTGATGGCCATGGTGCACGGAGGGCTGACCGCCTGGGCGGCTGGAGCGCTCGCCGTGGGCGGCCTCGTGCTGGTGGCGGCAGTGCTCTTCGTCCCCAGTGAGACACCGGCCCGCCGTCTGTGCCGCCTGATCCAGGCCTGGCAGAGCACCACGACCGGTGCCGCCGGGCCCGAACCCGCGCGTATGCCGGGGCGGATCCCATCTGTGACCCCGCCGGAGGCAAACTGATGGTCTGGCGGTCAGTTCGTCTCGGGCAGGGTGTCGGCCAGGGACGCTGCGGGAGGGGTGGGTTCCGGGGTGGCGGTGGCGGTGTAGTAGACGGAGGTGCCTTGCTTGGTGCGCTGGGCGTGGCTTTTGGCGACGAGGTTTTCGAGTGTGGTGCGTACGACGGTGGTCTTGATGGTGCGGTCGGGATGAGCCTGGTCGAGCGAGGTGGCGATTTCCGCCGCGGAGCGGGGTTCGCTCTGATCGGCGAGATGGCGGCGGATGAGTTCGACGAGGGTGGGCCCGGTCGCCTTCGCGGTTGTCGCCTTGGCGGCGGGCTCCGGCCTCTTGGCGGCAGACTGCTTGGTTGCCTTGCCGCCTTCCTCGGAGGTGGTTTTCTTCGCCCGTGCCCGCTTGCCCGCACCGGACTTGGTTCCGGTCTTCTGCTGCGGAAGTGAGGGCGCTGCGGTCTCTTCGGGGGTGGGCTGGGTGGCGGTGTCCGAGGTGCCGAGCGCTTTTTGCATGTGGGCCAGCACGGTGTGGTCGTGCTGCAGGGCGCGCAGTTGTTCCTGCAGCGCGTCGATTTCCGCGGTGATGCGTTCCTGTTCTTTGGCGTTGCGCTCGAGGTCGCTGGCGACCTGGACCGTGTACTGCGAGGTCAGTTCGGTGGTGGGGGTCTGGGTGTCCGGCATGATGCTGGCCTTTCCTCGGGTCGCGGCCGCGGGCTGAAGTACCCCGCAGAGCGGGCGCCAGTGCTGGGTAGTGATTCCGCTGGCGTTGATGGAGCTATGGGTGGGACGCGACTGCTGTGGGTCGTCCCCGCGTAGAGATAGTACGGACAGGCGGAGTCAGTTGTTCCTCTCGGGCGGTGTCTCCGGCTCAACTCCGCTGTCACTCGTGGGCCGTGGTCAGCGTGATCGATGCGCATTAAGCCGTGCTGTGGCGTGCTGTTGGGGCAGGTGCCAGACGACTTCGTCGGTTTCCCGGTTGTGTTGCCAGGTGGTCAGTGTGTGTGATGCGTGCAGCCGATCGAGGAGTTGCGTGGTCTGGTGGGGTGAGTGTCCGCACAGGCGGGCGAGCACCTCCATGTCGGTACAACCGGCATTGCCCGAGGTGTGCGAGGCCAGGGCGAGTGCAGTTAGCTGCACGGCCGGAGGCCGTCCGGCCGGCAGCGCCAGGGGAGTGGGGCGCAGGGCCCAGTGTGCGGCGCGGGCCCGTGCTTGGCTGCCTGGTTGCTGGGAGAGGACCGCGGCATCCAGTAGCTGCGCCTCCGTATGCGGCTGCTTGCCTCCGGCGCGGTGCAGCCAGCCGGCGTGTTCCAGTTCCTCCCACAGTTCGCCACGGCCGCGCAGCCGCATGCCGCGCAACAGGCCGCCAGGTAGCCGGATGTAGCCGTTGGTGTTGGCGCGCAATGCGCACTGCAGGGCGAGGAGGCGGGCGGTTGGGGAGGTGAACTGGGGGAGTGCTGCTGCGAGGTAGGTGAGTATCTCCCGCACGCGTGTGCGTTCAGCCGGGCCGCCCGGTGGTGTGGGGCGGCGTCCGGCGTATTCCGGTCGGCGGGGAGCGAGGAGGGTGGCGGGGACGACGGCTGTGTGGCTGGTGGCGGCCGCGCAGGCGGCGCAGGCGTCTGCGAGACGCCAGGTCCGGCCGCTGCGGTCGCGGGTGAGGGCGAGCAGCACCGGCCCGGCGCAGCCGCGATGGCGCGGATGCCAGGAGCAGCCCCGTGCCCGGCACTGACAGGTGCGCAGATAGCCCGGCAGTGCGTCGGTACGCGCATGGCAGGCGAGATGCGCCAGAGCGGCGGACCGCGCGGAGGCGGCCTGGAGGGGGCGGGTGTGCAGCACGGTGCAGTGGGGGCAGACGAGACTCGGACCGCCCGCCCGTGATCGCAGTTCCACCGTCCAGATGCGCCGCACTGCGGCATGCGCGCCGGCAAGCCTCATCGGCCCGTTGTCCTCCTGTCTGTCCGTGCCGCCGTGGCAGGTGCTCCAGCCGGAAGCACCCAGGACGCACGCACGGTAGTGCAGATCCCTGCACCGTGAATGTCACCCCCACTCCGACGGATAGTGCAGAGGTCTGCACTGACAGGGCAGGGTCCTGCACCGTCGGATGGTGGAGTGACGATCTTGCCGCCCGACCCCGACCTCACCGCGCTGCGCGTGACGCTCGCACGGCTGAGGAACGAACGCGGCTGGACCTTCGATGAACTCGCCAGCCGCAGCGGCCTGGCCCGGCGCACCCTCATCGACCTCGAACACGGCCGCACCACCGGCAGCGTCACCACCTGGCACGCACTCGCCCACGCCTTCGACGTGCCGATCGAACACCTGCTGAACACCCTCTGCGACGACCACACCCCGCCCGGCACCCCGGACTCCTGACCCCGGCCCCGCCTCCTCGCGCACCGCCCTGCGAATCACCCGAACCGGTGCCCATACCCCGAACACCCAGGCGCCGACTGGGGCAAATGTTCGGTACCGCTGGGCCGCCCGAGGGATACCACCCTGCCTGTTCCCCTCACCGCGGGGTGTCGCCTGGCACGGTCCCCGCCATGCACCCCAACACCGTCTCCACCGGCTGCCACTGGGACGGCAGCCCCCGCACCACACGCCACCGCCGCCCGCTGCGGGTAACCGCCGCCAGCCCGAGCCGCCTGCTGCGCGCCGGCCAGAGCGGCCGCTGCCGCAGATGCGGCAACCGCATCGACTTCTACCAGCGCGCCGACCAACGGCCGATTGCCCTGCACCCGGCAGAACTGGCCACCACCCACGTTCCGGCCTCCTGCCGCTGGCACCTGAGCTGCGGCATCGCCATCCCGCATGGCGACGGCAGCGCCTGGTGCCGCATCCCGCACGCCGTACTCTGCCCGGACCGCACCCCCACCGCCCAGACCGGCCCGCACATCGAGGCGGTACGCCGCCAACTCGCCGTCCGCACCCGCCGCCTCATCGACGCAGGCGCGTTCACCCCCGCCCCGCCCACCGCCTGCGAGCCGCCTGCCAGCAGCGACCGTCCCGCCCGGTCCGTCGTGCAACTGCTGCTGGGCCGCTACCTCGCCGACGCCCCCCTCGCCGACGTCCGGTGCGTCGCCCAGACCCGACACCGGCACCGTTGCCCCCAACCCGTGCTCGCCCCCAACACCCCCCAAGGCATGTGGACGCTGCTGCCCGCCAGCCCACAGCGCGGCCAACTCGCCCTGCCCGCCGGGATGATGGCCATCTACGACCTCAGCCGCCTGCCGTACGCTGAGCAGATGCGCTGGCGCACCCAGCGCTGCCCCGTCCATGCCGCAACCCCGGGCGCCGCCGACCTCGCCCTGGCCGGATGGCAGGTCTTCGATCCCCTCCTGCACACGGAGTACATCCACACCCGCCTGCCGCACACCACGCCCGGCCGCCACGGGAAGGACTGACGATGCCGCACCACGCCCTGGACATCTCCCTGACCCGGCCCCTCACCTCGGCCGAACTCCACCAGGCCACCCGCACGATGCCACTCGCAGCCAACCACGACGCCACCCACCTCCTCGCCTTGGTCCCCGCCAAAACCCCAAGCAAGGCCCTCAACCGACTGCGCCACCAGATCAGCAGCCAGCTCCCCATCGGCGTGATCACCACGCACTACCCCGACCCCAGCGGCCAGATCCTGCTCAACGTCGACTTCCCACCCGCCACACACGCTGCCCTCCAAGCCGCCGCCGACGGCGCGGGACAACCACTCCGCCTCTACCTGCAACTGGCCCTCCACCAGGCCCTGGCCCGGCACACCAGCGCAGAGGCCGATCGCCTCGACCGAGCAGTCCAGCACCTACTCGCCAGCACCACCGCCCCCCACCTCCTGACAGCCCTCGGCCGCGCTCTCACCCACGCCCCCGGAGCAGCCCCGTGCTGACCCCCACCAACGAGCAGCAAGCCGCAGCTGACGCCTTCCACGCAGGCAAACACCTGGCCCTGCAAGCCGGAGCGGGCACCGGCAAAACCACCACCCTGGCCGAACTCGCCCACGCCACCCCGCGCCGCGGCCGCTACCTCGCCTACAACCGGGCCATCGCCCAGGACGCGCGCACCCGCTTCCCAGCCACCGTCAGCTGCAAGACCGCCCACGCCCTCGCCTACGCCGCCGTCGGCCACCGCTACACCCGCCGCCTCAACTCACCCCGCCGCCCCGCCTGGCAGACCGGACAGGCCCTCGGCATCACCAAAGCCATCCGCATCGGAGAACGCGACCTGTCACAAAAGACCCTCTCCAACGCCGCCCTACGTACCGTGGCCCGCTTCTGCCACACCGCCGACCCCGCCATCACCCGCCACCACGTCCCCCACCTGCGCGGCCTCGAAGACCCCGGCCTGCACACCCAACTCGCCGCCCACCTCGTCCCCTTCGCCCGCAAAGCGTGGGGCGACCTCCAGCACCCCGACGACGGCGCAGTCCGCTTCGACCACGACCACTACCTGAAAATCTGGGCCCTCACCCGGCCCAAAATCGACACCGACTTCCTCCTGCTCGACGAGGCCCAGGACACCAACCCCGTCGTCGAACAGATCTTCCTCGCCCAGCGCAGCCACGCCCAGCTCGTCATGGTCGGCGACTCCGCCCAGGCCATCTACGACTGGCGCGGCGCCAAAGACGTCATGACCGGCTTCGACGGCACCCAGCTCGCCCTGTCACAGTCCTTCCGCTTCGGCCCCCGGCTCGCCGAGGAGGCCAACCGGTGGCTGGCCATCGCCGACGCCCCCCTCCGCCTCACCGGCACCGAGACCGTGCCCACCGAACTCGGGCCCGTCAACCGGCCCGACGCCGTGCTGTGCCGCACCAACGTCGGCGCCATGGCCCAGGTCATGGAACTGCTGGCCACCAGGTACCGGGTGGCCCTGGTCGGGGGAGGAGACAGCCTGCGCGCCCTGGCCCTGGCCGCCCGTGACCTGAAGCAAGGCCGCCGCACCACCCATCCCGAACTGGTCCTGTTCCCCTCCTGGGGCGACCTGCAGGACTACGCCGCCCACGACCCAGCCGGACGTGATCTACAGCCCCTGGTCGACCTCGTCGACACCCACGGCACCGACGCCATCCTCAGCGCTGTTGCTCAACTCGTCCCCGAGCAGCAGGCCGAGGTCACCGTCTCCACCGCCCACAAGGCCAAGGGGCGTGAATGGGCGCGGGTGAAAATCGCCGACGACTTCACCCCGCCCAAGGACAGCGACCAGCTGGACGACACCGGCCGCGCGGTGCCTGGCCCGATCGACGACGGTGAAGCTCGCCTCGCTTACGTCGCTGTCACCCGTACCCGCAGCCGGCTCGACATCGGAGGCCTGTCCTGGATTGAGGATCACCCTGCCGCACCCTTGCCACTGTCACCGCAGGCAAGGGACGGGCACACGTAGACCTCGACTGACGGGGCCAGGCTGAATCGCCGGGCTCTGGGTCAAACGGCCTGCCGCTTGGCCCAGACCGTCTCAGCCCTCGACCGAGCCCCGCCCGCAGGCGGGCTATGCCTGATCTCGCAGGACCTCCAGTTCCGCACGCAGCGCGTTGTTCTCGGCTACCAGTTCGGCCTTGCTGCGCCGATCTGCGGGCGGTTGCCGTGTGGAGCGACTGGACATCAGGGAGCGGCTTTCCGCTGGGGGTTCGGCGGCAGGTCCCAGGGGCTCGAAGGCGACGATCACTGCGGGGTTCAGTCCGCATTCTGGGCAGCGTTCCTCGTCGCGGCCCCCTCCATCGGGCCGGGGGTTGTTCCGGTTACGGGTTGCCTCGATGACGTGTCCGCAGTACAAGCGCAGCCGCCACCGCTGCAGTTCCCACGGAGGAGTCGGAGGCCCGAGGAGCTGGCGCATCTCCTCCAAGTGCTTGTCTGACCAGGGAGGGGCCTTGGCAAGTTGGCGTTGAACCCACTCATGGACTTGCACAGCCTCTCGCTGCCGACGGTGGTCGGCCTTGGTCAGCGGGTAGTCCGCCAAAGGCACGCCGTGGCGTAGGTATTCGACCTCCATACTGGTGACGGTAAGCAACGGGGGGATCGGTCTGGGACGAGCCTTCAGAAGTCCACCCGTTCGGATGGCCCGCTGGGCGCCTGCCGCTGGAGGGCGCACCGGCGCGGTGTACCGCAGCTCCCTCAGCTACGGTCCGCAACTGTTGCGTATCGGTCCCCGGGTTTCTGTATTCACTGTGCATCAGGTCCTGGCCCCGTAAGAGCGGTGGTTCCTCAGGTGAGGGAGGCGACGAGGGCTCGTAGGGGGTCGGAAAGTTCGGGGTGGTCGCCGCGGGAGCAGGACTGCAGGAGGTCAGCGGCGACAACGAGAAGGGCCGTGTTGCCGGCTGGGGTGTTCAGGATGGGTAGTTCCCGGCGGATCGTGGCGGCCGTGGCCGGGGCGAGAAGGGAGTAGGCGTAGAGCATGGCGGCGTCGTAGCCGAGAGGGGCGGCGCCGAAGCCTTCCCAGTCCAGGATGACGGGTTCAGCGGTGATGTTGGCGAAGTGGAAGTCGCCATGCGCCGTGGCCCAGTTGGCGATGTCCGGTGCGGGAACTCGGGCGTGCTGAGGGACGGCTCGCGAGATCCATTCCTGTCGCACGGCAACACGGGTGGTGCGGGTGGCGGCAATGGTGTCGAGGTCGGTGCGCAGGCTCGTCCACCATGCCGGGGCCAGGTCCAGTTCGGCACGCAGGATGGGCTCGGGTGAGCAGGTCGGGCTGGCGACGAATTCCGACAGCTCGGCGCGGAAGACAAGGCCGCCGTAGCGCAGGTCATGGACGGCGTGGAGGGCGGGTTTGTGCACGGTGGGGAAGGCAGCCGCGGCCTCTGCGGTGCCGTCCCAGAGTTTCCCGTTCGCCTGGCTGGCCGGGGCGGAGATAAGGCGCAGCCAGCAGGCCCCGTGCTGTGGGTGGTGGGCCTGCTGGCCGAGGGTGCGGCCCTGGTAGCCCCACTGACGGGGCCCGGTGACCGTGATGCCGAGGGCGTCGGCGGCGGCCGACTGGGCGGTCAGGGCGCGCTGTTCGTCAGTCGAGGTGGTGGGGGGCGAGTACATCCAGGACCTTCCGCAGGGTCTCGGCGGGCAGGGGCGGCTCGTCGAGGGCTGCGCGAGCGGCATCCCAGTGTGCCGGAGTCGAGGCAGACAGCAGCACTTTTGAGACGCCGGGGCAGGAGGCCACGGCCAGGAGGCAGGCCTGGGCGATGCTCAGCGAGGAGTGGAGCAGGGCGGCGAGTTCGGCGGTGGCCAGGGCTAACAACTCTCCGCCGTGCAGGGGCGCAGAGGCATGTACGTCCCATCGTCGGGCGGCAGCGTCGGCGATCGGGCCGTGCCCGTCCAGCGCCGCAACGAGTGCTGAGTCCATCACGAGACTTACCGGCAGCTGAATGGCCTTCAGATGATGTTGCGGACTGCCGGCCGCCTCGGTGGCGAGGCCGTCGAGGCTGGCGACGGTGAACAGCCGGTCACGGAACCCGGTCCAGGTCGCGACGCCGTACGAGACAAGGTGCCCGGCGGCTGCTTCCTGTTCGAGGACCGAAAAGGCATCCCTCAGGACCTGTCGGAGTGAGGCCTCGCCGACGCGTTCGGGATTGTGGAGAAGGACGGTCTCGACGCGGTCCCGGCCGAGTTCGTGCCGGTTGCGTTCCACCTGCCACCGGACGTACCGAGGGTGCAGGCTGTAGCGCATCCCGGGCGGGAGGACGCCCGCGGCCGAGACTGCTTCCCTGTTCTGAGGGGTGAGGAACCCGACCTTCGTCGCGACCTGCAGGCGTGGGTGCTCGACGAGGACAGGGGCAAGGAGTGTCTGGGCGCGTCCGTGCAGGTAGTTCGGCGCGGTGTCCAGCCACGTAGTTCCGGAGGCGGCGGCGTACCGGACCGCGCTGGCCACGTCCCGCAGCCGGTACGTGCCGAGCGCCAGCGCGGCGGTCACCGGTGACCGGCCCGGACGCAGGCAGCCTGACCATCCACCAGCTCACCCACTACGCCGGCTGCATCGGGCACGGAGAGGCTGGCGGCAGTCGCCAGATCGGCCAGTGTCCACCAGCCGCCTTCGAGCAGACGGCGCAGCAGCGATGCGGTGGCCGGGGCGAAGTCGATCTCCTGTCCGGCCGCGGTGAAGCGGATCACCTCCGCACCGTCGTCATCGCGGGCCGTGGTGAGCCGGGCTCGGCCGGTGGTCAACCGCACCGCGAGGTCCGGATCCGCAGGGACGCCGTTGAGGAAGGGCAGAGAGGGGCGCAGTCGGCCGAGGTCTTCCGCGTCCCGGGCTGCAGCGAACCGCCCGATCAGGTCCGGCTCGTCCAAAGCGTCCAGCAGCAGCTTGCGCAGGGACTCCACATACGCCTCCTGGGCGCCGGGGCAGGCGTGCAGGGGGAGATCAGCTCGGACGAGGCCGTGGGTGCGTAGCCGCTCCGACAGCCAGCCGATCAGGTGGGCGCCGGTGTGGGGGCCGATTCCGCAGGTCAGGTGCAGGGAGGCGGTGCCTTGGTCGGCGGTGACCGCGTGCCACCAGCCGCGCGGCAGATACAGGACGTCGCCCGGGTTGAGAACGACGTCCGCGACCGGTGTCTCCGGTGGCGGCTCGGGGAAGGCGACGTCGTGGTGCATGGGGGCTTGCCGGGTCGGGCCGTACAGCCGCCAGCGTTTGGCGCCCTCGACCTGGACGACGATGACGTCGTGGTCGTCCCAGTGGATGCCGAATCCCTCAGTCGGGGTCCATGAGGCGTAGGCGTTGACCTGGATGCGGGTGCGCAGCCAGCTCTCCAGGTGCTGAGCGAGGTCGGCGACGGGCTCGTGGAGTTCGTCGATCGCGTCGATCGCCAGGGAGGCGCCGCCGGACAGGCATTGGTGCAGTTCGGCCGGATGGGTGCGCTGCCACACCGTGTGCCGTCGTGTGGTGACGGGCACGGTGTAACGGTGCTGGGGGAGGACCTCGCCGTCGGCCGACAAACGCAGCCGTGGCGGCTCCAGCCGGTGCGAGGCGATCAGTTCGTTGAGAACGTCGAAGGAGACGAGAGAGCCGGGAGCGTCCACGGCTTGGGTGACGTGGCGGTAATCGCGGTGCAGCGACCGGGCCAGGAACCCGTCCTGGCCCAGCCGCTCCGCGATGGACACGATGGTCATCGCTTCAGGCCGTCCTCGGCTAGTCGTTGCCGTCCGAGCGGCCGGTGCCGCCGCCGTCTGACGGCGTTGCCCCGCGGGCCCGGGCAGCGTTGATCTGACGGCGGGCGCGGACCAGCCCGCTGCCCGGCTCCGAGGACTGGGTGGTGGTGTGCGGCATCAGGAACCTCCTGAGACGAACCGTCCGGCTCACGATGGCCGGCTGCCCTCAGAAAACCGCCCCGGCAGACCACCCCGATACAAGGCCGGGAGCATCCTCAAGCGACTTGCAGGATCCGCAAGTTCGGCAAAGACGACCAGCCTGCCCCGGCCCTGGCGGATACCGTGAATATCCCCACGCAGGGCATGTCCAGGAGGCTTGATGAGCATCCACGCCCTACCGCCGCATCCCGTGGTTCTGCCCGTGGTCGCAGTGGACTTGGGGGTGCTCATCCGCAGCCGCCGCAATGCCCGCCGACCCCGGATGACCCAGGCCCAGTTAGGCGTGATGATCGGCTACTCCGCGGCCTGGGTATGCCGAGTGGAGAAGAACGAACTGACCCCGCCCTGGGAGATCCTGATCCGCATCGCGCGCATCCTGACCATCACCCCGGAGGAACTCGGACTCGCCCCCTCCTCACCCGGGCGACCCGGACCGCAGGAAGCGGCAAGGTCGGCTCACCTGGCCCTTCCGGCCACTAGGGTGGCCCCAGACCAGGCCCCGGCGGAGCAGGAGGACGACCCGGTGCGACGCAGAAACTTCCTTGCCGGAGCGGCCGGCCTCGGCGCCACCCTGGCCTCCACCGCCACCACGGCCGCTGCCGCGGACAGCAGCACCGCCACAGACCCCGCCGCAGTACTGGAATCCGCGCTGTTCCAGCCCCTCACCGCCGAGCCAATGCCCCTGGACCGGCTGTCCCTCGCGCTCACCGCAGCCCGCAGCGACTTCCGCGAAGCCCGCTACACGAGTCTGGGCGAGGAACTCCCCGCCCTGATCGCGGCAGCCGAGGCAACCCGCGACTCACTCAGCGGCACCCGCCGCGAGCACGCCAGCACGATCGTCGCGCGCGCCTACGTCCTGGCATCCGAACTCACCGTCAAGGCCCACTCGGACACCGCCTGGGTGACCGCAGATCGCGCCCTACGCGCCGCCCGCGAGAGCGGACAACCCGCCCCCGTGGGAGAAGCCGCCCGCGTTCTCGCCATCGCCATGCGCCGCTCCGGACGCGGACATACAGCCGTCGACCTGCTCACCCACACCGCCACCACCCTGGGCGCGGAACGGGGAACACCGGCACCGTCCGCGCTCGCCGTCCGGACCAGCCTGCTGCTGACCGCCGCGTACAGCGCCGCCGTCACCGGCGACCGCACCACCGCGCTGAACCTCGCCGACGAAGCCGACCAGAGCGCCCAACGCCTGCCCGCCGGCCCCGACGCCGGGCTGTTCACCGTGGACGCCAGTCCCCAGCAGTGCGCGCTGTACCGCATCGGTATTCACAATGCTCTCGGCACCCCGGACGAAGGCATCAGGTACGCCGACTCGATCAACCCCGCACGACTGCCCACCGCCGAACGCCGGGCACGCTTCTACACCGACACCGCCCGTATGTGGCACCAGCTGAACAATCCACGGGCCACTTACGCCGCACTGCGCGGCATCGAACACCAGGCCCCCGAAGAAGCCCGCCGACCCGCAGTCCGCGCCCTCACCGCCGACCTCGTGTACGGCTCCGTCGCGCTCCCCGGCCTCAAGGAATACGCCGTTCGTACCGGGGCCGTCAGCGCCTGAGATGGGTCGGTGTCAAACATGGCGCATACGCGTGGGGCGGCAGCTTGTCCCGAGCTGCTTGATTTGGCCGGTGATAGCCCGTGGGCTGAGGCCGGACATCCCCTCGGTGAGGCCACGCAGCGCAAGGTCAAAGCCCTCGCTGCTCCCGTCGGATTCACTGCGGCCGCCGCCGTCGCCAGCACATCCGCCCGCTCAGCCCCTGCACCCCACATAGCACGTGGACGCAAGACACCGCCGAAGCCAGGCCGCCCAGACGGCACCAGTACCAGGCTCCTCGAGGGAAGCGCCTTGAAGACGAAGGGGGCCAGGAGGCGCCCAGGCCCAGCGCGAGGCGCAAGCGGCCGAACAGCAGGGCCGCCAGCGAGAGGAGGAACACCAAGAGGTTTAGACGGCCGTCGGGCGGACCGAAGCAACACTCCGTCAACTTGAAGAACGCGCGACGGAACTGGCCCAGCAACTTCACGCCGTGGTGAAGCTGAGACGCCGGATCCGAAACGACCTCGACAACGCACGCAACCGAGCCGCGGAAACAGACCATGCCGCACAGCAGCACGCCGCGCCGCTGAGACGTCGCGAGACCGTGCCGAGCGCCTGGAGAAGTGAACCCGCTCGCTTCTCGACCGGCCGTGCCGCCGCTGTGACCACTCTCCAGGGTCCGCTGCAGGCCGTTCTCGCCGGCTGGCAAATCGACTCCGCGGGATGTCTCCGGGGCCAGAGCACGGATGCAAAGTCTGGTGCCGCAAGGTGTCGGTGCGGCCCTGCACAGCGCGGGCGGTCTGCCGCCCGGGCGCCCGGAACGACTAACGTGCGCCATAGCCAGTACGCCTTCCGGTGCCCGCCGAGGCGCTTTTGTGCGCAGGCAAGGTTTGCCATTGCAGCAGGGTGAGCGCGGCGAAGATGGCGGCGGCGACCGTGCATACGAGGCGGAAGTCGGCGGCCAGCAAGGCGAGTCCGACGAGCGGGTCGAGGAGCATGCCAGCCTGGTAGTAGACGTAAAGGGTGGCGAAGGTGTCCACGCGCCATTCGCCCGCCTAGGCGGCCAAGTAGGCGCGGACGGCGGGGTTGAACAGAGCGCCGGCGAAGCCGGTCGCGGCGGAAGCGGTGATCAGGGCGGCCAGGGTGTCGACCCAGCCCAGGAGTCCGAAGCTGGCGGTGCGCAGAAGGCACCCCGCCTTGTTGAAGCGGTCGCGGTGGTGCCGCCGAGTCGGAAGACCGGTGGAGTGAATCACGCAGGGGCTGAACGGGCCCCGGACGGGAACCCGGTTGGATACCTACGGGGGGCGAGCAGGGCCTCCTGAACCGTCTGTATGGCCAGGGTGACGTCACGCGGTGCCACCGCCACCTCAGTTCCCCTGTCGAGGGTCGTCTCGGCCCTTGTGGAGCACCCTTCACTAACCTTCACGACGACGAGGCCTCCTGGCCTCATCCCGTCCCAGTAGGCGGTCCAGCACGGTCAGCGCGGCGCGGCGTCGTCCTGTGTCGCGGCTCCACACAGCGGGACAGACCACGAAAAGGAAAGCGCACAGAGGCAGCGCGGCGACGATGACGGCGGGGATGTAGTTACCACTCCACGCTGCCGCGGCCGACAAGGTGACCGTCGATGTGGCGGAACCGCTTACGGCGGCACCCCGCATTCGCGAGAGAAGGGACGGGGTGGGGCTGGTGACCACGTGCAGCTCCAGGAAGTGAGAGTCGGACCGTGAGACCAGCACACACCCGTGATCGATTCTGTGGCCAACGAGCGGATTTCCCGAGCCTCTGAGCTGCTTTTACTGGCCTGCGGCACGGAATGAGCGGCATTCTGTGGAGAGTAAGCAGGTTTAGGGGGGCGAGAGTTGAGCGAGTACGCCGACAGCCCGAGGCGGTCGCCTGGCCGCCCGGCCGGGCCGGTGCGCCCCGACGAGCCGGGACACTCATACGCGACAGGGCTGCGCGCTTGGACCACCTCGGCGGGGATGTCGCGCAAGCGCCTCGCGAAGGCCTCCCCCTACTCTGAGACAACCATCAGCCACACACTGTCGGGGACCCGGTTCCCCGGTCTGACAGAAGCACTGCTACGCCGGGCACTCAGGATCCTTGAGCTGTGTGGCGCCAGCCGGTCCGACCTCGAAGCCTGGGAGCAATACCACGCTGCCATCGGAGCCTGGGCCCGCCGCGGCTTCCCAGGGACACCGCCCCAGCCGCCACTCCCTCCCGGCGCTGTGCGGACTGGGCCGCCACCAGAGCTGCCCGACACAGTTACCGAGCTCCTCGCACGGCAGCAAGAAGATGGCGACAGTGTGCCCTACCTGCTTCCAGAAGGCCGACTGCCCCGCCTCTCAGAAGTTTACGTACGGCAGGTCATCGACTCCGACGACAATGGGGGCACAACAGGCGTGGAGGCCCGGGCCGCGCAGGACGTGGTCACGGAAGAACCAGGACATCTCCTGGTCGTCGCCGGACCTGGTGGCGGCAAGTCCACCCTATTACGTCAGCTAGCAGGAGGCCTTGCAGCTGCCTGGCTGGAAGGAGACACGCCTCCGCCGCTCGTTCCCGTGTACATGACCGCCACCGAACTCGCTCGACGACCTGAAACGATCGAATCCGCCCTGATTCCTGCCGCGCTGCCTGAAGGCATGCGCTGGCTTGCCCTCGTGGACGGGGTCGACGAGATCGTCGAACCTGGGGCGCGCCGAGCGTTCGTGCTGAGCCTGGCCCGCTTCGCCGAGCGCCAGCAAGGCGCCGCCCAACTTCTCGTCACGACACGCCCGTTGCCCGCCAGCGAAAGCAGTGCTTTGCAGACTGCAGGACTGACCCCCTATGCGCTCGAACCCTTCGACCGGCCGCGCCTGATCGACTTCGCGACGCGTTGGTTCGGCGACGCGGAAGTCGCTGCTGACTACCTACGTCAGGTAGATCGCGCGTGCCTCGGCCCGCTGGTACGCGTACCGTTGCTCGCCACTATCACAGCCGTCGTCCACGAGGCGTACCCGGACAGCCCACTGCCGGGCAACCAGTACTTGCTCTACGAGCAGTACCGCAGGCATCTGGCCCGGTCCAAAGCACCTCAACTGCGCGAGCAGTGGCAATGGTTGGAGGACGCCGTGGATGGTAATCCACAGGGCGCCCCCGCCATCCGCGAGTTGGCCGCACAACGCGGCGAGGCACTCTTGCACTATCTGGCTGTCACTCAAACTGGACGCGGCGTCGAGAGCCTGACCCGCACCGCACTGAGCTGGCTGGACGACCGACTGGACACACCTGCTAGCCGTCTAGTACTCGGCTGGCCTGAGCACGTCAGGGGAATCCTCGCAGGCACAGGAATGCTGCTGCGCACGGCGACGGACGTACGGTTTCTGCACAACAGCTTCGCCGAGCATCTCGCAGCTGAGTACCGAGCAAGACAACTCCCCAGTTCGGGATTCTTTGACGAACCCGCATGGCACACGGTCATCAGCCAAGCCCGTGGCCACGACAAGGCCGCCCTGGCCACACTCATCCACGCCGCCCACCGCTCGACCAATCTCGCCAAAGAGTTGCTGGAAAGGCTGGAGGAGGGCACGCCCGCAGATCGCCTCGTTGCCGCCCACCTCCTTGCAGAAGGTCCCCTCCTCGATGACACGCATGCTCAGTGGTTTCTCACTCAGCTGGATGCAACCGACCCCGACCTTGAACCCGATTGGTGGTCGCTTGCAGCCCGCATTCGTCATCCGAAGATTGCGAACACGCTTACACAACTAGCGAGCAGGCCAAATGAACGACGCTACGCGGCGGCGGCGGCCCTTGCCGCGCATCGACCAGATACTGCGGGCCATGAGCTAACGAGAATCGTTCAGTCAGCTACCGAGCCATGGGAGACCCGATGTGACGCATTGCGTGCTCTGATTCGCCTGGGGGATGGGCGGGCGCAACGGGCCGCGCTGGCATTAAGAGAGCAGCTTCTCGAAGAGGACCGTGATCTCCTCGATCTTGAAAATACTCTCACAGTGCTCAAAGAAGTTTGGCCTACCGATGAGCTAGAGACTTATCTTCAAGAACGGTCGCTCTTCCCAGACGAGACAGCGCGCTTCACTGCACTAGCGTCGCTGGCCATCTTTAGTAGCGAGCATGCGGAAGATGCTTTGGATCATCTGTTCGCCCTGATTGATCCGAACTGCATCGATTCGCCGACATCTCTCCGATCGATCTCCACGCTTGCCCAACTGCCCGGTGGCAAAGCAAAGCTAAATGGAGTGTTCGCCGCAGCGCGCTGTGGCCTTAAGCAGCAACTGCAGCTAGCACGGCGACAAATCCAAAGGGGACTGCTGGAGCAAGAGGTCGTTGTAGTCATGCTGGCAGGTACTGCTGAACTGCCGCGCTGGTATGAGTTCACCGACGACCTAGAACTCTTCGATGCTGCTCAGGCTTTGAGACTGCTCTTGAATGACCTGCATGAGGATGTGCGATCGGCTCTCCATCTAGTGCTTCAGAGGAACGTAGTGTTCTGCCCTGACGGCTCCTCACCCCGGAATAGTGTGCTACTGGCGCTCATGGTCGCTGGTTGGGAATTGATGAGCCTGTATGGCTGGGGTGGTGCTTGGGGACCCGCTAACTCGGTCAGTGCTGTGAAGAAGGTGCTAGTCGACGGAGTGCTTTCTCCGTCCGAAGGCTCCCCAGGAGCTATTTGGCTTCACTGCGCAGAAGATTTCTCCGATAGTCCTATCGGCACGGGCAATGATTTAGAGGCGGTCATTCCCTTGGATAGCTATCTTGATTGGGGTACGTGGCTGGGTTGGCTGGCAATGGTGGTGGATGAATCTGGCCCGTGGGACTCACTGGTCAGTGAGCTTATTTCTTTTACTGTGGATACAGCTATCCCAAGGTCAGGACGAACAGCGATCCTGCTAATGGTGGCTCTACTGTTGTGCGTGCGCCATGTCCGAATGGATAGGGAGAGACGGGCTGCGTACCTATATTTTCTGGCGGACACTAACCGCCATAGAGTTATTCGGCTTGATCGAATATTGCGAGAGATTGCGCGAATGATAGTGCAAGAACCCGAAGCTCCTCAGGCTTAGTTTCCTCCCGTCATTTCCTTTCTCGGAGAACTGAAATGACGGGAAGCTGGAAGGAAGAAGGCGCGTCACTCCTAGCTCCTTCTCCCTCTGTGAAGTGACGCTTTGGTGCCAGTGACTACATGCTGTTTCTGTGACATCGTCAGGCCGTCTCGACTGGGTATCTGACGTGGTGAAAATGCCTTGGAGCCACTGGCATCTAGCGAGATCAAGCATTGGCGAGTAGTGGCGTCATCTCTGGACGGCTTCGAGGCACTCCCTATAGAGGGGTGGCCCACACACTTCTACGTGGACTGTGTGCGGCGCTGAGTAGGTGCTTTTCAACCTCAACGCTGCAAGTCAGGGCGTCCGTGTTTGCCTGTGGGGCACGTCCATAACCTGCTCACCGGTGAGGACGGGCAGGTTGCCTCGACGTGCGGCGCCGACCCGGTCCCCCTCGGATGCCAGGGATGTCATGCCTGGCGCCCACGGGTTTTGGCATCAGCTTTCGGTCTGAGCTGTCGGGTTGTTTTGGCCGTTGCTGCGTCGTCGGCGGGACAGGAGGCGGAGCCAGGAGAAGCGGTTGCGCCTTTTAGCGGGGCGTTCGGGCGCCGTGGCGGCCCGACGCGGAAGCGATCCGGTCGGCGCCACGGCAAGTACCGCAGCGCGCGCGGTAGCGGACTCCGGCATGACAACTTCGGTCGTCTCAGAGCGGGTGGTCGGTGTCACGGCCGTGTGCGGGGGTGCTGGTTCGCTTCGGGCTTCGTCGGCGGTGGGCAGCTGTAGTTGCTGGGGCGGACGGCTGCGGACTGTGGAGTGCTGTGTGTGGTTGCGGGCGAGGCTGCGGCGGTGGCGTTCGCGTCCTTGTTCGGCGTGTGCGAGGTCGGCCATGACCTGGAGCGCGGCCGCCAGGCGCTGGCCGGCGGGGCGGCCGAGGGCGGAGAGCGGTAGGGGGACCAGGCCCCACCAGTCGGCTTCACCGGCTGGGCGGGGGCGGGAGATGCGCCAGTCGTGGCGCCAGGACGCCATGTCGCCGCTCCAGTCTTCTCCTTCCCGGGCGGCGTGCTGGTGGTTGTGGCCGCCGTAGGGGATGAGCAGGGTGTCCTCGGCGAGCCAGCACACCGCGCCGCGCAGGGCGTTGATCTGCCGTTGGGCGAGGGTGGGCTGCACTTTGCGGTGGGTGAGGGCTTGGCCGCGTGGCCGGACGGAGAGGCTGCCGGCGCTGGTGTAGTGGACGGGGTCTTCACGGTCGAAGATCCACCAGTGCTGGGTGCCGGCGCCGTACTGCGCGCGCACGGCTTTCATCTGCTGGTCCACGAGGGCGGGGGAGAGCAGCCGCCGGGGGCGTTCGATGACCGCGGTCTCGTCCCCTTGGCGCACGACCAGAGCCGGTGGAAGTTCCCAGCGCTGCCCTACCTGGCCGGGGCTGATCTGCAGCCATGCGGCGACACCGGGCAGGGCGGACAGCCGGTCGCGCAGGTCGAGGACGCGCGTGAGGTCGGCCTGGACGTCTGCCTGCTGCTGCGCCGGGGCGCCGCAGCGGTCGGATCCGGGCCGGCTGCCGTGGTGACGGAAACGCGGGGTGAAGTGGGAGCCGGCGCTGGCGGGTCCGGTGAGTATCAGCTGCGCCCCGCAGGCGCAGCACCGGTAGCGGCCGTGGGCCAGGCCGCGCGGCAGGCTGTGCGGGGCCTGCGGGTCGCGGCGTAGGTCGATGATGCGTCCGGCGGTGGACTGGTCGATGGCGAGTTCGCTCATGCGGGGCAGAGCGGTACGGCGCCGGCTGGTCCGTGTGGCGGGCAGCGGCGCGGGAGCGGCGGGCCCGGACAGGGCGCGGGGGCGGGAGAGGGAGGAGCGGGAAGCAGCGGGGCGGGTCATGGACGACTCCAGGCAACAGGTGTGGGGACGAGACGGGCGGGACTGTTCACAGCCTTGCTCCGCCTGCTTTGTCCGACACAATGTTCGCGCCTTTGGCCTGGTGAATTGCGGACATGGCGCGGCAGCGCCGGACCGTCCACCCGCCGCCGGGCCCGTAGTGATCCGGCCATCCGTGTCCTAGGGAGGCTGGTTGACGCCCTGCCGTCTCTGGCGTGATCTTCGTACGCTGGGCCGCCAGCGAACTGTGCACTGCATCATCGGTGCGCCGCTGCCGTGGGGGAGGGGGGCTATGGCGGAGAAGAAGGCCGGCCGGGGATGGGGCGACCTGCAGGCCGACACGGTCGAGGGGCGGGCTCTGGCGATCTATCTGCGGCAGTTGCTGGACCGCTCCGGCAAGCAGCTGAGAGACCTCGAGCCGTCTGTCCGCTACGGCCGCAGCACGATCTCGGAGTTCTTCAGCGGCAAGAAGGTCCCATCACAGCAGTTCATCGTCAAGGCCGTCGACGCGCTCACAACGCCCCTGGAGCGGGAGATCCGCCGCCAGGAGGCCCTGGCGCTCTGGCACAAGGCGAAGAATCCCGCGCCGCCCTCCGCCCATCTGCCCGCCCCACGGCCCGCCGAGGAAGCCGCGGCGGCCGCGCTTGCCAGCGTTGCAGCCACCGCCCAGGACCAGGCGGCTCAGGCCCAGGAGCAACTCACCCAGGCGCACGAACGCAACGACCGCCTCACCCAGGAACGCAACCGCGCCCAGCAGATGGTCACAGCCCTCAGCATGCTCACCGTCGACCTCCAGCAGCGCATGAGCGGTCTCAAAAACCACCAGGGCCAGGAGACTCAGCAGGAGCTGGCCCGGCTGACCTACCAACTCGACACCGCACAGCAGGATCTGGGGCGCGCCCGCGCCAGCCGCGAGGAAGCCGAACAGCTCACCCGCCGCCTGCGCCGGCGCAGCGACGAACTTGAGGAACAGCTCGCCCGTCTCCGCGCCACCGCACCCGCCCCGCGCAGCGACAGCGACCCCACCCTCCTGCCACCCATGCCCGAAGACCTTCAAGAGGCCTTCTTCCGAGCCGACTTCGACCAGATGCTCGACACCGTGCACGGCTTCCTCGACGAAGGCCAGGCCCTGCGGGACGAAGTCCGCGACGAATGGGACCTGACCCCGCCCCGCCGCACCGCCACCCAGATCATCCAGCGCTGGCAGACCGCCACCCACCTCCTGGGCCGCGCCCTGGGATGCCTGCTGCTCATGACCACAGCCGTCGCCCTGCTCGCCGTCACCGACGCCGGCGCTCCCGGATGGGCACCGCTCCTGGTCCTGCTCGCGGTGAGCGGGCTGGTCTTGACTGCTGATCCGTGGGAGCCGGCACGACGGCTGTGGCCCGTGCTGCGCAGCTCTCTGCGGGGCGAACCGCTAGCCCGGCAGATCCGCTTCAGCGCCAAAAGCCTGTCGGACCGCCTTGTGCGCTGCCTCACCGCCCTCGCGGGTGCCGCTACGGCAGCTTTCAGCCTGTTCACGGCCACCCGGTGGAGCTCCTGGTGGCTGCTGGCACTGCTCCCGGCTGCTGCCGCGTTGGCCGCCTACACGGTCGTGGGCAAAGACCGCCGCGTCCTGCCGATGCTGCAGGACGCCATCGGCAGCCTCGCCGCTGACCTGAAAGCCCCCCGCCGCCAGCAGCCCGATGCCGCACCGCGCCCTCGCCTTGTGCTCACCGACCGGGACTGGCTCGATGCGCGGCGCCAGGAAGTCGCCGACGCCATGACCGGCCCGTGGCGCCAGACACCGCTGTGGATCAAAACCGCGGTGGTCATCCCAGCCTTCCTAGTTTTAATGTCCGCGACGGGAGCACTTCTGAGTGCGCTCTCGAGCCATGTTGCGAAAGCCTGGGACGGCAGCGGGCTGACCGCCACCGTCGACCGGCCGGTCCGCGCCTACCTGCATGCCCACACCGCGGGACTGCCTGTCACCGCCACCACCCTGCACCTGGTCTGGGTTGCCTCCGGCGCCGGGCTGCTGGCTTTCTCGTTCCTCACCGGGGCCTTCGGAGCACGGCTCACCTGGATCCTGTGGGGTGCCGCCACCACCGTCATGGTGTGGTCGGGAACAGCCGGTCCCGCACGACAGGTTGCCGCCGGACTTGCCGTCATCGGCTGGGGCATCGCCTCCATCGCAGGCTTGCGCGGCCTCGTCCTGCGTCCCGAACTGAGCCACAACGTCACCGTGAACAACAACAGCGACTGATGCGGATGATGGGCCTTCGGTAAGGCGGGGGTGAGGTGTCGGCAGCTGGTGGTATGAGTGGGCGATGACCGACACGACTTCGGCGATAGCCCTGTTGCAGGCGGCGATTCCTGCTGAGGTACGGCGACAGCCTCTGGGCAGGCACTTCGTACCTGGGAGGAACGACAAGGTGTCGCGCTGCCCGAGCCGTACCGCACCTTCGTAGCCGAGATCTCGAACAGTGCCTATGCCGGTCCGCCCGAAGACGACGGTTTGCTTTTGCCGGCGTCGATGCCCTGGCTGGTCTCGGCCGTTTGCCGAGGTCTTCACGCTCTGGGCGTCGACCACGGCCGCGGTGGGCTCCGTGCTGCGGCCGTGTGCCCGACGGGTCTTGTCGCGTAACAGGTCGTGGACCTGTACGAGGTCGGCGATCTGGGTCTTCCCGGTGCCGGGCTGTCCGGCGACGACGACCACGACCACGACTGGCCGGGGCTGCGGGACGGCGCCCTGGTCCGCCGACGGGAGGGTCGCCCGGTGCAGCACGTCGAATGTCTCCTGCTCACAGAGTTTTCTGTCACCGCTCCTCCTGGAAGAACCTGCGGCGTACTTAGCATCAAATGAGCGATCGATGTTAAATCGAGGAGAAATCCATGAGTGATTGAAGTAGGGTGGGGTCGGAGGTGAGCGCTGTGCCCAACGAGGAAGACGCGCTTTTCGGCGCGGTCGACGCACTGCTGGAACAGGTCGCCCAGGACCCTCTGCCGCCCCCGGCGGAGCGCAAGCGTCTACGGGAAGCCGCGGGCCTCAGCCAGGGGCAGATCGCCAAGGCGCTGGACGCCCGGCGGGAATCCGTCGGCAACTGGGAGACCGGCCGCAGTGAGCCGCGGCCACCGAAGCGGGCCGCCTACGCCCGGCTCCTGGACGGCCTGGCGGCGCGCTTCCCTGTTGCCTCCAACACCATTGCGCCCGTGCAGGACACGGCGGTGCGCGAGACGTTCACCGGCGTCCTCGCCCCGGCGGAGGCGCGGACTGTGCCCGCAAATCCGGCGCCCGGGGCTGTGGCCCTGCCGGCTGAAGGCAACACCCGTCCCCGCCCCGCCAAGACCGCGGCTGCGGCTGCCGCGTCCCCTCCGGTGCGCGCCGTCAGGCCGTCGGCGACATCGCGGCGCCCGGGCGTGAAGAAGGCGGCCCCGGCGAACACTCCGGCGGGCGTCGACCCGCGCTTCGAGAACGGGCCGTTGGCCGTCGTCGACGTCGAAGACGGCAACGTCGTCGCGTACTGCGTCGACGGTCTGGTCCTGGATGTGCCCGCCAAGTCGATCCCGGCGCTGGTCGACTGGACGCTGAAGGAGGCGAAGCTGGGGCAGCCGAAGCTGTCGGGACCGGGCAAGGACGCCGACCCGCTGCTCGTGCTCACCGAGGCCGCGTGCGAGCGCTACGGCCTGCCGGTCGCCCTCACCGAGAAAGAGCGGCTTGCCGGGCGGCTCCCCGAGGGGCACAAGGCCATCAGGCAGCTCGCGCGCGCCGACTGGAAGCTCACGAAGCGCGGGTTCGGCCCGTGGGCGCGGATCTACCGCCCGGCGCAGGGCTCCGAGCGTGCCTGCGTCCAGATGTGCATCCCGTCCTGGCACGCGCTCGGCACCCGCCACTGGGGCGAGGCCGGGCAGCTTCCGCCGGCCGAACTCGCCCGGCTCCTGGGCACGTACGCGTCCCGGGTGATGACGCCCCGCGGCTCCACCGCCGTCACCGGCCTGGAGCTGATGACCGCGCTACACCCGCCGACCCGCGCGTCCGAACCGGACGCCCACGGCGTGCGGCACAGCGAGCACAACCCCGGCTCGCTGGGAAAGGACCCGGTCGACCCGGCACCGTGCGAGGCCCCCGACGGCCATCCCGTGCTCAACGAACTGAACCTGCCCCGCTTCCACGTCCGCGGCCCGGCGGAGAAGCTGTTTGAGGAGGCGTACGACTGGGCGCGCCCGCTCACCGACGCCGAATGCATGCACCGGAACCTGGTGGGCATCGACGTGAACATGGCCTTCGCCGCCGGAGCGAACGGCACGGTCGTCGGCCTCGGCGCGCCGACCCGGGTGAAGAGCCCAGTGTTTGACCCGAAGCTGCCCGGCTCGTGGCTGGTCGACCTCTCACACGTCGACCTGTCCCGCGTGAAATCGGGCAAGGAGTGGGTGGACCTGGAGGGCGAGCTGCTGCCCAGCCCGTTCACGCCGAAGGGCGAGCGGCCCCAGGGCCCGGCCTGGTACGCGACGCCGACCGTCGCGTACGCAGTGGAGCTGGGCTACGAAGTGCGCCCGGTCGAGGCGTGGGTGCGCTACGACAACGGCCGCTACCTGGACGCCTGGTACAACCGGCTGCGCGACGCGTACGTCGCGACGATGGCCGACCTCGGGGTGCCAGCCGACGTGCCGCCGCAGGAGTTCCTGGCGGCGATGGACGGCTACAAGGAGCGCGACCCGCAGCTGGCGGTCGTGGTGTCCGCGATCAAGGCGACGGTCAAGGGCGGCCTCGGCAAGCTGCGCGAGCGCCCGCGCGGCGAGGGCTGGAAGCCCGGGCAGCCGTGGCGGGCCCTGTCCCGGCCGACCTGGCGTCCCGACATCCGCGCTGCCGTCATCTCCCGCACGCGGATCAACATGCACCGCAAGATCCTCAAGCACGCCGCCTTCACCGGGCAGTACCCGGTCGCGATCCTCTCCGACTGCGCCGTGTACGCGGTCGACGGGGAAAGCCCGCTGGACTTCCTGCCGTACCGGGAGGGCAAGCCGCTGCCGGGCGGCTTCAAGCTCGGAGTGAACCCCGGTCTGGTCAAGTGGGAGGGCACCCAGAGCGTGTTGTGGGGCGAGGGCGTCCGCGAGCAGTTCAATGCCCCCGAGCTCAACCTCGCCCGGTACATCAAGGACGGCACCGTCACTGACAAGGACAGCGGGGAGTAGGCGGGCATGGGCATGTTCAGGGACGGCCTGGACCAGGCGGTGCAGAAGGCGTTCACTCGCCCGGTCCCGAAGTCGGCCGGCGCGCAGATGCGGTATCTGGTCAAGCAGCTCAAGGGGACGAAGGCGGTCGCCCAGACGCTGCGGGTGTCCCAGCGCACCGTGGAGCGTTACGTGAAGGACCAGTTCAAGAAGCCGCGCCCGGACCTCGCCGCGCGTCTGGAGCGCGAGGTGAAGGCGCGGTGGCAGCCGCAGATCCGGGCGAAGGCCCGGGAGGAGGCGGCAAACACCGGCGGCATCGTCATCGACACCCGAGCCCGGCTCGGCTACACCGCGCCGATCGGGTCGACGGACCAGAACCGGATCCGGCACCTGACCGTCGCGCTGCCGCCGCGCTACGCCGCCCGCCTCTTCGACGCCCAGCAGCAGGGCGCCAGCGATCAGGAACTGCGGGAGATCGCCGCCGAAGCACTCAAGGAGGTGTACTTCCAGGACAGCGGCCGCCGCGCCGGAAGCTTGGAAGAGGTCCGCTTCACCGACATCGAGCACCTGGAGTTCGACCTGTAGAGGCCGCGCCCTGAACAGCCCGCGAGCCCCAGAAGTGGTCGGGCGCTTCAGTTGGCGAGTGAGTGCCCGGGTTGGCGAGTTGAGCGTTCGGCGGGCGTTCTTCCCTGGTCAGCGGGCCGTCATCTCCTGAGGATGGTTCGCCTCGGAGTACCTGTATGTAGGTGTTAGTTGGCACTTTGGCCGCTGGGCGCGTACGCATGCCAGGCCAGGAGCGAAGGTACGGCTGTGAGCCGGCCAGATGAAGGGTGGGGACAGTGAGGGCTGGCGAAGAACGGGAGCGTTGGGAGTCGCTGCCCAACGTTGGCGTGGGACCGCTGCGGTTTGGGATGAGTTCGGCTGAGGTCGCCGACGCGCTCCAGGTCTCAGGGCCCCAGGAACGTGCGGGTGGCCCGTACCGACGGGAAGACTTCGCCGACGGGGTGGCGGCGTTTTACGACGCGGGCAAACTGGCGTGCGTGGCGTTGGATGCGCTCACCGGTCCGCAGGTCTATCTTGCAGGCTTCGCGCTGGCGGGCCGCGACCCCGAGCAGGCGCACCAGTACCTCCTTGACTACGCCGCCGAGCACGGCAACTGCCTGTTGTACACCCCCGATGACTCCCTCTCCCTGACCGATCTCGGGTTGCTTCTGCGGGCCCAGCAGATTGCGGATGTGCGCTTGTCGCGCCCGCTCTTCGTGATCGAGGAGTGGTTGGACTCGGAGTACTACCGCGAACGCCTGCCTCTTGAAGGCACCCCGGCCACGCATGGATGGGCGGGGCCTTCGTAGCGCGCGAGCCGCTGCCAGGCTGTGCCGGTACCCTGCCCGCCTGCCCGCCCCCGGCTCAACTCGCCAAATCAAATGCTCTGTCACACCAGATGTGACTGAGCAACTCCAGTTGGCCACTGAGTGTCTTCCAAGCTGGCGGTGCTGACCGCGAGTTGGACAGTCCTGCACAACGACGAAGCTCCTGGTAGACGGGTTCTCGACCAAGACCACCCGTGTTCGCCAGGAGCTTCGCGTGCTTGTCTACCCGTCCTCGATTGATCTGTCCAGCCGCACCTTGCGGTTCCTGACCGGGCAACTGGCGGTCAGGCGGCAGGAGATCGGGACGCGGTGGCGGCGACTTTCCGCCGCACGTCAGGCCCTGCTCGCCCTGGCCCACCTGCGGTGCGGTGACACATACGCCCAGCTCGCCGCCGGATTCGGCATCGGGATCGCGACCGTTTACCGCTACATACGTGAAGCCGTCGAGGCCCTGTCCACCCTCGCTCCGTCCCTGGAGGAGGCGATGAGGACGATCCGGACGAAGGCGTTCGTCATGCTCGATCGGCACCCTGCTGCCGATCGACCGCATCGCCGCCGACACCCCGTACTACTCTGGGAAACACAAACGCCACGGCATGAACGTCCAGGTCCTTGCCGACCCGTTCGGACGGCTGCTCTGGGCCTCTCCAGCTCTGCCCGGCTCGACTCACGATCTGACCGCCGCTCGACAGCACGGCATCATCGACGCCCTCGCCGAAGTAGGGCTCAAATGCTGGGCGCACAAGGCGTACCAAGGAGCCAGCGGACATGTCCGGGTACCGTTTCGAGGCCGCCGCCTCAAGAGATGGAAGTGCCGCCACAACACCACCCACGCCAAGATCCGCTGCCTCGGCGAACGGGCCATGGCCACCCTCAAGGGCTGGCGCCTGCTGCGGAAGCTCCACTGCAGCACCAACCGAATCACCGACGTCGTGAAGGCCGTCCTCGTCCTTCACCACGCATCAACGTGAGGTCGGAAAACGCTTCTTGGCCACCTCGCCGCCTTTCCCGGGATGACCTGGCAGAAGCGATGGGGGGCGTCCGGACACGACGAGGGGCGGCCGGTCGGCGACGAGGCCGGCGACAACAAGTACCTGCGCAACCAGCTGCCCATGAGCCAGGCCCGTCGCACGGCAGGACGTCTGCTGCGCGTTGACCGACTTCGGCATCGACCTGAAGGACCTCACCCCCGAGGCGTTGCTGCACCACTCCGCCGAGTCCCGCAAACACGATCTGCGTGCATCCGCTGCCCGATACTCAGCGTCAACCCCAGGATGCTGCCCCGCCTCGACGAGATCGAGGAGGACTTGCTGGCCCGCCGCAAGCGGGCTGTCACCGAGGGCTGGCAGGGCGAGATCGAAGGAATCGACCTGGCGGTCACCTTCCTTCGCAGCAAGCGCGAACAGACTCGCGGCTTCGAGGGGTCCGGCCCCGTTTCGCTGGGGCCCCGTGATCCCCGAACAGCCGACCATCCACCGCAGCCACGGCATGAGCCCAACGGCCCGGACTAGCCCTCCCGAAAGCACAATTGAGGCATAACCGTCAGGTGCCAGATGAAAGTCAGCAGCTTCTCTGAAACCTGGATGCACGCCCGCGTCCCGCAGCCGCAGGATGGACGCCATGCCAACCCTCAGCACCAGGACGCTCGCCCGAATGATCAAGATCGGCAAGGAGCTCCCGAAGTCCGACATCCTCGACCTGATCATGGAAGCGAACCTCTGGTCCAAGCACGTCAGAAGAGACGAGAACCGGCAGGAGCTCCTGCGGGCCGTCCTGAACGATGCCCGCGAAAGGGCACGCGATGAGATCCTCGGCGACGAGGCGCACCAGGCGCTTCTCGACTTTGCTCGGGCCCTGGTGGAGTTCAACCTCCGCAAGGACCTCCGAGACCTGGTCGAAGACCTCGCGGAAGCGCTCCGGAGCGATGGATACGAGCTCATCGTTCAGCCCGAAGCGGACCTCGGTGCCTTTAGCGGGTTCCGCCACAAGGCGAGGATCCTGCCCACCGACCCCAGCTGGGTCCCTCTCCATGAAGAGATGACCGCGCTTGAACACGAGTTGGCGGTGCGGGGCTACATCCAGGCCTTGGGCCACTACAAGGCGGCGGTGAAGAACTTCTCGGAGCAGGATCACCCGTCGTCGAACGGGCAGCTCCGGACAGCGCTCGAAGATTTGATCGTCAACCTGGCCATCGACCACGCGGGTTACACGGATAATGGTCGGGCCAACCAGGGCGGCCTTGCGATCAAGAGTCTCTATGTCCAGGGCGGACAAGGTCCGGCCGTCATCGGCCAGCCGTTGCCCGAAAAGGATGGAGGCACTCTGATTCAGGGCCTGTGGGACATCTCCCACCTGAACGGCTCGCACCCGGGGCTCTCCGATGCCCAGGAAGCCCGCATCCGGATGCAGTTGGTGACGGGGGTCATGCAGTTCCTCCTCCGGCACTTCCCCGTCTGACCGGAGGCTGATCTTACGACGGAATGGAGGAGTGAGTATCGTTCACGACCAAGATGAGATACAGCACCACTACTCCATGATCGAGTCTACGACTGCACAGTCATTGTCATCAGATACAACCGTTCTTGGCGCAGAGAACATCCAGCTCCATCCACGTACTGCCCGGCCGGTCAGCTCGGAGGTGGCCTTGCTGTCGTCGTCGACGCGAGCGGCCTTGCAGTGCTCGATGTAGCCGGTCTTGCCCGCCTTCTTCGCCAGTATCGGCAAGTTCGGATGTCCGAGTGTGCGGAATAGGTAGCAACAGGACTGCTTGGCAGATTCACGGTCGTACGGCCCAGCCGGGCCCGGCGGGCCAGCATGCTCTTACTGAGATGCACCGCAACCAGCCCGGCCTCAAGACGAGCACGCAGCTCCGCGAGCGCCGTCGCCGGGTTCTCGAAATTCTGCCTGGTCACCCGCGTGTCGGCCCTCCCCTTGTGCTGTTCGCCGGTGTTCATCTTCAACCGCCCGCACCCCAGCGAACACCCGCTTCACGAAACTCGGCCACGACAACCCGCCCTGGTCGAAAAGGAGCGACACCGATGTCCGACCGTACCGCCGTGATCATGCTCGCCTGCGCCCTGACTGTTCTGATCGCAGTTCTCATCGGCGCAGCGGCCGGCTATCTTGCCCGCCGCGACCACGCCACCTACCCCGCTGCCCTCACCCGAGCTGCCTTCGCCTTCGCCGCGACGCTCACACTGGCCGCGACCCTCACCACAGCATTGACCGACGCGAGCGGCTGACAGGTGGCCCGCATGGCACCCACTGGCTCCGGGCTGGGGTTGCCAGGGCGATGCGCTCCGCGGGCAGCCGACGCAGCGCGAGGGAAGATGGCTGGGCGTGCCTGGCTCTGTGGGAGCGGGTGTTCGGACCAGCTGGCGCACGCTACGGTCCTTGCATGAACTGGGGAGATGCGCCGGCGTGGGCTGCTTTCGCGCTGTCGGCTGCGGCGCTCTTTGTGAGTATCAAGGCCCGCCAGGACGGAAAACGGTCAGCAGACGCCTCAGGCAAGTCGGCTGATGCAGCGGTCCGTTCCGCAGATGCCGCCGAGGCCACGCTCGCCGATCAGCGGCGAGCGGCGCAGGAGGACCGCTGGGCTCGGCTGGAGGCCGAGCGGCCTCGCGCGGACGTAGTCGTCGAGTACGTCAGCGGTGACACCTGGGCCCTGCGCAATAAGGGGTCGGCTCCGGCCAGGGCCGTGACGGTTGGCGAGCGTGACTGGCCGCCAGGAACCGAGCGGCCGGCGGGCTGGGAGCTTGCCTGTGGCGAGGCCAAAGCGTTCATGATGGCGGGGGACATGGTCCATCCCGTGCCCACCCAGCTGTGGCTGACCTGGTCCGGCCAGGAGGAGCCTGTGGCCCACGCGGTGCCGCTCCGCACACCGCGGATCCGCAAGCGATGAACCGGCTCTGCCCGGCCAGGATGCGCGGCAGAGCAAAGACGGGCTCACCCATATGGAACGCGCTCGGCGCCCTCTGGGAGGCGGCAGCTGCCTTCTTCGCACCGTAGGCCACCTGAGCATCGGCTCCCAGCCCGCAAGTCCGGCCGGTCCTACGCCGAACTGGTTTGTGGGCCGCTGGACGGCCTGCTGCTCGGCATCACCGGCCGGACGCAGGACGAGATTGACACCGGCGTCTCCCTCCCGGCTGAGTTCGGTCAATTCGGCGCCAACGGTCGGGCGATGTACGACGCGCGCCGCTTCGACTGGTCCGGCGACAGCCCCTGATCGCCCGCACTCGGCCGGGTGAAGGGGGTTCGAGGACAGCATCCTGTGCTGGGCTTGTGCCCGGTCTCGTTCCTCGGCAGCGGAGTGGCTATCTGCCAGCTGCGTCGTCTTCGTCGGCCACCGTGTCAGGCAGGACGGGGAAGAACCCGAAACGATGGTCGTGCGGGTCGCGGCTGAACATGTACACATGCGCCTGCTCCACGATGTCCGCAGGCGGATCCCCGTTCTCCACGACGACGGCCTGGCCCGTGAAACGGCGGAACAGGTCGCGGTAGAAGTAGTCGATAACGCTGTCGGGCAGGTCCGGGTCGTCCGTGCGCCGTATGCCGGGCTGGCGATAGGTGACCAAGGGGGAATCGAGGACCACGAACCCGGGATGACGGTGCTCCTTGCCCAGGCAGTACTCGGCCAGTGAGACGGCGAATGAGGCGTGCAGCACTGCACGCATGCCCTTGCCGTGGCCGGCGCGGGCGTGGTCGCCGACGAACAGCTCCGCGCTGTACTGGTCGTAGGACACATCGTGGAGGCGGACCTGCCACTGCTCCAGTGTGCGTTCGATGGCGCGGTCGAACTCGGCGACGATTCCGGCAGGGATGCCGGTGCTGGGGCGGCCACCGGGTACGGCGCCGTCGGCGACCAGGCCCGCCCTGACGTCCTCAAGCTCCTGGATCCGGCGGTGGAGGCCGAGTTGGGCTTCCACGCGGGAGCGCGCTGTCATCAGTTCCGCAGCCTCGTTCTGCAGCGGCTGCATGTCGTCCTCGATGTGTGCGATCGACTGGTCTGTTTCCTGCGCTCGCACCACGTGTACGGTGTGCTTCCCGACGAGCTCCTCACGCTGCACCCGCAGATCGTCAATGGTCAGACGAAGATCGGACAGGAGCTGCTGGGTCTTCGTGCTCTCCGCGTAAACGGCTGTGTGCAGCGCCGTTGTCTCCTGGCTGTCGTGGTTGGCGCTCTGGTGCTCGGGCTCTGCTCCGCAGAAGACGCAGGTTCCAGTGCGGAAGTAGCCGAGCAAGCTGCCGGCCTCATTGACCATTTCCAGCCGGGCGAGGTCGGACTCGTACTGGTTGCGCAGGAGCCCGAAGCGCCCTAGAAGGTCGTCGACTTCGCCCAGACGCTGCTCGTACTGGCCCAGAGTCACCGACAACTCTGCCCTGCGCGCCACGGCCCGTGCGTGCAGGCCTGTGATGTCCCGAAGCGACAGAGCGGCCTCGTCCTGGTGGGTGAGGACACGGCGCAGCTGCCCGGCCAGCTCGGCTTCGTTGCCTCCGTTCGGATCGAGCTGCCGCTGCAGATCGAGGATCAGCTCGTCCAGGAGACTGATCTTGCCCTTGTGGACGCGGCGCTGACCTGGGCTCGGCCGGTCGCCGGCCGGAGGCTCGCCCTCACCGGTCAGCAGCAGCTTCAGGACGGATTTGTGCGCGGTCTGTCCACTGGTGCCCGTGGCACGCAGCACGGGCGAGACCTTGGAGACCATTCTGGTCTCGCTGATCAGACACAGATGGAGCAGATCACGAAAGCCCAGGAGTTTCGTGCCGCCGGTGTCGTTGGTGCTGATCAGACTGCCGTCCAGACCGATACGCTCCAGCAGGTAGCGGGAGAGATTCTTCGAGCTTCTGGCGCTGTGCTGTGCGGTCAGCTCCAGGTCGGCAGCCCGGTAGATCAACTCACGCAGGTCCGCGTTGTACACGCTGACCTTGCTCGACTGAGGTCCGCGCATGAGCGTGATGACACTGCTGTCGGGCAGCTGCAGGCCGAGAAGGATCTGCGTGTATCCCTCGGCCTCGGGGATCATGCTGAGCTTCCGTGCACCGAGCATGTAGTCGATCGCTTCGGTGACGAACGACTTGCCGGTGTCGGAGGCCCCGTAGATCACTGTGAGCTTGGGGTCGAAGACGACCCGGGCGGGGTCGCGGCCAATCCCGGCGAACGTCAGGTGAAGCAGCCTCAGATTAGGCATGGTCACTTCCAGAGGCAGGAAGACGGGACTCGAAGTCGTAAGCCCACCGGTCGGTGATGGCCCGTGTAGCGGAGCGCACGTCCAGATCGGATGACGCCCGAGCGGCAATCACCCACGAAGCCCTGTCCTTGAGGGCATCCGCATACGGTGCCGCGAGGATGTCCACAAAGCCCGGCCCTTCCTCGCTGGCCCGATAGAGCAGGCCCTCCGGGGTCGCCTCGACTTCGGCGAGCCCCGCCCGTAGCAACACGATCAGCCCCTGTTCGATCAGGCCGCGTTTCATCGCGAGTTCTCCCGGTCCGGCGGGCAACGCCGGATGCAGGCTGGGGGGACCGTTCACCTCGCTGCTGTGCAGCATGAGATGGTCCAGATACACCAACTGCGCCACATCCAAGGGCTGGGGAAACGAGGCTGCCAGCAGCATCAGGGTGCGCATGCCGACCTCGAGCGGGCTGTTGAGGGGATTCACTGCTCCGCCCCCTGGACCCAGGTGAGACGGTCTTCGTTGGCGAGCTGATGACAAATGCCCTTGCGATCATCCGGATCCACCACCTGCAACAGCACGTTGGTGCCCAGCTGCATGTCCCGGGCCGCGGCGAGCACGGCCTTCAGCCGCGCCCAGCCAGTGGCGAAGTCGTCTTCCTCCACTTCCACTACACCGCTGAACACGGACTCCTGCAGGGACTCGAAGGTTCCGACGGGCACGCTGTCCCGGGCGAACATACGCAGCTGCTCCGCACGGTAGAACGCCTCACGCTGATTCTGCAGATTGCGGCCGGCTCTGGGATGCGCCCTGGCCTCGTCCGGAGAGACGGCGGAGCATCCCCATTTCTCGCAGTAGACATCCAGCAGCTGCTGGATGTACCGCGCCTCTTCCGGGGAGTGCTCGGCCGGTGCCGGTTCCCGGGCAGGCCGGTCTGGCAACGGCGTTCCGAACCGCCGCACATGATGAGGCGTCGAGGCGTGCTGCTCAAGGACCGTGTCCAGGTTGCCGGCTTCGAAGCGCGAGAACTCCGACTGGCGAGCAAGATCCAGCGCCCGGTCCAGCAGACCGCCCGCGTATTCCAGCGCGAGCCGGGCCGAATTCTTCGTCACCCAGTCGAAGAACCCCGCGCTCAACGCAGAGGGCTTCGCCAATAACTGGATGAGTGACCCCCCGATCCGCGGCGCCACAAAGACATACCGCTCGGGCAGCGCCCTGTACTGTTGCTCGGCCACCGCTGAATGGATCTTGAGGATCTCCGGGTAGGCGACGGACGGTCCCAGCGCTTTGTCATAGTGCTTGCACTGATAGCAGTGCCAGCGGCCGTCGGTCTTCGCCGAAGTCAAGAAGGCCGCGATGTCTGCGCCTCGGTCGTTGGATCCCCCCATGCCCACCACGTCCACGTACCCGGCCTCCTTGAGCGACATCACCCACTCGTAGATGAACTCCTCCCAGTCATCAGCCGAGTAGTGCACCAGGCGCTGTTTCGGCGTCAGAGCGGGTGGTAGGGCCATCATGGGGGACACCACTGTCACTGGCGTCTGCGACGGCTTGGGCAGCTCGGTGAACAAAGGCTCGGCAGGAAGCGCCGACGGCCGCTCCGATGTGCTCATTGATCTCCCGGTCGTACCTCAACCAACCGCTGCAACAGACGTATTACCACTCGTCATCAGTTCCCGACAGCCAGTGATCAGGCCTTGATGGCTGAAACGCTGCACCAGCGAGCAGACGCCTCTTCACCGCCCGAACGGCCCCCGGCGACGTCAACACCACCAATGCCGTACCCCCCGCCCGCCCCTGCGTCATCATGGACACATGGCCACGCCGGTTGACGCCTTCACGACCCGCTCGCTTCGAAAGCCGCTCCTTCACGCAGACCAGGAACGCGGCTTGGCGGCAGTGGTCCAGCACCTGCGGCGGCCGCACAGCCGGGCGCTCTACGTCTCTGCGACGGGGACCGGCAAGACGCTGGTGTCGATCCGGGCTACCGATGCGCTCAAAGCTCGGCTGGTCCTGGTTGTGGTGCCCACGCTCGACCTGGCCGCGCAGACTGCCCTCGCCTGGCGCCGGGACGGCCACCACGAGCACATGGTGATCGTGTCTTCGATGGACGCCGCTGCGCACGATGTCCTCGCCGCCCGCCGCATCGGGTCGACCAGCAATTCTCAGTCCCTTGCCGCCCTGATGTCTGTGGTGGGGGAGGGCTCGGACCAGATTCCCGCGCTGACCCTGATCAGCACCTACGACTCGCTGGACAAGATCGAGGAGACCCAGAACACGCGCTACGTCGTGCCGCCGTTCGATCTGGCGATCATGGATGAGGCCCACCGCATCGCAGGCCGGGCCGACAAGAAGTGGGCGGCCGTCAACGACGCGCACCGGATCAGGGCAGACCGCCGCCTCTACATGACCGCCACCCCCAGGATTTTCGCCGCACCGGAGCTGGCCGAGTCCGCCGACCCCACCCGCCCGCGCCGCCCGCGCCCCACCGGACCGGACGCTGACGCGTTCGCCAACTCCATGGACAACGAGCAGGCGTACGGCAAGAAAGTCTTCGAGTACCCGCTCGCCCAGGCCGTCGAAGACGGCCGCGCCGCGGACTACCGCATCGTGGTCCCCACCCTCACCGACACCGACCTGCGCAGCCGCCTCAACCTCTCCGCCTCCGGCACCACCAGCACCGTCCCCGGTGAAGAGGCGGACAGTGCGCTGCGCACTACGGCCCTGCACCTGGCCGTCCTGCGTGCGATGACCGAACACGGTCTGAAGAAGGTCCTGGTCTACTTCAACCTCGTCTCCGACGCCCGCCTCTTCGCCCGCGAACTGCCCCACACCCGGCGTCAGCTGGCCAGGACCGATCCCGGCTTGTGCCCGGACATCGCCCCGCAGCTGTTCTTCGCCCACGGCGAGCACACTCCCGCCCAGCGCGCCGACATCTTCGCCGCGTTCGCCGCCGCAGACTGCGCGATCCTGGCCAACTCCCGCCTGATCGCCGAGGGCGTCGACATCCCCAGCGTCGACGCCGTCGTCTTCGCCGACCCCACCCGCAGCGTCATCCGCTGCGTCCAGGCCCTCGGCCGCGCCCTGCGCCTGGACGTGTCCGGGAAGACCGCGAGCCTCATCGTCCCCGTCTACGTTCCGCCCGGCGCCGACGGTGAGGACATTCTGGGCACCGCCTACGAACCCGTCTGGGCGATCGCCACCGCGCTGGCCAGCCACGACCATCGCATCCTCGAACGCCTGCCGGACAAGGCCAACCGCCTCCCACGCGAGACCAGCGACGTCATCGAACGCCGCTGGCACTTCGACTTCACCGCCCACCCCGAACGCATCGCCCGCGCCATGGATCTGGCCTCCTTCGACCCCCGCGACCAGACGGTCTCCCGCTCCCGCCGCCTGGGCCTTGCCGCCGCCCAGTCCTACCGCGACCAGTACGGCCACCTCGACGTACCCGCCGACCACGTGGACTCCACCGGCTACGCGCTGGGCACCTTCATCACCACCATGCGCGACGCCGCGACAGCCGGCCGCCTCGACGCCGACTGGATCGCCGAACTCGACGCCCTCGGCATGATCTGGGACAAGCACGACGCCGCCTGGCGCGCGCGCCTGACCGCGGCCGCCGACTATCTGCACACCCACCACCACCTTGCTGCCCCCGCCACCACCCCCCTCGGCGCCTGGCTCGCCGAACAGCGCCACCTCGCCGCCAAGAACACCCTGGATCCGGCTCGCGCCGACGCACTGACCGCTCTGGCCGCCGACTGGCGCCTGCCCCATGGCGCCGACTGGCACCGCAAATACCACGTCCTGCGCGCCCACCTCGCCGACGGTGCCGACCCGGCCGCCCTCACCCGCGACACCCTCCTGGGCGGCGTGAAGATCGGCTCCTGGCTGCACCGCCAGCTCACCACCTGGCACGCCCTTGCCTCCGGCCAGCAGCAGCTGATGTCCACGCTCGGCCTCACCCCCGAGAACAACCCGCTTGCCCCTGCCCGCCGCACCCGCCGCAGCTTCGAACAGACCGTCCAGCTCCTGGAACTCTTCCTCCACCGCGAAGGCCGCGCCCCCGCCGCCCGCGAGACAATCCGCGTCGACGGCGACACGGTCAAGATCGGGGCCTGGCTCGCCAAGACCCGCACCAAACAGCGCACCGAGCAGCTCCCCGACGAACACGCCCGTCTGGTCGCTGCGTTGTTCGACGGCGACTGGACAGCCGAGGGCACGCCTTCCGCAGCCCTCGACTGACCTCGTGGCCGCCGCGAGAGCGCCGGGTTGCTCAGCTCGGTGCCCGGTAGGGCGGCAGGTCCAAGTGGAGCAGCCGCACATCGCTCAGGACGGCGGCCGTAGTGGTCAGGCAGCGCGGCTGCCCGGGGCCGAGTCAGGTGGGATCCGGGCGGCGATGCGCCGGACGGCGGTGAACAGGTAGGCGCGTACGGCGTGCTCGGGGCCTTGGCCGCGGCGCACTGCCTGAAGCGTGCGGGCGAAGACTTCGTGGGTGAGGTCGTCGGCGGTACGGATGTCGCGGCAGCAGGTGCGGGCGTAGCGGCGCACCGCGTCCGCGTGGCGCCGACACAGCTCCTCAAAGGCGCTGTCGTCACCTGAGCGCATTCGCTTGATCAGGTCGGCGTCACTGGGGGCGCCGTAGTCGGGGAGGTCGATGCCGACCAATGAGGTTGGTGGCCGTGAGCAGGTCCGGTACGGGGGTTCCGTTGCGCTGGGCCTCGTGACTCATCGCGTCGGTGAGTGCGTTGACGAGCAGGTCCTCGACCGCGCCGTCCGGGAGCTGCTGCGCGGCGATGGCGGCCAGACCGGTCAGTTCGAGCCCCGAACTCAACCTGGCCCGCTACATCAAGACCGGCGAGGTCACCAGCCAGGACACGGGGGAGTAGTCCGCAATGAGCCTGTTCGGCGACAGCCTGGACAAAGGCAGTCCGCAAGTCATTCACTCGCCCGGCACCCAAGTCGGCCGGCTCTCAAATGCGGTACCTGGTCAAGCAGTTGAAAGGCACCAAATCGGTTGCCGCGCTTCTCGGGATCTCCCAACGCCAAGTGGAGCGCTACGTGGCAGACCAGGCCAAGAAGCCCCGCCCCCTGCTCGCAGCCCGGCTGGGAGCCGAGGTTGCCCAGCGCTGGCAGCCCCAGGTCCGCGCGCAGGCCCGCCGGAAAGCAGCGACCACCAGCGGCATCGTCATCGACACTCGTGCCCGCATCGGCTACACCGCCCCGATTGGCACGACCGACGAAAGCCGCCTGCGCCACCTGACCGTGTCCTTGCCGCCGCAGTACGCCGCCCGCCTTTTGACCGCGCAAGAACAGGGCGCCTCCGACCAGCAACTTCAGGACATCGCCGCCGAAGCCCTCAAAGAGGTCTACTTCCAGGACAACGGCCGCCGTGCCGGCCAGCTGGAAGAGGTCAGCTTCACCGACATTGAGCACCTGGAGTTTGACCTGTAGGCCCAGGGGCCGGGGCGCTTTGGTGAGCGCTGAGGTGACGGGTACCTCAGTTGGCCACTGTGGCTGAGCATTACAGTTGGCGGCTGACTACCTCAGTTGGCGTGATTTTCCAGGCATGGCCACGATCTCAGGACTCCTTGAGCCCATGCTCAGCCGCCTGTTCGGGTGTGTAGAGGTAGAGGCTCTCGCGAAACGCGTCGGCGAATGCTTCGAAGGCCTCCCCGTTCCGTGGCTGGACGGGGGGAGGGAAAGCTAGGTCGCTGGAACGACGGGGCCAGATCCGGGCAACGGAGAGGTGGAACTCACGCGCGTGCTGGATGACGACGTCCGCGGCTGGGAAATAGACGTATATGCACAAGTGCCCGATCTTCATGGGGCAGTAGAACCCGACCGGCTGGGGGGTGTCAGGAGCGGATACACCTGTGAGGTCGATCCTCACGGTGTGACTGGTGACGGTGGGGTTGCGTTCGGGGCAGGACCCGAGCCAGACGCGCGTTCCACCAGGAATCGCTCGGTGCGTACGCATTCTCCGGAGCTGATGGGACGGCAGGAGGGGCTCCTGCTGAACCTGGTCGGCCATCATCGCCGTCTTTGTGGCCCAGAGCGCGATCTGGCGTTGCCGGCGGAGGGATATGAGATCGAGATCCTGCCGGATGATCAGTGGTTCGAGGGCGCCCCTGGAGGAGCCTTCGAGCTTCGACATCCAGCCGTTGTTGCACGGGCCACACACCTTCTTGACCGTGAAGTCCAGGCCCATGCTCTGCCTGGTCACGTCGAAGGCACCCGCCCCATAGCGGGCCTGTTCGGTCTGCTGCCGCCCTGGCGGAAGATACTGGTTCAGCCACTGAGGGAAGACGTGTTCCTTGGTGACGGGAGAACCGCCGCAGAAGACGCAGGACATCAGCGGATCTTAGCGGATTAGCTCCGGTGTGGTTCAGTACCGCCGAAGCCCGCTACCGCGGTGTATCAGGCGTACCGGGGAGTACGTGGCCATGGACGCCATCCCCGGCGGGGAATCGGGCGACCTCTCTCTGCCCCCGCACTGTGTTCGCCCGCCGACCCGTTTCCGCTTCACGGTGCTCCCCGACACTGACCTGCCCGTCTCAACTGTTGCCTCCCGCCGCCGACTCGCTCAGTGCTGCGGGCGAGGGAGAGCCGACTGCGGAAGCACGCTGGCAGCCTCTCCGGCCGTGTCATTCTGCAAGGCCGGAGAGGGCACCCTTCATCCCGTGATGCGCTTTACGAGTGGCTCATCAGAGGCAAGCGTCTTGAGGAGTGCTTCACGCGTTGCAGGATCCACTGGCTGTCGTGCACGACGCTCCAGCGGGTTGGCCACCTCGTCTGAAGCACACAGGACATTGTTCGGCTCCAGCTGTAGTCCTGCGCGCAGCCGAAGGATGACATTGCTGTTCGGCAGCAGCTCGCGGCAGAAGACGGCTGGATCGCCTATCGATAGACCAGCGGCACGGACCATGTCCCAGGGAAGGTCATAGTGCGAGGAGCCTTCGCCAGTCAAAAAGCGCACCCACTTGCCGACTTGTGCGGCTAGGACGCCGGGAACTACGTCCTCGTCGGGGACCGGGGGCAGGTCAGCGCGTGCATCGGTGACTGCGTCACTGAACGTATGCAGAACATGCCACGCCGCGCGGCTTCGCGGCTCGGATGGACGTACAAGTTCCGCCGGTCGCACGCGGTGGTCTGTGAGGAGTTGCCTCAAGCGCCCCTCGAGAGCCGTGGACGCATTTCGGTAGAGGTCAGCCGATGTGCTGTCACCCCGTCGTGAGAGCACTGCAGCGTCGATGTTCAGTTCGCAGAACAGGGATACTTTGCCGCTCAGCCGGCCGCCAGCTTCATGAACGGCCTCCTGGACCCCTTCAGAGACGACGTGATTGCGGCGCAACGTCCGCAGCCGGGCTTCTGTCGGCTCCCCGACGGGGCTGTATGCGTTCAGTACGCCTATCCAGCTTGCTACAGGCCAGGGGCGGACCGGGGCTGCTTCGGTCATGTCGGCAACGACGTGCACAGCCGCTCCCCTCTGATGGAAAGGCGCCTCCTCAGGGCCAAGGAGTGCCGGAACGTGCGCGATGCAGTCCGGAGAGATCTCTCCGAGGGTCCTTGCGCGGCCACGAACGGCATCACACAGCCGACGAACAGCATCACACAGCCGACCGTCGCGAAGAGCACGCTCGCATGTGGTTGCATGGACGCCACCCCGATCCGTCGAAAGAACGCTTCGGTGCCACAGTAAGTGTATTCCGGGCGTTTGGTCAACCGGATCCGCGGCCTGTCGCTTGCCTCTCTCCGCAGAGCGCACCAGTGATGACCTGCGCTTTTATCATGTGGACTGGAGTGTCAGGCAAAGAGAAGGGGGTCGTGCCGGCACTGGTGAGGGTGTCCCGATCGCGGATTGGGCAGGTCAATGAGCGATTGGCGGCGAACCCAGGGAGCGTCTCCATATTCCGGGGCTGCATGCCTCGGCGGGCAGTTGGCGCTGCCTCTACGCACTGGCCTGTCGGCTTGCGGGCAGGGGAGGGGCTGTGCACGTTTGAGCGTCGTCCACCGCTGCTGCACCTGGCTGACGCGGGCGTTTGAGGTTCGGCTGCCCGTCTGATTGGGGCGCCACCGGAATCCCGCCTCCGCTGCCTGCCCCGAAGTGGATCCACCTTGTGAAGTGCAGGTCATCCTCGATGGTGGGGCTGGCTGTCTATGAAGGTGCCCATCGGCGGAGGCAGACCTCAATCCGGCTGATGTGGACGGGTTGGGCCGCAAGGGCGTCGCTCCCGACGAAGTCGAGAATTCCTGGCCGGGCGCCTATGGATCATCCGTGTCCCTGGGGGGTTGTCTATGGCGTAGGGCTGACGTTGAGCGTCGCGAGGCAGGTCAGGAATCGGCTACCCCGTTCTCTCTTCCCGCCTGTCCCCCTGGGGTTGCCGCTTCCTGTCGGGAGGGCGGCGTCGTATCGTTCGCAGCTCGGCTCGAAGAGGTGAGAGCCACCGGTTGCAATGAGGAATGCAATAGCAAATATTGTTGCTTCTTCGTCGCCCGTGACGCGGGTATGCCCGTTCGGCAGGGGTTGGCCGTGGCCGGGGGCAAACGGCTGGATGTAGGTTGCCGGGTGGTCGACGGGCGGCATGGCGATCTCCTCGCCGGTGCGGATGTGCTCGGCGTAGTGCTCTGACGGCCGGTGAAGTCGTCGTCGCCTCCGAGGGCATGGGCGACGCGCACGGCCGCGTGGGGGGGGGAAGACCGGGTCGGTCGCGAACACGGCCTCGGCCTGCCGCTTGCCCTCGCCGTAGTGCGTGTCGAGGAACTCCGGGTCGTCCCAGGGGAGGTCGTGGTCGACGGCGACCGTGCGGGGGTCCACGGCGCCCTCGGTCACCGGGGCCGCCGTGTCCTTGTACTCGTACACCTCGACGGTGGACGTCATCATGTACCGGCGGGTGCGCCCCGCGAAGACCCGGCGTGCGATCTCCGCCTGCCGCGGCGTGTAAGCGCCGACTTCGTCCGGGCAACCATGCGGCGTCCTGACCGAACTCCGGGTCGCAGAACTTCAGATGGAGGCGCGGCAGGCTACCCGTCCGGGTCCGCCCGCGCCGTCGCGCTCTCCGGGATCTTCATCTCGGAATTGCCGGACGGGCGGCGATCACCTCGGCGCCCTGAAGTCGGGTTCGACCGCGTTGAGCGACGGGGCGATGGGTCTTGGGCACAGGGCTCGCCGCCAGGTCGACGGAACCGTTCTGGCGCGGGCGTGCCCGGCTGGGAGGACTGCGGGTTTCCGGAGATGGGCCGGCAGATGCCGGTCAGCAGAGGCGGGCGGTGTAGAGCGTGTAGTCGCCGTCGGTGCTGTTGTGCTGGACGCCGTGGCGGTTGAGAACGGTGCGAGAGGCCTCGTTGGCCGAGTGGACCGAGGCGTGGAGGAAGACGACCTGTTCCTCCCCGTGACGCGAGGCGATGTCCATGAAGACCGCGTTCAGGACCGCCGCGGACGCGCGGCGGCCGTCGGACAGTGACTTTCCCTGATGGTCGACACTTACCGCATAAGCGACAAGAGCCCGCTCGCGAAAGCCGGCCGGATCGTCGGCTTCGGTCAGTGCGTGCACGGCCGCCCCGACAAGGTCCGTTCCGTCCAGGACGAGGAGCAGGCGCTGGTCGTAGACGACGTTGTGCTGGTTGCATGAAGCGATCGCGTCGCGTCGGAAGTAGGTCTGCACCTCATGGGCCCAGGGCTGATCGCACGCGCGACGCGGGGGATGATCCGCGGGGCAGCAGGTGAAGGACTCGAGAAGCTGACGATCGTGCTTCCGTCCGCGGCGCCAAGAGACATCGTTCATCCTTGAGCCCGCTTCGCCTGCGGCATCGTCACGGCGGGCAACCCCATGAAGGGTGCGCGAGTCGGCGGCCGTGTGTGTGCCAGCAGCAGACGGACCGCGTCGGCGTCACCCACGCGTATGGAGGCTTGCATGACCGCTCCGATCCGTCGAAAGAACGCTTCGGTGCCAGGTTAGGCATCTCGTGACGCTGGGTCAAACGAGCATTAGGGATAATGAGTCCTGATCTCAGGCGACTTGGGCTGACCTGCGGATCCTGCCCCTGGAGGCGTGGCCACCGGGGCGGCCCGATAGAGGACGCACCGGCCGGGCCCCGGGCCCCGGTGCGCGTTGCGTGTTCCGGACGTGGCGATGCCCGCGACGCATCCGTGCGTGCGCGTGCGCGTCGAGCGCAGTCGGGGCCTGCCCATCCCGTGCTGTCGCCGATACCGACCGCAGGGTGAACACCTTCTCCGGGACGTTCCGTGGGCTGCCGTTCAAGAGGAGGGCGACTGACGGAGGGGTCCCCGCGCGGCGATCCTGGCCGGATCGGGCCTCGTCGATCCGTCGACAGGGCCCGGGGCCTGGTCCGGCGGCCGGCGGCCGGCGGTGGAAGCCGACCTGAGAGAACTGGACTTTGTGCCGACCTTCGCTTCGGCAAATTTAGGACGGTGCCCACCAGATGTCGGTCAGGTATCTGGTCCGGGACCGCCACTGCATCCGCTCCGCCAACGCGGAAGCCGGACAGAGGCTTTGTCCCTCGGTCCGCCCCTGCTCCATGAACATCTTGGCCATGCCTCGACGCCGGGCTGCTCACCCCGGCAGCACACGCTCCTCACCGGGAAGACTTCCTCGCGGACAAAGGCCCCCGGGCGCCGCGACACCACCACTGCAGCACGAGCTGTGCGGAGTACGGTCCGGGAGCGGTCAGGCCGACCGTTCTGCCACCGGCTCAGTTCCTGGGGCCGTCCTGGATGCGCTGCTCTGAAGGCGCCCCTCCCGCCACCTGCCGGACGGCCTGTTCTGGACCGGCCGTTGACCACCCAGGTCGGCGCACGGTCGGCGCGCCGGCCCGGGATTTGGCGGAGTTGAAGGTCCACGTGGCGTATTCACGAGCCGAATGCGCCGTTGAAGAGCGTGTCGTCAAGTGCCAGAACCCGGGAGGTGACGTGACTCCTCCCGCTGTCGATCCGGTCAAGGGGGGGTGGGTGTTGACCTCTTGCCGCCAGTAGGTAGCAGGTGGAACCCGGGATCTCCTCTACGCAGCCCCACGGACAGGCGCATCAGTGGACCGGCTCGAAGTTCAGGGCAGGGAACTGTGGAGGGATCGGATCATCGGGCGTCCTCGCTGTCAGCCTGCACCTCAGTGCTCCCGACGATCTGCTTGAGCACGCCGGACAGTGAGGGCAGGACGTCGTCGTAGAGGGTTTCGTGCTCACAGCCGTCCCCGCCGTTGCGGGCGATCTCGGCGGCCAGGGCACGCAGCGGGAGCGGTCCGCTGGTGGAGAGTTCCTCCGCGAGCTTCAGATTCTCCGCCCGCTTTTCGGGTTTCTGACGGTACTTGGTTCCGTTGCGGTAGAGGTCGACGTCCATGCCCACGGGAGTGATGCAACGGCCGGTGCGGTCTGTGAGGTTGGCGATGATCCGGATGCCGTGGGCGTCCAGGTCCTGCCAGGCGGCTACCGGCAGGGGAGCCATGGCCTTGAGGAACGCGACCAGACCGTGCGTGGCGTAGCCGGCGCCCCACACGCACAGCCAGCGGTCTGCAAGGTCCGGGAGCTTGCAAACCTGCTCGAAGGCGTCCTTGTTCTCGATCAGGAGCACGCCGACGGCATTGCTCTCGATCAGACCGAGGCTGAGCAGACCGTGGGCAGGCAGGCCCAGCCATGGCCTGCAGGCGGCAGCGTCAGCGATGACGGTGCCGACACACCAGCGTAGTGGCCCCCGCATCCGCAGTTCGGTCTCGCTTCCTTCCACGGCTTGATCAAAGGGCATGCCGACGAGGTTCGCGAAGGCTTGCCGACGCTGCAGGGTCCATGGGTTCTTCGTGTCACGCAGCGCCTTGCCGGCCAGCGCCTTCGCGGTCAGCGGCTGCGGACTCGACCGCGCGTGCCACCACACGGCGGCCGCTCTGACCGCCACCTCGTACACCCGCCAGTCCTCGGTGCCGGCGGCACTACCGGGGGGAACCTTGAGCGTGCGGCCCGGGGGAGTGGCGGCCAACAGAGCCTGTTCCGCGGACAGCTCGGGAACCTGCGACATCAACTGCGTTAGTTCGGCGTGCAGTTGCACCGGGTCGGGGTGTCCCCGCAGCTCCGCGAGCTTGTCCTCGCGCAGGGCGGCCCAGGACTGTGTCAACCGCCAGCTGTCGGGGGCGAAACCCGTGGTCTGGACAACCTTGCAGCGCAGGATGACCGCGCCGCAGCGGATCAACGACAGGGTCATGCGCCAGGCGGCGTCGCCCTCGCCGAACTCGGCCTCGATGGTGGACCACCGTTTGTACGTGCCGGTGGTGAGGACCTTGATCAGATCGCGGCCCGACAGCCCGACCGGCGGGTCGAAGGCTTCGACCGGGTCGGCGGCGACCAGGTCGACCCGGTCGGGCTTCACCCGCTTCCTACGGTCGACGGGCACGCGCGTGTGGACTTCGTCGCCGTCTCGGCTGGTGCGGGGCACCGTGACCGCGATGACTCCGGAGGGCAGAGCGCGCAGCCAGACCTCGCGGCGGCCGTGGGCTTCGCCGATCAGCAGCGGAGGCCGACTGGGGGGCCGGGGTGCGTCAGGCATGGGACCGTCCTGCAGTGATCCAGTCGGCGATCAGTTCCACGCGCCGACCGTCGGGGTCGTATCCCCACGCCCGGGTGGGCTGGTTGTACGCGTCGGACGAGGAGGCGTGGGTGAACCACAGCAGTTCGTCACAGACGTCGGCTGCGTCCGCGAGAACGCTGTCCTGGCAGGTACCCAGAATCGTCAGATGCCGTTGGCGGGCTACATCCCGCAGTGAGGCGAGCATGTCCTTGCGGTTGACCTCTCCCAGGCTGTTGCCGAGCTCGTCGAGGATCAGCATCCGGCCGCGCGTGTCGGTGTCGGCGAGCAGGGCCGCCAGCACCAGCTGAATGGCATACACCTTGACCTGCGCACCGTTGGCATTCGTCCGGTAGGGCACGTAGTCGCTGCGGGCGGAGCGTTTCCAGCAGGGCGTGACGTGCCAGCGCCAGGGCCGCGCCCCCTCCGGCCGCTCTCGGGCGATCTGCAGTTTCGCACCGTCTCCGCCGCGCTGACGGTCCAGTTCGTCGAAGGCCCGGCTGATCTCCTCCAGAAGCCCGTCGAGGTGCCGCTCGATCATGTCCTGCAGCGTCTGCAACGTCCGGGCCGCGTTGGCCGCGCCCTCGACGAGACCCGCCTGGATCTGCTGCCGCTCGGCACGGTCGGCTTCGATGCGGGCCGCTGTGACCAGGTCCCTCTCGGCATACCCCGACAGCCGGACCCGCAGGGGCAATGTCATGTCGTCGTAGAGGATGCCGGGCACGGCGGACTCCTCCTCCTCGGCGAAGTCGTCCCGCAACCTTGCGGCGCGACGCAGGTCCTCGTCGACGGCGGACGGGACACCGCCCGGCAGACCGTAACGCTCGTAGGCGATGCGTACCTGCTGTTCCACCTGGCGCCGCAGCGGACCTGGCCGGGGAACGGGAGAAGCGACATCGGGAAGTCCCAGGACAGCGGCCGCTTCCTCGACGCCGGCACCCCACAGCTGCAGTCGACGAGGGAAGGCGATCCGGGTCCGGGCGTGCTCCAGCGCCTGGTGCTCCGTGCGTCGTTCGGTGTGTGCCCTGCGGTCCGCCTCCAGGTTCTTCCTGGCGGCTGTCTTTGCCTGCTCATGCGTGGCCAGCGCGGTGAGCGCGCGTTCCCACGCCTTCTGCAGCGTGTCTTCCTTGGCCGAGGCCTTCACGACTGCCCTGTGGGCGGCTTCCACCGCCAGGGCCAGAGTGCTGTCCTGCTCCTCCAGCTCGTCGAGGCGTTGCGTGGCCTTGGCGGCCTCGTACTCGATCAGGGCCGCCTCGTGCGTCGCCGCGGCGGTCTTCACACCGGCCTTCGCGGTGTCCGCGTCGTGCCTGCGCCGCTCTAGAACGGCGCAGGCCTGGGCCAGCCGTGCGACCCGCCCGGCCAACGGGGCGTCGAAGCCCCCGACGACCGTGAGGGACAGCCCGGCATCACGGGCTGCATCTGGGTCGCCGAGTACCTGCATGCGCTCGGCGAGCGTGCCCAGAAAGCTACCGAGCGCCAGCCGGGTGCGCACTCCCTGGGGGAGGGGAGTGCAGGCATCGACTGGGTCGGCCTCGACGATCAGCGCGCCCGGCAGGCAGCCCAGTAGCGTGCGGGCCCGGTCGGCCTGGCCATGAGGAACGACCACGGCGTCCCGCCAGGGCCACAGGCGGCTCTCCCACGCAGGGCGGGCCTCCTCCAGTTGCAGCTGGTCCATCAGCCCCACCGCACCGATCTCGCCGTCGAGGACCTCGATGGCCTGCCCCGCCGATCCGCTGCGGCCCTGTTCGGTGGCTTCCACCAACTGCTCGGCCGCCTCGACTGCCTTACGTGCGTCACGGTCCTTCTGCCGGGCGTCGGACAGTGCGTCCCGGGCCGCCTCCACCGCAGCGTGCGCCGCTTTCGCCCCCGTCCCGCGCCAGAGCGCGGCCTCGGGCCGCAGACGAGCCATCTCCTGGCGCGCTAGTTTCCGCGTGGCTTCGGCCACAGCATGCGTGCTGCGCGCATCGTCGGTGATCTGCCGGGCGTCGGACCTTGCCTGGCGGGCCTCCACAGCGGCAGCGGCCACCTCGGTGTCCGCCTGCAGCTTGTCCATCTCCTGACGGGACTTCTCAACGCGCTCCTGCGCCAGCCGCACCTGCTCCTGCTTGTCCTTTAAGTCGGCCGCCAGCGCATGGTCCTCCTGAAAGGCCTGCAGACAGGACACGGCCAGGAAGCGCTCCCACGCACGCTGCCCCTCCTCGAGCGCGGCGCGCGCCTGGGCGCGGGCCCGCACGCCCTGCATCGTTGCCTCGGCCTCCGCCTCGTCCTGCTCGTGCTGCGCCTGCACCTGCTGCAGCGTCAGAGCCTGTTCCAAGGCCTTGCTGCGGCGTGCGCTCTCCTGCTCCAGCAGATGGGACATGCCGGACAGCGCGATCAGAGCCTCCCCGATGTCGTGCGGCTTCATCGAGGTGAGCTGCTGACTCAGCAGCGAGGGGACCGCAGGGCGCAGCGGGGTGTCGAGGTAGGTCAGGCAACGGGGCGCATTGCCATAGAGCACCTCGGCCATGCGGCGAGCCGACAACGCCCGGCCAGGGCCGAGTTCCTGCCACAGTGTGTCTGCCTGCTGGACGCGCTCGGCGTCGGTGAGAGCATCGGCCACATGGATGCCGTCGACCCAGTTGGCCTGCACGTAGGGAGCGGAGGAGGCGATACGCACCCACACCGTCAGCGCTCCTGCGGCGGGGTTACCGGGGTCGCCGGTGAAGACCCCGACCACATAGCCGTGGGAGGCCGCCGGCATCTGCTGCGCACGGTCGACCCCGGCGGCATCGGGCTTGAACAGGATGCCGCTGGCGTGGCTGCCGTGGCTGGACTCGAACCGCCACTGGGGGTCTGCCAGAAGCAGCGAGACGGCGATGAGGAAGGACGTCTTGCCAGAGCCGTTGGAGTCCTCCCGGGGACCCACCCCGGACACGGCGACGAAGGTGTCGGGAACCACCGGCACTGCGTGTGTGGTCAGGCGGGCGATGTCGAAGGTCTGCACGGCGACGAGGTGTCTGGTGCCGACGATGCCGCGGTGCTCGGCCAGCGCCGCAAGTGCCTCCTCACCCAGCTCATCGTCGTCCCACTCCCCGTTCACCGCACCCCCAGGTCTTCCTGGTCCTGCGTGGAGCTTGCGGTCTGCGCACAGCGCCGCATGATCGACTCGGCCAGCGCACCCGTCGGCTCGGCAAGCAGCACGAGCTGCTCGAACAACGCCGTCTGCACGGCGGGCGTCAGCCGCAGGAATTGCGGCCCGAGCACCACTCCTGATCCCGCGGAACGGCGCACCAGATCAGCCCCGGCCAGACGGCTGAGCGCCGCATCCACGACGCCGTCCGCCACCGAGGACTGCTTCAGCCGCTCTCTGCTCACCGGTATGCCCTGGGTCCACAGAGTCTGCGGCAGGACACGGCCCTCGGACCGGGGGACCGCGACACTGAGCAGCATCACCAGGGTGAGCACGGCCCGGTCCTCCCGGGGCAGGACACCGATGCCCTCGACCGCCAGCCGCTGCCGCACCGTGTCGTCATAGCCGGACAGGTAGCCGTCGCCCACCGCCAGAAGGGCGCGCCCCGAGGCGGCCAGGACCTCCTCCACCACCATCCGTAGTGCAGTCTCCGCCAAGGCTCGGAAACGGGCGGTCGGTACTGGCAGCCGGGCGGTCTCCACCGCGCACACCGCTGCCCGCACATCCGCCCTGCGGTGCTCCGACAACGCCTGTAGCAGCACTGCTTCCACGTCCTACTCGCTCTCCACTCCAGGCAGGCACGTATAGCCGCGTCGCAGCTCATCGATGTCCCGCTCGCCCCATGCGGCCACCAGCGGCCCCAGACGCACCTTTCCATCGCCGACATCGGCGGCCAGGTAGCCGAATGCGCGCAGCATCCGCAGCGCATACCGGTACGGCGCCGCCTGCCTGGCCGGCCCGACGTCTTCCGATACCCAGCCGTCGGCAGGAGCCGCAGCCGCGAGCACGTCCTCCTCCGCGGCCGCTCCTCCCGGATACAGAGGCTGCTGCGGATTTGGCCAGCACAGGCGCAGTGCCGCTCCCAGAGTCAGCAACTGCGTGGGGGTCGCCATCCGATGCGTCTCGGCATCCCAGGCGATCCCGCTGACCGGTTCCACCTCCGGAGCCCAGCGGACGATGACACCGCGCCCGCCGCCCGGCAGCCGGACCTCCACCAAGCGCCGCTCCACGCCCGCAGCAGCATCCTCGAGCAGGGCCCGGTCACCGGCCGCGGTCCGGCCGACGACCACCCGAGAGGCACGCGCCCGTGCCAGCAGATAGGCAGCCTCGTTCACGCCGGACCCTCCTGAGCCCAGGACGCTCTGCCTCCGGTCTGCGACACGTCGTCGGGTACGCGGTACAGCACCAGGGGAGAGGCGTAACTGACGGTGCCGTCCGGGCTCACCAGGACGCTGGGGCCGACGTCCACGAAGAAAGGGACGGCCGGGTCCGCCGACGCCTGCAGCAGGTCGACCACGGCGATGATTGCGGCCCTCCATGGCAACGCACGCAGCACGTCCGTCGGATCGGCCTCCTGACGTCCCTGGAGGTGCAGCTCGGCCGCCGCCGCCCGTCGCCTGCGCATCTGCTGCGCCCTGCGGCGGGCCATCTCCACCGGATCGGGGCCGGGCGGCAGAGCCGCAGGACGCTCCGGACGCCTGCGGGGCGGCGGCGGCCGCCGATCCTGTGCCGCGACGAGCACCTGGGCGGTCGTGATCTCCGTGCCGGCCGGATCGAAGACCACGTTGGCGAACACGTCCGCCAGCGCGTCCACCGAAGCGCTCCTGGCGGCCGAGACGTACTGCTCGGGCAGCAGCATGCTGAAGTCCCGCCGTGCACGGGCCTGCTGGAGCAGCCGGTCGTAGAACTCCTCCACGGCAGTCGAGTAGCGCAAAGCTTCGTGGATCAACCGGGTGCTGGACGCCCGAAGTCCGGGGAAACGACTGCTGACCGCCTCCACGAGCCGGTAAGCATGGTCGAGGAGAGGAGCTCTGGACCGATGATGATGGCGCTCCTTCTCGAGCTCCTCGATGGTCTTGGAGCGCACGAGCTCCAGCAGGTGGCTGGTGTGGATCGCCAGGCCTCGTCGCGCCCGCAGCAGTCTGGCCGCGAGCTGCTGCTCGTTCAGCAGCCCCTTCTGGAGGTCGTCGCGAGCGCGATCCAGAAGCGTCATGATCTCCTCGACACCGCCGGCCTCCGTCAGCCGTTCGAAGACCAGCAGAGCCGCGGCGCTGGTCGGGTTGAAGACATATCGCCCTTCGTACGCCTTGCCGCGACGTTGCCTGAGCAGGCCCAGTCCAGTGAAGACCCTGAACCGGCTGTTGAACACTTCCTCCGGCACCCACGGCGCGCATGCCGCCGCGATCTCCGACCGGGTTAGCCCCCGATCAGGAGCAAGATCACCGAAAGCGTCGTGAATCGCCTCGGCGAGCCGCAGCGACAATGGATCCTCCGTTACCGCGGCCACGTCAGCGGCCACCGGAGCCACGAACGGCCGCACGTGCTCCAGTGGCACGGCACCGTCCTGTGCCGCCCCGTCAGCGAACAGGTCACCCTGCTCGCCCACGCTCGTTCCTGCAGGCAAGATCCCCCCTGAGCACGGCCACACCCAGCCCCCGTTTCAAGGAGCAGAACCTATCTGCTGCAGGGACCAGCCGCCGCCGCATCCTCAACATCACTCGCTTTAGTGAGAGACGGCACAAATAGCACAACTCCGTTGCCCTGAGCGGCACATAGCCACCCGCGACCTACCTGACACATCGGTACCCGACAGCGAGACAGGCGCTGGCTGCCGATCCTCATCCGAACGATGCCGCCTTCGCGAAGGCCGAAGGAAGAGCCTGGGACGGCACGCGCCGGTGCGAGGCAGCGCGAAACCTCAGCCAAACTGCGGGCTAGAGAGGACGACGTCCCGTGAGGCTCTGCCATGTGCTCCGGGCGTCGTCGAGGGCCATGCGCGCCTTCGGGAGCTTGAGGTCTGCGTCCTGGCGGGCCCGCGTCTCTTCCAGCCGTCCCTTCGCCGCCTCCATCTGCTCTGTCGCTGACAGAGCCTCCCGCAGCTCGGCCTTGGCCGCACGAACACTGCTGACGCGCTGCTCCTTCAGCTTGTCTGCTGCCGCCACGGCGTTCTGGACTCGTACAGCGAACCGGCGCACCGCGTCCTCGGTGTACTCCGCGCCTTCGTAACGCTCCATGCGTTCACGTCCGTCGGGCTGCGTGAGATACACGTACGACGTGCTCCTCGAGCGACCCAACTCGAACCGGACCTGCAGGTCGACCAGTGCAACTTCGTCGTTGCCGACGACAACTGCGTGCTCGTACAAGGTGATCTCACCCAGGTGCTCGACGCGTGCCCCGCGGTACGTCGTGCGCAGATGCTCCAACTCGGACTCGGCCCGGCGAACCCGGCGCCGGTACGCCCACTCCGCCCGCCTCATCCCAGCAAGCGCCCACCATTTCTCACGACGTGCTGCTCTGCGCAGCCCGCGTACGGCGCCGCGGGCATCCTCCAGAGCGCTGCGTGCCTCCCTGTGCTCCTCGTGGAACGCGTACGCCCACCCCCCGGGGTACCGGGCAAGCCGCCACAGAACCCACCACACTCCCACGGCCGTCACCGTGACGACCCACCCCAGCACAATCACGTGCCCCCCTTCCGCGACTGCACAGCCGCGGCTATCGCCAGAAATAGCGTGCACCGATGAACCGGTCAACTCGCCCTGTCGCGAGCCACGATGCCCGCGTCTCGAGCGCACGTGCGACCCGAACGGCGAAGGTGCTGGCCTGCGGCCCAGTACCCTGGTGAGCTGCCCGGCAACTCGATCATCACGCGCGCCGACGCGCCCAGTGACGGGTCAGCGTCAGACTTAGGACGAGCAACAGGTCCTGACCGCGCCCTTCGCTGCTACACCGGTGCCGAAACCCTGCGACGGTTAGGGCCCTGCCCGATCACGCATGGGCGCAGGACAGAAATCCCCTGCCACCAAGTGCCTTTCGCGTCCGTGTCCGAACCAGGGTGATAGAGAGAGCCGGTACGACGATGCTCTCAGCCTGCGTCTGACGGCCCTGACTCTCGAATGGCGACGATGCTCCCCAACGGCCCCGCCCAAGTCCGCACCTCTGCCACGCAATTCCCGGCTAATGCTGGCGTTCCTGCGTGCCTGGATCTGCAGATCACACCCCAGGCTCTGGCGCGCGCTCTGTTCATCACGGGCAGAGCTCCGAAGGACCAAAAGAAGCACGCGAGGTCATCGACCTACGAGTGGTGCCACAGGGTGGCAGCCATCCCCGCCTATCTCAGCTGGACCGACAGGCAGGTCCGTCGCATCACACGCACTGACCTCGCCCGAGAGCTCGATCCCTCCGAAAAGGGCATGCTGTCCTACACTCTGGGGCAGGCCATGTGCCAAATCTTCGCAGAGACGCAGCTGTCCGTCCGCTTCTTCATGCATGTAGCCCGCTACGCCAGCGCTTACGGGCTCACCTTCGCTCCAGGCCAGAGCCGAGCAGACTTCTTCGGAGAGCGGACCTCCGGAGGCTACGTCGTTGCCGAGGCCAAAGGCCGCTCCGGCCCACTGCCGAGCCGTCTGATCAAAACCATGGAGATGCAGAAGAGGACAATCAAAACCATCCGAGGCGACGTACCGAAGATCGCCTATGCGAGCGCGGTGCACTTTTCCTCTGCCCGTGGAGCCATGCGTCTGACAGCGATCGACCCAGATGAAGCCACCCCTAATGCCATAGACCTCGCCGTCGACCCGGATTTGCATGTCCTGGCCTACTACGCGCCGTTCCTGGACGCCTTTGCTCACCAACAACCCCAGCTCCTGGGCGACTACGTCGTGGCCAGCTTTGCCACGTTCGGAGTGACCCTTGGGGTGCTGGCGCCTGTGTTGCAGCGAGTTGAGAGGGCGTCACGACGAGACCATATCGCTGGCCTTCGCAACGACATCCTGCGCCTTCTCGACCGCCACACCCCCCGCCAGGACCGTACGCTCTACTCCGACGGCACACTTTTCGCTACGGACTGGACGCTTCCTCGAGTTGACCGGCTCCGGCTAAGCGGCCAAGACCGCGATGAGCTACCCGAGTTCCTCCACCAGGCATACCGCAGCACAGATGAGGGAGACGCGTGGCGGGAAGAGGTTGTGTTGGAGGGGGACTTTGATTGGCGAGACCTACCCCATGCCAGCGGCCTGATGCCGGGAATCCACCCTGCCAACGACGGTGATCTACTCGAGAACTGAGGCGGGTCGCACAGGCTGCGCGAGGCCCTGCCACCACCCGTTGCGTACCGCGGGGACACAGCCGCGAAGGATGCAGATTCGACCGCGCGCTGGAAAGAACGGACGTCACCCGCCGTGGTGCCTGCTTAGCAAGGTCCACTTGTGTCCGCCAGTCGGTACGGGCCTGCCGGTGTATTCGGCAGGCCCGGGACCCGTCGGACTTCCGGGCGTTGATCAGGCGCGCAGGGGTTCGGAGTAGGTGGTGAAGAACCGGTCGCTGGTCAGCTTGTGATGCGCGAGCTGTTCGCGGACGGCCTGTTCGTCCGCCCAGCGGTCCGGGTTGCCGGCGAGCGCGGCCGCGTAACTCGTCACCGCCTCCTTCAGCTTCTCGAACAGGGCCGGGGTGACGACGCGCATGCCGGGTACCGCGGTGGCCTTGGCGTCGCTGACCCGGCTGGGGTGCAGCATGACCGGCAGCGCCTCCACCTCTGCGTTGTAACCATTGAGCCAGCGGACGCTGCCGCCGAGCTGGTCCATGTCCTTCTTCGCGATCGTGTCGGTGACGCACCCCGTCTTCAGCTCGCACACCGCATGACGTGCTGCCGAGAGCGCCCACAGGTTGTCCGGGCCCGTGCCGTACAGCTTCTCCGGGCGCGTGCTGGCGAATCCGAGATGCTCGCCCAGAGCCTGCCAGGCGCGCTCGGCGTCATCGGAGCGCTCCTCATCTCCCCACACCACATCCTCGAACAGCTCCTGTACGCCGAGCCTGAGGCTGATGCCGTCGCGGTACCGGCCCGCCAGGAACTCCGCGGCGGCACGTGACTGTACGGTGGCCGCCTTGAGCTGCACGGGAGCGCCGCCGTTCACGGGACGCAGGACGAACGCGTTGTCGCTGAGCGCTCCGGCCAAAGCCTGCTGGGCGGCTACGGGATCGGTCAGGTGCAGGTAGGCGGCCTTCTGCTCCCGCAGCCAGCCCCGCAGAGCCTTGTCCCGGTCGCCGAGGTCGTTCACCGACTTCTGCACCCGCTCGGCCGCGGCCGGGGTGCGGCCGGTGGCCGCGAGATCGAACGCCTCGCGCAGCGCGACGGCCTCCTGCCGTATCGTCCCGTGAGAGGCGTAGCGCACCTCCGCCAGCGCCCGCCGACTGCGCTGCGTCCACTGCGGCACCCGACCGAGGCAGGCCCGCAGCGCCTGCCTCACCGCGTTCAGCCCCTCGCCCTTGATCTGGCTGGCGATGTCCCGGCTCAGCTTCAGCTGCGCCTGCGTCGCCGGGGAGAACAGAGCCAGATGACGGGCATCATGGATCGCCGTGGCGAGCTTGGCGCCCAGCAGTAGGACCGCACAGTAGTCCTCGCCGTCGCGCACACCCCGGCCCATGCCCTGCTCGATCCGCTGGACTTCCCTGGCCAGGCGGACGGTGCTGTCGGCCAGCGCGACGGCCTCGCGCCGCTCCACCCCGTCCAGGGGGCGGGGGATCCCGTCGAGGATCAAAAGACGGCAGGCGCCGGCCGGAAGGTTGACCCCGTCGTACTTGTTGACCAGCACCACTAGGCCCACATGGCCGGCCTGGAGTTCCTTCACGCCGGCCTCGAGGTCACCGACCCGCCAGATGCGGTCGGCGTGGCGCTCCCATGCCGCAGTGGCCGGGTCGCTGGGCACCAGCACCACTACATTGACCGGGTCCGTCTCCGCCACTCCGTCGCCGTCCTGGTCCCCGTTGGCAAACTGGCGGGCCAGGACGCGTACGGCCTCGTTGTCCAGGTCCGGGTTGAGCGCCACCGGGGCCAGGATCATCCGCTCCCCGAGGTCGGCCGCGCTGCCCGGCGTGACGGGCTTGGCGACGAGGGCCGGGTCGGCACCGAAATCGGTTACCAGAGCACTGTCGTCGGCGAGCGTCGCGGTCAGGTAGACCCGGCGCCGGGCACGCACGAACGAGGGAATGCGGTCGATCGGCGTGCACGAGGGCCGGATCTCGATCGCCTTCGAGGTCGCCGTCGCGGTGCACAGGTGCAGCACCTCGGCGATCAGCGGCCACACGAACTTGAAGGCCAACTCATCCCGATGCGGGCGCAGGACCTTCCGCACCTCGTCGTTCTTGTCGGCCCACGCCCAGAACGGGATCGGCGCCAAAGCGGTGGGGTCCTTGTCCTCCAGCCCCGACCAGGCGTTCGCCGACTGGTGCCGCAGATCCTGCGCGAACAGCTCCAGCAGCTTCCCGTACGCCTCGTGGCCGGCCGGCACGCACAGCCGGAACTGGTCCTCGGTCCGCGCCAGCGCGGCATGCGCGTCATCGACAACGACAACGCCCAGATCGAGCGGCTCCTTGCCGTCCCCGACGACGCCGAAGGCCGACTTGCCGTTGATCAGCTTCTGGTAGTTCGTCACCAGCACGGCCTGGGCCGTGAGGAACGCCTGGTCGTACGGATCGTCCGTGGTGGCCACGCCGAGCCTGGCGGCCTCCTCACGGACCTGCTTGACCAGGTAGTTGTCCGGCGTCAGATACACGGCCTTGCCGACGCCCTCGTTCAGGGTGCTCTGCGCGATCAGCAGGCCGACAGCCGTCTTACCCCCGCCGGTGTTCTGCTTGATCACCACATCGCGGTCACCGCGCCGCTCGAACCACCCGTCCAGCACCTCGCCCTGCTCATGGCGCAGATACGGCCATGGCCGACTGGCCAGCCCCGCGTAGATGTCCCGGGGCCGCAGCAGCGCCTCACTGTCCCCTGTACCGATCCGATCCCAATCCAGCGCCACGCGCCGTCCTCCTCACCTGGCTCGGCGGCGTCACGCCGCCTGCACTTTTCGTTCTTCAGGGCCGCCGCACACCGGCGACGGCCTCACGCCGCACCGACGTCCCCAGACCTCGGTGCGGCCCTGCTGCGCTCTGGCACCCACGCCCACCAGCGAGGTGCCTTCCTGGGTTCGCCGGGAAGACACCCGTTCGCGGACCACGCGTGGTCCGTCAAGCCGGCACCGCAGGACCGCGGCTGTCTCCTACCGCACCTGGGTGGGCAAGCAGAGCAGCGTTGCGGGCGTCTGCGTGAGATCCACCCGCGGGTGGGCCGAGCCGTCCGCCGGGTTCAGCAGCCGGGCCGTCCACCCCTCGGCGATGCGGACCGCCTCCCGGGGGATCCCTTCCGGCAGCGGGAGCACGGTCAGCAGGCACCAGGACGTCCGCCGGGCCGCCCCGGCCGTGCGGTGGGCGTAATGCTCGGCCAGCCGGTCGCCGACCGCACCCGGGCCCTGGCGGCACACGCTGCCCACGTACCGGCACCCGCGGCGGTTGTCCCACGCGACGTACACCGCACAGCTCGCAGCCACCCGGCGGCGCACCACGGCCGGACTGGCCCGGCACACCACCACAGGCGAGCCCGCGCGGCCCTCTGCGGTCGCGCGTACGTCGAGCACCGGGCCCATCAGCCGCAGGACCGGCCGCAGCGCCTGGCCGATCGCCACCGGCACAGTCAGAGCCGTGCTCACTCGGCGTCCTCCTCGTCCCCGTCGACGTCCTCGTCGACCACGAAGATCGAGGGATCGGCCGGCCCGAACTTCGTGAGGATCCCGTCGAGCTTGCCCAGCTGCACACGCAGCACCTCGACGGCCTCAAACGCGCCGAAGACCTGGTTGCCGCGCTTCTGGCTCATACGGGCCAGGGCCCGCCCGGCCTTGGCCGCGCCAGTGATGCCCTGCTCGAGGAGCCGACGCTGCCGCGCGTCCTCGGCCTCCGGTTCCGCCGACTCGCCGTCCGTCTTGGCCTTGGCCTCCGCGCGGTTCTTGGCGATGGTGGCCAAGGCCTGGGCCGGGTCGGCGGCGTGGACGAGGTCCCACTCGTAGTCGAGGATCTCCTGCACACCGGTGCCGTCGAGCATGGGCTCGCCGTCGTGGACCGCCACGCCGTCGACCTCACGGCCCTGGGTGTGGAACAGCTTCGGCAGCACGGCCGGGTCGGCGGCGACATGGGCGCGGGCGATGGAGTGCAGCATCCGCAGCCCGCCCGAGGTCTTCGACAGCAGCGCCAGGAGCTTCACCGGCGTCGCCCGGAAGGGCGCCTTGTAACCGTCGCGGTCGGTGCCCTCCTTCGAGCCGCGGTCCCGCGTGATGTACCCGTCGAGGATCGCTGCGGTCCCGCCGAGCACGGTCAGCTCCGCGACGGCGCCCTCCTCGCCGTCCAAGGCACGCGCGAGGACGTCGTCGAGCACCCCGAAGACGTCGTCGCCCTTGGTCAACTCCCACGGCTGCTTCCACACCCGGTCGGTGATCGTGCCCCCGTTGCCGAAAGCCCGCAGCGGCTGCTCGATGCCCTCCTTGCTGCGGTAGGCCGACAGCGCCATGGGCGCCAGCCGCTCGCTGATCGGCTGCCGGTAGGCCTTGACCATCCCGAATTCCTGCTTGATCAGCCGGTTCATGGCGTCCGCGTGCGGTCCGGCGAGCACCGCGTGCTGGTGGACGGCAGCCGACCACAGCCGGTGCGCCGGCACCCCGAGCAACTCGTGCATAGCCTGCGTACCCACCGTGCCCGACAGCACCCGGTGCACGTCCGGGGCGATCAGGCCCTCGCGCTGGGCGTGCCGGTAGACCCGCTGCATGCCCTGCGTGTTCTGCGCCCCCGGCGTCCAGGCGGTGACGCGGACGTGCAGGGTGGCCAGCAGGTCGTCCCGCGCCGCCACCAGGTCCGCCAGCGGCCCACCCCCATCCGCCTGCGCGCCGACCACGACGGTGGCGGGGAAAGCCAGCGTGTGGCCCTCGCGGCGGGTCGCCTCGGTCAGCGTGTGCGCCGCCAGGTTCTTACGGGTCCGCGCCGTCAGCTCAGCCACCCGCCGCCGCGCGGCCGCCTGCTCCGCGCGGCTGCGCCCGCCGGACCGCTCGGTCGAGCCGATCACGGAGGAGACGCAGGCCGAGATCGCCTCCTCGATGTCGCCACCGGTGCGCGCCAGCCACATGCTCACCATCCGGCTATTGCCGTCGCCCGCGACCAGGAAGGTGTCCTCGGTGCCGTCGTCGTACACGACGCGCATCACAAACAGCGTCAGCGGCTCCTTCACACCCTGCTGAAGCACACTCGAGGTGTAGACGTTCTCGCCCTTCTGGGCCTTGTACGTCTTCCGCATACTCTCGCCGACCGCCTTGGCCAGCGCCTTGCGGTCCGGCATGCGCACCGTGAAGACCGCGATCGGCTTACCGGTCTTCGGATCGACCACGGTCCCGTACGCCGGCACCACCGACGTGGACGGCGCCACGTCCATGGCCGTGCGCAGCTGGTCCGCCCACCGCTGGTTGATGAAGTCCGGCAGGAAGTCGAGGTCGAGGTAGCGGTAGTGCGGCGCGGTCGCGTACAACATCCCGCCGACGACCGGCTTGGCCGTCAACAGGTTGATCGGCTCACCGGCCACGAGGGCCTGCAGCCGCTCCGGGTCCACCGCACCCGAGGTGATGGCGTTCGCCGCGGCCCCGTCCAGCGAGGCCGCGGGGTTCTCGAGCAACTCCCTACGGGCGCTGCGGAGCTTGGTCACCGGCTGCGGGTCCGCGACCGGCTCGGGGCGGCGCAGCAGGGGCGGCAAGCCATCGTCAGACTCCTGCCCGTCCAGGCCGTCGAAGTCGTCGAACGAAGAAGTCACGATCTTGCCCTCCTGGGCATCGCGCGCAGCAGGAAATACCCGCGGGCAGGGCATATGAGCCACTGCCTCCACTGCGCGCCGTCCACAGGGGGCGGCGAGCGCCGTCACGCTCCACCAACGGCTCATGTCTCCGCGATGTCCCGTGCCGACTGGCGTTCCACGGTCCTAGGCGAGCTGCTGGTCAGTCGGATCCCCAGGGACCGAACTCCCGCCGTCGACGGGTGCCAGCCGCTCTTCATGCCTCAGTTCAAACCCTGTGGCATGCAGTTCCATGTATCCAGAGCGGTGCGCAGCCGACGACAACAAGCTGCGCCGGCAACACCCAAGCCTACGCCCATCTCCCGCTAAACCAGACTGATTTCAAGATGACGGCTCTCAACCGGTCAAATCACCTGGTCAGTTCAGTACAGGCGGATCCAACACCGTTTGTGGTCTATGCCACTTGCCGGGGCAGTCATCCAACAGCCCAGTGCGATCTCGGCGAGTACCTGGCTCACGCCACCGTCCGACGCGCTCCCGGCCACGGTCTGCTCGCGCAGCGTACGGTTCCACGTCTTCATGAAGCCGGCCGCGCCCGTCGTCTGTCCTTCGAGGCGGTTTCGTCCGTTCGGCGGCGTACAGGGGGCCTCGTGGTCGGTCCTGGTCGAGTTCGGTGGCGATGCCGATCCCTTGTCGGTCGCGTCGCGGCGTTCGGCCGGGCTCTCTCCGGGCGCCGTCCGGTGTGGTGTTCGACATCGCCGCAGCAGTGGTCGGCCCGGCTGCCGATCTGTGCTTTGCGGTCTCGTCGGCGTGCTGACCGCAGTCCCGGCCGGGACCCGCCGCGGGGGTGCAGCTGTCCCTGCCGGGGGCGTCCGTCGTACGGCGTCGTGCTGCTCCGCGGAGCCGGGGCGGCCGGGTCAGTCGGCGTTGGCGAGGCGGCGGCCGCGGGGCTGGCTGGGCGGCCGGACGGGAGGCTCGGCGGCGCTGATGCCGGGCGGGGTGGTGTCGGTGGGGTGCTTGGAGTGCGCCGGGTGGGGGGTTCTGTTTTCGTTGAGGCCCACGGCGTCGATGCCGGTGTCGGGTGCGGTGCCGTTGCGGCGGGCCTCGACGCGGAGGATGAGGGTGAGGGCCGGGGAGAGGAAGGTCTTCCCTGCGGGGGCGCTGAGGCCGTCCGACAGTGTGGCTGTTGTGGCCCGGTGGGCGGGCGTCACGGTGTCGCATTCCCGGCTGCCGGGGTCGTCGGTGGTGCGGGCGGGGCTGTCCGGGGCGGGAGGCAGGAACAGTTCCCGGCCGACGCCGGCGATGTGGTCGTAGGTGGCGGGTGTGTTGGTGGGGCGGAGGTTCTCGGTGGTGAGGTAGGCGGTGCCGATAGTGAGGACGGTCTCGACCTCGTGGGGTGTCATGCGGTTCAGCAGCGCTTTGAACTGTGTGCTGATCTTGGTGGAGTAGTGCATGGTGGCCAGGCGGGCGAGTCTGGCGGACTGGGTGAGCGGGCCGTCTGCGGGGGCGGAAGGGCCGGGGGTGCGGGCGCGGGTGAAGGCCTCGTGCCAGAGGCGTATTTGGTAGGGGTGGGCAGCGCCGAGGGCGCGCAGGAAGGCCTTGCACTGCTTCCAGGTGATGGCCTGGGCCTCGCGGCGGGTGATGCGCCAGAGAGTGGTGAGCGGCAGAAGCACGGTGCCGTCGGTGGTGGCGGTGGTGGCGCGCTTCTGCAGGACGCGCAGGGGCGGGGCGCCGGCGCGTTCGTAGGCGGCGGCGAGAGCGGCGTTGAGGTCCTGGGGAGTGCGGATGTTGGGCACGGACGGGGCTTGCAGGGCGGCGAGGATGCCGCGGTGCTCGGCGCGGGCGGCCTGCCACAGACCCCAGGCGTCCCGCTGCTCCTCGGCACTGGCGCCGCAGGCGCGGACGAAGGCGGCCACGACGTGCTCCTGGGGCACATTGCGGGCGTCGACGGCGCGCTTGAGGGTGCTCGCGGAGACGGTGGTGGTGTCCTCGAGCCCGGAGGCCCGCAGGGCCAGCTCGGCGAACGTGAGCCGGGAGCGGTCCTTGAGCGCGGCCAGGAAGACGACGAGGGCGGTGTGGCGCCGGCCAGCGAGTGAGGCACGCGAGGGTGAAGTCATCGCGGCCGCCTCCTACTTGGCGCCGGTGTCGGTGGCAGTGTCGGCGGCCGCGCGTACAACAGCGGCGGCGAGCGTGCTGCGCAGGCGCCGTCCGCCGTCAGCGGCGGCGTTGGTGGCCGCGCCGATCCCGCCGCACCCGGCGAGCAGGGTGAGCGTGTCGCTGACGGGCATGCCGGCGAGGGTGAGGCCGGTGCCCAGGAGCGGGAAGACGGTGATGCCGCAGATCTGCGCGGTGGTGAGCGGGCGGGCCGCGGTACGGGACGGCTCGGACTGGGGCGCGGGCGCGCCGGGGTGGTGCGTGGACACGACGGGGGATCCTCCCTGACGGGGTATGCCGGGCCGCCGGTCCGCGAACGGGATCCGGCGGCCCGGTTGAGGTGCTACTGGCCGCAAAACCGGTGGGGCGGGCGACAGTTGACGGCTGCCGTCCTCCGGTGCCGAAGAGGATGACACGTCCCGCCCCTGCCCCGCCCGCCCGGAAAGCCCCATACATGCGTTATGCCCTTTTGCTGGTCCGCGGGTGTTCCAGGTATGTCTCCGGCTGACGACCACGAGCGTGCAGCGCCCTTGCTCGCCGCGACCAGCACCTTGTCCGCCGTCCCTCCATGGCCCCGGTCCGCGGGTGTTCCAGCCTGTGTTGCCCGCATCGCGCCCGGCATTGATGCTGTGTCACAACCCGGTTGTCTGCGACACCGCACCGACCTCCGGGTTCCCTGACCCGCTACTGGCCGCAAACCGACGCGACAGGGACCCCTTTCGCAGGTCACGGTGACGCGTGCCCGCGGACACGAGGACCGGCCCGGCTACGGGACCGGTCCTCGTGCGTACTGGCAGCCGCGGGATCGGTTGAGCCGGAACCGTCGTACGACGCCGTCCCCTGACCTTCCGGCGTCTGCGAACCTCCAGCGCGCCCCCGCACCCGTCAGCGGTAGGCGGTCGCCGCTGCTCGCCGAGATCAAGGACATCGCCGACCGCCTCGGCCTGCCCCCGCTCACCCGGCCCGGCACCCACCAGATCCTGCTCGCCGCCGCGCCCTCGGCCGGCCTCACTCCAGTCAAGGTGGGCGCCGCCTGGCGGGCCGCCTCCGGATTCGCGCACGGCCGCTACTGGCCCAACCTGAGGGCCTCCCAGCCCCGCGCCGCCCTGCAGGCAGACAACGGCATCCACACCCTCGCCCTGGTCATCGACGAAGACCAGCACCGGCCCCTGGCCCAGTACTGCCACAGCATGCTGCGCCGACTGCAGGAGCACTACACCGCGCGCGCCCAGGCCCACTGACCGAGCAGGCAGTAGCGCCCCTGCCCGCCCCCGGTTGCGGTGCCGCTTAGCCGGATGTCTCCCAGGCGGTGGTGAACAGCGCGTATTCGAGGAGGTCGGGGGCCGTGCCGGACGGCCATCTGTCGCTTGCGGCCAGCTGGCTGGCGGCGGCGTGCACGAAGGAGAGGTAGACCTCGTAGCGGTGGGGCGACCAGTTCCCGTCCGACCACACCCAGGCAGCGATCGAACCATCCACATCGTGGCCGCTCTCGCGGCCGACGGCAGCGGCCAGTTGCCGCAGGCGCCTGGACAGCACGCGGTCGAGGATGAGCGGCTGAGGGCCGTGGGCGGGCGGTATTGCGATGCCAGTGAAGTAGAGGAACTTGGTGAAGAAGGACGGTCCGAGCCCTGGAACCTGCCGGTGGAGTGCGGCGTACGCCTGTGGTGAGCCGTGCTCGCGCAGTGCGGTGACCGCGGTGGCCAGCGCCGCGTCCAGGCCGTCGAAGGCCAGGATCGTGTGGAGGGTGGCCGGTCCGCTGCCGCCGGGAGTGCCGCGCTTGCCCTTGCCCCACACATACGTCGCGACCAGTGCCTCCCTGAACGCCTCCCGCCGCAGCGCGTCGGCGACGGCCGAGGCCACCTCCGCCCGGCTGACCGCAGCGTCACCGCCGGCGGAGGTGGGCGCCAGCGCCTCCGGCCACGGAGTGATCTGCGCCCACCGGCTGGGCGTGTAGCGGACGGAGTGCGCGCCGGGTGTCCCGTCCGCGTAAGCCGACGCATTCGTCTCCCACCAGCGGCCCAGCGCCCGTACAACGGCGTCGGGCAGCAGGCGTGCGGCCATCTCGCGGTCCATCGCGTCAGCGCGGTCCTGGCGGCCCTGTCCGTCCTGTTCGTTCACGAGCCGCTCCCTGCCTGACGTCCTACCGAGTCAGGGGAGGATGCGGCGCAGTCCTTCGGCTCGGTCTGCTGCGGTACGCCCCCGCCCGGCACGAGCTCGGCGGCTGCCTGCTCCAGCTCCTGCCGGCGAAGTTCGCCGCCCTCGATCAGGTACGTGTCGGGCAGGGGCCGTGCAGGCAGCCCCCAGGCGCGGGCGCGGGTCCGTACGCCGATGTCGCGGCTGACGACGACCACCTCCGCGGGAGCGACGGCCTGGTGCAGACGCAGTGCCGAGGCCACCAACTCGTCGTCCGGCACGGCAAGGCGGGCGTGCCCAGGCTCATCGGCTGCGATGAATACGGGGGTTCCGTCGTCCGCGGTCGCTTTCTCAGGTCCCGTTTCCAGCACCGTTTCCAGCAGCCGGAACACGCCGCGCGCCCGCCGGGAGATCTTCTTGTCCCCGGTCTGGTAGCTCTTGGTGTCGATCTCGTCGACCACGACGTGCGGGACCATGACCGCGGTGCCCTTCCCGAAAACCTTCTGCCAGGGGACATTGTCGAACCGCGCGAAGTGCAGCGTGGTGTTCGTGTCCAGCACCGCGTACCGGCTGGCACCGGCGTGCCCGTACCGCTCCTGCATGGCACGCACCCGGTTGGCCACGGTCCTGAAGTAGTCCTGGAGCTCGGCGATTTCCACGTACATCATCAGCCGGGCCTCGTCCAACGGTGCGGTGAGGATCGCCCGGTAGCGGCCCGCGCGGAGCTGTCCCGCGATCTCCCGGTCGCTGAACCGCCGGTTGAGCTCCTCGGCGGCCTTCCAGGTCCACTCGTCGTACCGCTTGCGCACGGCCCGCATCGCTTCCTCGGCCTTTGCGCCCGTTTTCATCGAGTGAGGGATCAGGGTGGAGACGTCGTTGAGGCTCCCGGCCACGAGATCGTTATCCAGGAAATTGATTGCGTCGGTGCAGGTCGTTCCGGCTCTCAGCATGCCCTTGTTCTCCCCCCGGGACGGGGCTCGGTGCGCCCCGTCCCGGCCATCCTGCCAGCGTTGAATACGTCCGATGCGAGTTCTGCTTCCTGCGCGCGGCGGCCTGCTCCCTTCCGGGCGGGGTCGCCGTGCCCGAGACCTCCTGGTGCCGTTGTCCAGGTGCCGCTCAGCAGGAAGCGGGTGACGGCGTCCAGCGGCGATGTAGCCCGAGCGGGTGTCGCGAAGACCGCCAGCTGAGGCGCGCCTGCCGGAAACCCGCACGAGCCGTGCTCCGCCCTGCCGTCACCGACGGAGTGTGGCGTGGGGGTGGTCTACCTGAGTCGCAGAGCGCACGGCACCATGCTGTCCATGAGGGATCAGCGAGCTGGATACTTCGCCCGTTGCGCTGTGGTGCTGGCGGCGGCGTTGAGCGAGACAGAGCACGATGGCACGGAAGCCACTGACCGCGACGAGCGGCCAGACCCTTTCACTGTTCCTGCTCCGACGGCCGATGACCCCTTCGCTCCGTCCATGGCCGGCCGGGAGGGCATCTTCGATCAGGCGTTGTCCAACGGGCTGGCTGCGATCGTGGCCAGCGAGTGGCCGGGAGAGGAGTTGGACCGCAGCGGACGTGTCCTGGCGGCCAGCGCGCTGCTCAAGGTGATCGAGGAGCACCTGGGCGCGACGGACGGCGTCGTTCTCCTTCCCGACGAGGGTTCAGCACTGCATATCCCGCAGGGGGACACGGCCTCTCTGTTCCAGACGCCCCACCTGTCGTCGCACACCCGGATCGATGTGCGCACGCTTCAGAACGGCATCGACGCCACTCAGAAGGCCCGGCACGGCCGCGGTGCCGGAGCCCTGCAGCGCCGCCACGTCGAGGCCCTGCTGGCCCTCGACGGCCACAGAAGCCTTGGGACGATGGGAGAGGAACAGCAAGACCGGATCCAGCAGATCGCGCAGAGAGAAGACGTGGCCTCGCAGAAACGAGCCGTCGAGTACCTCGAACGGATCGGTGAGGAAGAAGCCGCACGACGCGCCGAGACCGTGGCCAACCCCAACGCCTACCACCCGAAGCACAACCCCGACGGACACGACCTCGACACTTGCCCCGTCTGCGGGCACGAGACGTTCTGCGTGGAGGGCCTTGACCCTGTTTTCGGCCAGGTCGGGTACGGACAGTGCCTGGTGTGCACCTACACACGAACTCCCGACGCCGCAGAGGACGAGGCATTCACCGAACATCTCCGGTCCATCATGGACGACGAGTAGTTATTTCCCCGCGCGCAGACGACGCAGCGCCCCTTCGCGGAGCGAGAAAGGCCAGGTCGTATAGACGGTGGGAGCCCAGGACGACTGTGACAAATCCGGTAGTGATCACTGGGCAGGTGACGTGCCAGTCAGGGGATCTAGTGATCGTTTCAGGATTCTTTGCTGCGATGTGGCATGACTCCGAGCTGGGGTTTTCCGTGGAGATGCGGACGCCGGATGGGCTCTGAGGTGCAGGGTTGGTGATCACCTCGGAATGCAGTGATCAGCGCAGGATTTTGTATTTGACGAGCCTGTCACGAGCTTTGCTGGAGTCGCTCTGCAGCCTGGGCAGGGGTGTCGTAGTAGCCAGGCCGTGCCAGCAGTACTGAGTTGAAGAAGTGGCCTTGCTCTTCCTCTGGCTGGTCGTCGGCTGCGAATGGGCGCCAGAAGCTCAGGAGCAGGTCAGGGGCGATGAAAGACGCTGGGTCCTCGGGGTTTGCCTCGATCGAGGTGTATTCGCCCATGCGTTGCACCAGCTCGCGGGCCGGGATCGCGAACACGTCCAGGCCCCGGAAGATGACGCGGTCTGTCTGGGACGAGGGCCTCCCGAGCTCAACGGCTTCGAGCAGGTCTCGCGTGCAGTGGATGCTGATCATCAGTCCACTGGGACGGAAGACGTGCTGACCCGGCCGGTCGGACTCCGAGACCGCGGAGAGATCGCGGAGCGAGTCCAGCGCCGTGTTGGCCGATTGCCGAGTCATACCGATCCGCAACGGGCCAACGCCGATCGGTGGGGCGAGGTCGAAGTCCATGCGGGCGTGATCCCAATTTCGTTACCCGGGCCGCGAACGCCGTCCCGGCCCGGCTCAGGGCGCCAGCACAACCCTGCCGAACACCTTCCCCGCGTCCATCTCGCGGTGGGCCAGCACCGCCTGGTCCAGCGGCAACGCTTCATGCACGACCGTGCGCAGGTCCCCGTGCGCAGCATCGGCGAAGTAGGACGACCGCACGGCCTGCCGGTCGGGGCCGCGCACGGTGTCAGAGCTGAAAGTGGCGAACGACAACGACCTGCGGAAGGCGTCCATCAGCCGCATGCCGAAGTCCGCCGGCGGCTGCCCACCGACCACACCGACAGCCACGAACCGCCCGTTGGAGTTCAACTTGTCCAAGAAAAGGGGAAGCTGGGGACCCCCCACGACATCGATCACCACGTCGAAGCCCGCCGGTGCTTGCGGGCCGCCCTCGCCGGAACGGTCAAGGACATGAGTCGCGCCCAAGTCCCGCAGGCGGGCGCCGCGCTCCACCGACGAGGTGGTGACCGCCACTGCGCTCGCGCCGTCCCTGGCTGCGAGCTGGACCGCCGTAATTCCGATGCTGCCCGCCGCACCACGCACGAGCACCGTCTCGCCGGGCATGAAACGGGCCCGGTCCAGGGCGAAGTGGGCGACCACGCCGGAGCCGCCGAGGGCCACCGCGTCTGCGCCGGTCAGGCCGTCGGGCAGCGAAAGAACGTCCTCGGCCAAGGCGACGGCCTGCTCGGCGTACCCACCGGACAGGCCAGTGAACGCCCACACCCGCCGCCCGATCCACGAGGCGTCCACGCCCTCTCCCACCGCGGTGACCTCTCCCGCGACCTCGCTGCCGAGGAGATGGCCCTCCCGGAAACCGTAGGCGGCAAGCGTTCCCCGGCGGATCACGGCGTCCACGCCGCCTACCCCGATCGCCTCCGTGGCGATCTGCACCTGCCCCGGGGCAGGAACGGGCACGGGCACATCGACGATCTCCAAGCCATCGGGGTCCCCGAACGTCCTGATCACGACGGCTTTCATCTCTGCTCCTCGGGTCAGTGGAAGGACGGATCGCAGCTGCTGCGGCCGTGGGTCGAGCCGGCCCCCACAGCCGTGGCATCACCGGCGAAGTGTCGGAACGGGGGGCCAGCACCGCCATCGGACCGTAACGGACGCCCCCGTCCGTTTGGCTAAAGTGAGAAACGATGACCACCCATTTGCCTCAGACCCTGCGTTCCGACGCCCGCGACAACCGGGCCCGCATCCTGGACGCCGCCCGCGCGGTGTTCGGCGAAAAGGGCCTGAGCGCGCCCATTCGCGAGATCGCCCGGCACGCAGGCGTCGGCCCCGCCACGCTGTACCGGCACTTCCCGACCAAGCAGGCACTGATCGCGGAGACCTTCGCCGAGCAGCGGCGAGCCTGCCACGCCGCCGTCCGCGACGCCCTTGCAGACTCTGATCCGTGGCACGGATTCCGGAGCCTGATCGAGCGGATCTGCGAACTTCACACCCACAGCCGGGGATTCGCCGACGCCTTCATGACAACCTTCCCCGAGGCCATGGACTTCGCCGCCGACCGGGAGCAGACCCTGCGCGCGGTCAGTGAACTGGCCCGCCGCGCACAGGAGACCGGCCAGCTGCGCCCCGGCTTCGTCATCGACGACCTGATCCTCATGCTCATGGCCCACCGGGGCCTCCAAGACACGCCGCGTGCCGCCCGGGTCACAGCCTCCCACCGCTTCGCCGCCTACGTGATCGAGGCGTTCCGCGCCGCACCAGAGACGGAAGCGCCTACGCCACTGCCGCCAGCACCACGCCTGCAGCTCACACACTCGCCCAGCGCGCCGTAAGTTCCGTCATCCCCGGAAATCGAACATCGTCATACGAAATGACCTCGCCAGCCACGGTCAGCAGAACTGACGGCACGGGAACCTGAAAGACCTCTGCTACGACAGCGCGGCTACTCAGTCTCCACCGCGCCCGGCTTCGGGACCCGACCCGGTCGACGGGCACCGCGATGGAGGGTGACCGCCGGTGGGGGAGATGTGGCGCTGCAACAGTTCGACTGCCAGGTCATGGCCGTAGTAGGCGGCCTGGCTCATGGGTGTCAGCCCGTCGGGTCCCGGGAGCTGCGGATCGGCTCCGAACGCCAGGAGCACTGCGGTGGTGTGCACGGTCAGCGGCCTTCCGCTCTGCAGGGCGCCGTCGCCTTCCGCGTCGATGGCGTGCGTGAGGAGCGTCATGTCGTGGCACACCTCATCGGGGTCGACTCCCTGCGCTAGCAGCTGAGCCAGAGTCTCCGCGTCCTCGTTCTCCACCGCTTGATGTGCCGGTGTACAGGTGTCCTCCACTTCGGCATTCAACCCCGCCAGGCCGGCCTGACCAAGTCTCTTCCCATCAGGGGCTCGCCCAGGGACCGGGTCCTCAAGACCAGGCTCAGACCCGACCTCTCTTTCGGATCACTTGGTGGCGGTTCGATCTCAGGGCCTGCTGAGTCCGAAGAAACTGCTGCCTGCGACGATGCGCTGGTGAGCTATGACCTTGCTGTGTGGGACGGCGACCGTCCACTCGACGACGACCAAGCGGGCTCGACCTACGACGAGCTCTACGAGCGCTACCTGGAGTCGGAGGATGTTGCCGTGCCTCCGGTGCCGCGCATCAGGGCCTACGTGGAAGCCCTCGTCGAGCGATATCCAGACGACGTCGCTCGCAGCGTATGGGCGTCCCCGCCGGTCATCGAGGAGGCATCGGGGCCGATGGTGTACCTGCTCATGTCCTACAGCAAGGCTGAGGAAGTGTCCGAGTACGCCGCCGCGCTGGCTCGCGAGCACGGACTCGTCTGCTTCGACCCGCAGGGAGAATGCCTCCGACCGTGATCTGCCTGTTCGTTCAGCGAGCGGACCAGAGGCAGATGCCCGCGACGAGGAGGCCGACGCGGTAGACCGTGGCGGTAGCCACGGCCCGGCCAGCTTTCCCGGCGCCACCACAGCCGCGAGCAACCGGCGCCGAGCCCGAGGACGCGACCGGCTGAGCCGATGGTGGTCGTCGTCCCACCCCAGGAGGACCAGACAAGATACGCGACCTCTACCGCCCGGCCGGGCGGGTGCGGCGGCGGAGCAGTTCCATCCCCAGGACGAGCAGCAGCTGCTCCCCGGCCTGGTCGAACTGCTCCTGGAGGGTGGGCTCGCCGAACAGGCCGGCCAGCTCTCCGGCTCCGGCGGCGAGGTCACCGCGCTGGGCGAGGTAGTCGGCCATGGAGGCACGGTGGACGGCGCGGGCACGCTCCAGCAGCGCACTGTCCACCGTCCCGTCCAGGGTGCGGCCCAGCGCGGCGCTGAGGGCCTCGACGTGGCCCACGACTGCCTCGACGGTCATCGGCGTTCCCGCGGGCCCGGCCGCGCGGACGAGGCCGCTGGCGGCGAACACCGACTCTGGCTCCATCACGTCCCGCACGGCGTCCAGCAGCTCGGCTCGCCCGCGCACCGTCAGCGCCGTGCCGTTGCCCAGTCCGGTGATGATCCGCACGAACCGGGCCCGCGCGGTCTCGCCGGCCAGTTGATGCCCGACCTGCTCCAGCAGACCCACAGCACCCTCGCGCGCCACCTCCTGGCTGCGCCGGCCGCGCCCTACCCAGGTCACCCACGCCCGCTGCGCCTGCCGCGTGGGCACGTAGCCGTCCCACCACAGCCACATCGCCAGCGGTACCTGCGCCAGCGCACTCAGGTGCGCCACCTGCTGCCGCTTGTCCAGCAGGAGCAGCAGCAGCCGTCGTTGGCTGACGCTGTGCTCGGCCTTGTCCGAACCGCGGTGCCGGGTACGCAGCTGTGGCTGGTCCAGCAGCCCCTTGGCGATCCAGTCGTGGACCCGCCGTACGTTCATGTCCGGATAACCGGCGGCATGAGCGTCCGCGACGAGATCGTCGATGCTGCCGGGCCCGGTGATGCTCTCCCACGTGTACACGGGGTGGAAATTACATCGTTCTCCCGCCAACCAGGCCCCTGTTGAGGATGCAGCGCCCACCACCCGGCTGCCACGATCAGTTCAGCAGTACAACAGACCCGCCGGCCCCCGCCGGGCCCCCGCTGCACCACCCACACCCCGCAAGGGCGCGCGGTCGCGCCCTGCCCGAACGAAGGACACCCGTCATGCCGAAGAAGAACCGCACCCCCTACCAGGACCACGCAGCCTCCGCCTCCTGGCGGCACCTCGTCTCCGCAGCACTTCTCACCGGAGCCGCCCGCCACATCGGCGCCATTCTGGTGGGCCTCGCAGTCACCTGGTGGCAGCACGACTGACACCCCACTCCACCCGGCTGACGCATACCTGCTGAGGTGATGTCAGGACGGCTCGGCTACACACCCGTTGAGTTTCTCCGCGCTCCCACCCCATCGAGACACACCACAGAGCACCCACCGCAGCCTCAACTCAAGGGGGCACCACCTCGAACCCGGATTCACCAAAAGTTCTGAGCGAAGGAAACAGCCCACGGCTCACCCGGCTCCCCGACCCCTGCAGCCAGCCGCCCGCGAAGGCGGGCCGGGTCCGGGAGCGCAGCGGACGGACCCTCAGGCTCCTCCAGGAGCGCAGCGACGAGGAGCCGCCGGCTCGGAGCGTAAGCGGAGAGCCGGAAGGGCACCAGCCCAACCTCCGGATTTACCAAAACTTCTGACGGAAGGAAACACGGCTCGGAGCGCAGCGCAGAGCCCGACTCCTCGCACCGCGAGGAGTCGGGCTTCGTCACCCCCCCGCGCAGCGGGGGGCTCCGCTTCAACTCCCGTGCGCAGCACGGGAGTTCCCTTGGAACCTGCGAAGCAGGTTACTACCCGCTCCGCGGG
>NZ_JBIVXA010000031.1:0-117628 GCF_044768965.1 Streptomyces sp. NPDC090798
AGGGGGACCAGCTCGACGCCGCCATGGACCTGGAGGACCACTCGGGAGCATGGTTCGAACAGGAGATCTTCAAGATCCTTCGGCGGGAGCAGTTCACGAGCGTCCTGGCCCAGCTCTGCGCGGCGGCGCTCGCCGGCATCTGGGCCCGCGAGGGCAGGATTGACCGGGACTTCTTCCCCGAGCTCCGCAGGACAGCCCTGGACGAGGTGCTTGGCATCCTCGGAGCCCGCGCGCCGCACCTGATCCCACGAGAGCCGGAGGGAGCCTGAGCATCCAGATGAGGGGCTGTGAGCATTGCGGGCCGCGGCACTTCAGCGTCGTCCGCTCCCGCAGCCCGAGCCGTTTCGCCGCCCTGGGTCGCTGCTGGACCTCTGCAGTCGACCGTGGCCGGTAACCTCGGCCCACCACAACCTCATCAGTGGACTGGTCAGACGAAGAGACCATCACTGTGTAACCGAAGATCGCCTGGGGGGAGTGAGTTGTTTTGGTGAGGTCACAGCCGGACGATGTCGTCGCGGTCCAGTTGCTCGCCATCCTCCATGACGCTGACGCGCCCGAGGGGGACCAGCTCGACGCCGCCATGGACCTGGAGTACCACTCGGGAGCATGGTTCGAACAGGAGATCTTCAAGATCCTTCGGCGGGAGCAGTTCGCGAGCGTCCTGGCCCAGCTCTGCGCGGAGTCACTCGCCGGCATCTGGGCCCGTCAGGGCAGGATCGACCAAGGCTTCTTCCCGGAGCTTCACGGCCAGGCCTTGCGGGAGGTCCTGAGCGTCCTCGCAGACCGTGCCCCGCATCTGATCCCGGCAGGAACCGGGGAAGACTGAAGGTCCTTCCTACAGCAGCCTGGCAGCCACCAGGGTCTGCTCGAACTGGCCTGCAGCCTCCAGGTCCTGCGCGCGCACGACCATGTTGACGTACCGGCGGCCGTTGCCTCGGTGTCGGCCCACCGCAGGCCGGCGGCGGTGGCCAGGGAAAACGACTTGTGGTGGCCAGTACCCACGTACGGTGTTCGGGTGTTCAATCGGCTTGAGGTCAGTGTGTTGCCCCCGGGGCCCCGATGGGCTGCCCCATTGCAGTTCTGGGTTGATGGCGAGGAAGTGGTGTCAGGGGTGGTCGGCGAGGGAGGCCGCGGCCCGTTTGCCGAAGAGGCGCTGCCCGCCGACGGCCACGGTCCTCTCTGGGCGACGGACGAGGGGCGACGTGTGGTGCTGGGCGAGCCTGAGTGCACCGGCGGGTGCTGTGGCTACCTCTCCGTGTTCGTGCAGCGTCACGGCGGGATCGTGGAGTGGTCCGAGTGGCAGGTGCCCGTTGACAAGGTGCGGCCCCCGGCGTTTCATTTCGACGCCGATCAGTACCACGCCGAACTCGCCCGAGCACTGACAGACCGTCGGTGGCAGTTCTATACGGAGTGATTGACGCGCCGCCGGTTCTGTCCTGGGTGGCGCGTGGCCGCCAGGTTATGCGGGGTGGCAGAGCGAGTACGCGTTCGTGAGATCGATGACGGTCACCGACTTGCTCCCCGAAAGCTACGTCTGGGCCGACCACCAGCTCGACGCCGAGTAGACCGCAAACCAGCTCGAGCTGGCACCGTCGGCCGACAACAGGGCGAACTATCGGAGCCGGAACAGCCGCCAGGCAAGAGCGGTGGCCGCGCCCTTCATGTGCCACAAGTCGCCCCCGTACGGCAGGTCAGGGCGGAACGACGTGACGTCACTCCGCAAAGAAATGACGAGGTTTCGGTAAAGCCCCTCCCAATGGCATGATCGGCTGGATGTCCGAGACAACGAGCTGGAGGGGGAACCGAGTTGTCTTTCGACGAGGAGTGGGCCCAGTTGAAGGCCGACGCCCTGGCGCGCAGGTCGACGGGCATGCGGATCGACCAGCTTCCGGCCGACGCGAGCGGTGGCACAGGCGCACCAGTCGCCGGGAGTCTGGTGGCCAAGGCCGACTCGATCAACGGCAACGCGAATCTGCTGATCGAAATAGCGGGCTTCCTTCAGGAAGGCCGGCCTGACGCCGAACTCACCACCATGGCCCGGGAGCCCCGAACACACGAGGACGTGGCCAAGCAGGTGGCCCGGTTCGCCGGATTCGCGGATGACCAGTACCTGGACGCGGTCGCCCTCTTCGCGGCACTCTCCACTCGCCTGCGAACAGCCGGCAGCGGCTTCGTGAAGGTCGACGACGACACGGCACAGCGCTTCCTCGACGACATTCTGCGCTACGGCCAGTACGTCGCTCCGGAGGCGCGATGAGCAGCGGCATCAGCCACCGCAAGGACGTCGAATATCTGGAGGGCTGCAACCCGCCCCTCGTCGAGCGGAACGCGGACGAGTTCAAGCGCCTGCACGACATGCTCGTGGCCGTCGACCCGTCCGCCGAGCGCGCCGAAAAGCACACCCAGTGGAAGAGCGAAGGCAGCCGGCACTACGAAGCCCGGCTCACCGAAGCGCGCAAACTGCTCACGCAGCTCGCCGAGGGCTATGACAAGGCCGCCGGCGCTCTGAGGGACTACGCGTTCGCGCTGGAGGTCGCCAAGGCGCACTACTCCAACGGCAAGGCGAACGAGCAGTCCCTCGCAAACCTGATCCACACCAAGGGCACGGCGATCACCCGTGAGGCCCAGGAGGCGGAGCCGATGCGCCAGTGGGAGGACATGCGGTCCACCACCGGCGTCATGGACTTCTTCGCCGAACTCACCATGGATGTCGACGACATCCGCGACGACGCGAACCGGCTGCACGACGCCGCCGGCGGCGATTTCCATCTGGCGAAGACCACGGAGCACGAGGCACGGGAGCTCTGCGTCCACCAGCTCAAGCAGGCGTACGACCTGCTGCCCGACTTCCGCATGGGCTTCATTCAACGCGTCGACATCGGCTCGGCGATCGCCGACTTGCGGCGAGAGGCAGCCGAGGCGCGCACGAATCCGCTGACCCATCTGCCCGGCAGCGGCCCCAAGCAGGACTACTACCCCATCGCCGGGAACGACATCGTCTCCCCGACGCTGCGCGACATCCGCCTCCAGGTCGCCAACCTCCCAGGAGCGAAGGACAGTTACTGGAGTCCGCCCTCCAACGCCCAGGAGCGCGCCGACTGGATCGCGGCGAACAAGGACGTCATCAAGGCGGCGGCACAGAACTCGGGACTCCCGCCGTCCATGGTCGCCGGTATCGCCTGGCAGGAGATCGGCGGACAGCCCGGCATCCTGGACGACGTCACCGACACCATCCGCGAACAGGCCGATTCCCCACTCAGTCCGATCGCCCCCGAGAGCCTCCCCTGGCGTCTCGGCGGCGATCCCGACAACACGTCCATGGGGCCCATTGCCATCCAGGTGCGACGCGGCGCCGAGGTCCTCGGCTACGACCCCGACCACCTCACCGACCAGCAGCGCAGCATGGTGGAGGACTCGCTCCAGGACCCTGCGCAGAACATCTTCATCGCCTCGGAGTACCTGGCCCAACTCAAGGCGGAGAGCGAGTTCGCCCACGTGCCTGCGGAGGAGATGACGCCGGCCCAGTATCAGGAGCTCGCCGCGCGTTACAACGGTGGCCCGTACTGGCAGACCGACGACGCCCAGGCCTACGGGCGTGGTTTTACGAACAACCTGGACGAGGCAAGGAACGCACTGCGCTGATGACCAGCCCTTCCCACGTGGACAACGACCGCGGCTGCCTGCGCCTGGTCCTCGCCGTTCCACTGATCCTGCTCACCCTTGTCGCTGCGTACTTCTGCTGGACGGCACTGACCATCCGTCCGTCCGGGCCCTGGGACGACGACGCGTACGCCGGCATCGCCCTCTCGTGCGTCCTCACCATCGGGGCCGCCGGTGTGGTGGCAGTGCTGTGGCTGCTGCCGTCGGTGCGACGGATCATGGGGTGGTGGTGGGTGGGCCCCGCCGCGCTGTTGGGTGTGATCGCAGTGATCCGATGGGTGACGGGCGGTTGAGCCGTCCAGCCCCATCGCTGCGTCGACTGCGTACGCTGGGCGGAGAGGGCTAGGGGCGCAGAGGGCCGGTGAAGTGAGCTAGAAGAGGGCCGTACCGCTTTCGAAGTCCAGCAGGCGCTGCTTGCGGTCCAGGCCGCCGCCGTATCCGGTGAGGCTTCCGTTCGCGCCGACCACGCGGTGGCAGGGCACGATGATGCCGATGGGGTTCTTGCCGTTGGCGAGGCCGACCGCGCGGGAGGCGCCCGCGTTGCCCAGGGCTTCGGCCAGTTCGCCGTACGAGCGGGTCTCGCCGTAGGGGATTTGGCGCAGCTGGTCCCAGACGCTGCGCTGGAACGGAGTCCCGGACATCCGCAGTTCGAGGGTGAACTCCTTCAACTCGCCCTCGAAATAGGTCTTCAGCTGGTCGGCGACCTCGCCGAAGGGCGTGTCGTCGCGTTCGCCGAAGGTCTCCTCCGGCGGGCGGTGGCGTTGGCCGGCCATGTAGAGGCCGCACAGGACGCCGTCGTCGGCGACGAGGGTGAGGGGGCCGTACGGGCTGTCGATGACCGTGTGCTGTTTCACAGTTCGTACCTTCGAGTCGCTTGAATCCATGTGCGTTTGCCTGAAGTCGCTTATACGGGGAGGAAGTTGATCGGGTGACTGTCCGTGGCCCAGAGGTACTGGACCGCGTACGCCCGCCACGGGCGCCACGCCGCCGCGCGCGCCGTGAGGGCGGCGGGGGTCGACGGCAGGCCCAGCTCCTGGGCCGCGCGCCGGATTCCGAGGTCGGTGGGGAGGAAGGCGTCGGGGTCGCCGAGGGCGCGCATGCCGATGACGTCGACCGTCCAGGGGCCGAAGCCGGGGAGGGCGAGGAGGCGGGCGCGGGCCTCGGCCCAGTCGCTCTCCACTCCCAAGTGGAGGGTGCCGTCGGCGAGTTGGCGTACGAGGGTGGTGAAGGTGGTGCGGCGGGTGCTCGGCATCGCGAGTGACGACGGGTCCAGGGCCGCGAGCGCCTGAGAGGAAGGGAAGAGGTGGGTGAGGCCGCCCTCGGGGTCCTCGACGGGTTCGCCGTGCGCGGTGACCAGGCGGGCCGCGTGGGTACGGGCGGCGGCGGTGGAGACCTGCTGGCCCAGGACGGCCCGTACGGCGAACTCGGCCTCGTCGACCGTGCGCGGCACCCGGCGGCCGGGGGCCTTCGCCACCAGGGGTGCCAGCACGGGATCCGTCCGCAGCTGTTCGTCGACGGCGACCGGGTCGGCGTCCAGGTCGAGCATGCGGCGGCAGCGGCTGATCGCGACGGGCAGGTCGCGCAGGTCACTGAGGGTGAGGCGGCAGGCGATGTGGTCGACGTGCGGGGTGAGCCCGACGATCCCGTGGCCGTAGGGCAGACGCAGGGTGCGCCGGTAGGCGCCGTCGCGCCACTCCTCGACACCGGGTACGGCGGTCGCCGCGAGGTGGCCGAAGAGGTTGTCGGGGTTGAGCGGGACGCGGAAGGGGAGCCGCAGGCTCAGGACGCCCGGTGTGGCCGGGGCGCGCTTCTTCGGCACCCGGTCGCGCAGCTCGCTCGGGGCGAGGGCGAAGACCTCGCGCACGGTGTCGTTGAAGGTGCGGATGGAGGAGAACCCGGCCGCGAAGGCGATCTCCGCCATCGGGAGCGGGGTGGTCTCGATGAGCAGCCGGGCGGTCTGGGCGCGCTGGGCCCGGGCGAGCGCGAGCGGTCCCGCGCCCAGCTCGGCCAGCAGCTGCCGCTCGACCTGGCGGATGCTGTAGCCGAGCCGGCCGGCCAGGCCCGGAACGCCCTCGCGGTCCACGACCCCGTCGCCGATCAGGCGCATCGCGCGGGCGACGAGGTCGGCTCGCTGGTTCCACTCGGGCGAGCCGGGGCTGGTGTCCGGACGGCAGCGCTTGCAGGCCCGGAACCCGGCCTGCTGGCAGGCCGCCGCACTCGGGTAGAACGTCATGTTCTCGGGCTTCGGCGGCACCACCGGGCAGCTCGGCCGGCAGTAGATTCGCGTGGTCAGGACCGCTGTGAAGAACCATCCGTCGAAGCGCGCGTCCTTCGACCGGACGGCGCGTACACAGCGCTCCGTGTCGGTGTGCATCCCGTTCCGCATGCCTCAAGCATCGGGCACTCGCGAGGCCGGGGCTGGCGAGAATCCGACATCAACCTCACAGCGACCGAGGTCGGCCTTCGTCCGGCCGACGCCATGCGGACTCCCGCAGCAGCCTCAGCCCGTTCAGCCCGACCAGCACGGTGGAGCCCTCGTGGCCCGCGACGCCGAGCGGCAGCGGGAGGTGTCCGAGCAGGTCCCACAGGACGAGGACCGTGATGAACGTGCCCGCGACGAGGAGATTGCTGACCACCAGGCGGCGGGCCGCGCGGGACAGCCGTACGACCGCGGGGATCGCCGCAAGCTCGTCGCGGACGACGACGGCGTCGGCCGTCTCCAGCGCGAGGTCGGAACCCGCCCTGCCCATGGCGACCCCCGAATGGGCGGCGGCCAGGGCAGGCGCGTCGTTGACGCCGTCGCCGACGAACAGCACCTTGCGGCCGGCGCGTTGGAGATCCCGTACGGCCGCGACCTTGTCCTCGGGCAGCAGACAGGCGCATACGTCCGTGATGCCGGTGGCGGTGGCCACCTGGGCGGCGGCGCGCGGGTTGTCGCCGGTGAGGAGCACGGGTGAGGTGCCCGTCAGAGCGGTGAGCCCGGCGACCGTCTCGGCGGCGTCGGCGCGCGGGCGGTCGGCCAGGACGAGTGTGCCGACGGGGGCGCCGTCGCGTTCCACGAGGACGACCGTGCCGCCTTCGACATCGATTTCCATGGCCAGGCCCTGGTCGGGGCGGCCGACCGTGACGACCCGGCCCTCGACCGTGGCGGTGACGCCGTGTCCCGGCTTCGCCGTGAAGTCGCGGGCGGGGGCGAGGCGCAGGTCACGGGTGCGGGCGGCGGCGACGATCGCGCGGGCGAGCGGGTGTTCGCTGGGGTGCTCGGCGGCGGCCGCCAGCGCCAGCAGGTCGTCCTCGTCCAGCCCGGATCCGGCCGCCGGACGCACGGCCGCCACCTCGGGCCTGCCCTCCGTCAGCGTGCCGGTCTTGTCGAGGGCGGCCGTGTCGATCTCGCCGAGGCGTTCCATGGCGAGCGCGGACTTGACCAGGACGCCGTGCCGTCCGGCGGTGGCGATGGCGGAGAGCAGCGGGGGCATGGTCGCGAGGACGACCGCGCACGGCGAGGCGACGATCATGAAGGTCATCGCCCGCAGCAGCGCGCCGGTGAGGTCCGCGCCGAAGGCGAGCGGCACGGCGAAGACGGCGAGCGTGGCGGCCACCACGCCCACCGCGTAGCGCTGTTCGATCTTCTCGATGAACAACTGCGTCGGCGCCTTGGTGCGCGAGGCCTCTTCCACGAGGGTGACGATCCGGGCGATCACGGAGTCGGCGGGATCGCGCTCGACACGGACGCGCAGGGCTCCGGTGCCGTTGAGGGTGCCCGCGAAGACCTCGTCGCCCGGGGTCTTCGGGACCGGCAGCGGTTCGCCGGTGATGGTCGCCTGGTCGGCCTCGCTCGTACCGTCGAGGACCCGTCCGTCGGCTCCGATCCGCTCCCCCGGCCGGATCAACAGTTCGTCACCGACGGCGAGTCGCCTCACCGGGACGGACTCCTCACCGTCGGCGGTCACCCGGGTCGCCGTCGCGGGCGCGAGGTCGAGCAGACCGCGTACGGAGTCGGCGGTGCGGGCGGTGGCCAGGGCCTCCAGGGCGCCGGAGGTGGCGAAGATGACGATCAGCAGAGCGCCGTCCAGGACCTGTCCGATCGCGGCCGCGCCGAGGGCCGCGACGATCATCAGCAGATCGACGTCGAGCGTCTTCCCGCGCAGCGCCCGCAGCCCCTCCAGCGCCGGTTCCCAGCCCCCGGCGAGGTAGGCGAGCGCGTAGAGCGGCCCGTACGTCCAGCCGGGCGCGGCGGCGAAGTGCAGCGGGAGCGCGAGCAGGAAGGCGGCGGTCGCGAGGAGCGCCCAGCGGGCTTCCGGCAGCGCGAGGACGCGGGTGCGGCGGCGCGGGGCCGTCCGGGCGGCTGCGTCGCGGGCGGGGACGGGCGGCGAGTCAAGAGTGGAGGACACCCTGGCACCATACAGGAACGCATGAAGACTCATTCATACCTTCATATGCGATGGGTAGGATACGCCCATGGGTCATGGAGCCGTCACCACCGCGCAGGACGCCGTCGCTCAGAACGTCACCACGCGTGTGCGTCTGGACGCGGCGAATGTCGCGAAGGTGGCCACCACGCTCCAGGCCCTGTCCACCCCCTCACGGCTGCTGATCCTCGCGCGGCTGCGCGAAGGGCCGCTTCCCGCGACGGAGCTGGCCGCCGAGGTGGGCATGGAACAGTCCGCCTGCTCGCACCAGCTGCGGCTGCTGCGCAACCTGGGCCTGGTCGTCGGCGAGCGCCGCGGCCGGTCGGTGGTCTACGCGCTGCACGACCACCATGTCGCCGAACTTCTCGACCAGGCGGTCTACCACGTGGAGCATCTGCGGCTCGGCCTCAGCGACGCGTCCGAGTAGCGCCGACGTCCCGACCGGCGGCCACGCGGCAGATGCGGCCGCTGTACGCCGTCGGGTTCACCACCGGATCGCTCGGCGGTCGCGGTGTCCTGGCGTGGGCGGGCGGTCGGCGGTTGCTGTTCGCGTACTCACGAAGGTGACCGCCGCGCTCTCCACGGGGGCTTCCTGCCGGCGTCCCGGGGCGACGGCGGGGCTCACCGCCAGGCCGGTGGTCACGGCGGTGGGGCCGGCTGCGCGATGAACAGATGGGCGTCACGGCCTTGACCCGGCGACGCGACCCGGAGGGTCAGCGGGTCTCCTCGCCCTGGGCGATCTCCACCTCGTGATGGAAGGTGAGGACGCCGGTCGCCGCCGCGGAGGCCGAGACGGTCGCGCAGGCGACGAGGAGGAGGGCGATCCAGGAGGCGACGCGGGGTCGCTGCCCCGGAGTCGCGAGAAGGGCCGCGACCCGCTGGGGTACCGGTCCGGTGGTCGCGGCGGCGGCGAAGTCGGGGCGGGTGGAGCGGGCGGCCGTGGTGGCGAGGGCGGCGCGGGCGATGGCGCGCGCGGTCAGCCGCCGGTCCCCCACTGCCGTGGCGGCTGCCTCGTCCGCGGCGCGCTCGGCTGCGAGGGCGATGCTGTCGCGGACCGCACGCAGCCCGGGATGACAGTGCGCGGCGATCTCGGCCGCGACGAGGAAGCGGTGGTGGCCGCCCGCGTTGTGGGCCCGCTCATGGGCGAAGAGCACCTCGCGCTCCTCGGGACGGAGGCTGCGGAGCATCGCGGTGGTGACGACGATGCGGTGCGGACGGCCCGGCAGCGCGTACGCGTCCGGGTGGGGCGATTCGATCACGCACAGGTCGCCCGCGGCGGGGCGGCGGTCGGCCTGCCTGCAGGCGGTGCGGAAGGCGCGCAACTGGCGCAGGGCCGAACGCACGAGGGTCGCGGCGCCGACGGTCAGGAGGCCGGTGGCCGCCGCCGCCAGGGGCAGGACGATCAGGTTCGACGGGGTGCGCAGGGGGTGGATGAGGTCGCCCAGGCCCGCCAGGACCGGCAGCTTGAGCAGGCCGGTGAGGAGCAGAGCGCCGAGCGCGGCCACGGAGGCGCCGGCCAGCACGAGGACCGTGAGGGTCAGTGCCCACAGCGCGGCGACCGGCGCGAGGCGGTCGAGGCAGCGGCGAGCCAGCCCCGGCAGCGCGAAGGGCAGCAGAAGCGGGATGAGCAGCGGAATGATCAGGAGACTGGTCATTACTCACCCGATTCTAGCTGCTCACCCGATTCCAGAAGATCACGCAGGAGGCGCTCGTCGTCGGGGCTGAGCTGGGCGACGAACCGGGCCAGCGCCGTCTCCCGGTCCTCGTCCCGGTCGAGCTCGGTGTGCATGCGGCGGGCGGTGAGCCCGGGCGGGTCCTGCACGGGGAAGTAGGCGAAGCCTCGCCCCTGCCGTTCCCGGCCGACGATCCCCTTCTCGTGCAGCCTCGACAGGATCGTCGTGACCGTCGTACGGGCCAGCCCCGAGCCGAGCTCCATCTGGACGCGACCCGGAGTCAGGGGTGCGCCGGCGGCCCAGAGGGCGGCCATGACGGAGGCCTCGAGCTCACCCGCCGGTCGGCGTTCGTCCTTCGCGCTGGTCATGGGAACGATCCTCACCCCGGTATCGTCTACAGTTCAGTAGACCGTCTACAGGATTGTAGTCACTCGGGTGCCGTCACGACTGCGCCCGCCCGTCCAGTATGAGAGGGCTCCCGGCGATGGCCGCACCTTTGTTCGCAGCGTCACAGCTCGGATCACAGCTCGGGTCGGAGCTGGCGGTGAACATTCTCAGTGCCCAGTCCCTGCTCGCCGCCTTCGGTGTGCTGGGCGTCGGCGTGGTGATGTTCGCGGAGACCGGGCTGCTGATCGGCTTCTTCCTGCCCGGTGACTCGCTGCTGTTCACGGCGGGCCTGCTGTGCACGGGGTCGGGCCACGGTGGCCTGAAGCTCTCTCTGGGGCCGCTCCTGGTCTGCGCCGCCGTGGGCGCGCTGGCCGGCTCCCAGTGCGGCTATCTCATCGGGCGCAAGGCGGGCGGCGCCCTGCTCGCCCGCAGCAGCTCGCCCCGGCTGCACGAGGGAGCCAAGCGCGCCGAGGAGCTGCTGGAGCGGTACGGCCACGCGAAGGCCATCGTGCTGGCCCGCTTCGTCCCGGTCGTGCGCACGGTGCTGAACCCGATGGCGGGCGCTCTCCAGGTCCCCGCCCGCACGTTCACCGTGTGGCAGGTCGTCGGCGGTCTCGTCTGGAGCATCGGCCTCACCCTCGCGGGCTACGCACTGGGCTCGTCGATTCCGAACGTCGACCGCTATCTGCTCCCGATCATCGCCGTGATCGTCATCGTGTCGCTGATCCCGCTGGCCGCCGAGTTCCGCCGCTCCCGCAAGGCCGCGGCGGCGACCGCGGAGAAGGGCGCCCAGGGATGATCCTCGCGTTCAACGGGTCGTCGATCGACGGCTCCGCCTACACCTACGTGGTGAATCTCGCCCATGACTCACCGGCCTGGCTGGACAGCCTGGTGTCCGCCTGGTCGACGTACGGGCTGGCGCTGTTCGCCGTTCTCATGCTCGTGGGCTGGTGGCAGGCCCGTCGCAGCAGCGCCCAGGCGGCGATGGTCGCGCTCGCCGTGCCGGTGATCGTCGTGGTGGCGTTCGGGGTGAACTCCCTGTTCAAGATGGTCGTCCGCGAGGACCGCCCCTGTCAGAGCCTGCACGTGAAGACGCTGGAGGCGTGTCCTGCGCCGGGCGACTGGTCCTTCCCCAGCAATCACACGGTCATCGCCGCCGCGGCCGCCGTGGCCCTGCTCCACGTCTCGCGTCGCCTCGGCACCATAGCCCTGCTGGGCGCCTGTCTGATGGCCGTCTCCCGGGTCTGGGTCGGCGCGCACTATCCGCACGACGTGGCCGCCGGTGTCCTGGTCGGCACGCTGGTCGCGATGCTGCTGACGACCCTCGCGCGCAGACTCTCCGACCCGCTGGCGGCCCGTCTGACGGACTCACGGCTGCTGCGGCCGTTGCTGGTCTCGGCGTAGGCCTACGGCTACGGCTACGGCTACGGCTACGGCTACGGCTACGGCTACGGGAACGGCAACGGGAACGCACCCTTACGGAGCGGCTGAAGGAGGACCATGCGGCACACGATCCTGGTCGTCGAGGACGATCACGCCCTGCGTGACGTCCTGCTGCGCGGGCTGCGCGACGAGGGCTTCGACACCGTGTCCGCCCCGGACGGGGCGACCGCGCTGCGGCTGGCCGGGGACGCCGTCGACGCGGCCGTGCTGGACGTCGGGCTGCCCGACGCGGACGGGCGGGACGTGTGCCAGGCGATCAGAGCCAATGGTTTCCTCTCGCCCGTCATCTTCCTGACGGCCCATCACCACCTCACGGACCGGCTGGCGGGCTTCTCGGCCGGCGGCGACGACTATCTGCCCAAGCCGTTCCACCTGACGGAGCTGGCCGCCCGGCTGCGGGCGGCGCTCAAGCGCAGCGGACCGCTCCCGGCCACCACGGCCGGGGACCTGGTCCTGGACCCGGTCGGACACAGCCTCACCGTCCAGGGCACCCGGGTCGGCCTCACCCCGACGGAGTTCCGGCTGCTGGCGGCGCTGATGGCGGGGTCCGGGGACATCGTCAGCAGGCGGGAGCTGGTCAGGGCCGGCTGGCCGGAAGGCGCTCAGGTCAGCGACAACACGCTGGACCAGTATCTGACCCGGCTGCGCCGCAAGCTCCGGGACAGCGGCAGCGCGCTGACCATCACCACGGCGCGCGGCATCGGCCACCGGCTGTCATGAGGGCGTTCGCCTCACGGTGGTGGCCGCGTACCCTGCGGGGCCGGCTCTCCCTGGTCGCGCTCACCACGGCGACGATCCTGATGGTGATCCTCACGGTCGCGTTCAACACGGTCGTACGCCGTCACCTTCAGCACCAGGCGGACGACGAGCTGCGCACCCGGGCCGCCGCCGTCGCCGCGACCGTCGTCACCGAGGGCTCCCGGGTGCGGGTCCTGGAGACCCCGGGCGAGGAGCTTCTCGACACGAACGTGTGGATCTACTCGGGCGGCCGGCTGCTCGAGAAGCCCTCGTCCGCCACCGCCACCAGTCCGCTGACCCGCGCCGCCGGCCGGCTCGTGGCGCGCGGCGCCCGGCACTGCGTCACCGCGCACGGTCACGACGAGGCGCGGCTGTGCTCGCTCCCGGTGCCCGGTGGCAAGGGCGCGGCTGCCGTCGTCACGGCACTGGACCTCTCCCCGTACCGCAGCTCGGCCGACACGATGCTCTTCGCGTCCCTCGCCCTCGACGCGGCGATGCTCGCCTGCACCTACGCGCTGACGCGGCTGGCGGTGGGCCGCGCCCTGCGCCCCGTGCGCTCGATGACCGAGCACGCCACCCAGTGGAGCGCGATAGCCTCCCAGGAGCGCTTCGGCGCCGTGACCCGCCCCGCCGAACTCGCCCAGCTGGGCGGTTCGCTGGACGCCCTCCTCGACCGCATCCGTGCGCTGCTGCGGCACGAGCAGCAGCTCACCCGGGAGCTGTCGCACGAGCTGCGCAACCCGCTCGCCCGGATCATCGCCGAGCTCGACTGGTGGGGAGCCCGTCCCCGCTCCGACGCCGACACCAAGGCCACGCACGCGGCGATCGCCGACGCGGCCCAGTCCATGCGCACGATCTGCGACACCCTGCTCGACGAGGCCCGCGACGGCGCGGCCACCGCGCCCGGCACGGCCGACGTACTGCCGGTGCTGAATCGCCTGGTGGACCGCCTCGGCCCCACGAAGGAGGGCGTGGAAGTCGTCGTCACCGCCTGGGACGCGCGGTTGTCGGCCGGGGTGCCGGACGCACTTCTGGAGCGCATCGTCAGCCCGCTGCTCGACAACGCCCTGCGGCACGCGCGCACCCGGGTCGAGATCCTGGCCCGTGCCCAGCCCGGCGGCGTACACGTCGAGGTCGGGGACGACGGTCCCGGCGTACCGGCGTCGTTCGCGGCGCAGCTCTTCCTGCCCGGCCGGCGTGCCGATCCCGAGGACGGACACGGCGGAGCGGGCCTCGGGCTGCCGCTGGCGCGACGCCTGGCCCGCTCCGCCGGCGGGGATGTGGACCACGACGCTCGGCACACCTCCGGCGCGACGTTCGTGGTCACTCTTCCCGCGGGTTGAGCACGTCATTCCCGCTGGACGCCTACTGGAGGCTGAGCTGCCGCTCGGACTCGGTGACGTCCTTGCGGGTCATCGACAGGTACACCACCAGAGCGAGGATGACCGCGAGGAACAGCACGCTGGTGACCGTGGTGCCCAGGCCCAGGCCGCCGTCGCCGGTCGGCTGCGAGAGATAGTCGCCCATCGAGGCACCCAGGGGGCGGGTCAGGATGTACGCGATCCAGAAGCTCAGTACGGCGTTCAGGCCGAGCGCGAAGTGCGCGACCGCCACCGCGGCGATGGCAAGGCCGAACAGGATGGCGGAGACCCAGTACCCGAGGGCCATCTTCTCGGCGACCAGGTCGCCGGCCGAGGTGCCCAGCGCGAAGGTGAACAGCACGGCCAGCCAGTAGTAGGCCTCGCGGGACACCGTGTCGATGCTGTGGATGGACAGCGTTCCCTCGCGGCGGTACCAGGCTGAATACATCCTGACTATCCGATGGCGGGTGCGACGGGGACGAGCAGCGTGAACGTCGTGGGGTCGCCGCCTGCCAGGAAGAGTCTGCCGCCCAGCGACACGGCCAGGTCGCGGGCGAGGGCGAGACCGATGCCCGTACCGCCGTTGCGGCCGCTGCTCCGCCCCCGCCCGAACAGTTCTTCCGGCTCGACGGTGACCGTTCCCTCGTCGACGACGTCGAAGGCGAGGGCGTCGTCGAGGTCGCGGACCGTGACTCGGACGCTGCCCCGGCCGTGGGTACGGGCGTTGTCCAGGAGGACGCCGAGGATCTCGGCGACGGGGCCGCCGGGTACCAGGACGTCGGCCGGAGCGTCCTGGACGCCGCAGTCCAGGCGTCGGCCGTCCTGGGCGAAGAGACCGTGCCACCGGGCGTCGGTCTCCGCCAGGAGGTGGGCCACCGGCCGGTCCGGCACGACGGCGCCCGGCACGCCGGGCGAGCCCGCGAGCCGCAGCACCTCCTCCACCGTGTCGTGCAGCCGGCGGGTGGCGTCCAGCGCCTCCTCCAGGGCGGGACGCAGCCGGACGTCGTCCTGCGCGAGCCCCGCCTCCAGGGTGAGCTGCAGCCCGGTCAGCGGGGTACGCAGCTGATGGGAGGCATTGGCGGTGAAGTCCTTTTCATGGCGCAGGAGTTCGGAGAGGCTGTGCAGCATGTCGTTGTGCGTGCGGGCGACCTGGTCGATCTCGGCGATGGTGCTGGGCGCGGCCCGTGCGGTCAGATCACCCTCGGTGACGGCGCGGCAGTGCCGGGAGAGGTCCTCCAGCGGTGCGGCGAGCGCCCGTGCCTGACGCCGGGCGACGAGGACGGCGACGGCGAGCGCGAGCACGGCCGCGCCGAGCAGGACCGCCCAGTCCACCAGGACACGGTTCCTGACCGCCGACACGGCGGAGGAGGCCCGTACGACACCGATGACCTGCTCGGCGTGCGAGACGGGCACGGCGACCACGAGCTCGCCCCCGGTCTGGGTCCGTGCGATGACACCGCGGAACGCCCGGCGGACCGCCGCGTCCCCGCCGGCGGGCCCGGTGCCCGTGTACAGCCGCGGTTTCGGGTCGTACAGGCCGAGGCGCTCGCCCGGTCCCGGCGGCGGCAGTTCGGCCGGGTCGCCGGTCGCGTAGTCGGGGTTCACGCGTACGGCGGCGGCCAGGGCCGCCCGTTCGAGGGAGTCCCGCTGGTCTGCGAACAGGGTGGCCCGGACGGCGAGGGCCAGCGGGATCGCAAGGAGGACCAGCGCGACCAGCACCGCGGTGACGGCCACTCGTACGACGCGCTGTCTCATGCCCCTCATGATGCGGGGCGGCCGCCGGATCACGCGGGGCCCGCCACGCGCTTTTGCCGTCGTCTAACCCTCGCCGAGCAGGGCGTTAACCGGGCGGCTCCTAGCGTCGGTGCCGTGACCGTCCGGTCGGATCGGCACCGGTTCAACAGGGGTTTCCAGGAGGGCAGTGGCCATGGCACGCGTACGTACCGTCCGTAGTCTCGGGGTCGTCGGGCTCGTACTCGCCGCGGCGGTGAGCGCCGGGTGCTCGGGTTCGGGTTCCGGGTCCTCCTCCCCTTCCACCGCCTCCTCCGGCCCGGTCTCGAGCAGCGGCACCCCCACCGCGGCCGGTGCCTCCCCGGCGCCCACCGAGTCCAATCCGCCCGGTGACATCCCCGACAACCAGGCGTACGTCGCCTTCCAGCCGTCGGGCGGCGGGTTCACGGTGAAGGTGCCCGAGGGCTGGGCCCGAACCGGCAAGGGCGGTACGACCGTCTTCACGGACAAGCTGAACCGCGTCGAGATCGCCACCGCGTCCGCCTCCGCGGCGCCCACGGTCGCCTCGGTCGACTCCCAGGTCGTATCCCAACTGCGCGGCCAGGTGCCGAAGTTCAGCGGCGCCAAGGTGTCGCAGGTGAACCGGCACGCCGGAAGCGCGGTGCTGCTGAAGTACCAGGGCGACTCCGCGGCGGATCCGGTCACCGGCAAGGTCGTGCGCGACGCCTTCGAGCGCTACGCGTTCTACCGGCAGGGCCACGAGGTGGACCTCACCCTGTCCGGGCCCGTGAACGCCGACAACGTGGACCCGTGGCGCATCGTGACCGACTCCTTCGCGTGGAAGTGACGGTGAGCGCCATGCCGACCCGACCGAGCACCGTGCCCGTCCCGGCGCCCGAGACCTCCCACGACGACGCCCTGAACGCCCGGGAGCTGTACCGCTTCTTCTGGTCCGGCGAGGAGGAGACACTCGCGCTGCGAGGGGTGTCCCTGCGGGTGCGGCGCGGCGAGACCGTCGCCGTCGTCGGGCCCTCCGGCGCGGGCAAGTCCACGCTGCTGTCCTGCCTGGCCGGTCTGGACGAGCCCTCGGGCGGTGAGGTGCGGGTGGACGGCGTACGCATCAGCCACCGGCCGGAGACCGAGCGCGCCCGGCTGCGGGCCCAGCACATCGGCGTACTCCTGCAGACCCGCAACCTCGTCGCCCACCTGAGCGTGCGCGACAACGTCCGACTGGCGCACAGCGCCGTACGCGGCCGTCCCGCCGTGTCCGCGCGGGAACTGCTGGACGAGGTGGGGCTCGCGGGGCGGGCACACGCGCTGCCCCGTCAGCTGTCCGGCGGTGAGCTGGCCCGGGCCGGGCTGGCCGTCGCCCTCGCCAACTCCCCCGCGGTCCTGCTGGCGGACGAACCGACCGGCGAGCTCGACGGGGGCACGGAGCGACTGATCCTCCAGATGTTGCGCGACCGCGCCGCGCTGGGCTGCGCGGTGCTGATCGTGACGCACAGCGCGGAGGCCGTACGGGTCGCCGACCGGGTGATCGCACTGGACGACGGGAGGGCCCACGATGTCGCCGGATGAGCCGGAGGCCGCCCCGGACGACGTGCTCGTCGCCTGCCAGGACGCCGCGCTCACCTTCGGGCGGGGCGCGAACGCGGTCGTGGCGGTGCACGGCGCGCACCTGCGGGTGCGGGCCGGGGACCGGCTCGCGATCGTCGGCCCCTCGGGGTCGGGCAAGTCCTCGCTGCTGCATCTGCTGGCCGGACTCGAACAGCCCACCAGCGGCACCGTCAGCTGGCCCGCCCTGACCGGTCCCCAGGACGTCGGTCCCGGCACGAGGCCCGACGATCGCGGGCCGGCTCCCAAGCCCGGCATCAGCCGCGGCATCGGACTGGTCTTCCAAGGGGACAGCCTGATCCCCGCCCTCGACGTCGTCGAGAACACCGCGCTGCCGCTGGTGCTGGCCGGGGTGCCGGACTCGGACGCACGGCGAACGGCTCTCGCGGCCCTTGCGCAGGTCGGCGCCGGGGACCTCGCCGAGCGGCTGCCGGAGGAGATCTCCGGCGGCCAGGCCCAGCGCGTGGCCGCCGCGCGCGTCCTGGCCCAGGCCCCACGGCTCATCCTCGCCGACGAACCGACCGGGCGGCTCGACCACACCACCGGCGGCCACGTCCTGGACGCCCTGCTGACAGCGGCCGACCGCACGGGCGCGGCCCTCGTCGTCACCACGCACGACCCGGCGGTCGCCGCTCGGCTCAGCACCCGGCTGACCATGCGCGACGGCCGGTTGCTCACGGCGGAGACCACCGGGGACCCGCACGCCACGACGGAGGAAGCGTCATGAACACCGCCTGGGTGGGCGGCCTCGCCCGTCACCGCACCGGCCGACTGCTGGCCGCCGTGGCCGGTATCGCCCTGGCCGTGGCCCTGATCGCCTCGCTCGGTTCCTTCCTCACCGCGTCGAAGGCGACGATGACACAGCGCGCCGTGCGCTCGGTCGCCGTGGACTGGCAGGTCGAGGTCCAGCCGGGCGCAGACCCGGCCGCGGCCCTGTCCCTGGTGCACAGGACGCCGGGCATCAAGGCCGCCCTCCCGGTCGGCTTCGCGCACAGCAACGCGTTCGCGGCCACCGTGCAGGGCAGTACGCAGACGACCGGCCCCGGCATGGTCCTCGGCCTCCCCGACGGCTACCAGAAGGCCTTCCCCGGCGAGATCCGCCAGCTCACCGGCCGGACCACCGGCGTGCTGCTGGCCCAGCAGACCGCCTCCAACCTGCACGTCGCCCCCGGCGACACCATCGGCATCCGGCTCCCCGGCACCGCCGTGCGCCAGGTCCGGGTGGACGGAGTCGTCGACCTCCCGCAGGCCGACTCCCTCTTCCAACGGGTCGGCGCCCCCAGCCAGACCCAGCCCACCGCGCCCCCGGACAACGTCGTCCTTCTCCCTTCCGCCGCCTTCGCCTCCCTCACCGCGCACGCCCCCGCCACCACCCAGATCCACGCGGCCCGCGACGCCAAGCTCCCCTCCGACCCCGCGTCCGCCTTCAACTCCGTGACCCGCGCCGCCCACAACCTGGAGGCTCGCGCCTCGGGCGGCGTGATCGTCGGCGACAACCTCGGCGCCGCCCTCGACTCCGCCCGCCAGGACGCGCTGTACGCGCAGATCCTCTTCCTCTTCCTCGGCGTGCCGGGCGCGATCCTCGCCGCCGCGCTGACCGCCGCGGTCGCCGCGGCCGGCGGCGAACGCCGCCGTCAGGAGCAGGGCCTGCTGCGCCTGCGCGGGATGCGCCCCCGCCGGATCGCCTCCCTCTCGGGCCTCGAAGCCGCCCTGGTGGCCGTCACCGGCGGCGTCGCCGGGCTCGGCATCGCCGCGCTGACGGGCCGTGTCGCCTTCGGATCGGCCTCCTTCGGGACGACGGCGGGCGCCTGGATCCTCTGGTACGCCCTCGCCTTCGTGCTCGGCGCCGCCGTGGCCTCGGGCGCGGTCCTCGTCCCCGCGCTGCGCGATCTGCGCACGGTGACGGTCGCCGACACCCGCAGGCAGGAACGGCGCCCGGGCTCGGTGTGGTGGATGCGGTACGGGCTCGACTTCGCCCTGTTGATCGGCTCCTGGCTGGTCTTCCGCGCCTCCTCCGGCAACCAGTACGCCCTGGTCCTCGCCCCCGAGGGCGTGCCGAGCATCTCCGTGTCGTACTGGGCGTTCCTCGGCCCGGCGCTGCTGTGGATCGGCGCCGCCCTGCTGCTGTGGCGGCTCACACTCCTCGCGCTGACGTACGGCCGTCCCGCACTGACCTGGCTGTCGCGGCCGCTCGCCTCGAACCTGGCGGGGACCACGGCCGCCGTCCTCTCCCGGCGCCGCCGTCCGCTGGCCCGCTCGGTGGTGCTGCTGGCGCTCGCGGTGTCGTTCGCGATCTCCACGGCGACCTTCAACTCGACGTACAAGCAGCAAGCCGAGGTCGACGCGCGGCTCACCAACGGCGCCGACGTCACGGTCACCGAACCGCCCGGCGCACAGACCCCGCCGAGCGCGGGCGAGAGGCTGAAGATCACCGGCGTACATCGGGTCGAGCCGCTCCAGCACCGGTTCGCCTACGTCGGCTCCGACCTTCAGGATCTCTACGGGGTGCGCCCCGACTCGATCGCCTCGGCCACCTCCCTCCAGGACGCGTACTTCTCCGGCGGCGGCGCCCGCTCCCTCATGAACCGGCTCGCTCAGCGGCCGGACGGGCTGCTGGTCAGCGCGGAGACCGTCAACGACTTCCAGCTCTCGCCCGGCGACACGGTCAACCTGCGGATCCAGGACGCCCGGACCAAGGCGCTGCGCACGGTGCCCTTCCACTACGTGGGCGTCGCCAAGGAGTTCCCGACCGCGCCGAAGGACAGCTTCTTCGTGGCCAACGCCTCCTATGTGGCGAAGGCGACCGGGAGCGACGCGGTGGGCGCGTTCCTGCTGGACACCGGTGGCACGCACCAGAAGCAGGTCGCGGCGCGGCTGCGTCACCAGCTGGGCACCGGTGCCACCGTCACCGACCTCACCCAGACCCGTGGCACCGTCGGCACCAGCCTGACCTCCGTGGACCTCGCCGGGCTCACGCGGATCGAGCTGGCCTTCGCGGTGCTGCTCGCGGCCGGGGCGGGCGGGCTGGTTCTGGCGCTCGGGCTCGCCGAACGCCGCCGGACCTTCGCCATCGCGACCGTACTGGGCGCCGGGCCACGGCAGCTGCGGGGCATGGTGCTCACCGAGGCGATCCTGCTGACCGTGGGGGGCCTCGCCGGCGGCGCGCTGATCGGATGGGCGCTGTCGGAGATGCTGGTCAAGGTCCTGACCGGCGTCTTCGACCCACCTCCGGCCAGTCTCGCCGTCCCCGGCGGATATCTGGCGCTGACCGCCTGCGCCGCGTCGGCGGCCGTCCTGGTCGCGGCCCTCAACGGAGTACGCCGCGCGGCCGGACGCCCCGCCGTCGAGGAACTCCGTGATCTGTGACCACCACTCGAGCCACCACGTCCGCCCCCGACCCCACGCCCGCCTCCGCTCCCACGCCCGCCTCCGGCCCCGCACGCGCCGTCGGCTCTACGCTGCCCTTCATGCGAACGCCCGCCCCCGCACCGGACCGCAGTCGCTTCGGTCGACCGCGTGTCCTCGTCGTCGAGGACGACGACACGATCGGCCGCCATCTGGAGACGGGCCTGCGCAACAACGACTACGCGCCGACGTGGAGCCGGACCGGCGCGGGCGCCCTCGCGGAGTCCGCCCGGTCGTCGTACGACGTGCTGTTGCTGGATCTGGGGCTGCCGGACATGGACGGTCTCGACGTGGCCCGCACGCTGCGCGCCCGCTTTCCCGAGCTGCTCATCGTGATCCTCACCGCCCGTACGGACGACATCGACGTCATCGCGGGGCTCGACGCCGGGGCCGACGACTACCTGGTGAAGCCGTTCAGTCTGACCGTGCTGCTCGCCCGGCTCCGGGCCCATCTGCGCCGCCGGGCCATCGCCGACCCGCCGCAGGAGCCGATCCACCTCGGCGACCTGGTCATCGACATCACGGCACGGCGCTGCACCCTGCATGAGGACGAGATCCCGCTTCGGCCCAAGGAGTTCGAGCTGCTCGCCGTGCTCGCCCGGAACGTGGGCGCGGCCGTCTCGCGCGAGACGCTGATGGCCGAGGTGTGGGACGAGAACTGGTTCGGCTCGACGAAGACGCTCGACGTCACCATGGCGGGACTGCGCCGCCGGCTGACGGACACGACGTCCCGTCCGTCCCGGATACCGCGCATCACGACCCTGCGGGGGCACGGTTACCGGCTTGAACTGCCCTGAGGCACCGCGGGATTCGGCGGGCGCCGACAGCGGGCCGGCGCCGGAGTGTCAGAGGACCTTGCGGCGGGCCAGTACGGCCAGTGCCAGCAACCCCGGGATCAGGGGCAGCCACACCGTCAGCAGCCGGTAGCCGAGGACCGCCGAAGCCGCCGCGCTGCCCGGCGCTCCGGCCAGCGTGAGGGCCACGGCGAGCGCCGCGTCCAGGGAGCCGATGCCACCGGGCGTGGGCAGGAGTACGGCGGCGCTGCTCGCGGCGAGATAGGCCAGCGCCACCTGGGCCGGGGGCAGCGGCAGTTCGAGGGCCTGGGCTACGGCGACGACCACGGTGGCGTGCAGCGCGGCGAAGGCCAGCGAGCCGCCCCACAGCGCGGCCGCGCGCGCCGGAACCTCGTGCACGGCGCGGACGTCGGCCAGCACGGCCCGCAGCGCGCGTCGCAACGGTCCGCGCAGCAGTACGGCGGCGGTGACCACCACGGCGAGCGCGATCGCGACCGCCATCGCCGAGATGTCCGGCAGGCGGAGCAGGCCGGGGCAGGCCAGCGCGAGCACGGCGATCAGGAGGCCGCGCGAGACGGCCCCGGCGGTGGCTTTCACGCCGAGCGCGGTCGCCGACCGGACGACCGGCAGACCGCACCGGGTCAGGAAGCGGAGGTTGACCGCGCCCGCGCCGAGGCCCGCGGGCAGCACATGGTTGGCGGCAGAAGCGGCGAACTGCACGGCCACCAGCTGCCGGGCGGGCAACGGCCGGGTCACCGCCCCTTGTTGGGCGAGCGCCGAACACACCCAGGTCGCCACGGTGGCGACGGCCGCCACGAGCAGCCAGCCGCGGTCGGCGACGGCCAGCCGACTGGCTCCGGTCGCGATCACCGGCCAGTGGCGCCGGCCAAGACAGACCGCGCCCACCACCACGGCGAGGGTCACCGCGGCATGCAGGGAGACCCGCCTACCGACGGTCGTCACGGCTGTCGTCGGGGCGCCGGGCGGAAGGATGGTCATCTCGCCCCGCCTCCCTGGACGGCGGGTGCGACGTACGCCATCAGAGGGCCGACGCGGTGCGCTTTCCACGTGCGGGCGTACGCGGGTGGCTTTCCGCCCGGTGTGGTGAGCACGCCGACCGGGAGCCGTTGTCCGGCCCGCACTATGGCGTCGGCGGTGGTGTTGGCGTTGTTCCCGCCGGTGTCGACGGAGGAGCAGCCGGCGTAGAAGGCGATCGGGACGTCCTCGTAGCCGGTCAGCATGCAGGGCGGCTTCACCCCCAGCCGGTGCAGCTGCGTCGCGGCGTCGGCCCAGCCCTGGTGGGAGACGGTGGTGCCGTGCACGGTGTGCTCCAGCACCGCGAACTGCACCGCGAGATGCCCGGCCAGGCCGAGCCCGACCAGGGTGACGGCCACGGGTCGCCAGGCGCCGCGGGGCGCGGTCACCAGGTGGATCAGGCCGTCGGCGACCGGGATGGCCAGCAGGATGTACACGGGCAGCAGGAAGCGTGGCGCCGCGTATCCGATCATGAAGAGGTACGGGAAGCCCACCATCGCGGCGCAGGCCAGGAGCAGCAGGCTGTTCACCCCGCGCCGGGCCTTGACGGCGATCACCGCTCCGAGGACGGCCACGACGGGCAGCGCGAACCACCACAGCATCACCGGCGGGGCGGGCATCGCCCCGGTGCAGGGGCGGCACAGGACACGCCCGCCAAGGCTGCGCAGCTGGTCACCGACGGCGATGTTCCAGCCCAGGCCGCCCTGAACCTTGGAGCCGTCGGAGAGTCTCTGGGTCAGGCCGCCGTAGCTGACATACGCCTCGACGACCCACTCGCCCCCGCCGGCGACCAGGCCCGCGACGAGCGCCACCAGCACCCTCGGGCGCCGCCAGCGGCGTACGCACACGACGAGGAAGAGCAGCGGCAGGGTCACATAGACCGCGTCGGTGGGCCGCATCCAAGCCATCAGCGCGGCGCTCAGGCCCACGCCCCACAGCGCCGCCCGGTCGAAGCGGTCGGCCTGGGCGCGCAGGAAGCAGCCGACGCAGGCCAGAGCGCCGAGCGCGACCCAGTAGTTGGGCATGGCCTGCGGGCCGTAGAAGAGCGTCACCCAGAGCGTGGCGAACAGGGCGCCCGCCACCGCCAGCACCCGCGTGGGGAACAGTCCGCGCCAGACGCGCAGCGCCACGAACAGGCCGAGTCCGGAGAGCACCGCGAGATAGACGCGCAGCAGGGCGGTGGACGAGGACCAGGACGCGATCGGTGCCACCAGCAGGGGAACTCCGCGGGCGCGCGGGGCGCTGAAGAAGGCGGCGGGGGCGTGCGAGCCGACCTGGCTGACGTAGACGGTCTCGTCCCAGCCGAGCCCCATGCCCGGCCGTACGAGGATCAGTTGGGCCAGGGTGAAAACGCCCGCGACCAGGGCCATCCACTGCTGGCCGTGCGGCCGCCTGGAGACGCGCCCCGTCGAGGGCGGACTGTGGCGATGGGCGCCGATGAGCGGAAGGTTCACAGTCTTGGCCATCGTCCACCCTTCGCCCTACATTCTGTAGGGTCCTTCACCCTACAAGACGTAGGGTGAAGGAGGAAGTTGCGCAAAACACGGCCAAATTACCGTGGATCGAGCGGGGACGCAGTCCGAAGACCCAACCTCGTACCGCCCTGGGCGCACTCGTACGCCCTCACCACCCCCCGCACCCCTACGCGCTGTAAGGTGACGGACATGGCTCGGACAGGCCCCCATGGCAGAGCGGAACGACGCAGCGCCGGTGAGCTGGAGAGCGAGGTCCTCGCCGCCCTCTGGGCCACCGACAAGGCCCTCACCCCCGCCGACATCCAGGGTGAGATCGGCGGCAGCCTCGCCTACAACACCGTTCACACCATCCTCAAACGCCTGTACGACAAGGGTCTGGTCCTGCGTGACGTCGACGGTCGGCGCGGCGCGTACCGGCCCGCCAAGAACGCCGCCGAACTGACCGCCGAGGCCATGCACGAGGCGCTCGACCGGGGACCCGACCCGATCGCGGCCCTGCAGCAGTTCGTCACCGGCCTGAGCCCCCACGAGGAAGAGGCCCTGCGCGATCTCCTCGGGGGGAGCGGGATGTGAGGATCGACGTCTACATCCCCCTCATCCTGCCGCTGCTGCTGACGGCCGTCGCGCCGCAGGTGGGTCTCAAGGTCTCCCCCGCGCTGGCCGCCCGGGTCCTCACCATCGCGGCCGTACTGGCCGCCACCGCCTCCACCTGGGCGCTGCTCCTGCTCGCCGCCACCCTGGTCAACGAGGCGCCGCACGTGACCACGGAGGCCGGCGAGGACGGGCGGCGGCTGCCCGAACCGGTCCCGGCGGCGATCGCCGTCGCCGCGATCATGCTCCTGTGGCTGATCGGCTTCCGGCTCGTTCGCGCCCTGCGCGCCCACTACGCGACCCGCCGCGTCCTCGAGCGGTTGTGCGAGGGACACCCGCCCGACAGCGAACTCGTCGTCGCCGCGTCCTCGACGCCCCGGGCCTTCGCGATCCCCGGCAGGCCGGGCCGGATCCTGGTCACGGCCGCCATGCTGGGCGCGCTGGAACCGGCGGAGCGGCGCGTGCTGCTGGCCCACGAGCGCGCCCATCTCGCCCACCGCCACTCGGTACTGTCGACCGCGGTGACCCTGGCCGCCGCCGCCAACCCGGCCCTCGCACCCGTGCGCACCGCTGTCGCCTTCCTGGTGGAGCGCTGGGCCGACGAGGAGGCCGCGCGGCGCGTCGGGGACCGCCGCACCACCGCCCGCGCCCTCGCCCGCGCCGCCCTCGTCTCCCAACGCGCCCGGCCGGGCTGCGCCCTGAGCTTCTCCGAACACGCGGTCACCCGCCGGATCGCCGCCCTGCAGACGGCCCCGCCACCGAACCTGTGGCCCATCGGCGTGGCCGTCCTCGCCCTCGGCGCCCTGCCGGCGCTCGGCGCGCTGGACGCCACCGGCGATCTGCTCCGCCTGCTCGGCGAGAGCCTGCCGGGGTACGGCCTGTTGGGTTAGGGCCTGTCGGGGTAGAGCCTGCCGGGCCTGCCGTTTGGATCAGGCCTGGGTCCTGGATCAGGCCTGGGTCCTGGATCAGGCCTGGGTCCTGGATCAGGCCTGGGTCCTGGATCAGGCCTAGGTCGCCGGCCTCAGGTGGCGAGCGTCCTGCGCTCCCGCAGGTGGGCGTAGCCCATGAGACCGACGAGCAGCCCGAACAGCACGGCCGACGAACCCGCCGTACCGAGGTCGAGCCCGCCCTTGGCGGTCGGCTTGGTGAGGAAGTCGCCCGCGGTCGCGCCGAGCGGGCGGGTGAGGACGAAGGCGATCCAGAACAGCACCACGTTCGGCACCGCGGGGACGGGCATCAGCGCGACGAGGACCGCGAGCAGCCCGGTGACGAGCAGCGCGCCGCCCGCGTAACCGAGCCCGGAGCTGTCCGACAGGAAGTCGCCCATCGAGGTGCCGAGGGTGTTCGACACGAGGATCGCCGACCAGAAGAGGGCCTCGGCCCGGAAGGTCACGATGTCGCGGATGACGAACGTCATCCCGGTGAACTTCCAGACGGTGAAGATCACGACCAGCAGCGAGATCAGGATCGCGGCGCCCGCGGGGTACCCGAGTCCCAGGCCCTGCGGACCCCAGCCCAGCGAGGTGGCCCCGCCGGAGAGGTACTTGGCGCTGGCGTCACGGTTCATGAAGTCGGACATCGTGGTGCCCGCCATGCTGGTGGAAAGGATCACCGTCCAGTAGAAGAAGGGGTTGTACCGACGCGACCTGAGCTGCACGACCAGCGTGACCACGAAGACCAGGAACAGCAGGACCGTGGTGAGGAAGTAGCCCAGCTTGAGGGTCTGTGCGAACAGGTCGCCCGCGGTCTCGCCGAGTGTCGTCGCTGCGATCTTCATGATCCAGAAGGCCAGGGTCACCTCTGGCAGCTTCTTCATCACGGAGGTGCCGGGGTCGGCGACTTGGGGGTCGGCGACGCGTTCCGTCTTGTTCAACGTTCGCTCCTGGGGGGGTGCATCGACGTCCCCCCAGGGCCACGGCCGCAGGAGGGCGCGTGTCCATTGGCTCAGTGTTGCGCATGCCGGCGCGCCACGCCGATCAACGCGACAGCCGCAGCCTGAACGCATCCTGAACGCGCGGCCATGCCTCCGGGAGGCCGTTCCCCGCAGGCACCCCTCTCGGGTTCCTGGGTGATCCGATACGGCTCAGTGCGCCGGCCGGGTGAGGAGCGCCAGGGCGCGGACGTGGGCCATGTGAGCGGTGGCGGGCAGTCGGGTGAGGAGTTCGCGGGCCCTGCGGGCGTACTCGTCGGCCATCGCGTGCGCGGTGTCCAGGGCGCCGGTCCGCTCCAGCACGGCGCGGATCCGGCACAGGGCGAGCGCCGGTTCGGTCTCGTCCAGCAGGGCGTGGCGCAGCGCCGCGCGGCTCTCGGGGTCCGCGCGCCGGTGGGCGATCAGCACGGGCAGCGTGGGACAGCGGTTGCGTACGTCGCTGTCGGAGGGCTTGCCCATGGCGCGCGCGGCGATCGGGTCGTACGGCAGCACGTCGTCGCGGATCTGGAAGCAGATCCCGAGGTGGTCGCCGAAGTCGCCGAGCAGTTCCGTCGTCGGGGCGTCGCCGCCGCCGAGGATGGCGCCCACACGGCAGGCGGCCGCCAGCAGCACGGCGGTCTTCGCCCGGGCCATCGCCACATACGCGCCGACGCCCAGCTCCAGGTCACCGCGCATCGCCAGTTCGTCGAAGGCGCCCCGGCAGATCGCGACCCCGGCCTCGGCCTGCACGGCCATGGCGCGTTCGACACGGTCGGCGGACACTCCAAGGCGACGGCACTCGGAAAGCGCCGCGAACCAGGAGAAGAACAGGGCGTTGCCCGCGACGACGGCCTGAGCGGGTCCGAACTCCGTGTGGACGGCCGCGCGACCGCGCCGCTCGGTGTCGCGGTCGATGATGTCGTCGTGCAGGAGGCTGCCGACGTGCGCCCCCTCGATACCGACCGCGGCGGGCAGCACCGCGGCCAGCTCACCGCCCACCGTGAGCGCCGCGTGCAGCAGCAGCGAGGGCCGCAGGAGCTTGCCCGGCGGGATCATCGCGTACCGGTGCACGGCGTCCAGCCCCACCGAGCGCCCCGGCCACCGACGACCGAACTCCGCCTCCAGAAGCTCCGCGAACTCGACGGGGGGTGCCGGGGGGTAGGGCGGGGATCCGGGCTGGGGCTGAGGCTGGGACTGGGGCTGAGGCTGGGACTGGGGCTGAGGTTGGGGCTGGGACACGGGCAGGGGCCTGGGTACGGGGTGGGGGTCGGGCGCAGGCCCGAAGCTGGGGCGGGGGTCGGGCGCAGGCCCGAGGTGGGGCTCGGGGTTGGGCACGGGGTGGGGGTCGGGCGCAGGCCCGAGGTGGGGCTCGGGCTTGGGCTGGAGCCGGGGGCCGGGGTGGGGACTGGGCTGGGCCCCTGGGCCGAGTCGAGGCTTGGGCTGAGCCGCGGGGCCAGGACGGAAATTGGGCTGAGCCCCGGAGCCGGGTCGAGGCTTGGGATGGCGCTGGGGCCCGCATCGGGCATGGGGCTGGTCCTCGGGCTGAGCCTGGGGCCGCGCCTCGGGCCGGGCCTCAGGCCGCACCTGAGGCTGGACCTGGGACCGGGCTTTGGGCCCGGCTTGGGGCCGCGCCTCGGGTCGGGCTTCGGGCCGCGCCTCGGGCCGCACCTGAGGCTGGACCTGGGACCGGGCTTTGGGCCCGGCTTGGGGCCGCGCCTCGGATCGCGCCTCCGGCCGCGCCTCGGGCCGCGCCTGAGGCTGAACCTGGGACCGAGCCCCAGGCCTGGACTGGGGCCGCGCCTCAGATCGCGCCTCCCGCCAGGCCTCGGGCCGCGCCTCGGGGCGGGGCTCGGGGCGGGGCTCGGGGCGGGGCTCGGGCTGGGGGCCGAGGTCGGCCGATGCGTCCTCGCTGGGCAGTTCGGTCATGGAGGCTCCCCCGTCACCCGCTTGCGTGAGCGTGGCGATGTAGCCACCCCAACAGACCCGCCACCCCGCCGGAACGGCTCACGCGCATCCCATGGCGGCACGCCCACGCCCCGCTGCCGGAGCTCGTGCTTCCACACCACCCGATCAGACGGTTTCACGGCACGGCCGCGACCACAGTCGGAGATAGTCGACCGGTCGTACAATTGCGTCGTGGGACGAACCAGCGACGCCAGGGAAAAGATCCTCAGCGCCGCGCAGTCGCTCATCGAGCTGCGCGGCTACTCGGCGCTGGGGGTGGCCGACATCTGCAAGGCGGCCGGCGTACCCAAGGGCAGCTTCTACTACTTCTTCGCGTCCAAGGAGGCCCTCGCCCTCGCCGTGCTCGACGAACACTGGGACGCCCAGAAGAGCGCCTGGACACGCGTCCTGAACAGCGACGAGGAACCCCTGCGGCGGCTGTACCGGCTGTTCGAGGAGACGGAGGCCGACCAGCGCGCCGGCCAGCAGAGCTGCGGCACCGTCTCCGGCTGCCTGTTCGGGAACCTCACCCTGGAGATGAGCAACCACACCGAGCCCATCCGCACCCGCCTGCAGGAGATCTTCGACGCGCAGGTCGAGATGGTCGAGTCGGTCATCACCGAGGCTCGTGAGCGCGAGGAGATCACCGTGCTCGACAGCCAGGAAGCGGCACGGGCGGTGGTCGCCCAGTTGGAGGGCCAGGTGTTGTTCGCCAAGCTCTACAACAACACCCGTCGGCTCAGCCCCCTGTGGGCGAACTGCCTGGCCCTGCTCGGTGCCCGCGCCCCGCAGGAGGCCGTTGCGGGCGCCTGACGCTCGCTACGACACCGTTCAGGGGGTATCAGAGGGCGTTGACGTCGACGACCGCCTCGGCGAATGCCTTGGGGGCTTCCTGCGGCAGGTTGTGACCGATGCCCTTCAGCGTCCGGTGGTCGTACGCGCCCGTGAAACGAGCGCGATAGGAGGCACCGTTTCCCGGCGGCGTGAACGGATCCAGTTCGCCGTCAATGGTGATCGTCGGCTGCGAGATGGCGGGACTCTGGGCAAGCCGCTTTTCCAGACGATCGAATCGCGGGTCGCCCTTGGCCAGACTCAGTCGCCACCGGTAGTTGTGGATCACGATGGGAACCCAGTCCGGATTGTCGAAGGCGGTCGCGGTCCGATCGAATGTGGCGTCATCGAAGTGCCATGTCGGGGAGACGTTCTTCCAGATCAGTTTCGCGAAATCATGCTTGTACTGTGCGAGGCCGAGCCGACCCCTTTCGGTGGCGAAATAGTACTGATACCACCACGCCCATTCGGCCTTGGGCGGCAGTGGCGCCTTGTTGCTTTCGCGGTTGGTGATGAGATAACCGCTCACGGAGACCAGGGCCTTGCAGCGCTCCGGCCAGAGCACCGCGATGATGTCGGCCGTCCGCGCTCCCCAGTCGAAACCGGCGAGGATCGCCTTCTCGATCTTCAGCGCGTCCATGAGCGCGATGATGTCGAGCGCGATCACCGACTGCTGGGCATTGCGGAACGTCTTGTCCGAACGGAACCGTGTGGTGCCGTGACCGCGCAGGTACGGCACGATCACCCGGTAGCCCGCCGCGGCGACCCTGGGAGCCACATCGACATAGCTGTGAATGTCGTAGGGCCAGCCGTGCAGCAGGACGACCGGGGGGCCGTGGGCGGGACCGGCCTCCGCATATCCCATGTCCAGCTCTCCGGCACGGATCTGCTTCAGCGGGCCGAAAGAGGTGTGCGTTGCGGGCTGGGCCACGGGCGGAATCGCGGACTTCTCTCCGTCGGCCGCCGAGACCGGTATCACCGGAAGCGCCGGCAGCGAGGCTCCGGCTGTTCCTACGGTGAAAATCCGGGAAAACGTACGCCTGTCCATGGATTTCACCTTTCTTGACCGGCGTGTGGACAGTGGGGTGGCCGACAAGTTCGGGACTTCATGCATTCCGTCGTGCATGACGTCGTGAACGACGTCATGTGCCGTCGCCGCCTCGCCAGATGTTGTCGAACGCCGCGTCTTCGATGCTTCGCCGTTGCCGTACTGCTTCCAGTTCCGTCACCGCGCCGTTGACGGCGGCCAGCACAGTCAGGACCGAGTCGTCGACAAGATCCGCGGCCTCCTCGGTCGACTCGTCGTGGATGCCCACGGCGGCCGCGAGAACCGTGAGGATGGGCTCGCCCGAGGTCCAGCGTTCGTCCGCGTGGCTGCGGTCCGGCGACTCGGCCGCCTCCGTACGGCCGCCGCCGAAGGGAATCCAGCGGTGGCGAGGCCGGGTGAGCCGTCCCTCCGCCTCCAGGTCCGCTCGATAGGCCGCGGACAGCCCACGGCCCCGGCGCCACAGCCAGTCGTCAACGGACTCGTACGGCGTCTGCCGCACCAGCGACCCCACCGCCCCGTCCAAGAGACGGTCACCCATGGTCCACCGCGCGCCGGGCACGATGCGGTCGTCCTCCAGCGTGATGGCCTGAGCCTCGATGAGGTCGACCAGTTCGGCTCCCGCGAGGGCCAGCGACAGGTCGCCCTGCTCGACGGGCCGGTTGGACGGGACGTCCATGGCGATCATCAACAGGTCCCGCGGTGTGGTCATGAGGGACTCCACGTCTGAGTCAGCGGTGGCTGCCCGCGTCCGTACGGGTTTCCGCCGGTGCGGGCTGTCGTACCGGGGCGGTGGCTCGCACTACCACCATGTGGTGCGGGAAGCCGATGCGCAGCACGGCGGCGGCCACGGCGGCCACCAGAACCACGGAAGCGGCCAGGATCAGGGCCTGCTGATAGCCGTGGTGGAGCAGGGGCGCGACCACCAGCGGGCCGAGGATCTGGCCGACGGAGTATCCGGCGGTCAGGAGCGCGACGGAGCGGGGGAACTCCAGGTGGGCCCCGGTGGCCAGGGCGAGGGTGCTGACCCCGATGAACGTCGCGCCGAACAGCACCGCGGAGACCAGAGCGGCCGGCGCTCCGCCGATCAGGGCGGGCAGGGCGATGCCCACCGCCTGGACGACGAGCGCGGCGAGCAGCAGGTCGGGGCGTGACCAGCGGCGCCCGAGCCGGGCCCACAGCGCGGACGAGGGCACGGCCGCCAGACCGACCAGCACCCAGGCGCCGCCGCCCAGCGGTCCCGGGGAGCTCTGTTCGATCGCGGCGACCAGGAAGGTGCCCGCGATGATGTAGCCGATGCCTTCCAGCGTGTAGGAGGCGAACAGGGCGGTGAACCAGCGGTGCGTGCGCGGCGCGTGGCTCGAATCCGCGGTCGCCGCGGTCGCCGCGGTGACTGTGGTGGCCTTGGTGGCCTGTGTTCTCGTGGGAGGCGCTTCGGGACGGAGGGTCCACGCGGCGACGGCGAGGACCGCGGCGAGTGCGGCCGAGGCCCACCAGGCGGCCCGCCAGTCGGCGACGGGGCGCAGTACCAGGACGAGCAGGCCCGACAGGGCGATGCCCGCGCCGACCCCGCCGAACGCCCATCCGGGCAGGTGAGCCGGGTACTCCCGCAGGTGGCTGAGGAGTGAGCTGACCGCGATGACGAAGATCAGAGCGCTGGCAACCCCGGCCAGCAGCCGCAGCGCGAACCACACGGCGGTGTCGTGGGTGGCGGGCATCGCGGCCAGGGTGCCGGTCAGCACGACGAGGGAGGTGCGCAGCAGGGCTCGCGAGCGGACCACCGCGGGGACCAGGATGCCGACGAGCGCGCCGACGAGATAGCCGATGTAGTTGGCGGTGGCCAGGTTCGCGCCGGCGCCGGCGGACAGCCCCACCCCGGCGTGCATCAGCGGGAGGATCGGGGTGTAGACGAACCGGCCGACCCCCATACCCGCGGCGAGTGCCGCGGCGGCCCGGGCCACGTGCCCCCAGGGCGAGTGCGGCGCGCCGGCACCTCGGGCCGGGGAGGCGCGCAGGGGTCGTACGCTCATGACGAAGTCCATGTCGGGCCGTGATCCTTCTCAGGTCCTGGTCCATGTCGGGCACTGGTGCGAGCCAGTCCTGGTCCATGTCAGGTCCTGGAGCGTGTCAGGCGCTGATCCCCGCCGTCACCGCGCGGCGTCGGTCCGGCCCGGGTCGTTGGGGTGGGACTCGAGCGCGGTGACGGTGAGGCTCATCCATGGGCGCAGCGGCAGTGTGCCGAGCACCTTCTCGTGGAGCTCGTCCTCGTCACCGGCACACCAGATGCCGATGCTGCGCAGCTCGCCGACCGGGCGCCAAAGCCGCGCCAGGTTGCCGGTGGCGGCCAGTTCCCGGGCACGGACCGCCTCGGCGGCACGCCGCCGGTCGACCTCGTCCTGAGTGGTGCCCTCGGGAATCGTGGTGGTGATCTCGACCAGGAACTCGCGCATGGTCCTGCTCCGCTCGATGGGACGTCCGGCGGGCACCGGAGCGTCGCGGGGGGTGATGGTGGCCGGCCGGAGGACCGCTGAGGTCGTCCGCCGTCGGGCTTCCATGAGCTCCATCGTCCGCCAGCCACCGGGGCGATGCCACGACAGGCTTCCTTCCTGCTGGGAGGCGCTGCCTCGCACCGACGTAGCATGACCAGCGTGGAGTTGCGCCAACTGCGGTATTTCGTCGCCGTCGCCGAGGAGCTGAACTTCGGCCGGGCCGCCGAGCGCCTGCTGATCGCGGGTCCCTCTCTGTCCCAGCAGATCAAGGCGCTCGAACGCGACCTGGGCGTGCGGTTGTTCGATCGCGATCGTCGCTCGGTGTCCCTCACCGCGGCCGGTTCGGCCCTGCTCCCCCACACCCGCGCCCTGCTCGAGCGGGCCGACGACCTCCAGCGGCGGGCCGGTCGACTGTCCGGATCGGAACCGGTACGGCTCGGCTACGTCAACTGGCTCCCGTCGGACCTCTCCGCCCGTACCGCCACGGTGGCCCAACTTCACCTCGACGCATGGGTCGCGCCCTCGCACACCCAGGCCGCCCGGGTCGCCGCGGGCGGTCTGGACCTCGCGGTGTGCTGGGTGCGGACCGAGGACCTGGAGGACCGCGGCCTGCGCGCCCGGCTCATCGGCGCCGACCGGCTCTACGCCGTCGCCGGCGGCGACGACACGAGCGAGGTGGCCGCCCGGGACACCGCCGTCCTCCTCGACGACGACACCACCTCCTGGTCGTCCTGGAACGTCTACGCCGAAGAGCTGGCCCAGGACACCGGGGCCCGTGCGGTGCGCATCTCCAACGGCGGCATCACCGGATCGGCGTTCTTCGATCACGTCCGTCGCTGCAGCCGCCCGGTGGTCAACTCCCCCAAGGGCCAGACCACCCCGCTGCCGCCCGATCTGGTCCAGCGCCCGGTCACCGCACCGGAGATCTACTGGACGTGGTCGCTGGTCTGGCGCGAGAACGAGGACCGCCCGGCCGTCCTCGCCGTCGTCGACGCCCTCTGCGACGGCGTGGGGGACCTCGGCATCCGCGCCCCGGGCGCGTGGCTGCCGGACGGGGATCCGCACCGGTAGGGGCACCGGCCCACTGACCTGGACTGGGAGGCCGCGCCTACCAGCAGGGAGGGATTCGGTCCTGGCCAGACCCCTGTTGACCTTTGACTTCTCCTCTCCACCACGCCTAACTTCCAACTAGTCGACCGGTCGGCTAGTAGCGTGATCGATGACCGGTCAAAAGAACCCACTTCATCACGGAACTCGGAGAAGATCACCATGAGCTCTCAGAACCAGAGGGTCGCTGTCGTCACCGGAGCCTCGCAGGGCCTCGGCGCGGGCATCGCCGAGGCCTACCGCAAGCTCGGGTACGCCGTCGTCGCCACCTCGCGCACGATCGCTCCCGCCGACGACGCGGGCCTCGTGACCGTTCAGGGTGACATCGCCGACCCGGCCACCGCCGAACGCGTCATCGCCACCGCGGTCGAGCGGTTCGGCCGTGTCGACACCCTGGTCAACAACGCGGGCGTCTTCCTCGCCAAGCCCTTCCACGAGTACACCCAGGACGACTACGCGGCGGCGACCGGCGTGAACCTCACCGGCTTCTTCCGCATCACCCAGCTGGCCGTCGAGCAGATGCTCGCCCAGGGCGGCGGCCACATCGTCAACATCACCACCAGCCTGGTCGACAACGCCGACTCCAACGTCCCCTCCGTACTCGCCTCGTTGACCAAGGGCGGTCTCCAGTCCGCCACCAAGTCCCTCGCCATCGAGTACGCCACGCGCGGGATCCGCGCCAACGCCGTTTCGCCGGGCACCATAAAGACCCCGATGCACGCCGAGGAAACCCACGAGGCCCTCGCCGGGCTGCACCCGGTCGGCCGGATGGGCGAGACGAGCGACATCGTCGATGCCGTGATCTACCTGGAGAACGCCCCGTTCGTCACCGGCGAGATCCTCCACGTCGACGGCGGCATGAGCGCCGGTCACTGACGGAACACGACGAGGGAAGAATCCTGATGAACAGCACGACGGACAGCGACACGGAAGCGATCCTGCGCGGCGTCCTCGACCAGTGGAAGGCCGCCGTCGACAGGCACGAGCCGGACCAGGTCGCCGCCCGGTTCACCGAGGACGCGATCTTCCAGGGGCTGCACCCCTACAGCGTCGGAAGGCCGGGGGTCGCGGCGTACTACGCCTCCCAGCCCATCGGCATGGCCGCCGCGTACCGGATTCTCGAGACCAGACGCCTCACCGACGACCTCGTACTCGGATATCTGAGCGTCGACTTCTCCTTCACCGACCGCCCCACCCTCAACGTCAAACTCGGCGTAGTGGTGCAACGCGTGGGGGAGGCCTGGTACATCCGCCACTACCAGGTGTCACGGCTCGAGTAGTCCGGCTCCCTTACAGGGACTTCACCCAAGCCGCGGTGTCGCCGGGGTGGCCGAAGCGAAGCGTGTCGAGGGGCGCGAAGCGGGGGTCGCCGGCGCGGCGGGTGATCTCGCGGCGCCGGTTCGCGTGCTGGGACCAGGCCCACCAGACGGGGTGTTCCCGGCTCAGCCAGCCCGTCCAGGTCTCCCTGTTGCCGCCGAACAGCGGCTCGCGTGTGACGGTGCGGCGGACGGAACGGCGCAGGACGCGGGGCAGGACGACCCGTTTGGGATAGTCCAGCCATATCACCGTGTCGGCCCGGTCCCACATCAGGTCACGGACTTCCGGAGAGCCGAGGGAGTCAATGACCCAGCGGGGCTCGGCGGTGATCCGCAGCACGTCCTCGCTCAGCTTCTCGTTCACGGCCCACCCGGCGCCGGTGAAGTACAGCGCGTCCATCTCGTGGTACGGCAGGCCGAGGCGACCGCTCAGGCCCCGGGCGAGCGTGGACTTACCCGCACCGGTACTGCCCACCACCAAGATCCGCCGCATCCCCGAACCTTAACCGAGCCGGACCCGTGCGAGAGAAGCCGGACCCGTGCGAGAGAAGGGGGACCCGTGCGAGAGAAGGGGGAGTCAGCGCACCTGCGCGGCGAACGCCTCGTACGCCGGCTTGTCGAAGAGGACGAACGTGACCTCCTCGACTGCCGTCCGCGAGGCCCGTACCGTCTCCACCGCGATCCGGGCGGCGTCGTCCATCGGCCACCCGTAGATACCGGCGGAGACGGCCGGGAAGGCGACCGTGCGGGCGCCGAGTTCGTCGGCCACCTTCAGCGACTCCCGGTAGCAGGAGGCGAGGAGTTCCGAGCGGTCCTCCTCGCGGCTGAAGACCGGGCCGACCGTGTGGATCACCCACCGTGCGTCCAGCTCGCCCGCGGTGGTGGCGACCGCCCGGCCCGTGGGCAGGCCCTTGCCGTAGTGGGAGGCGCGGAGCTTGCGGCAGTCGGCGAGGATGGCGGGGCCGCCACGGCGGTGGATGGCCCCGTCCACGCCTCCCCCGCCGAGCAGCGACGAGTTCGCCGCGTTGACGATCGCGTCGGCGCTCTGACGGGTGATGTCTCCCTGGACCAGGGTGATGGCGGTCATGACGGCCTCGGCCTCCTCGTATGCGGTCTTCGATCCTCGCCGCATCGCGCTCCGGCCGCCACGCGATAACCGACTGTCAGACGACCACTCCGTCGATCTCGAAGGTCTGCACCGACGCGGCGGAGAAGGCCGCCGTCAGTGTCTTGCCGCTCAGATAGGTGTCCGAGTGGGCGGTGTAGAGGTCGCCGCCGCCGGAGGTGACGGTGTTCCAGCGGCGTACGAGTCCGCCGCTGCCCCCGGTGACCTGGCTGAACTTGGACAGGTCGAAGGTGAGGTTCTGCGCGGCGCCGGAGTTCACGGCCACGATGACCAGACGCTTCGCGCTCGCGTCGTACGCCGCTGCCGCGTATCCGACACCGGTGTCGATGATGGTCATGCCGGGGCGGATGTGCCGGCTGAACTGGGCCATCACGTAGTACTTGGTCTGGACGGTCGTCGGCTGGAGGGTGCTCTGGTCGTAGGCGATCATCGCCCAGCCGGTGCTGGGGTCCATCACCTGCCAGTACACCCACGCGGTCGGGTGCAGCCAGCGGAAGTCCAGGCAGAGGTTGCTCGCCAGGGTGAGGCCGGTGGCGTCGGAGTCGCCCGTCTCGGAGTTCCACAGCCGCTTGCCTGCCGTGGTGACGACGTCGGTGTAGAGGAGGTCACGGCGGCCACCGGAGCCCTGGTACCCGTGCACGTTGACCCGGTTGACCTGGGCTTTCGTGGTCGAGCTGAAGGAGTTCCACGTCGTGCGGGCCAGGTCGTAGTTCGTCTCGTCGGACGCGGAGACCAGGGTGGTGGTCAGACCGCGCTTGTCGAGCTCGCTGCGCAGATACGGGAGCACCGCCGCCTGGACGGTGGCGTCCATGTGGCAGCCCTCCTGGGTGCCCGTCGCCGTCCACCAGTTGGAGGAGGGCTCGTTGAACGCGTCGACGGAGCTGAAGCTCACGCCCCAGTTGTTCTTCGCGTGGAGCGCCACCGCGGCCAGGTGGGAGGCGTGCTGACGGTAGTTCCAGGACTGGAGGTTGTTGCCGCCGTCGGACGCGCCGGACGGGTTGTGGTTGAGACACATCCACCACATCGGCGAGTTGGCGAACAGCTCGCTGACGGCGCCGCGTTGGGTCGCCTTGACCAGGGCCGCCCGCTGATTGGCGTCGGCCGTCCAGTCCCAGGCGGAGGAGGTGGGGTCCTCGTTGTTCCAGTCCTGCCAGTACCCCTCGATCTGCTTGAACGCGGGGATGTTGGCGGAGGCGACCATGCTCGCGCCGCTCACGGTGTTCCAGCTTGACGCGCCCAGGTTGTAGCGGGCGATGTTGAGGCCGAGGCCCGGCAGCGTCTTGCCGCCGTACGCGACGGACTTGGTGGTGAAGAAGATGTCGGCGAAGTCGTCCCGGGCGCCGAACACATTGGCCCACCAGGCGAGGGAGGTGCCCCAGCCCTCCCAACTGCCGTACGTCGTACCGGGGTTGACCCCGATGGTCGCGTCGGCCCGAGCGGTGCCCGTGGCCAGCGCACTGCCGAGCAGCGCACCACCCGCCGCGGCCAGCACCGATCTGCGCTTGATCATGTGGAAGTCTCCTGTCACGGTCATGCCACGGCCCCATCGCATGATCGGGCCGGGGCGGGACGTTGTCGAGACGCGTGACAGCGCTTTCTTCCTGTGAAACGAGGTACGGATGTGACGGCCTGCGCCGCCCCTGGTCAGGGCTGGCGCGGTGGTCAGGACTGGCGCAGGCGCCGCCACACGGCCTTCGCCGCGTTGTGCCCCGACATGCCGTGCACACCTGGGCCCGGCGGGGTGGCCGAGGAGCAGATGAAGACGGCCGGGTGCGGCGTGCTGTACGGAAACAGGGAGAGCTTGGGGCGCAGCAGGAGCTGGAGTCCGGACGCGGCGCCGCAGGCGATGTCGCCGCCCACGTAGTTGGCGTTGCGCGCGGCGAGTTCGCGCGGGCCGGCGGTGGCGCGGGCCAGTACGCGGTCGCGGAAGCCGGGCGCGAACCGCTCCAACTGCCGCTCGATCGCGTCCGTGAGGTCACCCGTCCAGCCGTTCGGAACGTGTCCGTACGCCCAGAAGACCTGCTTGCCCTCCGGGGCTCTGGAGGGGTCGACGACGCTGGGCTGCACCGTGATCAGGAAGGGGGCGTCCGGCGGCCGGCCCTCACGCGAGGCCGCGCGCAGGGCGGTGGCGATCTCGGCGCGGCTCGCGCCCACCTGCACCGTCCCGGCGGTGCGTGCCTCCTCGGCCGTCCAGGGGACGGGGCCGTCCAGGGCGTAGTCGATCTTGAAGACGGCCGCCCCGTAGCGATAGTCCTCGTAGTACCGCCCGAAGCCCGCGATGCGGGACAGCGCGGCGGGTGAGGTGTCGAAGACGTAGGCGCGGGCGGGCGGCAGGTCGTCGAGACGCTTCACCTCGTAGTCGGTGTGGACGGTGCCGCCGAGGTCTTCGAGGTACGCGGTGAGCGCGTCGGAGAGGGACTGGGAGCCGCCGCGCGCGACAGGCCAGCCGCGGGCGTGCGCGGCCAGCGCGAAGACCAGGCCGACGGCGCCGGTGGCGATGCCGTCGAGCGGGGCCATGACGTGTGCGACGAGACCGGCGAACAGCGCCTGGGCCCGCTCGTCGCGGAAGCGCCGCATGAGCCAGGTCGAGGGCGGCAGCCCGGCCAGACCGAAGCGGGCGAGCGTCACCGGGTCGCGGGGCAGGGCGGTCAGTGGCAGGGACATGAAGTCGTGGGCCAGCGTGTCCCACTTGGGGAGGAAGGGGGCGACCAGTCTGCGATACGCACCGGCGTCGCGTGGGCCGAACGAGGCCGCCGTCTCGGCCACGGAGCGGGCGAGCACCGCCGCGGTGCCGTCGGGGAACGGGTGCGCCATCGGGAGCTTCGCGTGCAGCCACTCCAAGCCGTACCGCTCCAGGGGCATCGCTCGGAAGGCGGGTGAGTTGATACCCAGGGGGTGGGCCGCGGAACAGGGGTCGTGCCGGAAGCCGGGGAGTGTCAGCTCTTCGGTGCGGGCGCCGCCGCCCACGGTGTCCCGTGCCTCGAAAACGGCCACGGAGAAACCACGGCGGGCCAGCTCCACGGCAGCCGTCAGTCCGTTCGGCCCCGCACCCACCACGACCGCATCGAGCATCGACGGCACCTTCGGACTCCTTTGTCAGCCGACGGCCACTGGACATCAGGATATGCCGGGTGACTGACAGCCTTGGTGGCGCGGGGGGTTGGGAGTCGGGGAGTCGTCCGGCGGACGGGGGCTTTCGCCAGGGCCCCGTTGCCCGACAGCACCGACCATCGCCGGTGCCGGCCGCCACCGGGTTCCTGGAGCCGCCCCGGGGACGGGACCCTTCAGCAGGCGGTGGGGCTGGGGCCATCGACAGGGTCTGGGCCCGCCGGGGTCGGGGACCCGCCGGTCCTTGGACCGCCGGGGCCGGGGACCCGCCGCTCCTTGGACCGCCGGGGCCGGGGACCCGCCGCTCCTTGGACCGCCGGGGCCGGGGACCCGCCGCTCCTTGGGCCGCCAAGGTCTGGGGCCCGCCGGGGTCCAAGGGCCGCCAAAATCCAGGACCGCCCAGATCCGAAGGCCGCCGGATCCAGAACCCGCCGATGTCTGAGTGCAGCGTGATCCAGGAACCGCCAGTTCGTCCGGAAGACGTCCCACGGCCCCGAACGCGACCGCCCTCGACGCGGCGGCCGCCGGACGCGACAGTGCCGGACCGGACGACCTCGGGCCCAAGAACCCCTGGAGTGCTTGGGCCCCGGCCGCCGTCGGTCTCGGACCGCTCGTGCGGCCGTCGGCGCCCCCAGGCCTCCGCTTCCACCTCCGCCGGAACCACCGGGCTTCTGCCGCTGTCAGCAGCGGCGAGTTCACTCGGGCGTCGGCGGCCGGGCGGCTGCCCCGCGCAGCCATCGGTATCGCCGGGCTCCCGGCTCCGTGAGCAGCGGCCGGCTCACGCGACCGTCGGCTCCCTCGGGCCATCCCACCGTCCTCGGGATGGGCCGCCTGCCCCCGCACGGCCCTCGGCGCCTCCGGCGCCCCGGGACGGGCGACCACTCGCCTGGCCGTCGGCCCGGTCAGCTCCCTGGCCATCCACATGACCGGCCCACGCACCCACACGCCGCCACTGGAACCGTCGGGCACCCGTTGCGGTCGGCGGCGGCAAGCTCGTACAGCCCGGGCCGGTCCCGGTCCCGGCAGGCTCATGCGGACGCGTCGGTGGGGTCAGAGGCCGTTGATCAGCAGTTCCCGTACGCGTCGGGCCGTGGTCTCGTCGCGGGCCGCCGTGAAGGGGAGCGTGTTTCCTCCCGTGATGCGGAAGGGTTCGCCCGTGAGGGTCAGGTGGGCGCCGCCCGCCTCCTCGACGAGAAGCAGCCCCGCCGCGTGGTCCCAGGCCGCCTCCCAGGAGAAGGCCGTCGCGTCCAACTCGCCCCGGGCCACGGCCAGATACTCCAGCCCCGCCGAACCGCAGGGCCGCGGCCGCACGCCCTCGGTGCGCAGTCCGAGGAGAGCGCGCTTTTGCTCGTCGGTGGTGTAGTCGGGGTGGGAGGTGGCTATCTCGAGGTCACGGCCGGGCGTGGGCGCACCCGGGCGCAGCAGCTCGCCGTCGAGGCGGGCACCCCGGCCGCGCACGGCGACGGCGAGCTGGTCGCGGGCCGGGGCATAGGTCCAGGACGCGTGGACGACCCCGCCCACGGCGAGCGCGACGAGCGTGCAGAAGCCGGTGTCGCCGTGGACGAACTGGCGGGTGCCGTCGACGGGGTCGACGATCCAGACCGGGGCCTGTCCCTGGATCGCCTCGTACGTCGCCGGATTGGCGTGGACCGCCTCCTCGCCGACCACGACCGAGCCGGGCAGCAGCTTGGCGAGCACCTCGGTGAGGTACTCCTCGGCCTTGCGGTCGGCGTCCGTGACCAGGTCGTGCGGGCCGCTCTTCTCGTCGATCTCGTCCGCGGTCAGCTGCCTGAAGCGCGGCATGATCTCGGCGGCGGCCGCCTGCCGGACCGCTTCTTCGACGTCGGACGTGCGGCGTGCGAGAAACTCGTCGATGGTTTCGATGTCTTCGATCATGGCTCCATGACAACACGCGCCACTGACAATCCCCGCCCCTCCGGTGTACTCCGGGTGGAATCGCCGTGAATTCCCGGAGCGTGCTGATCAGCGACCCACCGCGTACCCCTGTATCCCCCGCGGGTCCGCCGCCGCGGACAGCACACCCGTCCCCGGATCCCGGGCGACCGCGCACAGCCGGCCCTCGGACCAGGCCTCGGCGACCTGGACGTTATGGCCGCGACGGCGCAGCTCCTCGACGACCGCCTCGTCCGTGCGGGACTCGACGGTGAGGCTGCCGGGGCGCATGCCGCGCGGGTGGAACGAGCCCGGGAAGCTGTCGTTGTGCCAGTTCGGGGCGTCGATCGCGCCCTGGAGGTCGAGCCCGCCGCGTACCTCGGCGCGCAGCGCCACGGCCAGGAAGAAGTGGGTCTGCCACTGGTCCTGCTGGTCGCCGCCCGGGGTTCCGAACGCCATGACCGGGACTCCGTCGCGCAGCGCCAGCGAGGGTGTCAGCGTCGTACGGGGACGGCGGCCGGGTGTGAGGGAGTTGGGCAGCCCCTCGTCCAGCCAGGCCATCTGGAGCCGGGTGCCGAGCGGGAAGCCCAGCTCGGGGACGACGGGATTGGACTGAAGCCAGCCGCCGCTCGGCGTGGCGGCGACCATGTTGCCCCAGCGGTCGACGACGTCGAGGTGGCAGGTGTCGCCCCGGGTGCCCCCGTCCCGGGCCACCTCGGGTTCCCCTGCGACCCTGGCGACGGTGGGTTCGCCCGCGCCCGGCATCGCCGGCGCGTCGAAGCCCGGCGCCCCGGCGGCGACCTCGCGCGCGTGGCCGCTGATCGTCGGGGGGCGCCCTCCGGGGCTGCCGGGGCGCAGCTCGCAGGAAGCCTTGTGGCCGATGAGTGCGCGACGCTCGGCGTTGTACTCCTTCGACAACAGCTCGTCGAGGGGCACCTCGGCCGCGTCCCCGTACCAGGCCTCCCGGTCGGCCATGGCGAGCTTGCAGCCCTCGACGAGCAGGTGGACGTACTCCGCGGAGCCGTACCGCGGCAGCCGGGGCGGGAGCAGGGCGAGCTGCTGGAGGAGGACCGGGCCCTGGCTCCAGGGGCCCGCCTTGCACAGGGTCCAGCCGCGCCAGTCGTACGTCGCGGGCGCCTCGTAGCTCGCGGACCACGAGGCCAGGTCGGTGGCTGTCAGGGTGCCGGTGTGGCGCTTTCCGCTGGTGTCCATGGTGGGCCGCCCGGCCTGCCGCACCAGGGCCTCGGCGATGAAGCCCGAGCGCCAGACGCGGCGCGCGGCCTCGATCTGCGCCACCCGGCCGGTCTCCCCGGAGACCTCGGCGAGCAGTCGGCGCCAGGTCGCGGCGAGAGCGGGATTGCGGAACAGTTCCCCGGGACGTGGCGCCTTCCCGCCGGGCAGATACACCTCGGCCGACGAGGTCCACTCCGTCTCGAAGAGTGCGCGCACCGACTCCACGGTCTCGCCGACCCGCTCCACGGGCGGGTGCCCGTCCTCCGCGTATCCGATGGCGTACTTCATGACGTCGGTGAGGGACCTCGTGCCGTGGTCGCGCAGAAGCAGCATCCACGCGTCGAAGGCGCCGGGCACGGCGGCCGCGAGCGGCCCGGTGCCGGGTACGAGATCCAAACCGAGTCCCCTGTAGTGGGCGATCGTCGCCCCGGCGGGCGCGACGCCCTGCCCGCACAGCACACGCACCTCGCCGCCTGCCGGGGCGAGGATGATCGGGACCTCGCCGGCGGGTCCGTTGAGGTGCGGCTCGACCACGTGCAGCACGAAGCCCGCCGCGACGGCGGCGTCGTAGGCGTTGCCGCCGTCCTCCAGGACGGCCATCGCCGACTGCGAGGCGAGCCAGTGTGTGGAGGACACCATGCCGAAGGTGCCCTGGAGGGTGGGGCGGGTCGTGGACATACGGCCTTTCACCTCGCTGTTTCCGCTCATCGGCCAGATCGACCGGCGCTCAGCACCGGTCCTGGGGAGAATCTGGGGAGTTCGGGTCGGAACTCTCCTCGCTCCGCTCCCCCAGCAGGCTATCGATCGCCCTGCGTCCCTCCTCCCCCGTCTCTGGCATGAGCCGGCATGAAGTGGGCGAGCGGTCGAGGGCGAAGGTCGGCGACGAACGCCCCGGCCACTTGGTGAGCGTGACGACCGACTCTCCTGCCTCCAGCACGAGGGATGCGTGCCTGTGCCTCAGCGCATGGCGGTGCCGTCAGCGGCCGAGGGCGGCCCTGGTGCGGTCCTGCCCGCAGCCTCGGACGCGCCGCTGACCAGGCATCCTCCTGCCCATCAGTGTCGCGTTATGGGTCGGGGGCTTCCCGTCAAGCATCCGTCAGTGAGGGCCCCCGTACCCGCTCGGGCGGGCATACCTTCGTCGAGCGCCCGGCCGAACCGGCCGAGCGGCGTACGTCCCCTTCTTCGAGGAGCAGCACATGTCTCCAGTCGAGCATTCCGAGGATCCCGAGCCTTGTGAACGCTTCCCGGCCGGACTTCTCTTCGTCCCCGTCCGGTCGGGACCCGCAGGCTGTACGGCCCGGTTCTTCCGCACCCCCCTGGGCGGCCGTACGGCCGTCGGCTTCACCTCGACGGCGAAACTCACCGCCACACTCGGTCCGGACCAGCCCTCCATCCGGCTCTCCGAACCCGCGCTGCGCGCCCTGGCCGCGCCCCTGGGCGTCACCGCCCTCACCGTCGACCCGCAGTTCTCCGCCCCCGCCGCCGACCGCACCACGGCCACGGCCCGTGAACGCGAGAACTCCTGGCGCCGCTGGCATCCCCAGCACGTCGGCGCCCTGCGGGTGACCGGCGCCGCCGCCGCCGTCGCATGCCTGAACCTGCTGATCGGCTGAGGAGACGTCATGTCCATTCAGGAACTGCCCCTTCAGAATCCGCCCGTTCAGGAACTGCCCCTTCAAGAACCGCCCGTTCAGGAACCGCACCGGGCACCCGGGGCCGACAGCCCCGGCGAAGCGGCCCACACCGACGCGCGAGACGCCGAAGGCCTCTCCGTCTGGCCCCGCTCCGCCCGCCCCGAACCCCACGGGGACGTCTCCGTCGGCGGTGTCTCCCTCGCCGAGGCCGCCGACCGCTTCGGCACCCCGGTCTACCTCCTCGACGAACAGGAGGTCCGCGAGCGCTGCCGCGCCTACCGCACCGCCTTCCCCGACGCCGACATCCTCTACGCCGCCAAGGCGTTCCTGTGCCGGGCCATGGCCCACTGGGTCCAGGAAGAAGGCCTGGGCCTGGACGTCTGCTCCGCCGGGGAACTCGCACTCGCCGTCACCACCGGCTTTCCGCCGGAGAAGATCGTGATGCACGGCAACGCCAAAAGCCCCGAGGACCTCCGCACAGCCCTCCGGCTCGGTGTCGGACGCATCGTCGTGGACAGCACCTCCGAGATCGCCCGGCTCGCCGCGATCACACCCGCCGGCACCCCCCAGCCGGTCATGGTCCGCGTGGTGCCCGGCATCGCGGCCGGCGGACACGCCAAGGTGCGCACCGGCACCGACGACCAGAAGTTCGGCCTGTCGCTCACGGACGGCTCCGCGCAGCACGCCGTCACCCGGATACTCGACCAGCCGCATCTCGAACTCGTCGGCCTGCACTGCCACATCGGCTCACAGGTCACCGCCGTGAAACCGTACGTCGCCGCGGTACGGCGCATGGTCGGACTGCTCGCCCGCATCCGCGACCAGCACGGCATCGCCCTCCCCCAACTGAACATCGGCGGCGGCCACGCCATCGCCTACCGCCCCGGCGAGGAAAGCCTCAACGTGAGCGTGCTCGCCGGCCGGGTCCGCGCCGAACTGGAAGACGGCTGCGCCCGCACCGATCTGCCCGTGCCCCGGCTCACCCTCGAACCCGGCCGCGCGATCGTCGGCCCCGCCGGCGTCGCCGTCTACCGGGTGCTGGCCGTCAAACGCACCGCTACCCACACCTTCGTCGCCGTCGACGGCGGCATGAGCGACAACCCCAGGCCCGCACTGTACGGAGTGCGCTACGCACCCCGCCTCATCGGCCGTCCCTCCTCCGCGCCACCCCGCCTCGTCACCGTCGTCGGCCGTCACTGCGAGGCCGGCGACATCCTCGCCGACGAAGTCGCCCTCCCCGGCGACATACACCCCGGCGATCTCCTCGCCGTCCCCGCGGCCGGCGCCTACCACCTGTCCATGGCCTCCGGCTACAACCTCGTCGGCCGCCCACCGGTGGTCGCCGTGACGAACGGCATCGCCCGCGTCCTCGTACGCCGCGAATCACTGGACGACATGAGCCGCCGGGACGTCGGCCTGTAACACCGACTCCCTTCCTGGACCTCCGCCGAACTCCTCCTCGGCGGAGGACCGCCCGTTGTACCCCACGAGCAGTCCGAAAGTCCGTACCGGCCGGCGAGCCGGTCCCCGGCGACGGCGACGTCATCCAGGGCGCGGCGAGCGTCGACGAGTCGGCGATCACCGGTGAGTCCGCGCCGGTGATCCGCGAGTCGGGCGCCGACCGCAGCACGGTCACCGGTCTTCCGTGGGGCGTGACGGTGCGACGGTGCGACGGTGCGACGGCTGACGCCCGAGCACGCCCCGGCCCTCGCCGAACTCGGCACCGACGCGGCATGGATCCACGGCACATGGGGCGGACCGACCGCTCTCGCGGCGTCCGGTCTCGGCTGGGCCGCGTTCCACAAAGACCGCGTCCTCGCCGTCGCCTGCGCGTACCTGCTGGGCAGCGCATACGAGGACATCGCCTGCGTCACGGTCGCCGAGCACCGGCGCGAACACCTCGCCATCGCCTGTGTCACCGCCCTGTGGACGGACATCGCGGCCCGCGGCCACACCGCGAGCTGGTCCTGCTCCCGCGACAACCGCCCCAGCCGCCTGTTCGCCTGGACCGCCGGTTTCCGACTGGAGCGCGAGTACGTTCACTACGTGGCCGGAAGTCCCACCCGGCACGACCACCTCGCCGCATAGCCTTCGTAGCTGATGCCGCCGACGAACTCCACCGCCGCCCTGGTCGACTTGGCTCACTGCCGGTGTGAGAGGGCAAGGCAGTCGGCCGTCTCCTCCGGTGCGGTCAGCCGACCGTGACCTTGAAGGGGCTTCCGTTGCGGATGCCCAGGGCCGCCCTCACCTTCACGGGGTCCGGCGAACCATTCACCGCGAACTCGGCCCTCCCGATGCCCAGGCGGGCGTCTTTCTGCCCGCGGTAGCGGAAGTACACGGCCATTTCGTGCGGACCCGTGGTGACCGGGATTTCCGTCGTCCCCCACTGCGCCGCCAATTCAGTCCCGTCGATGTCCATGAACGGGCGGGTGAAAGCCAGATGGAAAGGGCGGGCTATCCACGAGGGGCGAATATCGACGCTCAGTCGTGGCATCACTCGATCCTTGTCATGGAGAGTCCCGTGACGTTTCACGGGCAGGTCGGGCTGTGGGCTCTGCCGGTTCCGCGTGAATCAACGACCGCTCGCGGCGAGGCGAGAGCGATGCAGAACGAAATGCCTGGACGCCGTGCCGCGGCCTCGTTCTTCGTCGCGCCCATGACGGTACGTCATCATCGCGCGAGGCCGCGGAAGTTGGCGATCAGCATCCCGATTCATGATCCACCTCCGAGGACCCTGATGGCGGGTATCCGATACAGCACACACTGGCGAAGTGGCCCTTCGGGCACGCTCGGATCCTCGAAGTCGTCCGCCGGGTCCCGGGTCATGCCGATCCGGCGCATCACCGCCTGGGAACGAAGGTTGTTGACGGTCGTCGACGCAACGACCTCCGGCAGACCGAGGGCCTCGAAGCCGAAGGCCAGGCAGGCCAGGGCGGCCTCGGTGGCGTAACCGTGACCCCACGCCGACCGCGTCAACCGCCATCCGACATCCACCCCCGCGAACGGCATGTCCTCGCCCACCTCGTCCAAGCCGACGCGGCCGATGAACTCACCTGTCTCCCGTGCTTCGAGCGCCCACCACCCAAAACCTCGCCCGTCGAACTCGGCCTGCATGAATGCCACCGCGGCATCGCTCTGCTCCCGCGTCAGCAGTTCCCCCAGGTGTTCTCGGACTTCGGGATCGGCGTTCATCGCCGCCCACGGTTCGAGGTCGGACTCCCGCCACCGGCGGAGCAGTAGACGATCGGTACGCAGTTCTGGCATGCCTGCCAGCCAACGCCATCACGATCAGGGTGTCGATCGGTTATGTCGAACCCTGCGGAGCTGTGCCCGCGCCGACCGGAATCAACCATCACAGGTGGACATTGCCGCTCGCGGGACCGACGCCGCGGGGGCGCCGGTCGGCTCGTCTCCGCGCGCCGTGACGTCCGTCGTCCCGAATACCGCCAGGAACAGGGCACTCGCGAGCGCCGCCGCCCTCGGTGACCCGCACGGGCCGCCGTGCGGACGGCGCCAGGGACGGGGAGGGCGGCGAGGCTGCCGGGGTGGGCGCGCAGGACGTACACCGTCGTGGTGGCCGTACTGACCACGAGTACCCGGCGCGGGGTGTGGGCCTGGAACGTCTCGACGACCCCGGGTCCGGTCCGGACTGGGCACGCGGGACCACCGTCGGCCCGGCCTGTGCCGCGCTGCGGGCCGCCGCCACCGAGGGGGAGGGTCTTCTCGACGAGGCCGACCGGATCCTCGTACGGGAGACACTCGCGCCGGCCCCGTACCGGATCGCGGACGAGGACATGACGGCCCGGCGTAAACCCATTCATACCGACCACTGTTTGGTGCATCTGGTGGCGTATGGCGCGTTCGCCGCCGTCGACCGGATCGAGAGCGCGCTTCCCGCCCGCACAGCCGCGGAGTGAGTTGGCACTTCCGCCCCACAGGGAGTCATGTGACACTGGCGTTCCGTCCGCAGTGTGGACTCCCTCCGCACCGTCCCCCACGAGAAGTGCGCCGTGCATTCTCTTCCTCTGCCACTCGCCCTCACCGCGCGTCTGTTGCCGGTCGCGGTCCTCGCCTGCACGGGCTGGGTCATGTCGTCCGGCACGTCGACGACGACTCCGGCCGCCACCGACCACAAGTCGCCCCAGAAGACGCAGGCCCCCTCGGACCCCGCGGCGACGGCGGTCGCGAAGACGTACACCGCGGCCCCCGCGCCCTGCACCGGCGTGACGGAGAAGACGGTCAAGGCCCTTGTTCCGGGCGCCAAGACGGCCGGTCAGGAGATTCCGTCGACCGACAAGACGGTGCGCCGCACCTGTTCCTGGAACGCGCTCAAGGGCTTCGACTACCACTGGCTGGACGTCTCGTACGAAATCAAGGATTCGGACGAAGCGGCGCAGAAGTCCTATACGGGGCGCGTCGCGGACAAGAGCGGCGGAGGTGCGGTTCCGGGCCTCGGCGACTCGGCCTACTCCGTCGTGAACCTGACCACCACGGACAAGCAGCAGACCCGTGAGGGTGTGGTGATCGTCCGCGCGTCCAACGCGCTGGTGGTCGTCACGTACAACGGCAGCAACTTCGAGACGAAGAAGGCGCCCGGTACGGACGAGATCAACAAGGGGGCCATCAAGGCCGCCAAGGACGCGGTGGCGACGCTGGAGAACGGCCAGAAGGGCTGACCGTTCTCCAACCGCCGCACAGATCCGACAGCTGTTCTCCAGCAGCCGTTCTCCGACGGCTGTTCTCCCGCACGCGTCAGACGGCGGTCTTCTCCTTGCCCCGCAACAGCATCAGCGCCAGGTACAGCACCATCGACGTACCGAGTCCGACCGCCCAGCCGTAGTCGGCCAGCGACTTCAGCGCCGGGATGGGCCGCCCGTCGATCAGCGGATGGAAGTCGGCGCCGCCGACGGCCAGGACGCCTCCGGTGAGGAAGGCGACGACGGCCCGCCAGTTCCAGCCGCCGTCATACCAGTAGCGGCCGCCCGTGCGGTACAGGTCGGCGAGGTCGAGCTTGGTGCGGCGCAGGATCCAGTAGTCGGCGATGAGGATGCCGGCGACGGTGCCGAGCAGACCGCCGACGAGGCCGAGCCAGGTGAAGATGTAGCCCTGCGGGTCGGAGTACAGCTTCCAGGGGAAGATCAGCACGCCGAGGACACAGGTGGCGAGCGCGCCGGTACGGAAGTTGATCTTCCGCGGTGCGAGGTTGGAGAAGTCGAAGGCCGGCGAGACGAGGTTGGCCGCGATGTTCACGGACAGGGTCGCGACCAGCACGGTGACCAGCGCGTAGAGGAGGCCGAAGACGTTGTCCGTCTTGGCGGCCAGCTGGACCGGGTCCCAGATGGCCTCGCCGTACACGGCCTGCGAGCCCGAGGTGACCATGACCGACAGGAAGGCGAAGAGCGTCATCGTGGTCGGCAGACCGAGCGCCTGCCCCCAGGTCTGCGCCTTCTGGCTCTTGCCGTACCGGGTGAAGTCGGGGATGTTCAGCGACAGCGTGGACCAGAAGCCGATCATGCCCATGAGCGAGGGCCAGAACAGCTTCCAGAAGTCGCCGCCCCAGCCGAGCTTCGAGGGCTGGTCGAGCAGCGGGCCGAAGCCGCCCGCCTTGCTGCTCATCCACCACAGCATCACACCGGCGCCCAGGAGCACGAAGGGCGCCGCCCAGTTCTCGAAGCGGCGGATCGTCTCCATGCCCCGGTAGATGATGGCGACCTGGAGCACCCAGAAGATCGCGAACGACAGCCACATGGTCCACGCGTAGCCGCCGACCTTCGAGGCGTTGGCCCAGCTGTCGCCGAAGAGTTTCCCGGCGAGGAAGTAGATCGCCTCGCCGCCGATCCAGGTCTGGATGCCGAACCAGCCGCAGGCCACCAACGCCCTTACGACGGCGGGCAGGTTGGCGCCGCGGACACCGAAGGAGGCGCGGGCGAAGACGGGGAAGGGTATGCCGTACTTGGGTCCCGCATGCCCGGTGAGCAGCATCGGGACCAGCACGATCAGGTTGGCCAGCGCGATGGTGAACACGGCCTGCTTCCAGTCCATGCCCACGGCTATCAGCCCGGAAGCCAGGGTCCAGGAAGCGGTGTTGTGGGCCATGCCGACCCAGAGCGCCGAGAAGTTGTACGTGGTCCACGTGCGCTTCCCGACCGGGACCGGCAGCAGGTCCTCGTTGGCGTAGGGGCCACTGGGGGCGGGCGCGTCGGGCGCGATCTCCACCCGGCCGTCGGTGAGCGTGACTTGAGCGACGGGCGGGCCCTCGCTGGGGACGGTCTCGGTCATGGGCAGGCCAATCAAGTGAGGAGTGACGGGAGAGGCCGTGCGGGTGACGCCGTGGGGGGTTGTGCGGGTGCGGTGGTGCGGTGATCCCCTTCCCCGGACGGAGGGAAGGGGACGTATGGGGAGCGGGAGCGGTGGCCGGAGTACGGCCGGTGGTGCGGTGGGCGGCCGGAGGCCGGCCGCCCGGAGCGGGGCGGTCAGCCGTTGACGGCCGGGATGACCTTCGACCCGTACGCGTCGATCACGGCCTCCTGCGCGTCGTGCATGTCGTACACCGCGAACTGGTCCACGCCCAGCGCGCGCAGCGCGTTCAGCTTCTCGATGTGCTGCTCGGCCGTGCCGATCAGGCAGAACCGGTCGACGATCTCGTCCGGTACGAACTTGGTGTCGGGGTTGTCGCTGCGCCCGTGGTGGGAGTAGTCGTAGCCCTCGCGGGCCTTGATGTAGTCGGTGAGTTCCTCGGGCACGGCGGCGGAGTGCTCGCCGTACTTGGAGACCAGGTCGGCCACGTGGTTGCCGACCATGCCGCCGAACCAGCGGCACTGCTCACGCGCGTGGGCGAGGGCCTCCGGCGAGTCGTCCTCGGTGACATACGCGGGCGCGGCCACGCAGATCTTCACCTCGGAGGGGTCACGCCCCGCCTCGACGGCCGCGTCCTTCACGGCCTTGACCATGTACTCGGTGAGATAGAGGTCGGCGAGCTGGAGGATGAACCCGTCGGCCTCCTCGCCGGTCATCTTCAGCGCCTTGGGACCGTACGCGGCCATCCAGACCGGGAGTTCGGCACCCGGCTTGACCCAGGGGAACTTGACGACGGTGCCGCCGAGGTCGGCCTCCTCGCCCCGGCCGAGGGCGCGGATGACCTTCATCGCGCCGCTGATGCGGGCGAGCGTGTTGGGCTTGCGTCCGGCGACACGCATCGCCGAGTCGCCGCGCCCGATGCCGCACACCGTGCGGTTGCCGTACATGTCGTTGAGCGTCGCGAAGGTGGAGGCGGTGACCTCCCAGGTGCGGGTGCCCGGGTTGGTGACCATCGGTCCGACCGTCAACTTCTCGGTGTTCGCGAGGATCTGACTGTAGATCACGAAGGGTTCCTGCCACAGCACGGCCGAGTCGAAGGTCCAGCCGTACGTGAAGCCGTTGCCCTCGGCGCGCTTCATCAGGTCGATGACGCGGGAGGCCGGGGGGTCGGTCTGCAGGACGAGTCCGAAGTCCATGGCGCCACTCCTAGTCACTCAGAGAAGGTACTGACAGGTGGAGCGGGGGGTGTAGACGCCGTGACCCGCGCGTCCGGTGAACTCCCGCTCGGTGATGACCGGTACGCCGCGCGAGAGCACGGTCTCGACCTGCCCGGTGACGCGCTTGCCCTCGTACGCCGAGTAGTCGACGTTCATGTGGTGCGTCTCGACCGACATGACCTGCTCGGCGTGCGGGTCGTAGATGACGATGTCGGCGTCGGCGCCCGGCGCGATGGTGCCCTTCTTCGGGTACAGGCCGAACATCCGGGCCGGGGTCGCGCAGGCGATCTCGATCCAGCGGCGGCGCGAGATGTGCCCGTCGACGACGGCCTGGTGGAGCAGGTCCATGCGGTTCTCGACGCCCGGGAGGCCGTTGGGGATCTTCGAGAAGTCGCCCCGGCCGAGCTCCTTCTGGCCCACGAAGCAGAAGGGGCAGTGGTCCGTCGACACGACCTGGAGGTCGTTGGTGCGCAGGCCCCGCCACAGGGCGGCCTGGTGGTCCTTGGGCCGAAGGGGCGTGCTGCACACGTACTTCGAGCCCTCGAAGTCCGGTTCCGCAAGATTGTCGGTCGACAGGAACAGGTACTGCGGGCAGGTCTCGCCGAAGACGTTCAGGCCCTCGTCGCGCGCCCGTGCGATCTCGGCGAGCGCCTCCTGCGCCGAGACGTGCACGACGTACAGCGGAGCGCCCGCGACCTGGGCGAGCTTGATGGCCCGGTGGGTGGCCTCGGCCTCCAGGAGCGCCTTGCGCACCTCGCCGTGGAAGCGCGGGTCGGTCTCGCCGCGCGCCAGCGCCTGTTCCACGAGGACGTCGATCGCGATGCCGTTCTCCGCGTGCATCATGATCAGGCCGCCGTTCTCGGCGGAGCGCTGCATGGCGCGCAGGATCTGGCCGTCGTCGCTGTAGAAGACGCCGGGGTAGGCCATGAACTGCTTGAAGGAGGTGACGCCCTCCTGGACCAGCAGGTCCATCTCCTTGAGCGTCTCCTGGTTGACGTCGGAGACGATCATGTGGAAGGCGTAGTCGATGGCGCAGTTGCCGTCGGCCTTGGCGTTCCAGGCGTCGAGGCCCTCGCGCAGCGAGTGACCGACGCTCTGCACCGCGAAGTCGACGATGGTGGTGGTGCCGCCCCAGGCCGCGGCCCGGGTGCCCGTCTCGAAGGTGTCCGAGGCGAAGGTGCCGCCGAAGGGCAGCTCCATGTGGGTGTGGGCGTCGACGCCGCCCGGGATGACGTACTTGCCGGTGGCGTCGATGGTCTTCTCGGCCGTCCACGACTCGGCCGCCGGGGTGCCGGTCGCGGCGAGGGCGACGACCCGGCCGTCCTCGATCAGGACGTCGGCGTGGATCTCGTCGGACGCGGTGATGACGAGGCCATTACGGATGACGGTACGGCTGCTCATGCTCCCTCTCTCCTGCCGTGCGCTGAATGCGGCGCGCTGAAAACTGCGGGTCACTCGTGGCTGGTCGCGCCCACGCGGCCAAGCCGCGCGATGCCACAGCCCCGCGCCCCTTTCGGGGGGCGCGGGAAGCCCGGCGGACTCCAGTGCCCCGCCGGGCTACGGCGCGGTCAGCGGCTCGTACGCGTCGGGACGGCGGTCCCGGTAGAACTGCCAGCGGTCGCGCACCTCGCGCAGCTTGGCCATGTCGAGGTCGCGGACGACGAGTTCGGTCTCCTTGTCGCTGGCCACCTCCCCGACGAACTGGGCCTCCGGGTCGACGAAGTACGACGTTCCGTAGAAGTCGTTGTCGCCCAGCGCCTCCACGCCCACGCGGTTGATGGCGCCCACGAAGTACTCGTTGGCGACGGCCGCCGCCGGCTGCTCCAGCTGCCAGATGTAGGAGGACAGTCCGCGCGAGGTGGCCGACGGGTTGAACACGATCTCGGCGCCCGCGAGGCCCAGCGCACGCCAGCCCTCCGGAAAGTGCCGGTCGTAGCAGATGTAGACGCCGATCTTGCCGACGGCGGTGTCGAAGACCGGCCAGTCGGCGTTGCCGGGACGGAAGTAGAACTTCTCCCAGAAGCCCTCTACCTGCGGGATGTGGTGCTTGCGGTACTTGCCGAGGTACGAGCCGTCCGCGTCGATCACGGCGGCCGTGTTGTAGAGGACGCCGGGCTGCTCCTCCTCGTACATCGGCAGGACGAGGACGATGCCCAGTTCCTTGGCCAGCGCCTGGAAGCGCCGGACGATGGGCCCTTCGGGGATCTGCTCGGCGTACTCGTAGAACGCCTTGTCCTGGACCTGGCAGAAGTAGGGCCCGTAGAAGAGCTCCTGGAAGCACAGCACCTGTGCGCCCTGTGCGGCCGCGTCGCGGGCCGCCTGCTCGTGGACCTGGATCATCGACTCCTTGTCGCCGGTCCAGGCAGTCTGGAAGACGGCGGCGCGGATCACTCTGCTCATCGGGACCTCCGGTCGCTCGGTGTGCGAGGAGCCTAGGAAGCCGTGAGGGATGGTTTGAGTTGCACCGTGTCACGTCTGAGGCGCTGTGCCGTTCCACGGTGTCACCCCCGCGTTGTCCCATGTTTCACCTGAGTCGTCCCGTGTTTCACCGTTGTTGCGCGTCGTGTGCGAGCAGTGCGATGTGTACGGAGGCGGCCTGCTCGAAGTCGTCGAGGTCGACGCCGAGCCGGGCCTCGATGGCCTCCAGCCGGCGGTAGAGCGCGGGCCTGCTGACGTGGTGGAGCTGCGCGGTGCGGGACTTGTTGCGGCCGGTCGCGAGGTAGGTCCGCAGCACGGGCAGCAGCTCCGACTCGGCGTCGGCCCCGCACAGCAGCCCGTCCAACTCCCGTTCGGCGAAGGACTGGACGTTCGGGTCGTCGCGCAACAGCCGTATCAGGCCCCGCAGATGGACGTCACGCAGTCGTACGAGCACCGGCTGGTCCTGGTCGGCGGGTGCGTCGGCGGCGGCCTCGGCGACGTGCAGGGCCTCGCGCAGGCCGCCGGGGACGTCGTCCCAGGCGGTACGGGGCGAGGCCGCCGCCACGGTCGTACGGGTGCCGGTCTCATGGCGCAGGCGCAGCGCGAAGTGGGCGGCCAGCGCCTCCGCGTCCTGGTCGCGGGCGAGGCTGAGCAGCACGGCGGTGGCCCCGTCGGCGAGCTCGGCGACCAGTCCGGGCAGCCCCACCAGACGTAGTACGCGGTCGAGTTGGGCCGGGTCTCCGTCCCGTACCACCAGCGGCAGGAAGGCCCGCCGGTTGACCGGCAGCCCGGCCGCCCTGGCCCGCGGGAGCAGCTGCCGCGCCGGTACGACCCCGCTCACCAGGTCGGTCAGCAGGCTCTGCGCGGACTCCTCCTCCCAGGTGTGCGCGGAGCCGCCCAGCATCCGGTGCAGGACCAGAGCCTCGGCGGCACGGTCGGCGAGCAGCCGCCCGGTGGCGGCGTCGCCCCGGTAGCCGCACAGCACGATGCGGCCCCATCTCTCGCCGCGCCCGCCCAGCTCGGCGCGGATCCAGCCGTCACCCTCGCTGCCGCCCGCCTGCCGGGCGATGCGCTCCCAGTCGCGCAGCACGTCGTCCACCGCGGACCGCTCCCCCGCCGTGGCGAGGACGCGATGGGCGAGGTTGGTGACGACGACCGGGCACGCGGCGTGCACGGCGATCTCGTCGAGCATCCGTTGCAGGGGCGCGCCCGTGGTGATGAGCCCGGTGAGCGCGGTCCGTACGGCCTCGGAGAGGCTCACGGCCGCGAACTTGCTGCGGACGAGCCGGGACTGGACCTCCTCCGTCAGCTCGGCGAACGGGAAGGGCCGGTGGAGCACCACCATGGGCAGTCCGCAGCGCTCGGCGGCCCGGCGCATCACGTCCGGCGGGGTCGGGAAGGCCCGGCCGAGTCCGAGGACTACGGCCGCGGCCTCCGCGCGGTGCAGCGAACGGATGTACTCGGCCTGCGCGTCCGGGTCGCCGGCGAGCAGGACCCCGGTGGTGAGCACCATTTCCCCGCCCGTGAGCATCACGCCCACGTCGGCGGCCTCGGCGACGTGCACCCAGCGCACGGACCGGTCGAGGTGGCCCGCGCCGGCCACCACCTCGGGCTCTCCGGCGAGCACCCGGTCCAGGGCGAGGACCTGGCGTACCGACAGGGCGGGTTCCAAGGCGGTGGCGGTGGTCATGGCACGTTCCCTTGCTCAGAACTTCTTACTGGATACACCTCAGCGCGTGCTCGAGGATCGCCGCGCCCTCCTCCGCCTCCGCGACGGTGAGGGAAAGCGGCGGTGCGATGCGCAGCACGCTGGTGTTGTGACCGCCGCCCTTGCCGATCAACAGGCCGTCCTGGCGGGCTGCTTCGAGCACGGCCGCGGCGCCTTCGGGGTACGCCTCGTCGGTGCCGGGTTTGACCAGCTCGACGCCGATCATCAGCCCGCGCCCGCGCACCTCCCGTACGTAGTCGAGCGGCACGGAGATCGCCCGCAGCCGCTCGCCGAGCAGACCGCCGACACGCCGGGCGTTGCCCTGGAGGTCGTGTTCGAGGAGGTACGTGAGGTTCGCCAGGCCCGCCGCCATCGTGATCGGCGAGCCGCCGAAGGTCGAGATGGAGTTGGAGTCGAGGCAGTTCATGATCTCGGCGCGCGCGACGACGCCGCCGATGGACATGCCGTTGCCGATGCCCTTGGCGAAGGTGAGCATGTCCGGCGGGCCGGCGGCGGCGTGCGCCTGCCAGCCCCAGAAGTGCTCGCCTGTGCGGCCCCAGCCGGTCTGCACCTCGTCGGCGATCCAGAGGATGCCGTGCTGGTCCAGGACCTCGCGGAAGGCCGCGTACAGGCCGTCGGGCGGCGCGGTGAAGCCGCCGACGCCCTGGATGGGTTCGGCGATGAGGGCGGCGGGCGGGCGGACGTGACCGAGCAGGTCCTTCAGGTCGTCGACGCAGGCCGCGATGAACTCGGCGTCGTCGAGTTCGGCGTACGGGCCGCGGGTGCGGACGCCGCCGTGGACGTACAGCGTCTGGAGGGGCGAGAGGGAGGTCGGCGACCAGCCCTTGTTGCCGGTGATGCCGACCGCGCTGAAGGAGCGGCCGTGGTAGCTGTTGCGCATCGCCAGGATCTGGTTGCTCTGCCGGTGGGCGGTGGCGAGCAGCAGGGCCGTGTCGTTGGCCTCGGTGCCGGAGGTGGTGAAGAAGACGCGGGCGTCGGGGATGCCGGACAGCTGGGCGATCCGCTCGGCGAGGTCGACCATCGGCCGGTTGAGGTAGAGCGTGGAGGTGTGGATGATCCGCCCGGCCTGCTCGCTGACGGCCTTCGTCACCTCGGGCAGGGCGTGCGCGGTCATCGTCGTGAGGATGCCGCCGAAGAAGTCGAGGTACTTGTTGCCCTGGGCGTCCCAGACGTGGCGGCCCTCGCCGTGGGTGATCTCGATCGGGTCCTCGTAGTAGAGGGCCAGCCAGTCGGGCAGGACGGCCTTGTGGCGTGCGTACAGGTCGCTCACGGCTGCACCAGCCCCTCGTAGGCGTCGGGCCGCCGGTCGCGGTAGAACGCCCACTGCTGGCGGACCTCCTCGATCAGGTCGAAGTCGAGGTCGCGGATGATCAGCTCCTCGGCCTTGTCACTGGCCGTCTCCCCCACGAACTGTCCGCGCGGGTCGACGAAGTACGAGGTCCCGTAGAAGTCGTTGTCGCCGTACTCCTCCTGCCCGACCCGGTTGATCGCGGCGATGAAGTACTCGTTGGCGACGGCCGCGGCGGGCTGCTCCAGCTGCCAGAGGTAGGCGGAGAGGCCGCGGGAGGTGGCGGAGGGGTTGTAGACGAGCTGGGCACCGTTCAGGCCGAGCTGCCGCCAGCCCTCGGGGAAGTGGCGGTCGTAGCAGATGTACACGCCGATCCTGCCGACCGCGGTGTCGAAGACCGGCCAGCCCAGGTTGCCCGGTTTGAAGTAGTACTTCTCCCAGAAGCCCTTCACCTGCGGGATGTGGTGCTTGCGGTACTTGCCGAGGTAGCTGCCGTCGGCGTCGATCACGGCCGCGGTGTTGAAGTAGAAGCCGGACTGCTCGACCTCGAACACGGGCACGACGATGACCATGCCGGTCTCGCGTGCGAGCTCCCGCATACGAGTGACGGTGGGCCCGTCGGGCACCGGCTCCGCCCAGCCGTAGTGCTCGGGCTCCTGGACCTGGCAGAAGTAGGGGGCGTTGAAGACTTCCTGGAATCCGATCACCTTGGCGCCCTGGCGGGCCGCCTCGCGGGCGTGCTCCTCGTGCTTGGCGACCATGGATGCGGTGTCGCCGGTCCAGGTGGCCTGGACCAGAGCGGCGCGTACGACGTTGGCCATGAGCTGCTCCTTCGACGGGACGTCAGAGAGCCTCTACGCCCGTAGACAAAGGCGGTAGAGGCTCGAAAGTAAGCCCAGCGGACAGCCTTGCCAAGACCATCGCCGTTAACCCGCTGAGTCGATCACGTTTCGCACCCCTGTGGGTGAGCGGCCGATCCGGTCCGCGGCGGCTCGACGGGCTCAGGAATGCCTTCCCGGATCGCTCGGGCGGCGAAACCGGTCACGCTCTCAGGCCGTGCGGCCGGGCCACGCCCTCAGGCCGTGCGGCCGGCCACGCTCTCAGGCCGCGAAGCCGGCCACCCTCAGCGCGTGCACCAGGTCCCAGTGGCGCTCCTCCGAGACACCCCTGGCCGCCGCCAGCAGCAGCGGCACAAGACGTCCCGGGTCCGCCTCCGCGCTGCGGGCCGCCTCCTCCGGGGTGCGGACGCGGACGTACGCGTCGAGCAGCGCCCGGATCTCGCGCTGCCGCCCCTCGTCGGCCAGGCTCAGCACGGCGGTCCCGATCTCGGGAGCGGGGCGGGCGACGCCCTGGCGCAGCATCTGCCGGCCGTCGGCGCCGCGGCCCGCCGCGACGAGCGCGTCCGCGGCACCGACCAGCCGGTCCGCGGGGAGTGAGGCGGCCTCCCACAGCAGGGTGGCCCAGTCCGCGTCGAGGCCCGCCCGGTGCAGTTCGGCGGCGAGCAGCGGGAAGCGGGCGGCGGGCCAGTGGGCGACCTCCACGAGCACGGCGTGTGCCTCGCCGCTGCGGCCCTCGCGGCGCAGCCGGGTCAGGGTCTGGACGGTCTCGGCGGTGGCCCGCCGCGCGTCCTCGTCCAACGCCTCGGTCCGCGGCTGCGCCGGCGCCTCGGCGGCACCCGCGAAACGGGCTCCACGGGGGGTACGGCCGCTCGGCGCGGCCGGGGCGGACACGGGAGGGGCCGCGGTCTCCGGAAGCGCCACAGGGGCCGCCTCGGCCTCCATCATCCCGGCGAAGCGGGCGCTGCCGCGGGGGCGCCGCTTGGAGCGCTGCTTGGGGACGGGGGCGGCACTCGGAGTGGGGGCGGGACCCGGGCCGGGGGCGGTACTGGTACCAGTGCTGGTACCAGTGCTGCTACTGGGAGTAGTACCGACCCGCTCGTACGGCCCGGAACCGGGGGTCGCCGGGTCGCGCGGCGCCATGGGAGCGGGGGCGGGGACGGCCCCGGAGTGCTCGGTCGCCGCCGGGTCCGCGAAGCGCGGGCGCCGGCCGGACTGCTCCGGGGTCGTCGGGCGGCGCTGGGCCGCCGTCCCCGGTGCGCCGGGCCGTGTCTCGAGCGGGCGCTGGTCCTCCGGCTCCGCGACCCGGACGACGCCCCCGCCCGCGCCCCCCGAAAAGTCGAACGCGCCCGATACGTGGGTACGCAGGGCGCGGCGGTCCAGGTTCTCCATCCGGTGGTGGAGTTCGACGCATCGGGCGGTGGCCCGTTCGTGGTCGTCGTGGGCCCAGGCGAGGTCGAGCCGGACGGCGTCGGCCTCCTCCTGAGTGGTGGCCGCGTGGAGCTGCCGGCTCAGTTCGGCCTGGCGCTCCGCGGCGTAGCGCTGTTCGCGGAGCATGACGTCGAGGCGGTCGCCGAGGGCGTCCCGGCCGCCGGGCCGGCCGTCGTAGGCGGCGAGCGAGCCGCTGTGCAGGGAACGGGCGCGCTGGGCCTCCTGAGCGGCGGCCTGGGAGCCCTGCTCCACGGCGAGGTCCTGGAGGAGCGCCTCCACGACATCCCAAGGAGGCACTTCCCAGCCGTCCAGGCAGGCCCGCATGCCGTCGGGGTCGCGCTGCCAGAACACCGCGCACCAGCCGCCGTCCTGATCGAGCCGTTTCATCAGCCCGCTCAGGTAGCTCGCGAACTCCCGTACCTGATCCGGGAGTTGTTCCACAGCCATCACACAACTCCCCGCCCGACTGGAGTGCTCCGGTCCGGTAGAAAACACCCTTCGTGTTACGGAACGGCTACAGGGAGTTTTCGGACTGGGCGCAGAGTCCTGTGATCGATGTCGTCCATGGACAGCCCGAGCGCCCGCGCCAGCGCCGCCACGGTGAAGAAGGCGGGGGTGGGAGCCCGTCCGGTCTCGATCTTGCGCAGGGTCTCGGCCGAGATCCCGGCGGTCGCCGCGACCTCGACCATGCTGCGGCCACCGCGGGCCTCGCGCAGCAACTGCCCGAGACGCTCACCGCGTTCGCGCTCTTCGGGGGTCAGGGGGTTACGCACCATGACCCCATTCTAATACCGGTACAGTAATTGGCATGGTGGAACTGAAGACAGACACGTCGATCGACGAGATGTACGAGGCGGGGCAGGTCGTGGGCCGGGCGCTCACGGCGGTGCGCGAGGCGGCGGACGTGGGGGTCTCGTTGCTGGAGCTGGACGAGGTCGCCCACCAGGTGCTGCGTGAGGCGGGCGCGGGCTCCCCCTTCCTCGGCTACCGGCCCTCGTTCGCACCCACTCCCTTCCCGGCGGTCATCTGCGCCTCGGTGAACGACGCGATCGTGCACGGCATCCCGACCGGTTACCGGTTGCGGGACGGCGACCTGGTCTCCATCGACTTCGGGGCCGAACTGGGCGGCTGGGTCGGCGACTCGGCGATCAGCTTCATCGTGGGCGAGCCGCGCGCGGCCGACGTGCGGCTCGTGAAGACCGCCGAGCGGGCCCTCGCCGCGGGCATCGAGGCGGCCGTCGTCGGCAACCGGATCGGGGACATCGCGCACGCCGTCGGCACGGTGTGCCGCGCGGCGGGGTACGGCATCCCGGACGGCTTCGGAGGCCACGGCGTGGGCCGCCGCATGCACGAGGACCCGCCGGTCCCGAACGAGGGCCGCCCGGGCCGCGGCCTCCCCCTGCGCCACGGCATGGTCCTCGCGATCGAGCCCATGCTCATCGGCGGCGGCACCGACGGCTTCCACGCGGCCCCCGACGGCTGGACGCTGCGCACCGACGACGGCTCCCGCGCGGCCCACACGGAACACACGGTAGCCATCACCCACACGGGCCCACGCATCCTCACGGCACGCTGATCGCCACAGTCTCACTGCGTCGACGAGCGCGCGGGCCCGCTCGTCAGGACGCCGGTCGTACCACCATCGCCGAGCCGCCACCGCGCCGTACCTTCTCGGCCGCTGCCAGCCACTGGCCGCCCGGGAGACGCTGGACGCCCGTTGCGGCGCCGATCTCGGGGTTGAGCTTGAAGGAGTGCCCGAGGGACTCGAGTCGGGTCCGCAGGGTGCTGTCGTACAGGCCGGGTTCGAGTTCGGTCTGGGCCGCGTTGCGCTGGCTGGCGCGCGGGGCGGCGATGGCGTCCACCAGCGGCAGACCCCGGTCCAGGAACTCCGTCAGGGTCTGCAGGACGGTGGTGATGATGGTCGCGCCGCCGGGCGAACCGAGTGCCACCACGGGCTGGCTGTGCCGGTCCAGGACGATCGTCGGGGAGATCGACGAGCGCGGGCGCTTGCCGGGGCCGGGCAGGTTCGGGTCGTGGACCGCCGGGTTGGCCGGGGTGAAGGAGAAGTCCGTCAGCTCGTTGTTGAGGAGGAATCCGCGCCCCGGGACGGTGATCCCGCTGCCGCCGGTCTGCTCGATGGTGAGGGTGTAGGAGACGACGTTGCCCCACTTGTCGGCCACCGTGAGATGGGTGGTGTTCTCGCCCTCGTACGTCGTCGGGGCGGCCGTTCCCCCGGTGGAGCAGGCCGCCGGACGGCGCGGGTCGCCCGGTGCGAGCGGGCTCGTCAGGACCGCGTCGTCCTTGATCAGGCAGGCGCGGGAGTCGGCGTACTTCTGCGAGAGGAGTTCCTTCGTGGGGACGTCCTCGAAGGCGGGGTCGCCCACCCAGCGCCCGCGGTCCGCGAACGCGATCCGGCTGGCCTCGATGTAGTGGTGCAGGTACTGGACCTCGCTGGCCTTCGAAAGGTCCGTCTTCTCAAGGATGTTGAGGGCCTCGCCGACCGTGGTGCCGCCGGAGGAGGACGGGGCGATCGAGTAGACCTTCAGGCCACGGTACGACGTCTCCGTCGGCGCCTGCCGTTTCGCCCGGTAGGCCGCCAGGTCCTTCGACGACAGCTTGCCCGGGCGGGCGTTGTAGCCCGAAGCCGGGTCCACCGGGGGCTTGTTCACGGTGGCGACGATGTCCTTGCCGAGGTCGCCGTGGTAGATCGCGTCGACGCCCTTCTTGCCCAACTCCTCGTACGTGCGGGCGAGATCGGGATTGGTGAAGGTCGATCCGACCACGGGGAGCGAGCCGCCGGGCAGGAACAGTTTCGCGGTGTCGGGGAAGTTCTCGAAGCGGGCCTGGTTGGACTCGGTCTGCGAGCGGAAGGTCGCGTCGACCGTGAACCCGTCACGCGCGATCCGCTCCGCGGGCTTCAGCACGCTCCCGAGCCGCTTGCTGCCCCAACTGTCCAGCGCCGTCTGCCAGGTGGCGGGCGTGCCCGGTGTGCCCACGCTCAGCCCGCTGGTGACGGCGTCCGCGAAGGCGAGCGGCCGGCCGTTCTCCAGGAAGAGCCCCGAGTCGGCGGTGAGCGGCGCGGTCTCACGGCCGTCGATCGTACGCACCGTACGGGACTTGGCGTCGTAGTAGACGAAGTAGCCGCCCCCGCCGACGCCGGCGGAGTACGGCTCGGTGACGCCGAGGGCCGCCGCGGTGGCGACCGCCGCGTCCACCGCGTTGCCGCCCTTCTTCAGGACCTCGATCCCGGCGGCGGAGGCGTCGGCGTCGACGCTGGACACGGCACCGCCGTAGCCGACGGCGACCGGCACCTTTACCGGGGTGGCACGGGAGGAAGCCGTCCCGGCGGCGGGTGGCGCCGCCGCGCCGACCGACACCACGGCGGCCGAAACCGCCAAGACCGCCAGATTTAGCGCAACAGGGCGACGCATCCGTACCTCCAGTCAACAGCCGTCCGCGCAGCGTAACTTCACCGCACCTCTCCCGTCAGGACCCCCTCGAACACTGGTCCGCACTCCCGATACCATGCGCGCCCATGAACGACGACGTGCGCAACATCGTCCTCGGCGTGGTCGCCGCCGCCATCAGCGCCGCGCTCGGCTGGCTCGCCCGTACCTACCTCTGGAAGCGCAGACTCCGGCGCAAGCAGGCGTTCTTCGGGCTGCCCGACAACTCCGAGTCGCTCCTGGTGGTGAACCGCGAGGCGGGCGGCCCGGAGCTCACGGTGATGCGCTTCGACGTGTTCGCGCTGCTCGAACTCGCCGCGCTGATCAAGGACTGCGGCGCGCACGCCCAGGTCGTCGCGCACGACGCCGCGCAGCAGGGGTTCGGGGAGCGGACCGAGTTCTGCGTGGGCGGGCCGTCGTCGAATCGCCGCATGGCCGCGCATCTTCACAGCCTGCTCCCGGGCATCGAGGTGAACACCGACGCCGAACCGGGCCCGGACCGCGGCGCCTTCCAGATCGGCAGCGAGCGCTACCGCCTGGAGTCGGGGAAGGGCGAGTACGTGATCCTCGCCCGGCTGATCGCGGGACAGGAGCGCGGGACGCGGCCCGTCTTCCTCTTCTGCGGGCAGCGCGCGATCACCAACCAGGCGGCGACCCGCTATCTCGCCCGCAACCACGAACGGCTGGCACGCAAGCACGGCGGCAACTCCTTCGTACTGCTGCTGAAGGTGGTGAACTCGCACGCGTACGGGCCCGATGTCGTCGAGCTCGTCGCGGATGTGACCCGGGCCGCCCAGACCCCGCTGCCCACACCCGCGCCGGCCCGCAACTCCCACCGCGCGTCGTAGATTTCACGGCCCTCCAACAGTCTTTACCCGTGCGTAACTTACCGACGGGTTACTTCCGGTATGGCGGCGAGGTTACCGTCGGGTCACATTCTACTGACACGAGTGAGGAGTGGCCCGTGGGACAGCATCGCCATGCCCTGCGTACGTCCGCCGTCGGTGCCGTATCCGCGGCCCTGATCGCCGGTACCGCCCTCGGGCTCGCCCCCACCGCCCAGGCGGCCTCCGCCGACGTCCGCTTCGTCGACATCGCCGGAGACGGCGGCACGGTCCTCAAGGCCAATGTCGTCACCCCCGCGAGCGCCGACGGCAGCCGCAGGTACCCGCTCCTCGTCATGCCGACGAGCTGGGGCCTGCCCCAGGTCGAGTACCTCGCACAGGCCCAGAAGCTCGCCGACTCCGGATATGTGGTGCTCACGTACAACGTACGCGGCTTCTGGCAGTCCGGCGGCGAGATAGAAGTGGCGGGACCGCCCGACGTGGCCGACGCCTCCAAGGTGATCGACTGGGCGCTGGCGAACACCCCGGCCGACGCCCGGAAGGTCGGCATGGCGGGCGTCTCGTACGGCGCCGGGATCAGTCTGCTCGCCGCCGCGCACGACAAGAGGATCAAGGCGGTCTCCGCCATGAGCGGCTGGGCCGACCTCATCGACTCGATCTACTCGGGCCGCACCCAGCACTCCCAGGCCACCGCCCTGCTCGGCGGCGTGGGCTATCTCACCGGGCGTCCGAGCGCCGAACTCCAGCAGACGCTCAAGGACTTCTTCGCCTCGAACCTGTCGAAGGAGCAGGAGATGATCGCCTGGGGGAAGAAACGTTCCCCCGAGACCTATGTCGACCAGCTCAACAAGAACGGCGCGGCCGTCTTCATGGCCAACGGCTGGGGCGACACGATCTTCCAGCCCAACCAGTACGCCAGGTTCTACGAGGAGTTGACCGGCCCCAAGCGTCTGGAGTTCCGCCCCGGCGACCACGCCACCGCCGAGTTGACCGGTCTGTTCGGGCTCCCCAACGACGTGTGGACGGACACCGGCCGCTGGTTCGACCACTACCTCAGGGGCGTCGACAACGGCATCGACCGTGAGCAGCCCGTCCAGCTCAAGCCCCGCACCACCGGCGCCTACGAGGGCTACCCCGACTGGAAGTCGGTCGGCGCGACCAGGAAGAAGATCGCCCTCGCGGGCACCACCACGATCCACACCAACGTCGACTCGGGCGCTGACGGCGGGATCATCTTCCTCTCCAGCATCCTCGACCAGGTCGCCCAGGTGCCCCCGATGGCATCGATCCCGCTGCTGCCGCGCCGCTGGGCGGCCGTCTGGCAGTCGGAGAGGTACGCGAGCGTCCAGCAAGTGCGCGGAACCACCACGCTGCACACCACGCTCACTCCGACCAAGGAGAGCGGCACCCTCATCGCCTACCTCTACGACGTGGGCCCGCTCGGCCTCGGCAAGCTGGTCAGCAACGCGCCGTACACCTTCCACGGGCAGACGCCCGGAAAGCCGTTCGGCGTCGACCTGGAGCTGTACTCCACGGCCTACGACGTCCCGGCAGGACATCAGCTCGCCCTGGTCGTCGACACGGTCGACCCGCTCTACATCGAGCACAACCCGTCCGGCGCGCAGCTGACCTTCTCCTCACCGGCGAACGACCCGTCCTACGTGTCCGTTCCCCTGCGCGAGCAGTGATCTCCGGCTGCCGCCGGCCGGGCCTGGCCCTGTGAGCTGCTGCTCCCCCTACAGTCGCGGGGCTGTGGGGGGACCCCCACCCGGCAGCAGCGTCCCTGGTTCGGCCGGTGCCACATTCACGGCCTCGGTCTTGGGACTGCGCTGCTCCCGCCGGGACACCCACTGGGCGAACCAGGAGAGCAGCATGCACATCCCGATGTAGATCGGCGAGATCACCATCACCACGGGGATGAACGGCAAATCGTAGTCGAGGTTCGAGGCGATCAGTTTCCCGGCGTGGAGGAACTCCTCGTAGGTGATGAGATAGCCGAGCGAGGTGTCCTTCAGGGCCACCACGAGTTGGCTGATGATGGCGGGCAGCATGGCCCGTACGGCCTGCGGGACGAGGACGTACGTCATGACCTGGGTCTTGCGCATGCCGAGCGCGAACGCGGCCTCCCGCTGGCCGCGTTCGACGGAGTTGACGCCGGAGCGGAAGACCTCGGCGAGCACCGAGCCGTTGTAGAGGGTCAGCCCCGCGACCAGCGCGGGCAGCGGCTGCACCTTCAGCGCCACGAAGATGAAGAAGATCATCACCAGTACGGGCATGGCGCGGAAGAACTCGACGACCAGCGCGGAGACCCAGCGCACCGGACGGTGGTCCGACAGGCGTCCCGTCACGAGCACGGTGCCCAGCGCCAGCGAGAGCACCGCGGCCATCGCGAAGGCCTTCAGCGTGTTGCCCAGTCCCCGCAGCAGCAGTTCCTGGATTCCCTTGTACTCGAACGGCATCCACTTCGTGTACGTGAACTGGTCGGTGTCGAAGAGGAGATAGAGGATCCAGCCGACCAGGGCGAGGATCAGGGCGGTGGACACGGCCGCGTAAAGACGGTGCCGTTGGCGGGTCCTGGGACCGGGAACGTCGTACAGGGCGGTGGATTCGGGGGCGGTGGTGGTCATCGGGCGACTCCCCAGCGCTGTTCGAGGTAGTTGAAGATCGCGCTGATGGTGAGAGTGATGATCAGATAGCCGACGGCGATCCAGATGAAGGTCCAGACGATGTTGTAGCCGAGCTCGCTCAGCGTCTTGTAGGTCCCGAGCAGTTCGTTGACGCTGAACGCCCCGGCGATCGCCGAGTTCTTGGCAAGGGCGATGAGCGTGGAGCCGATGGGCGGGATCACGGACCGGAACGCCTGTGGCAGGACGACCACGGACAGCGTCTGGCTGAAGGTCATGCCGAGGCTGCGGGCGGCCTCGCCCTGCCCCTTGGGCACGGTGTTGATGCCCGAGCGCAGCGCCTCGCAGATGAACGCGGAGGTGTAGCAGCCGAGTGCCAGGACCGCGAACGCCTTGAAGGGCAGCACGAGTCCGAACCGGGGCAGCCCGAGCAGCACGGCGAAGAACAGCAGGGTGAGCGGGGTGTTGCGCAGCACGGTCACCCACACCGTGCCGAGGGCCCGCAGGGAGCCGACCGGCGCGACCCGGAACGACGCCATCAGGAAGCCGAGCACGAGGGCCAGCACGCTCGCGTAGACGGTGAGTTCGACCGTGCCGAGGAATCCCTGGGCGAAGGTGTGGAAGTTGTCGATCAGTACGTTCACGTCGGCCTCGCTCAGCTCGCCGGGTAGCGGTCGATGGCGGGCGGGGTGGGCGCCGGCACTCCGGAGAGCCCGAGCGTCGCCTCGTACGCTCTCTTCCAGTCGCCGTTCTTCTCGCGGGCCTCCAACGCGTCGTCGAGCGCGAACCGCAGCGCGTTGTCGTCGCGCGGCACGCCGATGCCGTACGGCTCCTTCGAGAACGGCTTGCCGACGACCTTGAGGTCGTCGGGCACCTTCGCCGCGTAGCCGATCAGGATCGCGTCGTCGGTGGTGACGGCGTCGACCTGGTAGGTGAGCAGGTTGTCGACGCAGACCGAGTAGGTGTCATAGGCGACGAGCGTCGCCTTCGGGTAGTCGGTCTGGATGCGCTGGTACGGCGTCGAACCGGCCGCCGAGCAGACGCGTTTGCCGGCGAGGTCCTGGGGACCATGGATGTCGTTCTCGTCCTTGCGTACGAGCAGTGACTGACCGGCCATGTAGTAGGGGCCCGCGAAGCCGACGAGCTTCTTGCGGTTGTCGTTGATGGTGTAGGTGCCGACGTAGAAGTCGATCTGGCCGTTCTGCAGGGCGGTTTCGCGGTTGGCCGAGGCGATCGTCTTGAAGTTGATGGTGCTCGGGTCGAAGCCGAGCGAGGCCGACATCATCCTGGCGATCTCGATGTCGAAGCCGGAGTAGGTGCCGCTCGCCGGGTCCTTCTCGCCCAGGTACGGCTGGTCCTCCTTGACGCCGATGTTGAGGTAGCCGCGCTTTCTGGCTCTCTCCCAGGTGGGCGAGGAGGGGAGCTCGAAGCCCTCCGCCACCTGGTAGTGGGGCAGTTTGCCGGCGGCCGGTCCCTTGGTGGGCGGGCTGCCTTCCTTGCCGCAGGCGGCCGTCAGCAGCGCGATGCACAGGAGGGCGGCCACGGCGAGGCGCGTACGCGTCGTGCGGATCACGGTCGTACTCTCCCGCCTAGTGCTTGAGGATCTTGGAGAGGAAGTCCTTGGCGCGGTCGCTGCGTGGGTTGGTGAAGAACTCCTCGGGGTTGCGGTCCTCGACGACACGGCCGTCGGCCATGAACACGACGCGGTTGGCCGCGGAGCGTGCGAAGCCCATCTCGTGGGTGACGACGACCATGGTCATGCCGTCGCGTGCGAGCTGCCGCATGACTTCGAGGACCTCGTTGATCATCTCGGGGTCGAGTGCCGAGGTCGGCTCGTCGAACAGCAGGGCCTTGGGGTCCATGGCGAGGGCGCGGGCGATGGCCACGCGCTGCTGCTGGCCGCCGGAGAGCTGCGCCGGGTACTTCGGGGCCTGGGAGGCGAGGCCGACGCGGTCCAGGAGTTCGAGGGAGCGCCGGTCCGCCTCCTCCTTCTTGCGGCCACGGACCTTGATCTGGGCCAGCGAGACGTTCTGCAGGATCGTCTTGTGGGCGAAGAGATTGAAGGACTGGAAGACCATCCCGACCTCGGCGCGGAGCCTGGCGAGCGCCTTGCCCTCGTCGGGAAGCGGCTGTCCTTCGAGCCTGATGGCGCCGGACTCGATGGTCTCCAGCCGGTTGATCGCCCTGCACAGGGTTGACTTGCCCGACCCCGAGGGGCCGATGACCACGACCACCTCCCCCTTGTCGACGGTGAGGTTGATGTCCTGAAGGACATGCAGCTCGCCGAAGTGCTTGTTCACGTCCTGCAGTTCGATCAGAGGATCGACAGCCATGCCCGGCCCTACCCACTCTCAGCTGTGTCGCAGAAGCCGCAAACTATCCGGGCAGGGTGGCCCCCCACACACGACACGCACTTTTCGGGCATTAGCCGTATTTATGAAGTTTCTGGTTCACGGCGTCCCCGCGGGACGGGCTACCCCTCCGCCACCTCGGCGTACAACTGGGAGAGTTCCGGGGCGCCGCTGGACGCCCAGGTGTGGCCGGAGGCGACGACATCGATCTCCCTGCCAGAGGCCAGCCGCACCGCCGGGTGGCCGTTGGGCCAGACCTCCCAGCGGGCGCCGGGCACCGTGCGCACGATGACCGAGCCGAGATAGAGCCCCGCGTCGTTGCCGAGCCACGGCAGGCTCTCCTCGTCGTCGCGCCAGCGCGGCAGCAGTTGGTCCAGCGCTTCCAACGAGGCGACCGAGTCGTCGAGTTCGACACCCGCCTGATGTGCCTGCGAGCGCAGCAGCTCGCACTCGGAGAGGAGTTCGGCGACGCCCTCGGAGTCGTGATCACCGTCGGAGAACACCGCGACGCCGAAGGCGGGACCGTGCTTCTTGCGCCAGGTGCCCAGGAAAGGGATGTTCATACGCCCAGCGTGACATTCGCACTCCGGGTCGCACCACAGGCGCGCCCCGGGGGCACTCACACGTCGAGGTCCACCACGACGGGCGCGTGGTCCGACGCGCCCTTGCCCTTGCGCTCCTCGCGGTCCACATAGGCGTCGGTGACCGCCTTGGCGAACGGCTCGTTGCCGTAGACCAGGTCGATGCGCATGCCGCGGTTCTTGGGGAAGCCGAGCTGGCGGTAGTCCCAGTACGTGAACGGGTGGTCGTACTTGAGGGGCCTCGGGACCACGTCCGACAGGCCCGACTCGCGCAGCGTGGCGAGGGCGGCCCGCTCGGCCGGGGTGACGTGGGTGGCGCCGTCGAAGAGGGTGATGTCCCAGACGTCGTCGTCCGTCGGCGCCACGTTGTAGTCCCCCAGCACGGCGAACGGACGGCTGCCCGCCGCGTCGCCCGCGACCGCGGCCTTGAGTGCCTCGAACCACTGGATCTTGTAGGCGTAGTGGGGGTGGTCCACCTCGCGTCCGTTCGGCACGTACACCGACCAGACGCGGACCGGGCCGCAGGTCGCGGAGACGGCCCGGGGCTCCTCGACGCCCTCGTAACCGGGGTCGCCGGGCAGCCCCTTGACCACGTCCTCCAGGCCGACGCGGGAGAGCACCGCCACGCCGTTCCACCGCCCGGTCGCGTGGACCGCCGCCTCGTAGCCCAGCTCGCGCAGCTCGTCGAGGGGGAACTGCTCGGCGGCGACCTTGGCCTCCTGGAGGCACAGCACGTCCGTGCCGCTGCTCTCCAGCCAGGCCAGCAGCCTCGGGAGGCGAGCGGTGATCGAGTTCACGTTCCAGGTCGCGATGCGCATGCCTCACAACCTACCGGGCGGGTACGACAACGGGTCGCCGTGCCCGCCCGGCACCCCCGCTCTCGGGTGTGCTCAGACGTCCGCCGACGCCCCCGGCGTGAGCCGCAGGTGCTCAGAGCCGCCCAGGGAGCCGATCTGGTGGTCGTAGATCGGGCGCGCGAGGTCCGTCAGGAGCGCGTCGTGGATGTCGTACGCGCGCTGCGGCTTCACCTCGCGGACGTAGTCGATGACCTCGGCGATCTTGTTCCACGGGGCCATGACCGGGAGCATCAGCGTCTCGACCGGCTGTTCGGGGACGGTGAGGGCGTCGCCCGGGTGGAAGACGCGGCCGCCGTCGATGAGATAGCCGACGTTCGTGATACGCGGGATGTCCGGGTGGATCACGGCGTGCAGTTCGCCGTGCACCTGGACGTCGAAGCCCGCGGCGGTGAACGTGTCGCCGTGACCGACCGTGTGTACCCGGCCCGGGAAGGCCGCGGTGAGCTTCTCCGCGACCGACTTCAGGGTCCAGATCTCGGCCGCCGGGTTGGACTCCAGGCCGGCCCGCAGCCGGTCCTCGTTGAAGTGGTCGAGGTGCTCGTGCGTGACCAGGATCGCTTCCGCGCCGACGGCCGCGTCCTCCTCGGTGAAGGTCCCCGGGTCGATGACGAGCACACGCCCGTCCTTCTCGAGGCGGATGCAGGCATGCGACTTCTTCGTGAGCTTCATGGGTCCATCCTCCCCCTCCCGGTGTCATGGCGGGCTGCTGAGGCAGGTGCTCCCACTACCAGGCTCAAGATCACTCCTGAGGGGTGGTCTCCTCCCGGATGACCTGCTGCGCCACCTTGAAGGCGCTGTTGGCGGCCGGGACACCGCAGTAGACGGCCGCCTGGAGGAGCACCTCCTTGATCTCGTCCGGGGTGAGGCCGTTACGGAGGGCGGCGCGGGTGTGGAAGGCCAGCTCGTCGAGGTGACCACCCGCCACCAGCGCGGTGAGCGTGACACAGCTGCGCGAACGCCGGTCAAGGCCCGGCCGGTCCCAGATCTCGCCCCACGCGTAGCGCGTGATGAACTCCTGGAAGTCCCCGGAGAACTCGTCCGCCGAGGCCAGCGCCCGGTCCACATGCGCGTCGCCCAGCACCTCGCGGCGCACCTTGATCCCGGCGTCGTACGGGTCCGGTCTGGGGCTGCCCAGGGCCGTGGGCTGTACGACGGGTGGGGCGATCTCGGCGAGGGGGCTGACCGGCGGGGGTGCCGCGAGCACCGGCTTGACCGGGGGCGCCGGGATGGCCATCTGGCCTGTGGTCGAGTCGTAGGCGGGCTGCCAGGCCGTGGAGAAGTGCCGTACCAGCAGGTCGGTGACAGCCGCCGGCTGCTCCACGGGGACCAGGTGCGAGGCGCCGGGTACGACGGCGAGGCGGGCGTCCGGTATCCCGGCGACCAGCGTGCGGGCCTCGGCGGGTCCGGTGACCTGGTCGTCGGAGCCGACGAGAACGAGGGTGGGGACGCCGATGCGGCCCAATTCGGCGCGTACGTCGAACGCGGCGAGCGCCTCACAGGCGGCGATGTAGCAGCCGGGGTCGGTGGTGCGCACCATCTGTACGGCCCACTCCGTGATCGCGGGCTGCGCGGCGGCGAAGCCGGTCGTGAACCAGCGCTCGGGCGAGGATCGCGCGATCGGGTCAAGACCGTTGCTACGCACGATCACCCCGCGCTGCCGGAACTCGTCGGCCGATCCGAAGCGGGGCGAGGCGGCGATCACCGCGAGCGAGGCGATCCGCTCCGGGTGACGCAGGGCCAGCTCGATGCCGAGGGCCCCGCTGAACGCGCAGCCCGCGTAACCGAAGCGCTGCACGCCGAGCCCGTCGAGGGTGGCGAGCAGGCGCCCCGCGAGTTCGGTGACGGAACCCGACGGGTAGGCGGGGGCGCCGCCGTGGCCCGGCAGGTCGAACCGGAAGATCCGCCAGCTCTTGGACAGCTCCGGTATCTGCCGGTCCCACATGTGCCATGTGGTACCCAGTGAGGGACCGAGGATCAGGACAGGTGCGTCTTCTGGCCCGTCAAAGCGGTATTGCAGGGTGTTCGGTGGTGTCTCGCTCACTCGTCCGACCCTCTCATGTCTCACGACAGCCCTTATGACGGGGGCTGTGAGGATGTGGGCCGGATCAGGTGAAAGACCTCTCGCGCGACGTAGCGTTTGAGGGATCGGAGCACTCCGCACCGGACCGTCGCCAGATTTCGCCCGCGCCTGGGCGCGACCGCTGCGCACGGCCCGCGCAGCAGCCCGCGCATAAAGCGGGTCCGACTTCCCGAGCAGACGGCGGGCCGAGCGGTCGGGCCGGTTCACCTCTAACACCACGACATGCTGCGCCAGCAGGTAGCGCGACAGGCCCGCGCCGAAGGTACCGGTCCCCTCCACCCCGGCCCGCCGCACCGTCCCTAACTTCGTGGTGGTTTCGAGGGAGGTTCCCGCCAGCGCGGCGATCTGTTGGTGTGTGAGGGTGACCTGGGGGCTGCGGGCGCCGAGCACGCGAGGCCGGTTCTCGGCGGCCAAGGTCGTCTGTGTAGTGGCGATGGGCCGCGGTACAGATTTGAGGGCGCTGTCGAACAGGCGATGTTCGAGGTCGGTGAGGCGGCGGCCGAGGATTTCGGTGATGCATGCGGAGATCCGCGCGTCTGAGAGCGGGAAGCGGCGGACACCGGCGTGGCTCATGACACGGACGGCTGCCGTCGGCAGAGACGCGGAAGATGCGGACCCAGCCCTTCTTGAGGATGAACAGCACCTCGGACGGCTGCGTGCTGGAGTAGCGCAGTTCACCGGCGCTGTGAGTCTTCATCAGGGCTGCGGCGGCGCTGGCGTCCATTTCCTGCTCGCTGAGGTCGCGGAAGTTGCCGACCGCCGAGATGCACCACGTCCTGTCGGCGTCGTCACCGGCGTGGGCCATGTGGTGCATCTCCTCGCGTCGTCCCGGTGCCCGCGGTGGGGGCACCGGGGATGTGTCACGTGCGGCAAGGCCGGCTATCGGCTCGCGTCGCCGGAGCGGGTCAGGCTCCGGCCGCCGTGACGACGGCGTCCGTGGCGAAGCCGAGGAGGAGGCCCAGCAGGATGCACCAGGTGGTGAGTGTCTTCAGTCCGTTCCGGCGGGCGACGGCCAGCAGCTCGATGACCACATAGAGGATCGAACCGGCGGCAAGACCCAGGAAAGCGATCGACAGGGTGTCGTTGACCAGGTGCTGGCCGACGAGCGTGCCCAGGAAGGTGGGGCCGCCGCCGATCAGGCCGAGCCACAGGAGGGTGAGCCAGGACGGGCGTTCGCCATCCGCTGCCAGTGGGGCGACAATGCCGAAGCCCTCGGTGGCGTTGTGCAGGCCGAAACCGATGATCAGCAGGACGGCGAGGGAGAGTTCGCCCTGAGCGGCGGAGTTTCCGATGGCCAGGCCCTCGGCGAAGTTGTGCAGGCCGATACCGGTGGCGATCATCAGCGCCAGGGAGCCCGCCTGGCTGCGGACCTTCGGGGCCAGCTCCGCGGTGGCGGCGGCGCCGGGTCCCGACGGGCGGTCGGCGGAGGTCCGGCGGCGGCTGATCCAGCTGTCGTAATGCACGAGACCGGCCAGCCCGATCGTCAGGCCCACGGCCAGAGTGCCGCCCCCGGAAGCGACCGTTCCCCACTCGTGCTTGCTCAGTGCCTCGTCGACCGGCTCCCACGCGTGGGTCAGCACGTCCCACACGAGAAAGACGAGGATGCCGATGGCCACGGCGTTCAGACCCGCCTTGAGGCGGGGGGTGGGTGTGCGAAGTCGGCCGATCGGGAGGCCGAGGTAGATGGTGAAGCCGGCGATGGCGCCGAGCAGGGTGATGTTCGCGCTGGACATGGGGACTCCGGTCTGACGTGCGGGGACGCGAAGTGAGTAAAGGTTAGATAAGCCTTGCCTAACAACCCCTGAGGCGTCATTTCACGCAAGCTTGGTGAAGTCATTACGCGGGGCGCGGTGAGCCCCAGGGCCGCTCCCGGGCCTGGCAGCCGTCTTGGGGTGGGTGAACGCCGCGCTGACCAATCCGTCGAGCGTCGCTACTCGTATGGGTGAAGCGGGTGCCAACTGACCTGAAACCAGCAGGAATAAGGAGTTTCACCAAAACATGGTCGATGTACTGCCCGGGTGGCTCTGGATGCGAGCGGGTCACGCAGGGGGCTGGCCCATCGAAAGCCGGATGAGGGCGGAGCGGCTGGATTTCAGGGACGGGGGCCGTCCGGGACGGCGTCAGCCTCCACTCTGCTGGGGCACCGGCCCCGGGGAAGGCGGTTCACCGGTGTTGCCGGGCGCTGCGGCGCGTGGCTGGAGGCCGTGATCGTGCATGCGGTGCCGCATTCCGCTGGCGGTCACGGACAGCCAGTCGCGCAGGGTGAGGCCGCCCTCGCGGCGCCAGGCCGCCTGGGCGACCGCGTCGACGGCGGCGCAGGCCCGGCAGCCGGGTACCGGAACGAAGGCGTTCGTCGGTGGGTCCGGATGTCCGGCATCCCCGTGGTTCTTGCACATGCCGGTTATTCCTCCGAAGAGGGCGTCGGTAGCGATGAGAGGGAGTCGGCGGAGAGCAGTGCTGGGACCTGCGCCCCAGCACTCTCCGAGCGTCTCCTCGGTGTCGGGCGTGCGGCGGGCGATGGACACCCCGGCCCGCTCCCGGACGGGGCGCCGTACCTGCTCGACCGGTGAAGCGGCGCCCTGGGGCACGTCGTCCGGGAGCGCCGCCGACCGGGTGCTCAACCGCCGGTGGCGGCGTGGGAAGCCCGGTCAGCTCAGGATCGGAATCAGGCCCAGGGCGAAGAGCACGTAGAGGCCCGCCGCGACCGTGAGGCGGGCGGGGGTGAGCTTGTGGGCGCTCATGGTCAGCAGCAGGTAGACGATCGCGGCCATGGTGATCAGCCCGGACCACAGCAGGGCGGCGTCGAAGTGCCAGCGGGTGAACAGCAGACCGAGCCCGGAGGGCACGGTGGCCTGGATCATCATGGCGCCGGAGATGTTCGCCAGCGCGAGCTTGGTCTTGCCCTGACGGACCCAGATCACCGCGTTCATGATCTCCGGCAGCTCGGTGGCGATCGGGGACAGCAGCAGCGCGGTGACCGCGGCCGACAGGCCCAGCATCGGGCCGATCGCGTCCAGCTGCTTCACGAACAGCTGCGAGGCGAAGAAGATCACCACCAGGGTCACGAGCGTCTGCGCAGCCACGGCCCAGGTGGCCGGGGAGGCGGCCTTGGGCTGGAACTTCAGCGGCTCCAGCTCCGGACCCTCCTCGTCGTCCCCGTCGTCGCCACCGCGGATCTCCCGCCAGAAGTAGACGGCGTAGGCGGCAAAGAACAGCAGGCCGAGCACGGGCTTGAACGCGAACGCGACCAGGCCGAGCGCCACCTTCACGATGAAGATCGGCAGGAACCACTTCTGGTCCTTCGCAAGCCGCTTCATGTCCGCAGCACTTCCCAGAGCCTCCTCGGCCTCCGGGTAGGTGGGCGACATGCCTGTCTCGGCGAGGACGGCGACGCGTTCCTTGCGGCGTTTGAGCAGCAGCATCGCGCCGGTCACCCCGTAGGCGACCGTGGCCAGCGCCAGCGGGCCGCCCATGGCCGCGCCGACACCGATGTCCTTGGCCTCGTCGGTGGCGCCGGTGGTCACGGCGACCAGCGTCACCACGGACTCAGGCAGCGCGGTCCCGAAAGCGGCGAGGATCGTGCCGACCGCCATCTTCCCGACGTTGAGGCGCTCGCCCAGCCACTCCACGGCGTTGACGAACCACTCACACGAGAGATAGATCGCCACCGCACACACGATGAGCAGTACGAAATGGATCACAGGAATCGTCCGGCCTTCCCGCATCAGCGGGTATCGAGGACGACCAGCGCGGGAGCGGCGGCAGCTTCGACCCCGCCGACACGCTGTGCACGTCGTCGACAAAGGGCCGAAGGTCTCGCCCACCCGCATCCTTACCGGAAACGAGCCCGGCCACCGGGAGCCGTGGGCTCCAGTGTGTCGACGACCGGTTTGCGGGGCTACTCCCCTTCGCGATGCTCAGCCTACACAAGCCTGGTAGCTCGCCCTGTTGCGGAGGGCACTCCGGGGTTGGGATCGCACCGCGCTGCGGCGTGAGGCAGCGGATCGGAGCCCTCGCCGGACCCGGCTCCTGCGGGGCGGTTGGCGAACGCGGCGGAGGGTTCAGCCGTGTTCCGGCGGGCCGGCCCGACTGGGCGGTGGCAAAAGTATGCGAACTCGATATGTGAGACCTGGATGCGGGTACTGCACGCTACTGGCCAGTCGCGTCGCGGGCGCTCTTCGGGGGCCCCCGTTGCTGGACAGGTCGAAATGGGGTCACTCAACTGACCGCTGGCGTCCAGTCGTTGTGGTGTTCAGTACCGTGGATCCGCTGCGCCTCCCGGCTTGAACGGAGGCGAATTCGGCCGGGCTCCTGAGTGCCGCGGCCACCGACTCGCGAGCGCACGTTGTGAATAGAGTCGCATTGACGGCATGTCGAGACTTAGGTGTGCCTTGCCTTATTTCCGTGAGCTCTCTTGGAGGCATCTGTGTCCGCCAAGCCGTCGAAGTCGTCGGTTTCTCAGGAGTCGTTCAGACTCAACGGCCGGGCCGGGCCCCCCGCGGACAGCGCGGGCACCGGGCGGCGAAGAAGGACCCGACTGTCCCTCTGGGCTACCGCGTCCTGACCTCCTACCCCGAAGCCACCTCGTAAGACCGCAACCAGACAGGTCCACAACCCATGGCGCCCATCCACGACCGCTTCACGGAACTGCACGACCTCCTGCAGGCGTACGAATGGAGCGGCAACACATTCGACGACACAATGGAAGCACCCGGCGCAGCGCTCACCTCCTACCTGCGTGTCGTCGCGGCCAAACCCCAGCGTGCGGCAGCCGCAGTACGCGAGCTCGACGATCTGCTCGCCGTCGGCCTGTTCAGCGACGAGGTAGCCGACGACGTCGACCTCCTTCCGCACATCGAACCGCCGTCAGGCGTGAGCGTCGAGGACTGCCTGCGGGTCATCCGCCATCACCTCAGCCACTTCCTCGCGACGCCGCCGGCCGACGGTTCCACCCACCGCCCGCAGACTGCCTGGGAGTGGCGTGAGCGGTTCCCCGCGCTCGCCCACCTTCTGGGGTCCTACTTTCACCAGGACTTCTCCGCCGAGTACCAGTCGCATGCTGAGGCCGCCGACGACTACCTGGCCCTGGAGTCCCCGGAGGACCACCGAGCCGCGGCCACGGACATCGACGCGTTCATCGCAGCCAACCCGAACGACGACGACCTGACGGAAGCCGCCCGTGTACTCGGTCTGCGCATCGCGCCTCCAAACGGAGTTCCACTGCGCCAGTGGCTCATCGACATCAGGGACATCCTCACTCACCACACTGCCGCCTGATCCCGCCCGGCGCGGCCGTCAGAACCGTGGTGCCCGGTACTCGCCCCCCCCAACGGATCAGCACCCCCCATGATCCGCTCAAGTCACCGCTGACCAGGCGGGCCCGTCACCCGCCAGCGTCCGTCGCTCCCTGTTCCGCCCGCGCGAGGGCTTGCAGCCGAACGGAGCGCACCACCGCGAACGCGCCCGCCGCCGCCTCCCTCACTGTGCCGCTCGGCGGCAGGCTGCCAGCTGGTGCCGCGCGTCACGCGCATCCGTCGGGCGGCGGGGTCGCGTTCGGCGACGTGCCGGGCGACCGCGTCGACGCTGGGGCGTGCGTACCGCTCCGGGGAGCGGACGGAGGCGTGGCGGGAGCGGGCCAGCAGCATCGGGGTGGAGGTGCCGCCCTCGGCGTCGTGTGTCAGGGTGTGGCGGATCCGGTGCAGTGTCCAGCCGTCGCGCGCGGCTCGATGCCGGTGCCCTTGACCGGCTTGGGGGACTCGCTGTCGAACCGCTCCTGCCGAGCGCGCGGCCGAGTTCGCTGGTCCGCGTGCGCGACGATGCCAGCGACGGGCCTGAGGGCGGCGTTCCTCCTCGGCGTCGCCGCTCCCTGCGCTCGCCAGAATCGCGCTCGCGACAACCTCGAAGAGGTGGTCGGCGCGTGGCGCGAGCGAGGGTTGATCGCCGAGCCAAGCGAGCATGGCTACCAGCGCAAACAAATCGGCGCCATGGCGGGAACGCGCAGCCGGCCCGAGGAGTACTCGATGGGACTGACCCCGCACAAGGCGGCGAAGGACGCCTCAGTGCCCAGCCGCTCTGGGTTGTCGCCCATGGTGATCAGGAGCGTGACAGCGGAGTCCGGGCCGATACCCATCGGCACGAGCAGCTGCGGGGCATGGCGCTCGACGAGCCCGGTCAGGCGCTGATTCAGCTCATCGATCTGCCTCGTGAGCTGTTCGATGCGCTCGGCCAGCCACCTCAGGGGTGACGCGAGTGGCTGGCCTGAGCCACGGCATCCTCGTCGCCCTCGCCGTCGCGCGGGCTGAGGCAGACGCAGGTGCGGGCAACAGCTCGCGGTTGCCCAGGTCGGACAGCCGCTCCCGCAGAGCCGGGCCGGCTACGACCAGGACCGCCCTGAGCTGGTTGATCGCCTGAGCACTACCGTGGCCGGTCCGGTGGCAAAGCCGTTGACGGACGCGAATGGCGTCGTGTCGTTGCCGTCGGCGCGACTCATGCGGCCAGTATGCCCCGCGGGCCATGCCGTCGGGATTACGCGTCTCTCCAGGGATGGCCAACAGCCCAAGGTCGGGACGACGCCCTGGGCGGCGGGCTGCCAGGGCGGTAACGACGGTTGGCCGCTTTCTTCAGAGATACCCGGCCACTGCGGTCTCGGCTTCTGCGGGAAGAGGTCGGAGCGCGAGACGCTCCGGCCCCTTCGTCGTCTGCGCGCCGCCGTCGGCTCCTAGTCCCCGGTGAGCTTGAAGGTGAACTGGTTGCGGCCGTCTCGCGAGTAGTCCAGATTCTCGGGGATATTCGAGGCGTCGGCGACGTCGATCGACTTGGTGTCGGAGTTCCAGACGAAGTAGATGGCGCCCACAGCGACGTAGACGCCGGAGTGCTCGTCGCGGACGTAGATGGCGGTGGTGACCGGGGGGCCGTCCTCGGGCATGACGCCGACGAGCCCGTACTCCGGGTCGCCGGAGCGGACGATGGTGTCGCCGACGTCGTAGGAAGCGGCCTTGAGGCTGTACCGTCCGGCGGGGGCGCCGGTGAGGTCCTGGAGCCGGACCGCGATGGGCAGCGTGGTGCTCTCGACGACCTTGAACCGGGTCAGCCCGCCGATGTCGGAGATGTCCGGCTGGTCGAGGTCCCATTCCCGGTACTTGCCGCTCTGGTTCCCGTGCTGCCAGGCCAGGACCTTGGCTTTCCGGCCGACCTTGACGGACTTGAACTTGTCGTTGAGTCCGCCCGGGTACAGGTTCTCGTCGGTTCCGACTGCGTAGGTGTGGGCGTCGCCCGTGTAGTTGGGCCGGGTGTAGAAGGTGACTTCTTGCTCGCTCATGTGCCCCTCTGGTGAGGATCGCATAATCACGCGGACAACACAGAGTTACCCTCTGATTACTCTCGGACACTGTGGCGGCTGGTTGTGAAGGAGCAGCACACCGGGTCCAGAACGCGCTGGTATACGCCCTCGCTCTGGCCGGGCCGCCCCTGTGGCGGCGCCCCCTTCGGCTGAGAAGGGCGCCGAACGGGGCGGAGGCGTGAGGCGCCGGCTCGTGGCCGCCCGCACCCGAGCAGTGCACAAGCCGCTGCGGTCCGCCGCCAGGCCGTGCCTCCGTACGTCCCGGCATCACCCGTTCGGCCTATGCGGACCCTTCCCCCTGTGCGGCCTCCCCCGTTCGGCCGCACGGTGAACATAGCCAGCTTGCCGTCAAGTCTCAGCCGTGATCGCCGGCTTCCCAGGGAGGCGTCGTGATCGTGATAGCCCTGCTCGGCCCGGCGATACCGCTTCTCATGCTGTTCGGGCTGCCCGCTCTGGAAGACCACCTCTTCCCGCCGGCGCCGCCTCTGCCAGAACAGGCGAACCCGGAACAGGCGCAATCTACGCTCCACACCCCACCCGGCCGCCCTTGAGGGGCCTCGGGCTTCGAGGTCCAGGACGGCCTGAGCGGCCCAGGCCGCGTAAAAGCGGTCATTGGAGAAGTGAGCCCTCGCCCTTCGGGCAGAGGCTCGGGGCGAGGGCGCGTCGCCGGAGGCGCGTCAGTCGCCGATGTCGTATCTGGATGTGGCGCTGTAGTTCCAGGTGTTCAGGGGGCCGCTCGTCCCGCCCACCTGGAAGTCGATCGCATCGCCGGATGGGCGAGAGGCAGTGAAGTCGATCTCTGTGGGTAGGTCGGAGCACTTGTATGACTTGTACGAGTAGGACTGCGATGCAGCGCCGTACCCGAGGGCGGCGTACTCGGTGAACAGGGGGCCTTCGTTGCAGTAGGCGTCGAGCCTGCCGGACACCTTGTAGCTGGTGGGGCCGTTGGAGGAGACCGTGCCCTTGAAGACGACCTCGTAGATCAGGTTCTCGAAGGCCGTGGCCGGGGAGATCGGCCACTGGCTTCAGCAGACCGGGGTGTGCCCCGACGCCCAGCAAGCAGCCCTGATGCCTCCAGGTGGGGGGCGGAGCGGCTGTCGAGTTGAGCGACGCTTCCCGGGACCTGGACGAGGCGGGCGGCGCGGCGGATGAGTTGGTGAACCCGACAGGCCCACGTTCCATGTTCCTGCGCCCTTACGAATCTGTCCTCGAGAGCTTCTCGGAGCTCCGAGGGCCTCGGCCTGCTTGTTGCCCCCGGTGGTGCCCCATCGCGCTCGGCAGCAAGCCGACACTCGAGAATGCTCTCTCGGCACTGCGGGGCACACTTCACGACCCGTCGGGTGCGGACCGTAGCCGTCCGGTTCAGGGAATGCCGAGGAATGGTGAACTGATCAGGCTGGATCTCGTGGTGCCAGAGTCTCTCGATGGTCCCATCCGGGTAGCCGCATCACCCCGGGCCGGGGATGCGAGGCGGCTCGTATGAGGTCCAGGATGAAGAGGTGAGGGCGATGGTGCCTCATGTTCGGGCACTTGGTGACCCTCGCACCGATCCGTGGCAGGAGAATCTCACGATGACTGCGACGACAGGTGCGCCCCAAACGGCTCACCCCGAGCGCCCGGGCAGGTCGGACGGGGTCTGCAGCGAGTTCACCGTTTTTACCAAGATCAAGCCGGGCCATGCCGATGCGTTGCGTGAGGATCTCGCCGCGATGGCCGACGCGGCGGCCGCCGAGAACGTCCATGCGGCGGTGCGCCAGATCGGCACCCTGCACGACGCACGGCACGTGATCTTCGACAACGACACCCGGTTCATGTTCGCCAGTGTCTTCGACGGCTCCTGGGACACCTACATCGACGACTTCGCCCAGACGGTGGTCGGAGCCCGCTTCGACAAGGTCTTCTCGCACAGCGAAGGCTTCCCCGGCGTCACCGACCCAGGGGTGAAGGACTGGTTCGTCGCCCAGCAGGAGCCCGCGGGGGTCTTCATCAGCGCCTATCCCGATCTGACCGTTCAGCAGATCTACAAGGACCAGCGCGTGGACGACGCGTTCCAGGCGGTGCTGGACACCCCTGAGTTCCGGGCGGCGCTCGACAACCCGGCCAACGCGGAGTTGGTGGGCACGCCGGCCTTTCAGAAGCTGCTGGAGGAAGCCGCGGCCTAGAACCCGGACACAACCAGCCCGCGGAGCCGACCCGACATCGGTGGGCCGCGTCGGGCGCGGGCCGGCCGCCGCAGGGCTGCCCAGGCAGAGGCCGATATGGAGGCACAAGCGAGTATGAACACGACGGCAAGCAGCAGCGCGGCCAGCGTGCGCGTCGAGATCGACGACGTCCAAAGCGGGGCACTGCGTCCACGGCCCGTGCCGTACGAGGGAAAGTTCATCTTCCTGCGTGTCGACGACCGGCACGCCGGGCGCGCCCTGCTGCGGCGGCTGCTCCCGGTGACCGCGGGTGGTCTGCCCGGCATGGACCGGAGCCAGGATGCCTGGGTGGCTGTGGCGTTCACCTACCAGGGACTGGAGGCACTGGGGGTACCTCAGGAGTCGCTGGACAGCTTTCCGAGGGCGTTTCGCGAGGGCATGTCCGCCCGGGCGGAGCTGATCGGCGACGTGGGCGAGAGCGCACCGGCCCACTGGGAGGCACCGTTCGGAACGGGCGATGTCCATATCGCGTTGAGCGCCCTGTCTTCCGATGCGGCGCAGCTGGACAAGGAGCTGGAGCGGGCCCGCGTCGCCTACGAGGACACGCCCGGTGTCCAGGTGATCTGGCAGCAGGAGGTCCACCAGCTCCCGACCGGGCGCACCACCTTCGGATTCCGCGACGGCATCAGCCATCCGAACATCGAGGGCGTCGGACTGCCCGGCTCCAACCCGCAGGAAGCCCCCATCAAGGCCGGAGAGTTCATCCTCGGCTACCCCGACGAGACCGGCAACCTGCCGCCCATGCCCAGCCCCGATGTGCTGGGGCGCAACGGGACCTACGCGGCCGTTCGCAAGATCCACACCAACGTGGCGGCCTGGCGGCAGTACCTGCGCACGAACACCTCCAGCGCCGAGGAGGAGGCGCTCCTGGCGGCGAAGATGGTCGGGCGCTGGCCCAGCGGGGCGCCGCTGACGCTGGCGCCGGAGCACGATGACCCGGAGCTGGCGGCCGATCCGCACCGCAACAACAACTTCCTGTACCGGGAGAACGACGATCGCGGCTTCCGGTGCCCCGCCGGTGCGCACATCCGGCGCACCAACCCCCGCGACGCCACCATCATCGGCGACGCGCGGATGCACCGCCTCATCCGCCGCGGCACCACCTACGGCCCGCCGCTGCCGGAGGGCGTGCTGGAGGACGACGGCGCCGACCGGGGGCTGGTCGGAGTCTTCCTCGGAGCACACCTTGAACGACAGTTTGAATTCATCAAGGCCGAGTGGGTCAACGACGGCAACTTCATCGGCTACCCCGGCGAGCAGGACCCGGTGGCCGGGCATCACGGCGGAACCGGCACCGTCACCATCCCCGAGAAGCCGGTCCGGCGCCGTCTGCGGAATCTGCCGAGCTTCGTGGTCACCCGGGGCGGTGAGTACTGCTTCGTGCCGGGTCTGCGTGCCCTGCGCTGGCTCGCCGAGCTGGAGGACTGAGGGCGATTCCCACCCCCTGAGGCCCCACACGGTCTTCGAGAAGAGGTCGAAGTCATGGCAGCACAGTTCGTCCGCTACACGCCTGACGTCGAAGACGACGACCCGGACTTCGACCGCAACCTGCAGACGGTGATCGAGAAGACCGATAGCTACATCGCCGAGTCGGTCGAGGCCGGTGGCACCGGACGGGCCCTGCGCGACGCCCACGCCAAGGGCTACGGGCTGGTCCGGGGGGAAGTGGAGATCCTGGACGGGCTTGCGCCCGAGTACGCCCAAGGCATCTACGCGACTCCGGGAACCCACGACGCGCTCATCCGCTTCTCCAACGGCTCGCCTCACGCCGGAGCCGACGCGCGACTGGGCGCCGCCACCGGACTGGCGCTGAAGATCTTCGACATCCCCGGCCCGACCCTGCTGGAAGACGAACCGGACTCGGGCACATTCGACTACGCCAACATCAACGGGCCGATCTTCTTCTGCAACACGGTCGAGCACTACCTGTTCATCCAGGAACTGTTCCTGAACGCGCCGGCCTACTTCTCCCAGGGCCGGCCCGGCGCGCGTCGTTTCTTCACCGAGTTCGTGACCGGAAAGGGAACGCTGGACCAGGACAACTGGGCGTGGGACGAGTTCCTGGCCTTCCTGCGCCTGTCGAAGACCCCTCCGGCGAACCTCCTGCTGTCGAGCTACTGGACGATGGGCGCGGTCCGGCACGGGGACCACATCGCCAAGGTGCGCATCACCCCCGACCCGTCCTTCGCCGCCGCGGTGGTCCGGCGCACCATCGACCCGGCCTCCGCGCAGGAGGTCTTCCGGCCGGCCCTGCAAGCCGAGCTGCAGGAGCGGCCCTACGCCTTCGACATCCAGGTACAGCTCTGCACCGACCTGGAGCGCATGCCGGTGGAGGACACCACCGTGGAGTGGCCCGAGCAGCTCTCGCCGTCCGTCACCGTGGCCAGGCTGCGGCTGCCGCAGCAGGACATCTCCGGCCCGGAAAACCTGGAGAAGATGGACTCACTGTCCTTCACGCCCTGGCGGGTCACCGCCGAGCACGCCCCCCTCGGCAACATCATGCGGGCCCGCAAGGAGGTCTACCGGCGATCCTCCATCGAGCGCCACAAACTCAACCAGCAGCCGCGCACCGAGCCCCACAGCGCCGACGAAGTACTCGGGCCGGCCCAATGAAGTCGACTGATGTGTCATGCAAGTTCACCTTCCGACCCGATGGCGCATCGCGTAGCCGGCACCCGACCGCGCGGACGGTCAGAATCGTGATGACGCCTGGTCGGCAAGCCCCTATCGAGACACACCCGGCCAGCCCGGCACCAGCAATGCACCATCCCCCGGCCAGCGGTCGACACAGCGTGAGCAAGACACCGCGGTCAGAGATCTCAAGAGTCAGACCCCACCGCAGGACAGCACCCGCCCATTCTCCCCACACTCACGGCACCAGCGCATGGCAGGGCTCAGTGTGAACGCGACAACTCGCTGTGGCGCCGCAGGGATGGCACCTCGTACGCCTACGCGGGGCGCACTTGCCACACTTGCGTGATCCCCGCGCAAGCGGCGGTGATTTAAAAGGAACTGGGATCGAATCCGTGATCGTGGGTGTTCGTTCGTGCTGGGTGGTGCTGTCCTCGCAGGTCAGCACCACCCAGCATCAGGTCAGCACCACCCAGCATGATGCCCAGTCCTGTCTTCGACGGGTCGTTCTCGTCCATCCGCTCACGCATCGCTCACGCATCGCTCACGCGCGGAGACCCGTCCGGAGCTCGCGCTTGAGGATCTTGCCAGTGGCGTTGGTGGGCAGGACATCGACGAACTCGATCAGACGGGGGTACTTGTAGCCCGCCATCTGCTCCTTGCACCACGCGATGAGGTCCTGCTCGCAGAGCTCGGCTCCCGGGGTGAGGACAACGCATGCCTTGATCTCCTCGCCGTGGCTGTCGTGGGGCACTCCGATGACCGCCGCCATGCTCACGGCGGGATGGGTGAGCAGTACCTCTTCGATCTCCCGTGGGTACACGTTGAAGCCGCCGCGGATGATCAGGTCCTTGGTGCGGTCGACGACGTAGAGCCATCCGTCGCTGTCCCGGCGTGCCAGGTCGCCGGTGCGGAACCAGCCGTCGCGCATCACCTCGGCTGTCGCCTCGGGCCGGTTGTAGTAGCCCTTCATCACGTTGTGCCCGCGGACGACGATCTCGCCGATCGCGTCAGGGCCTTCTACCGTGGATCCGTCCTCGGCGACCAGGTTCACCTCCACGCCCCAGACGGGGCGTCCGATGGAGCCCGGGCGCACCTTCTCGCCGCGCGGCGAGAACGTGGCCGCCGGGCTGGTCTCCGACAGGCCGTACCCCTCCAGGATCGTGACCCCGAACCGCTCGTGGAACCGGCGGTGGATCTCGACCGGCAACGCGGAGCCTCCTGAACCGGCGATGCGCAGGTTCCCGGCGATCCGCGCCAGGTCCACGTCGGGGACGTCCTCGCCGAGCAGCGCCCAGTACATGGTGGGCACGCCCGCGAAGAACGTGACGGCATGACACTGCATCAGGGCGAGCGCCGAGGCGGAGTCGAAGCGCGGCATCAGCACCAGCGTCGCCCGCGCGGCGAGGCCGGCGTTCATCTGGACGGTCTGGCCGAAGGAGTGGAACAGCGGCAGAGCGATGAGATGGACCTCGTGCTCGACCTCGCCGAACAGCTTGTGGCAGGTGAGCGCGTTGAGCGTCACGTTGGAGTGGCTGAGTTCGGCGCCCTTGGGCAGGCCGGTGGTGCCGGAGGTGTAGAGGATGACCGCGGTGTCGTCCGCCGCGGTGGCGACCGTCTCGAAGTCTGCGCTCTGGCCGGCCAGTGCAGCCGTCAGCGTCTGGGCGCCCACGATCGGGGAGTACTCGGCGGGAGCGGCGGTCATCAGGAAGAACTGCTCGCAGCCCGGGGTCTCGCCGAACCCGGTCCACCCCTCCTGCCCGAGGGGGAGCTCGGCGCTGCCCTCGAAGCAGAAGTAGGCTTTGGCCTCCGAGTCAGCCAGGTGGTACGCGATCTCCCGGCCCTTGAGCAGCACATTGAGCGGGACGACCACCGCGCCGGCCTTGAGGATGCCGTAGTAGACCACCGGGAACCACGGAAGGTTCGGACAGGACAGAGCTACCTTGTCGCCGGGCTCGACACCGCGTGAACGCAGCAGGTTGGCCACCCGGCGCGCGGCGGTGTCCAGCTCCGCGTAGGTCAGCCGCTGATCGCCGAGGACGACCGCGGCGCGGTCCGGCACGGCACGGGCGCTGCTTTCGAGCATGACGGCGAGGTTCAGCACGGGGTCTCCGTAAGGTCTGTGGGGCGGGGGCGATGGCGGGGTGGACGCGATCAGCCACGCAGCGCGGAGGCGAGGATGCCGGGCAGTTTCCACACGCTTGGTGCGGCGGTGAAGCGTGTGACGCGTTCGATGGTGGTCAGTGCAGTGCGGTTGGTGACGAAGTACGGCGGGCGCGGGGACAGCGAGGGATCGCCCGTGAGCGACCGCGTGGTGCGGGTGTGAAGGGGGCGCGCAGTACGGTCTTTTCGATGTTCTCGAGCATGAACGCGTTGTGCACGAAGCCGGTGCCGCTGCCGATGTCCTGGCGGGTGTGGCCGGGAAAGGCGCCCCAGGGGGTGAAGCCGAGCAGGAAGCCCACTCCGGACCAGCAGTTGATGCCCAGGGTGCCGTAGCGCAGGCCGGCGATGGCCGTCTCCACCGCAGGCCGATCGGTCTTCTCGGTCCTGGGGTGGACGATCAAGGTGGCGCCGAGGGTGCCGGGGAGGGTGTTGTTGGCGAAGTCGACGGCGTGACGCAGGAATTCGGCCGTGGTCGCGCCGGACAGTCGTACGACGCCCAGGGCGCTGCCGAAGACCTCCTCAGTGATCAGGACGTCGTCGTGGTCGGTGATGTCGGGGACGAGGAGCCGGGAGCCGTCGCCGTGGGTCTCCGCCTGTGGATGGGCGGCGAGTACGGCGGCCAGGCGGCGGTCGGTGCCGGGGTAGTAGTCGGTGCGCGGAGGCAGTTCGCGCAGTACCCGCCGGATCTCGTCCAGCAGCCGCTCGGTGCCGTTCCAGTCGCGCGGGACGACCAGGATCTGGCTGGCGATGCAGTTGTGGCCGGAGTTGTTCATCTTGCTGGTGACGATGTGCTCGGCCTGGAAGCGGAAGTCGGCGTCCCTCCACGGCCCGGGCGCCACGATGCACGGGCTGACACCGCCCAGTTCACTACTGAAAGGCTTGGTGACCAGGGGCCGGTCGTCGCGTCGGCGCTGCTCGGCGTCCTTCTCGGTGCCCCAGACGATGGCGTCGTGGGTCCGGTCGCTGCCGGTGACATGGATGGCGTCGATGCCCTCGTGGCGGGCGAGGTAACCGCCTTCGGCCGCGCCGCCGTCGACGAACCGGACCCAGCCGCGCGCGACGAAATCGGCGAAGACGCGCTCGAAGTGGGGGCGTAGGTAGGCGTTGACGGGGTTCAGCTTGGCGATGACGACCTGGCCCTCGGCGTAGAGCTTGTGCAGGACGTCGAGCGCGGTGATGGCGGCGACATTTCCGGCGCCGAGCACCAGGGCGACGGCGGGGCGCCCGGGCCGGCCCCGGTACTCGCCCGCCGAGCGGTCGCGTACCTGCTCGGCGGTGGTACCGGGGCGCATCCATACCTGGGCCGTGAAGCCGTTGAGCAGCAGCCGGTCCCAGCCGGTGGCGGGGAAGATGCCGACCTTGATGCGGCCGTGCTCCTCGCGCACGCCTCCGGGGTCGACGGGTTCCTCGCCGCTCGCGATGCGTCGCAGTACGTGGAGATAGGCTGCGGCGTTCTGCGCCAGCGCCCACGGCCCGCCGCTCCAGTCCTCGGCGGCCCACGGGGAGTCGGGGCCATAGCCCTTGGCGTGGGCGCCCACCGCGGCCAGCTCGGCGGCGCCGGACGCCACGCGGGGCAGCAGTTGTTCCAGGAGGGCGATGCGTCCGGTGAGGGGGGTGGCCGACCAGGACCCGGCGCTGTTGCGCAGTTCCATGACGGCCCGGTCGAGGGAAGCGGTGTCGAGGGCGCTGGAGGTCACGTCATTCCTCGCAGAAGGGGATCAGGGCGGGCGGGGCCGCGCTCCGTGCGGTGAGGGACGGGCGGCGCACCCCGCCGGGGCACGATGGACGTCGCCTCGTCACTCGGACAGCAGGCGCGCGTCGCGAGATGGGTCGATGAGCGTGATGGCGGCGGTTCCGCCGATCAGGAGCAGGGCACCGGTGATCAGGACAGCGTGCTGGTAGCCCGCCGGCCCGTGGCTGTCCACAAGGCGCCCGATCAGTGTCGGGGCGATCAGGCCGGCGGTGGTCACCAGGGCGTTCATGAGGCCCAGGGCCCCGCCGCGGCGGTGGGCCGGGGCCAGTTCTGCGACGGTGGTGACGGCGACGCTGCCCATCGCTCCGGTGAGCCCGAAACCGATGACCAGGAGCGCGACCGTCGCCGCACCGGCCGGAGCCGACGGCAGGGCCAGGCACGCCGCGGCGCCTATGAGCAGAAGGATGCCGCCGACCCCGCCGCGGGCCCATCGGCTCGCGATGCCACGGCGCAGCAGCCACCCGGCCACGCCTGCCTGTCCGAGCACCACGACGCCGCTCAGACCCCAGACCAGCATCAGCAGCCGGGCGGATGCGGCCGAGGAATAGCCCAGGCCGTCGTGGAGGTAGGAAGGGAGCCAGACCAGGGCGAAGGCGATGACCCAGTAGGTGCCGAAATAGGCGGTCGTGGCACCGATCCAGGTACGGGTCGCGAGGATCCGGCGGTACGGCGTCCTGCGCGCGGCCGTCCCCGTCCCTCCAGCCCCTGCCCCCTCGGCCGTCCCAGTCCACTCACCGGAGCCGACCGAGGCCGGGGAGTCGTTGTCCGACGTGGCCGCGTACGGTCCCTCTCCGCCGAAGGGGATCCACAGCAGCGCCCACGCCGCACCGGCGAGCGCCACCACGGTGACGGCCGAGCGCCAGCCGTGGTGGTGGATCACCCAGGTCAGTACGGGAGCGGCGACCAGGACTCCCAGGGTGATCCCCAGCACAATCAGAGCCCCGGGCAGGTTGCGTCGGTGGTTGGGGAACCAGGACAGGGTGGCCTGCTGGGCGACGGGGAAGGCGGGCCCCTCGGCGGCACCGAGGAGAACACGTGAGGTGACGAGCACCGCGAGCCCTCCGCCCATGGCCACAGGAGCCTGGGCGACGGACCACAGAGCGGCCATCGCGAGCAGCAGCCACTTGGGCCGTACGCGGTCCGCGAGCAGCCCCACCGCGGCGCCGCAGACCGAGAACAGCAGGAAGAAGGCGCTGCTGGCGAGTCCGAAGGCGGACGAGGACAGGCCGAGGTCCTTGCGGATCGGATCAGCGGCGAGGCCGAGCACGGACTTGTCGGCGAAGTTGATCATCATGAAGACGACCAGCAGTGCCGTGACGACCCATGCGCGGCGTCGGGGGGCCCTCACGGCCCTCGGGCGGTGAGCGGGCACAGCGGGTACGACATCGGTGTCGGTCACAAGGGCTCCGCGGGAGACGGGCGAAAGGGGGGAGGGGCGGAGAGCGGCCCGGACCCAGGTGCGGGTCCGGGTCCGGGTTCGGGTTCAGGTTCGGGTTCGGGTTCGGGTTCGGGCCCTGCTCAGGAGAGCGGGACCCCGGCGATCGCGATGCGTTCCATGACGCGGCGTTGCGGGTAGTAGTCGTTGATCGCGTAGTGCTGGACCGCGATGTTGTCCCAGATCGCGACGGAGTCCGGCTGCCAGCGGAAGCGCACCTGGTACTCGGGGATCCGGGCCTGCAGCACGAGCCCGTGGAGCAACTCGCGGCTCTCTTCCTCGCCGAGTCCGACGATGCGCGTGGTGAACGGTTCGTTGACGTACAGCAGCCGGCGCCCGGTCACCGGATGCCGGACCACCACGGGGTGCTCGACCGCCGGCAGGGTCTGTCGCAGCGCGGCGATCCGCTCCTGCGTCATCGTCGCGCCCCAGCTGGGCACCCAGTCGTGTTCGGCCGTGAGGCCCTCGATCCGCTGCTTCGTCGCGTCGGGGAGGTTGTCGTAGGCGGCGCCCATGTCGGCCCACAGGGTGTCCCCGCCGGAGGCCGGGATCTCGACGGCGCGCAGTACCGAACCAAGGGCCGGGGCCGCCATGAACGAGTGGTCGCTGTGCCAGATGTTCTCGTTGCCCACGGCCATGGCGTCCTTGGCCAGCCGGGAGACGCCGGCCCGGTCGCCCTTGGGGAAGAAGGGGTTGGCCTCCGGCTCGCCCCAGAGCCCGGCGAGCGCGGCGTGGTCCTCCGGGCCGAAGTCCCGCTGGTCGCGGAAGAAGATCACCTTCCACTCCAGCAGCGCCTGGCGGAGCTCGTCGGCCAGGTCCGCACCGATCGGGTGGGAGAGGTCGACGCCCGTGATCTCGGCGCCGATGTGCGGGGTGAGCGGGTGAATGCCCAGGATCCGGTACTCGCCCAGAGCCGTGCCGGGTGCGGTGCGCTCCAGGATGCGCTTGCCGAACCGGATCAGTGGCTTGTCGAGAACGGGGTGGGGCGTCGAGGCGGCGGTGCCGGCCATTGCGGTCCTCCACGGTGGGAACGGCTGTTTTCGTTACCGGTAGTATCGATATTTGGATATGGGGCCGCAAGGGCTCGGGTCAACGAATTTCACGAAACGGGGCGAGCCGGTGTCGCCCTCAGGGCCGCGCCGGGCGGCCCGGCGTCACCGTCAGGGCCGCGCCGCCACGGCACGTACGACCAGGTCGACCACCTCGTCGACGAAACGTCCGTCGAGCGGCTCCTGCTCTCCCAGCAGGCGGAACACCAGGGGCGCCGCCACCAGGGTCGACGCGGCCGCGACATCGACGTCGGCCCGCACGTCCCCCCGCTCGATTCCGCGCTGCAGAATCACACGCGTCTGCGCCGTCACGCGGGAGCTGTACGTCGCGTACGCGCTCCGAGCGGTACCCGCCTTGGCCGCCGCGCCCATGAGCTCGGCCAGCAGACGGTCCGTGCCGGGCAGGCGGTAGACCTCCAGACGCGCCGTCAGCAGAGCGTGCAGTTCGGCACGGAAATCCCCGAGGTCGGCGACGGAAACCGGGCCGACCCGGCTCTCCGCGGCGGCGAGGATCAGATCCTGCTTGGTCGGCCAGCGCCGGTAGATGGCCGGTTTGCTCACCTCGGCCCGGGCCGCCACCGCGTCCATCGTGACCGCGTCCATACCCTGCTCCGTAACCAGGGAGAGCACCGCGTCGAGCACCATCCTCGTGACCCGCTCCTCACGTGGCCGCCCCGGCCCACGCTTCTCCGCCTGGATCTGCCGTCCACCCATGACCACGAGACTAGAGGGCGCCATCCGGCTGAGGCACACGAGGTCGGGACCGTGCGACAACGGAACGGTGCTCGGCCTGGCTGTGGCGATCACCGACATCACCGCGCGCGCCAGAGCCGACGCGCGGCTGCGGTTGCTCAGCCGGGCCGCCATGAATGTCGGCACGACTCTCGACATCTTCCGCACGGCCGAGGAGCTCTGCGACCTCGCCGTGCCGGAACTCGCCGACTCCATGACGGTGGACGTGATCGATTCGGTGCTGCGCGGCGAGGCTCCCGCCCCGTTGGCGGCGACCGAGACGGCATCCCTGCGGCGTGCCGGCTTCCGCTCCGCGGCCGACGATCCCCAGCATGGCCTGGCGATGGTCGGCGAGGTCGGCACCCATCCCTTCGGGACGCCGTACCTGCGGGCCCTGTCGGACCTGGCACCGGTACTGATCCGGAATCTGGACGAGGACACCGACTGGCCGGACCCGGCCCGCAAGCTCGACGCACGGCTCCTCGCCGCCGGCGTGCACTCCGTGATGGTGACGCCGATGCGAGCCCGGTGCAGGGCACCCCCCACCGGTCGTCGTCCACGCAAACGGGGAGGCCGAGTTCCTCGACGTCCCCACGGGCCCGCCGCTCGGCCAGGGCATCGCGCGCTACACCGTCGCGGAACGCATCCTCCCGGAGGGCAGCATTCTGCTCCTTAGCAACACGGCACTGCTGAACACCGGCCAGGCCCCGGGGCACCCGCGCGTGCCGCTGGACCGACTGCGCGGACTGACGACCACGGCTCATGCCTCGCTTCAGGACATGTGCGACGCGATCGTCGACGCCCTGGCCCCGGAGCAGCCGTCCCGGGACGTCGCCCTTCTCCTGGCCCGCACACACACGTTCGACGCCGGACGGACCGCCTCCTGGACGTTGCCCAACACCCCCGAAGTCGTCTCCCAGGCCCGGAAACTGGCCATCACCCAGCTCACCGACTGAGGCATGAGTGGCCCCACGGACGGCACCGCACTGATCGTCAGCGAACTTCTCACCAACGCCGTTCGCTACGCGGACGGCCCCATCGAGCTCCGCCTGATCCGCGACCAGGCGCTGATCTGCGAGGTCACCGACGACAGCAGCACCGCCCCCCATTTGCGCCGCGCCGACGACACCGATGAGGGCGGTCGTGGCCTGTACATCACCGCGCAGCTCACCGACCGCTGGGGCGTCCGCCCCGCACCCCGCGGCAGGACCACCTGGGCTGAACAACCCATTTCCACAACCGCTCCTGACCCCTTCCAGGGGGACAGCGCAGGCCCGTCGGAACCTGTTTGCGGTAGGTGAAGTCGTTGACGCGGTGCGCAGCGGTGACAAGGTCCAGGGGCGTCGTGCTCTCGGGAGCGAGCACCAGGGTGCCCTGCTGCGCCAGCGGCCCACCACCTTGGCCGCGAGCAGTTCTTCTTCCTCGGGTGAGGAGGCGATGTCCTTCAGGTACCGGCGGTACTCGGCGACCCGCAGGTGCAGTTTGCGGAAGGCCACTGCCGTTGCGGCTCAGTACGCGTCGGGCGGGGGCATAGGCGCGAGCCGCCTCATCCCGTTGGCATAGCCCAGGAGGAACCAGACGCGGCAGCGCACGCGGTGGGGACGGCGTCGGGGGTCGGCGCGTTGCGCATTCCCGAAAAACGTAGGTCCTCCCTTGCCAGCGGAAAATACTGCAATGCTGACGAGCACCTTGCCGTCTTGCTGCGCGAATAAGACCGATTCGATGAAGCAGAGAGGCTCGTGCGCGACGGAGTGGATCAGGGGGCGTCTCTCTGCCCAGAACAGCAGACAAGGGCTGTGGAGGCCACGTCGACCATCGCTCAACCGGGCACGCCGCCGAACACAGAGACGGGCCCCGCCGGAACGAGCCGACGGGGGGACCATCAGCCAAAGTCCCGATGAGCGGGGGTCCGCTCGCCTTCTAGTAGGACTCCGTCGGCCCCGTGGTGCGATAGAGGCTGAGGAAGGCCGTGCGGGTGCGCCAGCCGAGCGACTCGTACAGGGCGCGGCCCTGGGTCGTCGCACCGAGGACGGCGCGGGTGGCGCCCGAGGCCAGAGCCTGCTGCTGGAGCGCGCGCATGACGACGGAGCCGAGGCCGCGACGCTGGTGGGCCGGGGTGGTGAGGATCTGGTCCGCCACCGCCACCTCCCCCGCCACGCCCATCTGCCCGCGCGCGGCAAGCGATCCATCGGGAGCCGCGATCAGCACGCGGACGACGTCGCCCCGGGTCCAGGTGCGCAGCACGTAGCCGGGTGGGAGCGTTCCGGGCGTGACCGGCGCCAGCTCGACGGACATCAGGAATGCCGCCTCGTCGGACGCCCACCCTGGTCCAAGCCATGCGCAGACCTGCGCCTCCGGCGCCTCGCACGGCTCAGGCAGGAAAACCTTGAGCCACCACCCCTCCCCCCGCGCCTGCGCGGCGGCCTCGCACACGCGCGCCTCGTCCGCGTCGACAACTACGTGCCGCGCCACCTGGGCCGGCTGTCCGACGTCAATGGTCCAGCCCCATGGCCGCGCCACGGGATCGGACGCACCCCGCGACACCACCCAGCCGGAGACCCAGTCCTCCACGACAGACACATGCGTAAGCGATGAACTAGCCATAGACCTATTACATCAGTGGGCTGAGGGAATCGCCAGGCCCGGCCGAACCGACCCCTTGGGCACTCTCGGCACCTGGCCAACGAGAGCACATCCCGTGCGCATTGGCCGGTAACCCGCGTTGTCCCGCAAGGACCAATGGCGAGGAGTTTCCGCAGTCCAAAAGGCTTCAGCCGCGAAATCCCAAGGAGGCAGGGGCTCAGCCGCACTGCCCGGTGTGACCCTGAGCGCTGACGCTTCGCTGGATTAGGCGGGGCCGTCGGGCTCCGCCCTTGTCCCAACCCGGCTGCGGTTCAGAGGGGCAGGACGAACACCGGGTCTCCTGCACGATCGGGTGACGTCTGAACTGGCTTGCCCTGTGGGGCGGGTGGGAAGGATGTCGCTGCGCCCACGCCTTATCCGAAGAGTTCCGCGAGGACGTCGTACGGGTCGCGAGGAACCGCGGCCCGGGCGTGACGGTCGAGCAGGTGGCCGCCGACTTCGGAGTGCACGCGATGACGCTGTGGAAATGGACGCGTCGCGCGGACATCGACGACGGGACAAAGCCCGGAACGACCAGCCAGGACAACGCGGAACTACGGGAAGCTCGTCGGCGAATCAAGCTGCTGGAGCAGGAGAACGAGGTCCTGCGCCGGGCCGCGGCCTACCTGTCGCAGGAGCATCTGCCGGGAAAAGGATCTACCCGCTCGTGAAAGAGCCGGCCAGGGGCCGAATTCCCGTCACGGTCACGTGCAGGGTCCTGAAGGTTGCCCGCCAGCCCTACTACCGCCGGCTCGCTCGTCCACCTGCCACACGGCCGTGCGGCCGAGCCTGTCCGCGATGCCCTCGCCGAGACGGTCCAGGATCTGCCCGTCCATCTCAAACGGTCCCCGACCTGGGACCAGGGAGTCGAGATGGCATCCCACCGGGCGTTCACCCTCGCCACTGACATCCCGGTCTACTTCTGCGACCCGGACAGCCCCTGGCAGCGCGGCTCGAACGAGAACACGAACGGCCTGCTGCGGCAGCACTTCCCCAAGGGCACAGAACTTCCCCAAGGTCACAGACCTGACCGTCCACACCCGCGAGCGCCCGGACGCCGTCGCTGCCGAACGCAACAGCCGCTCACGCAAAACGCTCGGCAGCCTGGTTTGAATCAGCAGCGCCCCTGGACGGTCGTTATGACCTGGCATATGGGATCCAGTCAAGTCAGCGGCGGTGGCCCGTAGAGCGCGGACGGGTAACCTGCCCATTGGCCATGACGTGGCTGTCTGCTACAGGTTCTTCACATAGGAATCGATGATGGCTGCCGCCTCACGGTACTCCAGCAGAAAGAATTCGCGGTCCTTGCGGACGCGGAATTCCGCAAGTCTGGCGTGTACCTCTGCCTCCACATGGCGGGCGCGTGGGACCAGCCATGCTCCGCGCGCGCCGTAGGGGACGACCACGCCAGTGGACGAGTTGATCTCCCTGGCACGTGTGGCGATGTCCCGATCGGTGTACCCGATCTTGAGAAGAGTGGGTGCCTCACGTGTCGAAAGAACGTAGATGAACCCGTGATCCGCTGGCCGGTACGGCGTGCTGGAAACATAGCGCTCGAGAGTCACCGGCAGGTCGCACTTCTTCAGCGTGCCGAACGCCTGCTCTGTGCCTACGGTGTCGGAATCCCGGATACACCGATAGAGATGCAGCAGTGCACCGGAGACCTGACGGGCAACTGCCTTTTCAGGAAACCCCAGTTGTCCCCAGACCGTGAACCAGTCCCACTGATCCTGCTTGTACGTGCGAGTGAAGAGCCCCTTCACGGTCGACAGGTCGTCCAGTCGTCCAAGGGCCGCGTGACGTCCCTCCGCGAGGGTGCTCAGCACAGTGCGGGCAGCCTCGATCCGCTTCTTCTGTACAGCAGGCTTGATCGGGGCCATGCCGAAGCCCCACTTCTGCTCAATCCGTCGAGGTTCCCGCATGTCGTTGCGCACTGTGACCGTTCGAGGGTTGTCCGGCCGGCCGCCGGGCCCCTCGGGACGCCCGCGCCGTCCAGCCGCAGAGTCGCCGAGCCTCATGCTCATGAGGCCGCCTGAACATTCAACGCGTAACACGCTCCCTCGCTGCTGCCGTACTTGGTCGGGTTCATGGGAAAGCTGATGAGCTTCGAGTCGTGGGGAGCGAGCCTGTATCTCGCCCGATTGCCGTCCTGGCCCTCCAGCGTCACGCCGTCCACCTCTGCCGAGAAAGCTTGCTCGCCGTTCCCGTTGTTGACGAACTGGATCTGCGCCACGCGGGCGGGCAGCATGGGTCCACCGTCCTTGGGAGCGAAGAGCCGGGTCTGTGAGCAATCGACCACTGTGACGGCGATGTTGCTGTTCTCGCCGCTACCGTGATCTGCGAGGGCCCAGTAGCCGAGTGCGGCTACCGCCAGTGCGGCAGTGGCCCCCATCGCCGCGTACCGCATGGCCGACGGGCGGCGTGACGGCGGGTAGCTGGGCATGGGCGGGGCACCCGGCGGGCCGTCATGTTGCGCCGCGGCCCATCCCTCGATGTAGGTGTCGATGCATTCCTGGCAGGTTGCCTGCTCGGGCTCGGCTGCCCGGGGCGCACGACGCTCTATCCGCGCGTCACACATCGCGAGAGTGTCGCCACTCAGAGCAATGTGCACAATGGGATTCACGAATCCACTCCCCCGGTCCTCGACAGCCCGACGCCTTCACGAACTGACCTCACGCATGTCGAGCACGACACAATCTACATGCGATCTACATCATTAGGGAATGCGGGGGCGGCGGATTGCTGTATCCGCCAACTAGGCATGCTGGTCGGGGATAGGCCCCGGTGACGCCCTTGGCATGACCGTGGGGTTCCTCGTTCTCCAAGAGCAGGACCGGACGGAGCACGTCGCCACCGAGGAAGGAACTCACCGAGGCGAAGCTGCCATGAAGGGGGCTCGCGTCCGGTACACGGAGGCGTACCGCGTCAGGCACCTCGAAGCCCAGGAAGCGGCATGGCGCCACGCCACCCGACTGACCGAATATGTGAGCGTCGTGCGCACGCGAATCAAGGCCATGCCGCCGGGGCAGGCGAGAACCGAAGCCGAAGCATGGATCAGCTGGGCAGCGGACACCGTGGAGCGTCTCGACCCCCTGGAAACTCCGCCCCAGTTGCCCGACATCCCCGAGCCGCGAGCCGACGACCTGAAGCCCTTCCTCGGGCACCGGAGCCCCTACGGCCCCTGACGCGCCACCCGCCCGACGGCCCGCCCAGCGTCACAGCCACTTGCAGCACGAGGCGTCCAGCAACGGCTACTTCACATCACCGTGAGACCAGGCACATAGCTGGACCCACGGTGACCGCACCACAGTTCATCAGGGCCGGCAGGACGGCCGGACGCTGAGCAGCTCGGTCCGCAGCACGGGCATGCCGTCGACAGGCGCCGGGTCCTGCGAAGTTGGCTCGATACCGCCAGCAGCGATCTTGTCGAGCGTCTTCAGGCCGGCGGCACCGACAGTGCCGAACACCGTGTAGTCCGGTCGCAGCGCGGAGTTGCCGTAGACGACGAAGAACTGCGAGCCGTTCGTGTTCGGCCCGGCGTTGGCCATCGCCAGCAAACCGCGCCCGTAAAGGCGACGGACGCCGGTCGGATCGCTCGGTGCCGGCGGCAGGTCCACCGGCAGCTCGTCCTTGTACTCGTACCCCGGCCCACCCTCGCCAGTGCCGGTCGGGTCGCCACACTGCAGGACCTTCAGCGTCGGATACGCCGTCAGCCGATGGCACACCGTACGGTCGTAGAACCGGTGCCGCGCCAGGTGCACGAAGCTCTGGACCGTGCACGGCGCCTTCGCCCGGTCCAGACTCAGGGGGAGCGGGCCCTGGCTGGTCCGGACAGCCATACCGACCGTGCCGTGACTGGGGGTGTGCCGCGGGTCGGGCGGCAGGGGAACCCGCCGCGCCGCCGGCTCGTCCGGGGTCTGGGTGTACTGGCAAGGACCGTGTGTGGTTCGCGGCGGGGCATCGTAAGCGGAGGCGGTGGTGCTGCCCCCGGACACGACCAACACTGCTGCCGCCAATGCGGTCATAAGAGCTCGGTTCATCCTGCACACCCTCCAAAAGATCGCCAGATTTCGGAGCGGTCGCAGCCTAGAGCGCGGCCTGGCGGGCGAGAACCCGCCCGCAAGCCAAATCCACCTCCCAGCCTTCGGCCCACGGCCGCAGGCCACTTTGTTCGGATGTAGCACAGCGTCGGCTGGCCGATCAGGGCGTCCACCCGGTGCACGACGGATGCTCCCCGAACCCGGTCGAGCGGCCTCCCCAGTCCACGCAGAGGCCCCCACCAAACGCTGCCGTGCGCATGAGGTGATCTCACTGGGGTGCCGCTGTCGAGACTGACGGTGCCGCTGCCGTCATCTCGGGTCACTCCAGCGGAAGGCGTCGCCGGTCGGCCAGCGTTCCGGCAGACCGAGAGCGGTGTGGACGGAGCGAATCGCGGGCTGGCGCTCGACCTGGATCCCAGCCAGTTGCGCAGTTGCCCAGGTAGGGAAGATGGGGGCAGGAAGCGAGGCGGGATCCGGGCTTTGCCAGAGAACGGGAGTGTTTTTCGTCCAGGTCCAGGGTGCTGGGTTGTTCACGACGAGCACGCCGCTGACACGGCTGTGGGCATGGTCGTAGGTGGCAGTCCAGTAGCCATCGGGCTTTCGGCCAAAGGTCGATCCGCTGTCGTAGGCGTACTCAACCGTACTCCCGTACAGCGCTCTCTCGATGTCCTCATCTTCGGGGAAGTCGGCTGCACGGCCTACCGCCACGATGAATGGCAGCTCCAGGTCACCATACCTCCCACCCTTGTGTGTGACGGCGTCGAGCACTCGCTCCGATCCGTCCTCGACCACCCATGCCGAGGGGTAGACGCCGATCGTCCTGCTGGATGGATTGGCAAGCTTGCAAGCCATCGCGTGAGCCCGGACTTCAGCCGTCTCTGCGGCGGCGTTGCCGTACCGGCGCTGTGGAGTTCGCACGATACGAAGAAGTTCGGACTCGGCAAGCGATCGATGGCATCGCTCAACTGCGGTGGGAGCGAGTAAGACCCAGCGTCGCGCTTATGAGCCTTCCAGATCGCCTCGACGACGAACTGCTCGTTACCGCGCGTAACCAGGAAGTCGGGCTTATAGCCACCTGTTCCCGTCTGCCGCTCAACCTCCACGCTGCAACCGGAACCGAGCAACATCTCGTGCAGGTACAACTCCCACAGCGCAGAGTAGACGTTCGTGTCGGAGTTTCGGTCCCGCAGTCGGCTGAGCAAGCCGGGTTGAGCCTGGTCAGGGAAGCGCGACCACCATTCGTTGATCACATCTCGAACCTGGTCCCAGAACGGACCGGCGACCCTCTCGAAGAACTCGGCCTGTGGCTCGGCCGCCCGCTTTGGCGCCGCATCCGTCCGATTCCGGCTCGCGTATACACCCATGACAGACGATCGTAGGTCGCTCAGCAGGCCATTCTCATTGCATTTCCACTGCGTTCCGACGACCGCAGGGCTCAACCGAGTCAGCCGTTCTCACCCCTTCCGGGCCCCTGTTGAAGTGGTCGACCCGAGGAAGTGCCCACAGGCCGGTTTGGCCTCCAACGGGGGCACAGACGCGAGATGCGCGAGTGCTCGGACCAAGTCCGGCGGGCGCCCTACGGCCAACCGCGTTGACCATCACCTCGCTGGCGACGCGGACGCGGTGCCCCAACCAGCAATGCTGGTTGGGCTCGCAACTCACCCTCACGCTCATCGGAGCAGGGTATCCGTCAATGGCCAGTTACCGAGACCGCTGATCCCCTGGACTATTGGAAGTCCACCACGTCTACCCGCTTCCCCGCTGCCCGGGAAACAATCAAAATTTGGGCCTGGGACAGGCGGACGAGATCATCCGGCTGGGACAGCCGCTTGCAGCAGCAAGTGGCACGGCGGAATCCGCCGGCACTGCCGCCGCGGCCATTCCTTTCATGAGCGCTCCATGGTGTTGGACGGCGCATCCAGGCAGCCGCGGGAAACGACCCCAGCGGACCGCTTATCCCAGTTGGCCCCGGGTGCTCGGGTCCTGTCCACTCCAACTGGCCGACCTGGGCAGACGCTGCTCCATTGGTGAGATCCCCGTTTACCTGACTTCGGCTCGTCAGACATCTCAACGCCATGGGATGTCTGACGAGCCGTAGTCAGTAGGAAGCCATGACTTCTTGCGGGCGGACATCCGGCCTGCCGGCCAGCAGCTGCGGGCCCTCGGTGCGGAGGATGGCCGCTCTTTGAGCGTGGTCCGAGCCAGTGGTACCCGATGCGCCGGGACCACTGGCTTCTGGTCACTGCCATGCTGTGAATGGTTGTCGCGCGGCGGGGGCGGTCAGAGATGACGTGCCACGAAATCGGCCACCTGGGTGCCGAGTTGCTGGCCCGCGCGGTTGTCGAGGGAGGTGTGCTGGCCGGACCAGATCCGGCTGAGCCACGCTTCGGTGGCGGCGTCCTGGAAGTCGGCGAAGGTTCGGGTGGCGCCCTTCGATGTCACCGCGAGATGATGCCGGGCACCGTAGAACCCGGCGAGCGTCGTTGCCGCAGCCTGGCTGAGAGCGCCGTGAGCGCCGGGATAGGACGGATCCGGTGCGGTCGGCAGCAGGGGGGTCCAGTGGGGATCGCCGACGATGTCCGGGTTGTAGTGCGTACCGCCGAGCCGGATGGCGGTCACGGGCCGCCATACGCGGTAGGTGTACTTGGCGTCGTACATCGCGATTGTGGTGTCGGCGAGGGACAGGTCGAGCCGGGCGAAGACCTTCACCGCCTTCTCCAGGCTCGTGTTCTGGGAGGTGACAAGGCCCTGCGCGACCTGGTTCCAGACGTTCCAGACGGGTGCCGCCGCCCAGAACTTCGCGCCCGCGGTCTCATCGGGGGTGCGGGTGGTACTGGTCTTGCTCCCCAGGCTCTTGACCTCGTTCAAGGCGGTGGCGTAGGCGGCGCCGCTCACGGCCGGCGGCGCTGCCGGGCGGAACTGGCGTCCGCTGGGCAGCACGAACGGCTTGACCGAGCCCCAGTTGGTGAACACCGGTGTCGGGAAGTTGGGAGGGGTGGGCCGGTAGTCACCGGCCTTGTCGCCGGGGCGGAACCGCGGCGGCTTGGCCGAGGACCCGTCGTGGGACCGCAGGCTGATCAGTCGGCGGGCGACCTCGGCTCCCACACCAATGCCCGCCTGCTTGCCCGGGCCGCCCGGAATCGCGGACAACTGGCTGCTCAGCCGCTGGTCCACGCCTGCGCGCTTGGCCGGGTACAGGGCGACCAGCACATCGTGGGCTGCCTGGTCCGCTGCGGCATCCGCACGAGCGCCTCGTGGTGCCGACACCGAGAACACGTAGGCGGGGCCGGCCCGGGTGATCGAAACCACCGCGTCGTACTCGGCGGCCTGGAGGAGCGCGAAGCTGCGCGTGGGCTGGACGGTGGACGGCTGCGCTTTCGGATCGCTGAGGATGGTGATGAGCTCGCGGTTCCACTCCACGACCGGCATCCCCGACCCCGTCGCGGCGGTGCGCAGGGCCGGCGAGTGAGCGGTGGTGGACCCGAAGGCCGGGCTGGTGAGTCCGGCTGCCAGCGCAATTCCGGCAAGTATGGCGAGTGTCTTCTGCTTTCCACCCATGTTCTGTGGCTCCTTGTCTCTGGTGGCGGGCTGTGGCAACTGGCGGTCATGCACGTGGCTCATTCGGCCACGCGAGCGTGATGGTGTCGGGGTGGTGCGGGCCTGCCGCCAGTTCGGGATAACGGCGGTCGTGGAGGACGAGTTGTTCGGCGGTCTCTGCGACCGGGCCGGGGCCGGGGTCGTCCAGGGCCATCCGGTCCATGAGGGCGGTCCGGCGTAGCAGCCAGGCGCGTTCGGCGGCCGTCGCATCGATTGGGGGCCGTGTGAGGGGCCTGGCCTGGCGGCCGTCGCGTTCGGCTCCGAGGACGAGCACTTGGTGCATCTCGCGGCGCAGATCTGGCGCATTCGTATATGCCTCGTGCGGGGGCGGGGCGCTGATGTCTTTGCCGCTGTTCGGGGTGACGTCCACGCTCACACCTCCGCCGGTACGCAGGGGCGGGCGCCGCAGCGTCGACACAGCACCGTGTCGTGGTGAGGGCCGCCGTGATCGAGGGCCGATGGGTGTGCCGCGGACCGCATGGGTAACTGGGCCGGGCCCGGGCAGTTGTCGACGGGGCACGGCTTGTGGGTTGCGAAGGCCCACTCGGCGGGGGCGTCGGGTGACCCGGCGCCGCGGCCGCCCCCGGTGACCCGTCGCTGTGCTGCAGTGCCGGCCCCGGCAGGGGGTCGCAGCTCGTGCGGAGCGTACGGTCCGGTCATGGCGAGCACCTCAGGCAGGCGCGGACTTCGCGGCCGCGGCATGTCTGGTGGATCTCGGTCGACTGGGCGAGGTACTGGACGATGCCGGTGCCACGGCCGTGTTCGTCGGGGGCGACCTCGGAGCGATGGCGTTCCACGGCCGCGCCGGAGTCAGTGACCACAATGTGCAGAGTGTCGTGGTCGAGGGCGAGCAGCAGGGTCATGCGCTCATGGCCGTACTGGGCGGCGTTGGCGGCGAGTTCGTCGACGATGAGAACGGCGGAGTCCCGCTCGCTTGTGGGCACGCTCCAGGTCTCCAGCACATCGGCCGCGAAGTGACGGGCGGCGGAGACGTGCGCCTCCTGCGCCGGCAGGGTGCGCAGTGCCTGGCGGCGGCAGGGCCGGCTGAGCAGCGAAGTCGGGCTGGCGGAATCGGTCACAAACATGGTCTTCTGACTCTTCTGTGGATTGGCTGAGACCGGCACGGGGTGACCGCAAATAATTTCGGGGGCGGTCGGTAGGCCGGATCCTGATCCTGCATGGGCGCGCTCATTCAGTTCCACGGATGACGCATGTCGGACGGTTCGAGCTATTCGCCCCTTTTATTCGGATTCTTGCGATTCATGTCGATGTCGGCGCACGTCTGGGCTCAGCCGCCTCTGCCCAGAGCTCGCTGCCGCACGGCCGGACCGGGCACCGGCAGCTCGGTGCCCTCGCCCGTGGTCTTCCCGACGACCCTGCGGGAGCGTCGCGCCGTAGAGCGGGACGGACATCCTGTCCGCATCTCGGCTGGGTCGCGGTCCTCGGCGTGCAGACGTGCCGGATCCTCTTCCCCGGGCTGTACGGACTTCGGGGAAGAAGAAGAGTTGTGCACGCCCCGTCTGCCCACTCATGCATGAGGTCAGCTGCGGACTGGGCCGATTCGCCGGAGCGGGGCGAGAGTGACCAGGGCCCGGAAACCGTCGGCGCGTCGCGGGAGCCACTAGGGAGGTCGCGTGACGGAAGCGGGCCAGAGCTCCACGGCCGAGTTGCAGAACTGCCCCGATATGACGCCGATCTTTACCGTGGTCGCAACACCGCCAAGCGACTGATCAACCAGCTGAAGGACTGGCGCGGCATCGCCACACGCTTCGACCAGACGCCCGAGAGCTTCCTGGCCGGCCTCGAGCTCCGCGCCTCGATGATCTGGGTCGGAGATCTCTGGCAAGCAGCCGATTGATCACGACATCCCACGGGCGCTGGATGACGCACAGGGCGCCGTGTGGCCCCTCACATGCCCCATAAAGTGACAATCTCACCATAATCGACGAAACGGACTAATATTAACGGAGTGGTACATGGCGCTTACGGTCCGCGATCCTATGCATAGGGCTCCACGTCGCATGCAGGAGCTACACCGGGTGCGGCGGGAAGCTAGGCCCTCCCTCGCTCACCCGCGTGACTTGCCGCAATCTCGATCCGTGCCGACAGTCGCCTTGCTGCTCATTCTGGCGATCACACTCATCCATGTTCAGGTGCCTGGGCCTGGGCACAGTGGCGCAGACTACCTACCACCTCGACACCTTCAGCCTACGTGCCAAAGACACCCTCCTCCTCTGCACCGACGGTGCCATCGAAGCCCGCAATGCCGACGGCGCCTTTTACCCGCTCGCCAAACGGCTCACCCCTCAGAAACACCGCCATCCCGCGGCGCTCCTCAACCACGTCCGCGGCGACCTTCTCAACCACGTCGGCGGGCGGCTCGGCGACGACGCCGTCTTGATCGCAATCGAACGTCAGCCCGCTGGCGGTACACCACACGAGCGAGCCATCGGTTGATGGACAGACTGCCCGGCACCGCTATGCGCCGCCCGGAGCAGGGAGTTGGACGTCCCTTGCGCGCGAGACCCAGGAGACACGCTGACGCGGCGGCAGCAGACTGCAGCCCAGGGTGCGCAGCCCCGAGCCCTCGGTCATGTGTCAGGGCGTAATCGTCCGCAGGCCCTCACGGTCGGGGGCTGGGCGGAGCGATCCGCTCCCGCAGCCCGTCATCGACCTCCCACGCCCTCCGCTGCCCTACGCCCGACCCCGATCCATCGGATGTAGGTGCGGGAGAAGATCGCCAAGGCGATCCACTGCCGGATCATCGTCGTCTGCTCCTGTTGTCAGTCGACATGCTGTTTCCTCTGTATCCAGGGCCGCCGACGCACTGGCCGCACGACCGCCCACGGGCGCCGCCTGACGGACCCGGGACCTGCTCGTACCGATCTGGCCCGCTGTCCTGACCAGGTGAAATGGGCAGATCAGGTGATGTTGCGCAGACTCGGGGAAGAAGGTGCGGCAACCGACAGGAGGTTGCTGTGAAGGGTGGAGATCTGGAACTGGGCGAATTGCTGGCCGCAGCGGAAGCGGCTCCGCCCGGTGAGTCCGTCGACGTCGTGGCACACGACCTGCAAAAGCGTTTCGGTGCCGAGCACGTGTCCTTCCTGTTCGTCGACCTCATCGGCCAGCGGCTGGTACGCCTCGCCGCGGCCGGCGATGAGGCCGCCGACCCTGACGAGCCGATCGCCTTGCAGGGCAGCGTCTACGACAGCGTTCTGCAGAGCCAGCGCCAGCATGTGGCACCGGACGGCCAGGGCGGGCGGCGCGTCATCACGCCGGTCACCAACCGCGGCGACTGCATCGGCGTCCTGGAGGTGACCCTGCAGTCCGCCGACGACACCGTGCTCCGACAGGTCCGCGACGCGGCCCACGCACTGGCCTACATCATCGTCACGGACCGCCGCTTCACCGATCTGTACCACCTGGGCCGGCGCACCACCAGGACCAGCCTGGCCGCGGAGATCCAGCACCAGCTGCTTCCCTCGGCCCCCTGCTGCGAGGCGGCCCAGTTCACCCTCGCCGCCGGGCTGGTCCCGGCCGACGACATCGGCGGCGACACCTACGACTACACCCTCGACCGCGACACCCTGCACCTGTCCATCACCGATGCCATGGGCCACGACACCGACTCCGCTCTGCTGGCCACCCTGCTGGTCGGCGCGCTACGGCGGGCACGTCGCAGCGGCTGTGACGCCCTCAAGCAGGCCCGCCACGCCCACGAGACCCTGCTGAGTCACAGCCGCGGCCTGGCCACCGGGCAGCTGCTGTGCGTCGACCTCGAAACGGGTTTGTGCGAACTGGTCAACGCTGGCCACCCCCGGCCGCTGCTGCTGCGTGACAACGCCGTCGAAGAGGTGAAACTCGCCGTCAACCTGCCCTTCGGTGTGGCGGCACCCACCGCCTACCGTCTACAGGAACTGCACTTGCGTCCCGGGGACCGCCTGGTCCTGCTCACCGACGGAATGCAGGAGCGCGGTGCCGCGGCCGTCGACCTGGCCTCGGTCGTTCACGACACCCGCGCGCTGCACCCGCGAGAAGCCGTCCGGACCCTGACCGCCGCGGTGCTCGACGCCTGCCACGGCAGCCTCAAGGACGACGCTACGGTCCTGATACTGGACTGGCACAGCAGTCGCAGCCGGCCAGCCGAAACCAGACCCGACCCGCAGCGATGAGCCGCAACAGCCTGCTCCTGAGTCCCTACTGAGAGCGGCGCCCGGTGACGTACCCCGGAGAGCGTCTTGAACGCGGCCGGTGGCCGTACGACGCGAGTGTGAGCGTGGACGGGAGGGCGACTCGGGGGCAGGGGGGTTGCGGAACAGCCACTCGGGCTCTTCGCCGTCCCACGGCCGGCGAAGAGCCATCCGACCTGTGTGATCTTCACGCCACAGCGAGCCCGTCGTGCTGCTGCGCGGGGCGTGGACGAGGAAGGCGCGCAATGCCTGCCGGGCGTCCGCCGCGCGGATCGTACCAACACAGGCATGACCATTTCGTCGGTATGGGGCTCGTGAGTGGGCGTTCCGGCGGGTCAGGGCTGGGTGGCGGCGTCGGGGTGAAGGGGGAAGATCTGGTCCAGGCCGACGATGCGCAGAACGCGCAGCGTTTGAGCGGGGACGGCGGCGAGTGCGATGTCGGCCTGGGCGGCCTGGGCGTGGTTGCGAGCTGCGATCAGGGCGGTGAGGCCGCTGGAGTCGCAGAACTCCATACCCCCCAGGTCCAGGACGAGGCGCTGGCCTGGTTGGAGGGTGAGCGTGGTGAGCAGGTCCCGCACGTCGGTGGCGGTGGTGTAGTCGAGGTCGCCGATGATCTCCAGAACGGGACCGGTCGTTGCGTCTCGGGTGGTGATCTTCAGCGGGCTCATTCGGGGTTTGTCGTCCTAGGGTCGGGGGTGGGAACGCCGAGGGCGAGCAGGGCGGTGTCGTCGTCGAGGCCGTCGCCGAAGTCGTCCAGCAGACCGGTCAGGGCCTGGATCAAGGCATGAGGGGACTTGCCGGCGTGGCCCGCGGTGAAGGCCCGAAGGGCTTCGTCCCCGTACAGGGAGGTGCGGTCCTCTCCGGTACGGGCTTCAGTGAGACCGTCCGTGTAGAGCAGGAGGGCGTCGCCGGGAACGAGGATGGTGGTGGCGGTGGCGAAGCGCGCGGAGGGCAGGACGCCGACGAGGAGACCGCCGGGGGTGGGCAGGAAGTCGGCCGTGCCGTCGGCCCGCAGGATCAGCGCCGACGGGTGGCCGCCCGAGGCGATGCGGACGGTGACCTGACCGGTCGAGGGGTCGAGATCGAGAGTGCCGAAGACGGCGGTGCAGAAGCGCGGGTCCCCGCTGCCGGCGTACCGCTCGTGGAGCACGCTGTTGAGGGTCGACAGCGCGGAGACGGGGTCGGGGTCGTGCAGGGCGGCGGCGCGCAGGGTGTAGCGGGTCAGTGAGGTGAGAGCGGCGGCCTGAGGGCCCTTGCCGCACACGTCGCCGAGGAAGAAGGCGAAGCGTTTGCCGTCGATGGGGAAGACGTCGTAGAAGTCGCCGCCGAGCCGGTCGGGGGAGGCGGTGTGATAGTGGGCGGCCGTCTCCACTCCGGGTACCGGCGGCAGCGTGGTGGGGACCAGCGACTGCTGGAGCGCGGCGAGGGCGTCCTGGAGCCTGGCGCGGTCAGCCTCCGCCTGTTTGCGCGCTTCTTCGGCTGCTTTCCGGCCGCGCAGGAGTTCTTCCTCGTAGGCGCGGCGGTCCCGGGCGTCGAAGAGGGTGGTGCGGATCAGCAGGGGCTCGCCGGTGCTGCCGTGCTTGACCACGGAGGAGACCAGCACCGGTATCCGGGCCCCGCCGGCCTGCTTCATCTCCAGTGCGATGCCGCCGATCTCGCCCTGCATGCGCAGCAGTGGCGCGAAGTGCGTCTCGTGGTAAAGCTTGCCGCCCACGGTCAGCAGGTCGGTGAACCGCATCCGGCCCACCACCGCTTCCCTCTTCACGCCGAGCCAGCCCAGCAGCGTGGTGTTGATCTTCGCGATGGTGCCGTCCATCAGCGTGGAAAGATACCCGCACGGGGCGCTCTCGTAGAGCTCCTCGGCGCTGTCCTCCAGCAGCCCGGCGAACACCGCATCCGATGTTTTCCCGTCGTCTGCGTCCTGCGGGTCGGGCGCCTGCCCGGTGCGGCACATCACCGCAGGCTCGCCAGGAAACCGGTGATCGCTTCGTTGGTGGCTTCGGGCGCGGACAGATGCGGGCAGTGCCCGGTCGCGTCGAGTGTAACCAGCTTGGAGCCGGGGATCGCCTGGTGGACGAAGGCGCCGACCTCCCGGGGGGCGATGACGTCCTGGGTGCACTCAAGCACCAGCGTCGGCACCCTCACCCCCTTCAGGTCGTCCCGCGAATCCGACAGGAACGTGGTCCGGGCGAAGACGCGCGCCATGTCCGGGTCGGTGGCGCAGAAGCTGTTCGTCAATTCTTCACCGAGCTCGGGCCGGTCCGTGTTCCCCATGATCGCCGGTGCCATCGCCGCCGACCAGCCCAGATAGTTCGACTCCAGCGATTCCAGCAGCTCGTCGATGTCCTGCGCGCTGAACCCGCCCCGGTAACCCTCGTCGTCGATGTATCGCGGAGACGGAGCGACCATCACCAGCGCCCCGATACGCTCCGGAGCCATCCCGGCGGCCAGTACTCCGATCATGGCGCTGACCGAGTGCCCCACGAACGCCGCATCGCGCAGGTCGAGCGCTTCGCACACCTCCGCCACGTCCCGGGCGTACCCGTCCAGAGAGGCGTAACGATCCTCCGAGAACGCGGACGGATCCGAGCGGCCCGAACCCACGTAGTCGAACAACACCACCTGGTAGTCCTCGGCCAGAGCGGGCACCGTCAGCCGCCACATGTTCTGATCACAGCCGAACCCGTGAGCCAGCACCACCGTCCGCCCCTGCGGGTTGCCGGTGACAGTGACGTTGTTCCTGCGATCGATATCCATACCCACCACTCTCTCAGGCTCCGCTCACCACTCCGGAACGGCCCCGAATCACTCCAGGCCCCACCCGATGCCTTCACAGCGGGCCAGCAGATCGAGACGGCCCTCATCCCGGCCCGATGAACGTCACCCACGCCGACGCCATCGAAGGAGCGAAGGACAAGGCCCCAGCTCTGCCTGAAGTGACCGCGGTCTAGACGGCGGCATCGGTGTCGTCTGCTCGTGGACGCCTCCACGACTTGGCCCGGCCGCCGCCACGCCGGCCAAGGTGGCGGACCACGCCGGCTTCTCCGACGCCTTCGCCCTCAGCGCTGAGGTTCCCCCAAGATGCGGAGGATGCTGCCAGATGGTCACAAGGTTCCATGAGAGGAACATCGACCCTGGCTGCCCCCAGGAAGTAATCGTTGGAGTTGCGCGAGCGTACGGTGCGGATGTGCGACCTCCGACCCGAAGCCCAGATCAAGGGTCTGGCCATCGAGCTCGGTGTCGATCCTGAGGCCCTGCGCGGCTGGATCCGGCAGGCCGAGGCCTATGCCGATGCCGACGAGCGTGACGACCGGCTGACCACGGACGAACGCGCCGAACTCGCCGCGCTGCAATGCCGCAACGCGCCAAGCAAGCCGCAGTCACCCCGACCCGGCGCTTCTTGTGAGCCGACTGGTCCCCTGGCACAAAGGGTGAACCACAGGCGACCGCGCGTGTGCGCGACGGCACCCTGTACCCCGCGGTCCGGCAGACCGATCGCCATCCCGTCGGCAAGCGAAAGCCGCCGCTCACTCACCGGGACGGTTCCAGGACCGGCCGATCGGGCAGCGGGGGCGCGCTGACAGGGGCGGTCGTGGCGATGGTTCACGGCCCCACGGCACCTCTGTGCATGGGCGGCGTTGAGGTGGGGGCGCATGCAAGAAGCCGGCCTCGGGGACACGAGCCTGGTCCCGCATGGGTGTAGTCAGGGCCGCGACGGATCATCTCGGCCGTGGCCGTCCTTCTGCCCGGCCGCGCCGACAGCGGCCACTGCGTCCGGGCGACCCACCAGAGGATCTTGACGGCGAAGCCGGCACCGATGAGAAGCAGTGCAAGAAGCAGAACAAGCAGCAAGGGAACCATATTTATCAACCTCCTGCACCGTCTTCAGCCCTGCAATTCCGCCCTCATTCTCCGACGGCGCTTCGTTTGCGAAGGGAACGCCGGGGCACAAGCGGGTTACCGCGAAAGCGGCACACGACCTATCAGGAGGTGCTCTTCCATGACTGCCGGCGAGAAGGCCAAGGCAAAGATCGAGCAGGCCAAGGGCACGGCCAAGGAAGCTGTGGGAAGAGCCATCGGGAACGACCGCATGGCCGCTGAGGGGCAGGCAGAAAAGACCACGGGTGATGCCCGTGAGGCCAAGGAAAAGGCCAAGGACGCGTTCAAGCACTGACCGTGCCTTCTCCATCGAGAAGTCGAAAAGGGGCCTGCCCGACGTGATTCCGGGAAGGCCCCTTTTCGAGGGCGTCACCGAGGGCCAGACACGCAAACCCTGTATTCCGCCTCGACTGCCTCACCCGCCACCATGCGGACGTCTTCCCGTCCGGAGCCGTCATCCAGGTCGCCGTCAGGCCGGCGCCCCCAAGTCCCCGGCGGACGCGGGAACGGGCCGACGGCTCTGTTTACCGCGCGGTGACTGACAGCGGCGAGGGGCCGTGGCCCTCGTGTCCGTCCGCCGGCCAGAGCGGCGGCTCGGAACGCGTGCCGGGCATGCCTACATCCAGCCCGTCGCCGCCGGAGTGCCTCGGGCAGCAGGCACTTGGCGCTGTAACCTGACACGCGCGGCGGGGTGGTGTCGCACCGTAGTGCTGGATGAGGCGGCCCGAGCAGCGAGGTGAGAGCATCCGCGTCATGGATGATGCAGACGGTCACCCGGCTCGGTGGTGGGCGGCACTGCGCCGGACGCCGGTGGCGATCTGGAACGACGACGTCACGGACTGGGCCGCCGCACTGACCTATTACGCGGTCTTGGCCCTGTTCCCCTTGGCGCTGGTGATCCTCTCGATCCTGGGTCTGGCCATGCCCACGGCCAAGCCGGAGGTCATCGACCGCGTGTCGCAGGCCGCCCCGGTCGCGTCCCGCGCTCTGCTACGCAGCACCCTGCGGCAGATGGCCGGACAGTCGTCGGCCGCATGGACGCTGATCTTCCTCGGAGGGTCGGGAGCCCTGTGGTCGGGGTCCAGCTATCTGAGCGTCTTCCGCCGGGCGTTGCACGGTATGCACCGGGTGAGCGCGCACCGGCCGGTGTGGCGCACCGCTCCGCGCATCATCGCCACGGCCCTCGTCCTGATCTCGCTGCTTCTCACGTCAACCCTCGCGCTGCTTCTCACCGGCAGCCTGGTGCGGCGTCTGGGCCGGGCGCTGAATCTGGGTACCGCGCCGCAGGCCGCCTGGGACACACTGCGGTGGCCGGTCGTGGCCGTGGTCGCCGTCGCCCTGGTGCTCGTCCTGTACCGTTCGGGCCCGGCGCCTTCCCGCCCCGTCGGGAAGATGGCGCCCGGCGGCGCATTGGCGGTGGTGCTCCTGTTGGCCGTCTCGCTCGGATTCGCGGTCTACACCTCTCGTGTCAGCGCCTATCACCGTCTGTACGGTTCGCTGGCAGGCGTCGTGGTCTTCCTGATCTGGCTATGGCTGTCCAACCTGGCCCTTCTGGTAGGCGCTCAGTTCAACGCAGAGCTGGCGAAGCCTGTGCAAGGGGAATGAGCCAGCGGTACGGCACGCACGCCGACACCCGCAGGAACCGTGAACGGGCCGCTCGGTTCACCTCTGACGGCTGTGACGACGCCTGTCCGTCGGCCGCGTGGGCAGTCGCGGCCTCCGGCATCGCGCGGTGGGCCGGGTCACGGGCCGGGGTCGGTGGTAGGGGCGCCGTGTCTGTCATCGGTCCGTGCCCGCGTGAGGGCAGCTGATTCGCCTGAGCGCGGGGCGATTGCCGAGCTGGAGCGACTGCTGCCGTCGTGGCCGGGGAAGATCTTCGTGCAGGTACGACTCGCATTCGCCGACGACATCGATCTGCGGACCGCACCACGCAGCCGCGAGGCCCTGCCCAACCGACAGGACCTCGCGGTGTGAAGTACTACACGCCTGGCATCTCCACCGCTCTGCGGGGACACCGGGGTGCCGTCCGGGTGCCGGACGGCACGACCGTCAGGCGGTGCTGAGCATGCCTTCGCGCAGGCCGCCCAGGAGGCGGGAGATCAGCCGGGAGACGTGCATCTGGGAGACGCCGAGACGCTCGCCGATCTGGGCCTGGGTGAGTTCCTCCACGAACCGCCAGTGGATGATCTTGCGCTCGCGTTCGTCGAGTTCGGCGATCATCGGGGCGAGTGCGTGGAAGTCCTCGATCAGGCCGAGGGCGGCGTCCTCGTCGCCGATGAAGTCCGCCAGCGCGGCCTCGCCGTCCTCGCTGGCGTTGATCGCCGCGTCCAGGGAGGCCGACTTGTAGCCGTTGGAGGCCAGCTGTGCCTCGACGACCTCGTCCTCGGGCAGGCTCATCAGCTCGGCGAGCTCTTTGGTGGTCGGTGTCCGGCCCAGTCGGCTGCGCAGTTCCTCGTTGGCGCGGGCGAGTTGGACGCGGGCTTCCTGGAGCCGGCGCGGGACGTGCACGGCCCAGGAGGTGTCGCGGAAGAACCGCTTGATCTCGCCGACGATGTAGGGGATGGCGAAGGAGGTGAACTCGACCTCCCGGGACAGCTCGAACCTGTCGATCGCCTTGATCAGTCCGATCATGCCGACCTGAACGATGTCCTCCATCTCCTCCGACCCCCGGCTGCGGAACCGGCCGGCCGCGTAGCGGACCAGGGACATGTTCATCTCGATCAGCGTGTTGCGCGCGTCCTGATACTCGGGCGTGCCCTCCTCCAGCACCGCCAACTGGTCGAAGAACAGCTTCGACAGCCCCCGCGCGTCCTTCGGCGCGACCTTCGAAGGATCCGCGATCTCCGGAACGTCCACCGTCTGCCCAGCGGTCTGCACAGTCGTCGCCATCATGCGCCCCTCCCAGTCGATCGGCCTCGTCGTCGCCGGTCCATCGTCCGGCAAGCACGCGCCTACCCCGGCCGCCGACCGGCATGCCTCGAGCTTCTGTCAGTCCCCGCTCGGCTCTACGTGGCTGCGTACGATTTCCTTCACCTTGCCCACCGCGAAACCCCAGCCCTGCTCCACGATCGGCTGGCCGGAACGGCGATCTCGTCGGGGTTGGTGACGAGGTGGTCAGTTCCCGTTCGCGGCCACGTCCCTGAAGAGGGCGTCGTTGCCGACGTCCTGCGAGTAGTCGCTGCCGAGTTCGGCGAGCGGCACCCGGCCGGCGAGCAGGCTTGCTCGCGCGGGGGCGAGAAGCCCCGGTGGTACGGCGTGAGACGACTGTCCGCCCCTCGCGCACGTCCCTGACCCAGGCGATCTCGGCGTTCTCCTTGGCTCCCGGCAGAGCACCGCCGATGCCGGACTTGGCTCCCCGCGAGAGCTTCAGGGACACGCACTTCACGTCGTCGTGTGCGACGTTGTCGGCGAACTCGGCAGGGTCGAAGCCGCCGTCACGCGTACGGCAGCCGAAGTATCCGGTACCGATCTCCCAGACCAGGTCACAGCCTGGCCGCAGGTGGTACTCCGACAGGCCGCCTTCCCGGTGTCATGCGCGAAACCCCCGGCCGCGGCAGCCGTTGAGAGCGAGAATCGCGTTGGCCGACAGCGATCCGACACTCATCGCCGAGACGTCCAGCAGTGCCATGCCGTACGGCTGCCTGTAGTCCGGGCCGCCGATCCGCACCCTCGGCGGGTTCCTCGGCACCGGCACGGCGCCATCGACGGGACCAGGAACTCGTAACCGGACTGGTACGCGTCCCGTTGGGTGCCACACGATACGCGAGGATCCCTCGTGCTCCCGGATTCGCTCGGTGATCGCCACGACCGCTCCGAGTGCTGTCGAGTCGAGAAACGGCACGAACCACAGGTGCACAACGAAGTGCCGGTGTCCGTACCTGATCAGAGCGGCCACCGCTTCGCGGAGCCGGGAGGGGGTGTTCACATCTATTTCGCCGTCTACCGGTACGGTCCAGCCGTTCACCACGTGGTACGTGACGGCGATGCGCTCAGTACGAAAGATGTTCGTGCGCATGGCCACCCTCTCTCCACGCTGGGGCAGGGGCGCCTGCTCCTCCTCAAGGCTCCGGTAGGACGACCGCGAGCTCTGAGGACGCCAGGGCTGCGGGGCGGCGGACAGCGAGACCGGCTCAAGTGAATGCTCGGGCTCACCCCGGCCCGGCGTCCCCGGTTCGACCAGGTCTGATCTGGGCGAACCGGGGCAACCGTCCTTGTGCAGCTACGCACCCGCTTTCGAAAACCGAGGTGAGCCATGACGCAGGACCTGACCCCGAAGTACACGGTGCCCGGCATCGAGCGCGAAGCGGCCGGCCGGTTGATCGGCCTGCTCCGGCTTCGGCTGCACGCGCTCAATGATCTCCACCTGACTCTCAAGCACGTGCACTGGAACGTGGTCGGGCCGCACTTCATCGCTGTCCACGAGATGATCGACCCTCAAGTGGACCGGGTCCGTGGGATGGCCGACGACCTGGCGGAGCGCGTCGCCGCGCTCGGCGGCATCGCGCAGGGAACACCGGGAGCGCTCGTCGCCGAACGCACCTGGGACGACTACTCCATCGGCCGGGCCGACGCAATCGCCCATCTGGGCGCGCTCGACCTCGTCTACACGGGAGTGATCGAAAGCGTCCGTTCCGCGATCAAGGAGGCGGGCGACATCGACACCGCCACCGAGGACCTGCTCATCGAGCAGCTGCGCGACCTGGAGCAGTTCCAGTGGTTCGTACGTGCCCACCTGGAGAGTACGGGCGGCACGCTCGCCACGGGGCAGGCCCGGACGGAGGAGGAAGCCGCGGCAAAGGGAGCCGAGCTGAGCTGAGCGGCCCCATACCGCCGACCGGCGGGCCGGGGGGGGGGGCGGGCCGGCCGCCCCCCCGCCCACGGCCGCGCCGGCCCCCCCCGCCCGCCGCCCCGCCGGCGGAGGAAGCCGCGGCACTGGCCGCCGCGCGGCCCTGCGCGGCCCCTGCCCGCCGACCTCTGCGGGAACACGGCATCAGCCCCAGCGAGTACCCCATGCTCGAGACCCGAGCGGCAACCTGACGTCCGACTCAGCGCGGACGTGGGACTGAACCGAGGTGTCGACCGTCAGCAGACCAGCAATCCGCCCTGCCCGACGCCCCATCAGGGCAAGCGTCACATGAGCGTCGCAGTGACTTCCGCCCATCCATGCGGACCTCTCGGGCGACGTAGCGTTTGAGGCGTCGGACGATTTCGCGTCGGGTCTTGCCCTCCTTGATGCGGCGTTCGTAGTAGTCCAGGGTGCGCGGGTCGAAGCGCAGGCCAGGTCGTGTCCGCAATGTGCTCCCGAAGCTGACGGACACGCCCGCGCGGTCACTGCGCTACTACGAGGCACAGGGGCTGATCGAACCGCGGCGCCTTTCGCTGGAGGCCGAGGACGTGCCGTACGCCCTTCGCTTCGGCCAAGGAGAGCAGTTCCTCCGAGTCCGAGGTGCGGGTGGTGAGCGGCCACTCGCTGTAGACGTCCTTTCCGGCCTCGATGGCGGCCTTCACGAGCGGCACGCGCTCCGGCATCGGTGTCAGCACCGCCACAAGGTCGACGTCGGGTCCTCGACGAGTCCGTAGGGGCCGCTTTCTCCACCGACTCCTTGCGGCGCGCCGAAACGGCGACCACGTCGAACTCCGGGAGCGTCCGCAACGCCGGGATGTGCCCGTAACTGGCCCAGTCGCCGGCCCCGATGATCCCGACCCGGATTGCCTGCTCACTCATGCTCCGCTCCTTCACGTCCGGTTCATCCGACCCCCGTGGGCGCTCCGTCCTGGGAGGCTGGGGAAGGCGTGCCGACGGGCTGCGAGGATGCTCACGCACGGCAGCTGGTCGAACCCGCGCCCCCGGCTTCCGCCTCTGACTCAGTCGCGTGCTCGGGGTGTCGTACTTACGTCGCGGCCTTAGGGTCAAACATTGACACCCAACGAAGGTCAAACGGGAAGCCGCACATCCCACAGAGATGCAGGTCAGCCGATCCGGCTTGACCTTGACATATATGTCAACCATTCATCGTGGCCGCATGGCACAGGTCAGGTCATCGTGCCCCGGCCACGAGCGGCACGCGACCTGGCCGGATATCTGATCCGAAGGGACCACCCCCCATGAGCAAGACAACGGACACCCGCCCCGCAGCCGCCTCCGGCACCTTCCGCCTCGGCGGCGACCTCGAGATCAACCGCCTCGGCTACGGCACGATGCAGCTCACCGGCAAGGGCGTCTGGGGCGAGCCGAAGGACCACGACGAAGCCGTCCGTGTGCTCAAGCGCGCCGTCGAGCTCGGCGTGAACTTCTTCGACACCGCGGACAGCTACGGCCCCGACGTCGCCGAGCCCCTCCTGCGCGAGGCCCTGCACCCCTACGCCGACGACATCGTCATCGCGACGAAGGCCGGCCTCACCCGCCAGGGCCCCGACCTGTGGACACCCGTCGGCCGCCCCGCCTACCTCCGCCAGCAGGCCGAGCTGAGCCTGCGCCGCCTCGGCGTCGACCGCATCGACCTGTTCCAGCTCCACCGCATCGACCCCGACACCCCGCTCGAAGACCAGATCGGCGAACTGAAGAAGCTCCAGGACGAGGGCAAGATCCGCCACATCGGCCTCAGCGAGGTCACCGTGGCGGAGGTCAAGGCCGCCCAGAAGATCGCGCCGATCGTCTCGGTCCAGAACCTCTACAACCTCACCAACCGCTCCTCGGAAGAACTGCTCGACTGGTCGACCGAGCAGGGCATCGGCTTCATCCCCTGGTTCCCGCTTGCCACCGGCCAGCTCACCGGCGAAGGCGGCCCGCTCACCGAACTCGCCAAGCAGCACGGCGCCACACCGTCACAGCTCGCCCTCGCCTGGCTCCTGAACCGTTCCCCGGTCATGCTCCCGATCCCGGGGACGTCGAGCGTCGCGCACCTGGAGGACAATATCGCCGGCGCGACCATCGAGCTCACCGACGCCGAGTTCGAGGCGCTGTCGAAGGCCGGATCCTAGTCAGAGCTTGTCCCATAACTGATCTTGAGGTCGACAAGGCCGCGGTCAGCGGGGCGAGATTGTGCAGGCGTGCGATGCCCGGCATGGATATTTTCCGTTTCCGAAGCGGGGAGTTCATCTCCTCGGCGTCGACGGCGCGGCATCAGGTCGGCTGCACAATCTCACCGCCCGCCTCACCGCAGGTCAGCGGCAGATCAATGCACGACATGGGCGTCCGCAGCGAACACGCCCACCTCGCCGGCATGGCATCCATCGGTCTCGGCGTCGCCGCCTGGGCAACCTCACTCGAAGTCGAGCCCGGCCTCGGCCTCGACCGCGCCGACCGGTGGGGGCTCTTCGTCGGCGAATGGGCGCCCACCTTCTTCGGCCTCGGCCTCGCCCTCTCCCACTACGAACAGCAGGACGGCACCCTCAACGCCCCCGTCCACGAAATCCGCGAACAGCAGCAGAAGAAGGTCGGCTGACGACACGCGACTGCTCGTCCTCGTCTCGGTTCGGCGGCGTTGGTCCGGGCCCAGGCGGTGATGGTGCGGTCGGCGGCGCGGCGGTCGCGGGTGGCTTGTACGCGTTTTTCGCCGGTGTTGCCGGGTGTGCCGGGGCGTACGCGCAGGTAGCGGCGTTCGGCGGCCTGGCGGCTGGCGACGCCCAGGGGGTGGGCGAGGTCCGCCCAACTGGAGCCCGCGGCCCGGGCTGCCTCGATCAGTCCAGGTTCCCATCCCGCGAGTTGGTCGCGCAGTTCACGCAGCAGGAGGAGTGCGGCCAGGGCCCGGTCCGCACCGGCTTGTCCGTCCTGCGGGTGCGCTCCGGTCTGGGGGGCTGGGCGGTGCGGACGGCTTCGTTGATCGTGTTCAGCGCTGCCGCGGCAGCGAGGAACGAGGTGGGGTCACGGGGCTCGGAGGAGGCGTTCATGGAGACCCTCCCGGACTGTCACCCTTTGGACGACGCTTCACTTGTCATCGTTTGGATGACGTGTTACAACGGTGGCAGACGAAGCGCATTGGCAGTTCCTGCCAGACCTGTGGAGGTGTATTCGCGATGTTGATGCGCACCGACCCGTTCCGCGAA
>NZ_JBIVXA010000032.1:0-108765 GCF_044768965.1 Streptomyces sp. NPDC090798
TTCGGGGTGGGCCGTGCCCCCCCCCCCAGCGGGGGGGGGGGCCGGCCTTCCGCGTGCCGGTCGAGGGGGTGGCGCCCCCCCCCGCGGGGGGGGGGGGGGCCCCCCGCCCCCCGCCCCCCACGACGGGCTCTGCGCCCACGCACTTCAATGGGCCACTGGTTCGTGCCCTTGCCGCGCACCTCCACGCGCCACCGGCCCGTACCGCTCCGGCGCGCCTCCGCGCGCCACCGGGCCCAAACCCCTCCCGCGCACTCTCCACGCGTCACCGGGCCCGAACCCCTCCCGCGCACTCTCCACGCGTCACGGGTTCGCCCCACCCCCGGCGCCCCGCAAACCGCGATCCGCGGTCCACGGCGTTCCGTACCGCTTCCGCCTGTGCGGCCTCAGCGGCTCGTGCCGAGCGTCCTGACGACGTCTGAGACCCGCGTGTAGACCCCGGGGCTTCCCGCCTGCCCACAGCCGCTTCCCCAGGACACGAGGCCGATCAGCCGCCCCTGGGCGACGAGCGGGCCACCGCTGTCCCCCTGACAGGCATCCCGCCCACCCGCGGCCTCCCCGGCGCACACCATGGAAGCGGCTTGATAGGCCCCGTCTTCACTCCCCGGGTACGCCCGTTCACAGGCCGAGTCGGACAGCACGTTCACGCTTGCGGACCGCAGACTGAGCGCGTAGTCACCGGTGCCTGACGTATCGCCCCAGCCGTAGACCGCGGCGGCCGTGCCGGGCGCGTACGCGGAATCCCCCGAGGCGGCCATACGGATGACCGAGCTCTGGGGCAGCGGGGAGGCGAGCGTGATCACGGCGAAGTCCCCGGCGTTCGTGACGGCGTCGTACTGCGGATTGACCCAGGTGTCGCGCACCGGGATCTCCTTGCCCTTGCTGGACAGCAGGTCGGTACGGTCCGCGATGATCTTCAAGTCGTGGATCTGTCGCGGTGGCGCCCCCAGCACGAGCGCGCTCAGGCAGTGGGCAGCGGTCAGCACGAGCGAAGGGCCGATCACCACGCCGCCGCAGAACTGCCCGGCCCGCGTACCCCCGAACCGGTCACGGCTGGACAGTGCCACCGCCCACGGACTCTGAGCGATGTCGACCGGATGGCCCCCGATGATGACGTCGTCGGTCGCGGCCGCGGCGGGGGATGCCAGCGGTATGAGGGCCGCGGCGGCCGCGAGGGCCAGTACTGGGGCGAAAGGACGGCGCATGCGCGTTCCTCACTCTGGGATGGTCATGGAACACCCAGAGTGATCCAGCGGGCGACAGCGCGCACTCCACGCATGCGCCGAGGGCCCTGCTCCCCATCGGGAGCAGGGCCCTCGGCGACAGTGCGGTCGAGACCTAGTCGAGGTAGTCGCGCAGCACCTGCGAACGCGACGGGTGGCGCAGCTTCGACATCGTCTTGGACTCGATCTGACGGATCCGCTCACGCGTGACGCCGTACACCTTGCCGATCTCGTCGAGGGTCTTCGGCTGACCGTCGGTGAGACCGAAACGCATGGAGACGACGCCCGCCTCGCGCTCGGACAGGGTGTCGAGGACAGAGTGCAGCTGCTCCTGGAGGAGCGTGAAGCTGACCGCGTCGGCCGGGACGACGGCCTCGGAGTCCTCGATGAGGTCACCGAACTCGCTGTCGCCGTCCTCGCCCAGCGGGGTGTGCAGCGAGATGGGCTCGCGACCGTACTTCTGGACCTCGATGACCTTCTCAGGGGTCATGTCGAGTTCCTTCGCCAGCTCCTCCGGGGTGGGCTCGCGGCCCAGGTCCTGGAGCATCTGACGCTGCACGCGCGCGAGCTTGTTGATGACCTCGACCATGTGCACCGGGATACGGATGGTGCGGGCCTGGTCGGCCATGGCGCGGGTGATCGCCTGACGGATCCACCAGGTGGCGTACGTGGAGAACTTGTAGCCCTTGGTGTAGTCGAACTTCTCCACCGCGCGGATCAGACCGAGGTTGCCCTCCTGGATGAGGTCCAGGAAGAGCATGCCGCGACCGGTGTAGCGCTTGGCCAGGGAGACCACCAGACGGAGGTTGGCCTCCAGGAGGTGGTTCTTGGCCCGGCGGCCGTCCTCGGCGATGATCTCCAGCTCGCGCTTGAGCTTGGGGGCGAGCTTGTCGGCGTTGGCCAGCTTGTCCTCGGCGAAGAGGCCCGCCTCGATGCGCTTGGCGAGCTCGACCTCCTGCTCGGCGTTGAGCAGGGGGACCTTGCCGATCTGCTTGAGGTAGTCCTTGACCGGGTCGGCGGTGGCGCCGGCCGCGGCGACCTGCTGCGCGGGCGCGTCGTCCTCGTCCTCGTCGGACAGGACGAAGCCCTGGGCGCCGTCCTCGGCGGGCTCCTCGGCACCGGGCTTGCCCGGGGTCTCCTCGACCGCCTCGTCGTCGATCAGCTCGACGTCGTCCTTCTTGGCGGTGGTCTTCTTCGCGACGGCCTTCTTGGCGACCGTCTTCTTCGCGACGGCCTTCTTGGCGACCGTCTTCTTGGCAGCGACCTTCTTGGCGGACGCGTCCTCAGCCGGATCGTCGGCCACGGGCACTGCCGGGGCGGCGGTGGCGGTGGCCTTCTTGGTGGTCACCGTCTTGGCCGCGACCGTCTTGGTGGCGGTGCGCTTGGCCGGACTCTTCGCTGCGACGCTCTTTCGGGTGCGCTTGGGCTCCGCGGCACTGACCATCAGCGTCACACCCTCTTCCTCGAGGATCTGGTTGAGGCTGCGCAGTACGTTCTTCCACTGAGTGGCCGGAATCTGGTCAGCTTCGAAGGCCCGACGCACGTCATCGCCGGCGATCTGCCCCTCAGCCTTTCCCCGCTCAATGAGCGCCATGACAGAGACGGACTCGGCGATCTCCGGCGGGAGCGTACGGGATGTGCTGGCCGACACGAACAACCTCTCGGAACGTTGGAAAACGGCTTCCGGCCCCGTCCACTGCGGACAGGAACCGACGACCGACGACTTGGGGATGGGTCGACGGCGCGGGCGGGAGCCGGGAAGATGCACAGCGCCGTAAACGGCGTCCGTATTCCCTCCTCGGCTGTCACCTCTTAGGTCATCGCGCAGTTCCGAAGAGCGTTACGCCCAATCTGCGTGGCCCGAGTCACACCCCGTAAGTGCCCAAAAGCGGCCAGATACGGTCAGAGGGGGTCAGTCGATGGACTCATCACCTCAAACCGATGGGTTCATCACCTCAACCGATGGCTTGATCACCTTCATCACATCGCCGGATCCCGCCGGATCCCGGAAGGATCCGACGGGGTCCGGCGGGGGATGCTCCGCCGACCAAGCGATGCCACGAGAGGGCACACGCCCCCCGACCGCGCCGCCCTCGGGGCGCGATCAGTGCTCGCGCGGCGCGGGCACCACGCGCTCCACCTCGGGGTGAACGGCGAGCAACTGCCGCATGGCCGCCTCGGCCGCCGCGCCGTCGGCCTCCGCCAGGGCGTCGACGATCCGGCCGTGGTGCGTCAAGGAGGTCTCGTTCGGTCGGTCGCAGCCGGTGACGGGGCCACCGGAGACCTGGAGCGCGGCCGAGACAATCCCGGAAAGGTGCTCCAGCATGCGATTGCCCGATACCTGGATGAGCAGCGAATGGAATTCGGCGTCGGCCCGCGAGAAGGTGAGCGAGTCACCCTGCGCCATGGCGTGGCCCATGATCTCGACCATGTCTCCGAGACGCTGCTGGACCTCCTCGCGCCCGTGCCCGGCGGCCAGACGCGCGGCGAGCGGCTCGATCGTCCAGCGCAGCTCGCTCAGCTCGCGCCGCTGGTCGTCGCGCTGCGGCCCGAAGGCCCGCCATTCGATGATGTCCGGGTCGAGAAGATTCCAGTCACTGACGGGGCGCACGCGCGTGCCGACGTTGGGGCGGGCGCTGACCAGCCCCTTCGCCTCCAGGACGCGGAGCGACTCACGGACGACGGTACGGGAGACCTCGAACCGCTGTCCGATCTCCTCGGGGACGAGCGGGCGGTCCGCGCCCAGGTCGCCGGAGACGATCATCTGACCCAGCTGCTGGACGAGTTGGCCGTGCAGTCCGCGTCCGCGGCTGCCCGCGGCGCGCCGGCCGACGCGGCCCAGTTCCGGGTCCGCGCCCTCCCACGCGGAGGCGCCGACGCGTTCGGCACCAGGGCCCTCGGCGTAGGGGTAGCGGTCGAGTCCGCCCGGGCCGGCCAGGCCGGAGTCTGAGGAGCGGGCGGCGGTCATCATGGTGTGCGCAAGGGTACTCACGGATCATTTGTCGGCGCTGTCTCCAACTCCCTTGAGGTCTTTGGTGAAAAGCACACGAAAGGGTGATCGCTCACCGCGTCGCAATTGACGCCTTATCGGAAAGAAATGGGCGTTCTCCGGGGAGTTGTGCGCACGGCGGGAACGGAAGGGTAAGGACGGTCGTCATCGCACCCTGCTTCGCAGGGTCGTGAGCAGATACGCGCAGAGCAGAGCGGTCAGCGACAACATCAGGGCACCGCCAACGGGTTGGGCGACAAGGCGCGCCCCGGCCGCGATATAGCGCTCTCCCCCGAACGGCCATTGCATCAGCACGAGCTCGCGCAGTCGCTCGGAAAACCCGGCCGCCTTCCGCACGGACGGTCCCGCCAAGGTTCTTTGTACGAGTGGTACGACCACGACCGGGACGGCGAGCACCGCCGCGAGCCCGGCGGTGGTGGACCGGAAGATGCCCGCCGCCAGCACTCCCGCCCAGGCGCAGCCCACCGTGAGGCCGATCCAACTCGCGCTCAGCGAAAGCCAGTCCGCGGGAACTCCGACGAGCTCTCGTCCGTAGACGAGATAGAGCATTTCGAGGTCGCAGCCCACCGTGAGGACGGCCAGTGCCAGTGCGGTGACCGAGGCGACGAGGAGTTTGGCGGCGAGCAGTCCCAGGCGGCGGGGGACGGTGCCGCGGTCCGCTGCCAGGGCGGGGTGGCGGAACTCCTCGCCGAAGGCGAGCGCCCCGAGCAGTCCCGCACCGAGCGCCGCGGGCGGCAGGGGGCATTCCCGCGGCCAGGCGGCCAGGAGCCGCGGTTGGGGTGTGTGACCGATTCTGGCCAGGAGCACGGACAGCAGGGCGGAGGTGACCAGCACGGTGATCGCGGTGAGGTAGCCGGTGCCCACTCCGGTGGCGCGCCGCAGTTCGTAGCGCAGCGGACGCAGCGGGCTCGGGACCTGGCGTACGGCGATGGGGGGCGGGAGCCGGGGCAGGTCCCGCGCGCCCAGCGAAGCTGCCGGACGGGTCCGCGACTCGGCCGGCCCCGGCTCACCGGCCGTGTGCGCACCGGTCGCGGCTACGGCGGTAGTGGATTCGCCGGTCGCGGCCAGGGCGGTGGCGGAATCGCCAATCGCGGAATCGCCAATCGCGGAATCGCCGGTCGCGGGGGCATCGACCGTGGAGGTCGAGGTCGCGGAGACAGAGGTCATGAGGGCAGATGTCATGGTGACGACGGCCGAGGGGGCGAGGCCGTCGGCGGGGATCGTGGCCTGTGGTCCCATGTCGCCCGTCTCGTCGGCGAGTTGGTGCACGAGGATGCCGTGCCGGAAGGCGGTCTCGCCGATGTCGGCGCAGGTGCTGCCGTACACCGAGAGCCGGTTACCGTCCTCGCGCACGACCTCGACGGAACGCTGCGCGGCGCGGGCCTCCTTGGTGAGCAGGGCGCCGAGGCGGGCGGCGTGCGGACTGCGGACTGCGACCCGGGGGCGGAGCCTGGTGCGGGCGAAGTCCGCGGCCTCCTGGTCGGCGACGAGCCGGCCACCCTCCAGCGTGATGACCCGGTCGGCCGTCCGAGCGGCCTCCTTGGGGTCGTCCGTGCTGAACAGAACGGTGCCTCCGCGGGCCGCGTGCGCCCGCAGAATCCCGTGCAGCCAGCGGCCTTCGGTGATGGCGAGACCGCCGGCGGGATCGTCGAGGACGAGGGTGTGCGGATCGGACAGCAGCGCACAGGCCAGGCCCAGACGGCGGTCCATGCCGTGCGACAAGGTGCCCAGGCGTTCGTCGCGCAGGCTCACGAGCCCGACGACTTCGATCACTTCGTCGACGCGCCGAATCGGGACACCGACGGCCGCGCACATCATGCCGAGCTGCCCGCGGACCGTACGCGCGGGGTGGCCCGGCACCTCGCCCAGAAGCACACCTACTTCACGCGAGGGATGGGCGATCCGGTGCAGTGGACGGCCTCTGAAGTAGGTGATTCCTCGGCCCCGCTGGAGTTCGAGCATGAGCCTCAGCGCCGTCGTCTTGCCCGCGCCCGGGGCTCCGAGGAGCGCTGTGACACGGCCCGAGCGCGCCTCGAAGGACACGTCGTCGACGGCGGGGGGAAGCTCCTTGCGGGGGTTGCTGGTCAATCCGATGGCCTGGATCACTCACAGCAAGATAGCGGGACATTCCCGGTTTTTCGGGCACCTTGCGGCTCATCCGAGGCAGCTCTTCCCACTCTTTCGGGGCGACGGGGCCCCGTGAGTCGATCCGCCTCGTCAGACCTCGGGGCGCAGCATCGGCGGATTGAGCAACGTGGCGCCGCCGGCGCGGAACAGCTGCGCGGGTCGGCCGCCCTGGCGCGTGGTCGTACCGCCCGTGGGCACGAGGAACCCCGGTGTGCCCGTCACCTTGCGGTGGAAGTTGCGCGGGTCGAGTGCCACCCCCCACACAGCCTCGTACACGCGGCGCAGCTCGCCGACGGTGAACTCGGACGGGCAGAAGGCGGTGGCCAACGACGAGTACTCGATCTTGGACCGGGCGCGTTCCACCCCGTCCGAGAGGATCTGGGCGTGGTCGAAGGCGAGGGGGGCCGCCTGCTCTCCGTCGCGGCCGTAACCGCCCTGCTGCAGCAACTCCTCCACGGGCGCCCAGCGCGCGCTGTTGGCGTCGCCTCCGGCCCTGGGTGCGGGCAGATCGGGGGCCAGCGCGAGATGGGCGACGCTGACCACCCTCATCCGAGGGTCGCGCTTGGGGTCGCCATAGGTCGCAAGCTGTTCCAGGTGCGCGCCGTTGTCCTGTGCCGGGGCTGACGGGTCGTGGGCGCGCAGCCCGGTCTCCTCGACCAGTTCGCGCGCGGCCGCCTGCGCCAGGTCCTCGTCGGGCCGTACGAAGCCGCCCGGGAGCGCCCATCGTCCCTGGAAAGGCTGTTCCCCCCTCCGTACCGCCAGCGCACACAGGGCATGGCGACGCACGGTCAGCACGACCAGGTCCACGGTCACGGCAAAGGGCGGAAAGGCCGACGGGTCGTAGGGCATGTCGCGATCATAGTCGTCTGCCTGACGATAAACACGCCCTTCGCCAGTCGCTTCCACTGATGATCCACTTCCGTCCTGTACGGGTCCCACCGGCCGCTGCCGGTCGCCGTCCGAGGACGTGTCGCGCAAGGTCACACTCCCAACTGCAGTCCGTCGGCGGCCTCCTCCACCATCGCGAGACCGAGTCTGCTGACGCGCACGGAGAACGTGGCGCCCGCGATCCGCAGTCCCGTCAGTCCGATCTCGCCCAGCGGCGCACTACTGACCGGGCGCAGCGTCACCGTCCGGGCCGGGGCGTCGGGGCGGATGCCCGCGAGGGAGGTGAGGAGCAGCACCCCGGCGGCGGCCGCCGTGGCCGCAGGCCGACAGGCGGCAGGGTGCGGGAGCGGGGCGCCGCCCTCCGTGCGCTGCTCTCCCGCGTACATCTCGGGCAGCCTGTGTCCGAAGGTCTCGGCCGCCGCCAGCAGCCCCCGGAGCAGAGCGCTCGCCTCCTTCTCGTAGCCGGCGGTGACCAGACCGGTGACGGCGGTCGCGGTCTCCTGGACGCGCACGGCGCCGCCGCGGTGTCCGAAGGGGTTGTACGCCGCCTCCTTGGCACCCAGGCTGCGCAGACCCCAGCCGGAGTCCATGGCCGGGCCGCCGAGCAGCCGTGCGAGCTGCTCGGTCTGCACCTTGTCGAGCAGGCAGGGGGCGAACACGCCGGAGCCGAGCAGCCCCGTGTCGAGGAGGTGGGCGGTGCTCGCGCCGAGGTGGGGTACGAGGCGCCCGTCCGGGGCCCGGGCGGCCGCCGGTCTGCCGCCTCCCCGGTCCTCGGCCCAGAAGTCCCGGCGGAACGCGGTCCGCAGCTCCTGGGCCCACTGCACCAGTCCCTCGCCACCCGGCCGTCCGTACGCGTCGAGCAGATCGGCGCCCAGCAGCGCCGCGCGGTGGGCGTACGCCTGCGTCTCGCAGCGGAACGGCCCGCCGGGGTGCGGGTCGGCCAGATAGGTGCCGTCACCGAGGGTGGTCCGCAGCCATGCGAGGCACCGCTCGGCCGCGGGCAGCAGTTCCTCGGTCTCCTGTTCCGGAAGTCCCCAGCGCCGGGCTTCAGCGAGCAGCACGGGGAACAGCAGGGTCGCCTCGGTGGCCGTGCAGCCCGGAGGCAGATGCGGGCCGGCGTCCCGGCGCGGGCCGGGGATCAGGCCGGACTGTGCTCCCGGGCCCGCGATTTGGGTGCGGGCGAGGGTCCGCAGCGTGCCCGCGGCGAGCCGGGTGCCCAGTGGCAGCGTCATCCGGGCCGCGACCAGCGCCTCGGCCGGCGCCAGGCCGCATCGCCACGGCGCCCCCGCCGCGAGGTACGTGTCCGAGGGGTGGGCGGCATCGCGCAGCAGTAGCGCCTGGAGGTCCTCGACGCAGGTGTCCATGAGCGCCTGGACCCTGGGGTCGTCACCGGTGGCCCGGGCGGCGGAGAGCGGGCTCGTGGCGCCGCGGCTGACGGCTCTGGCCGGCCCCGCACCGCCCGGTCGCACCCGCAGCTCCACGCTCCGGGTGCCACCGGGTGGCAGTTCGAGCTCCCAGCGGAGCAGTCCCGCGGAGGCCAGGGCGTCGGCGGGCGGTGGGTCGGCGGTGACGATCGAGCTCCCGGCGGCACAGGACCATCGCAGGCCCGAGTCGTGGACGCTGGCGGGCAGTTCGGGCCCGGCTCGGCCGGAGGCGACGGAGCCGAGCTCCGCGAGATCCGTAGCGAGGGCGACCTCGACGGGCACCCGCAGGGCGCGCGGGGAGGCGCTGCGCAGGGTGATCCGCTCCGTCCCGTCCGCGTCGCGCGTCCGCTCCACGACGACGTCGGGATCCGGGCCGCCGTCGGCGCAGGCGCGCACCGTCCCGACGAAGCGGGCTCGGTCGGCGGCGACCATCCGGGCCTGTACGGCGAGTGGTTCGCGCCCCGCCACTCGCAGCTGGCAGCGGGACAGCGTCCGGCGGCCCGCGCGGTAGAACCCCTCAAGCCCGCGGCCGGTCAGCTGCCCCTGGTCCGTGGAGATCGCCAGCCCTGGCAGGGCGACGCAGATCAGGGCGTTGTGCACGGGTGGCAGGTCCGTGGTCCGGCGCGGCCCGGGAAGCGGGGTGTGACGAGCCGCCGGAGCGCCGGGCCCCGCGAAGGGGCTCAGAGCGCTCTCGACTCCTGCGAACGGGGCCTGTGAACCGGCGCGACGAGGGAAAGGCTGAGCGGGCCCGCGCACCGGCGGGAGGGCGCCGTCGGGATCGGAGGGTGGAATGGGCAGGGGCATGCGGCTTCCTCGGTCAGTGCGCCTGGGGCGCGCTCGGCGCCGGGTTGGGGGCTCCGGAGAGGCGAGGGCGTTCGGCGGCGCGGCCCGGCCACGGGTACCGCCACACAGGTGAACGGAACGGCCCTGTCCGGGGTCACGCCCTGGACCGGGCAAGCCGACCGAATGGCGGTGGGACGGACGGTGGGGCACGCCGCGGACGGCTGGTAGGGGTGCGGGGAGGGCCAAGGGTTCGGGCTTGGAGATCGCCGGCGCGCGCCGTCCGCCCGTGCCGCGCGGGCGGGAGCGCGCCGCCGCGTCGAGTGGAGTGACATCCGGTGCCGGGCGCACCTCATGTGTCACCCGACCCGACAACCGTCGATCCGCTCCGCTCCCCACGCTCACGTCTCCTCCCCCACGACCCGCCGACCGCCCGTGCGGCGGGCGCGCGGCCGTTCGCTCGACGTCTCAGGCACGCGCCCCGGTCCCTCCCCGCCGGGCGCGGCCTCATCGGTGGGCCGACGCCGACGGAAGCTACCCACCCCGGGGTGACGCCCACTTCCGCGCGGCGCCCCGATCCCCGCCGTGCGTGCCCTGCGCCGGCGTCGGTTCGGGGTGCCCGGCGGCTCGGCGACGTCACGCGGCGCCGCGCGATCGGGACCCGATGACTGCTCCGCTTCCGCCCCTGTCCGGCCGGTGCGCTCCGCGCGCAGGCAGCGGCGGATCGACTCCGGGTTGAGGCCCTCGTTGCACGCCTGGTGCAGGAGACGGGCGAAGAGGTAGTCGGGATCGGCGCCGAGTGCCATGGCCAGGGCCTCACGAGCCTCCAGTTCGTCACCGGTCGACCAGGCGACCCACCCGGCGAGGGTGAGGGGTGCCGCCGCGTGCTCGCCGTAGGGGCCGACGCAGCGGCGGGCCAGCGCCCGCCAGAGGCGCAGAGCCGGGCCGGCCTCGTCGCCCTCCATCCACTCGGCTGCGCGGTCGCGGGTTGTGCGGTCCTGAAGTCCGAGGATCAAGGTGGCGGCCTCGTCGTGCTCCAGGAGGCCGTCGTCACGGAGGTCCGCCGGGCGGGTGCCGGAAACGGGTGGGGCGTCGGCGAACCGCTTCATGATCTGCCGGGCCAGTCCGAGGGTCTCCTCGGCCACCTCCGCACGGCCCTCGCAATCGAGGATCATGGGAACCAGGGCCATGCTCGCCGTGTCGAGCGCGGTCTGCTGCTCCCGTGCGGCCGCGCCTTCCCACGGGATGAACCGAGCGGTGAACTCCCTCAGCGATCCGCGCACTTGGAGGCCGGCGTAGGTCGCGGCGGCGGCAAGGACGGAGGTCCCGGGCAGTCCCATCGGATGGCCCTCGGACGAACAGCACCCCTGGCCGGGGCAGCAGTACGACCAGAAGCGCCCGTCGGAGATGCACAGGGCCTCGACGACGGGGACGTCGAGGCGACCGCAGGCCGTGCGCAGCAACTGCGCGAGCTGCCGCAGACGTTCCATGACGTCCCGTCCCGACTCTCCGGTCCCTGGCTCCTGGCAGAGGTAGGCGACCATGCTCTCGGGCCGGGCCCCTCTGCGCTCGCTTCCCTTCACCAGTCCTTGCGCCAGCTGATCGGCGACGGACGGCCAGTCGTCCGCGTGCGCGGGGATGCCGAGCCGTGCCCGCCCGCCGAAGCGGCCGCGCCTCTCTCCGTCGTGCAGGGCGACCAGCACGATGCTGTCCTCGGGCCGGTATCCGAGCAGGTAAGGCAGGGCATCGGCCAGCTCGGCCGGTGTGCGCAGGGTCACCTGGTGCTGGCCGGGCAGGTCGAGCCCATCGTGCTCGCCCCGTCCGCTGCGCCCGCCCGGCGCGTGGCCCGCGCTGTCTCCCCCGTGCCGACCGCGCCCGCTGATGTCGCTGTCACCGGACGTGCCGGCGGATTCGCTGTGATTCGTCATGCCGTGACCATCCCGCGGATCCTGAAATTCCGCTTTGCCCTGTGGATAACCCTGGTCATGACCACGACATGACTTGTCCACAACCCGGCGGCCTCGTTCGCGCGATGTCCGACCCATCGGGTTGCATGGGGCCATGAGCAACGACGAGCCACGCCCCCCGACCAACACGGACCTGCCCAACGCCGACCTGCGCGGCGCGGCCGATGCCGTACTCGCCCGCCTCGTCGGCGCCCCGGCGGGCGAGGCCCGGCTGCGCGAGGACCAGTGGCGCGCCATCGAGGCCCTGGTGGCCGACAAGCGCAGAGCCCTCGTCGTGCAGCGCACGGGCTGGGGCAAGTCCGCCGTGTACTTCGTCGCCACCGCACTGCTGCGCGAACGGGGCGCCGGGCCCACCGTCATCGTCTCGCCGCTCCTCGCTCTCATGCGCAACCAGGTGGAGGCGGCCGCCCGCGCCGGTATCCACGCTCGGAGCATCAACTCGTCGAACACGGAGGAGTGGGAGACGATCCAGGCCGAGGTGGCCGCGAGCGAGGTCGACGTGCTCCTGGTGAGCCCTGAGCGGCTCAACAATCCCGACTTCCGCGATCAGGTGCTGCCCAAGCTGGCCGCGGCGACCGGCCTGCTCGTGGTCGACGAGGCGCACTGCATCTCCGACTGGGGGCACGACTTCCGGCCGGACTACCGCAGGCTGCGCACGATGCTCGCCGATCTCCCACCGGGCGTCCCCGTCCTGGCCACCACCGCGACCGCCAACGCGCGCGTGACGGGCGATGTGGCCGAGCAGCTGGGTACCGGCGCCAGCACCGACGCGCTCGTCCTGCGCGGGCCGCTGGACCGGGAGAGCCTGAGCCTCGGCGTGCTGCGGCTGCCGGACGCCGCCCACCGGATGGCCTGGCTCGCCGAGCACCTGAGCGACCTGCCGGGCTCGGGCATCATCTACACGCTCACCGTGGCCGCCGCCGAAGAGGTCACCGCGTTCCTGCGCCAGAGCGGGCACACCGTCGCCTCGTACACCGGAAAGACGGAGAACGCGGACCGCCAGCAGGCCGAGGAGGACCTCCTCGCCAACCGCGTCAAGGCCCTGGTCGCCACTTCCGCGCTGGGCATGGGCTTCGACAAGCCCGACCTCGGATTCGTGGTGCACCTGGGCTCCCCCTCCTCCCCCATCGCGTACTACCAGCAGGTGGGGCGCGCGGGCCGCGGGGTGAAGCATGCCGAGGTGCTCCTCCTGCCGGGCAAGGAGGACCAGGCGATCTGGGAGTACTTCGCGTCGATCGCCTTCCCTCCGGAGGAGCAGGTGCGCCGGACCCTGGACGTCCTGGCCCGCGCCGAGAGGCCGCTCTCGCTGCCCGCCCTCGAACCCCTGGTGGAGCTGCGCAGGTCCCGTCTGGAGACGATGCTCAAGGTGCTCGACGTGGACGGCGCGGTGCGGCGCGTCCAGGGCGGCTGGATCTCCACGGGCGTGCCCTGGACGTACGACACCGAGCGCTATGCCTGGGTCGCCAAGCAGCGGGCCGCCGAGCAGCAGGCGATGCGCGACTACGTGTCGACCACCGGCTGCCGGATGGAGTTTCTGCGGCGCCAGCTCGACGACGAGCTGGCGAAGCCGTGCGGGCGCTGCGACACCTGTGCGGGAGCCCGGTTCGAGGCGTCCGTGTCCCCCACCGCGCTCGACGCGGCCAACGGCGAGCTGGGCCGCGCCGGTGTCGACGTCGACCCCCGCAAGATGTGGCCGACGGGCCTGCCCGCCGTCGGCGTCGAGCTGAAGGGACGAATCCCGGCGGGCGAACAAGCCGCACCGGGGCGCGCCTTGGGGCGGCTCTCGGACATCGGCTGGGGCAACCGGCTGCGGCCGATGCTCACACCCCAGGCACCGGACGGACCGGTGCCGGACGATGTGGCGAAGGCCGTGGTCGGCGTCCTGACCGACTGGGCGAAGGGGCCCGGCGGCTGGGCCTCCGGGCAGCCCGACGCGCAGCCGCGCCCGGTCGGCGTCGTCACCATGGCCTCGCGCAGGCGTCCTCAGTTGATCCAGTCGCTGGGCGCGAGGATCGCGGAGGTCGGCCGACTGCCGCTGCTGGGGTCCGTGGAGTACGTCGGCGGGGCCGTCCCACAGGTCTCCCGGAGCAACAGCGCCCAGCGGCTCAAGGCACTCGACGGGGCGCTGTCCGTGCCGCCCGCGCTGGCAGCCGCCCTCAAAGAAGCAGGCGGTCCCGTGCTGCTCGTGGACGACGCCACCGAGACGGGCTGGACGCTCGCGGTCGCCGCGCGCATGCTGCGACGATCCGGGGCGCAGGGGGTGTTGCCGCTGGTCCTGGCCGTACAGGCGTGACCCATGTGTCGCCCTCAAGAACAGTGGGCAGGGATATACACGACCTATAGCCGGAAAACGGTCGGTGGCCCCAATTGCTCGTTGCCGCAACCAAGTTCGACAGGAAGAATTGAGGTCCGCTCCCCGCACGGCTCGCCCGTGATCCGGTAGGGCTCTGCTGCGGCGTGCGCTCCCCCAAGTCCGACCCCGCCCGTTGTGTGGGCGCGTAGCCGAAGGGAGGACCGTGACCTTCGGATTCGCTCCGTCCTCGGCGGCATCCATGTCGACGTCTGCCGATCTGTCCGCCGCTTCCGCCAACCCACTGACCCGTATGCTCGAACCCGCCGAATGGGCCGCTGCGGGGATTCCGCTGCTGCGCAATCCCCGGGAGGTCGTCAGCGGATTGCACGCACGGCACCGGCCGAGACCCACGACCGCCATCGTGGCCGTCCTCGACGCGGACGAGCGGCTGCGGGCGAGCGCCTCGTTCACCCGGCGGACGGCTCCGGCCGACGGCTGGATGTTCCGCAACTCCCTGCTGGCGCAGCTGCGCCGGGTGATCCCGCACGACCTGCGGCGCCGCACCCCGGTACGCACTGCGGTGCTGCTCTACTGCCGCGAGGGCGACGCACGTTGGACCGAGGAGGACGGGGCATGGATGTGGGGGCTGCGGGACGCCTGCACCCTCCACGGGCTGCGCTGCGGGGCGTACATCACGCTGACGCACGACGGCTGGCAGGTACTCGGCGAGGGCCGTGGCGGACGCCGCCCGAGCGCGGACTCCCCACCTGAGTCCTTCTCCCTGACCGAGGCACCGCCGCCGCTCCCGCGCACCGGGGGCGCCGCGTCGGAGGTGCTGCGCCGGGCAGCCGCCCGCTGAGTCGGCGGCCTGTGAGGCGTCGACGCCCGCCCGGGTGCCGACCCGCCTCGAAGGCCCCCTGAGGGGCACTCGCCCCCGTGACCCGGGCGCGCCCGCCCGCGCCGTGGCGGCCCCCGCGGCAGGCGGGACCGGGCGGGGGCAGTGCCGTAGCGCTTGCGCCCGCTCCAGCGGCGTACGCGCCCCTCCGGAACATGCGGACGGCCACGAGGCCGTTCGACGACGGCGTACGCCGAAGAGACACCCCGCCCGCGAAAGACGCGCACCGCCGCCACCATGGCCTCGGCGAGCAAGCACTCACTACGAGGCCACGAACCACAGACACACGGACCGCAGACACACAGACCACAGACACACGGACCGCAGACACACGAACTTCAGGCACTCGGACTTCAGGCACACGAACTCCGTGTACACGGACTTCAGGCACCGACTCCGTGTACACGCACTACATGCGCGCGCGGCCCTCGGACACACGATCTCCAGGCACGCCAAAAGGACCGCCGTACAGGTGGTGCCGTAGTGGCACCACCATCACGCCCGAGACATAGCCCCGACCGTCGCCCGAGCGAATCCCGGACGGTGTCCGGGATTCGTTCAGACTCCGGCGCCCAGCACCGAGTTGATCTGCTGCGGGTCGCCGCAGACGATCAGCAGGGCGCCGGCCCGGCCGAGGGCCAGGGGAAGGGCGGTGGCGGCGACAGCGTCGGAACCGCCGTTGACGGCGACCACGACCACGGGACGGGACGCGGCCCGGCCCGCGACGGAGGCGTCGGCGTAGAAGACGTCGTCGCCCGAGTCGTGCTGCGCCCAGTAGGCGGTTTCACCGAAGGAGAGTTCGTGCGCGGCCCACGGGTGCGGTTCGCCGGTGGTGATCACCAGCACCTCACCGGGGGCTCGGCCCGACTCCAACAGCAGGTCGACCGCTTCTTCGGCGGCGTCCAGCGCACCCTCGGCCGAGGCCGGGATCAGCTGGATCTGTGGGGTGGCGGCAGCGGGCGCGGCCGCCGGGGCGGATGACCCCGGCGTGGCCACGACCGGCTCACGCGGGGTGCGTTGGGCCGGCATCGGCCGAACAGGTCCCGGACGTCCGGGACGCGGCGGAGCCGCGGGACGGGGACCGGGTACGGGACGGGGGGTCGGCGCGGTGCGGCCACTGGCCGGAGTCGCGCGGGGACCCTGGGCACTCTCGTGAATCTGAGGCTCCTCGGGAATGAGAGGCATGAGCTGATATTTATCAAACGCCGGTGCGACACGCGTCGGCGGGTGGCACATGAGTGCGAGCGGAACCGTCAGAAATCGAAGCCGAGCTGACCTTCGATCTCCGGACCGCTTCCGTCCGCCCAGCTGCGGACCTTCTTGAGGTGCCGCCACTGGGGCAGCGCATCAAGATACGCCCATGACAGCCGGTGGTACGGAGTGGGGCCCCGTTCCTCCAGTGCGGCCTTGTGCACCGGAGACGGATATCCGGCGTTGGCCGCAAAACCGAAGTCTGCATGGTCGACACCCAGTTCGGCCATCATTTTGTCGCGCTGAACCTTGGCGATCACCGAGGCCGCCGCGACGGCCACGCAGGACTGGTCACCCTTGATCACCGTGCGAACCCGCCACGGCGACCCGAGGTAGTCGTGCTTCCCATCGAGGATGACCGCGTCGGGGCGGACGGGCAAGGCCTCCAGGGCCCGCACCGCGGCCAGGCGCAGCGCGGCCGTCATCCCCAGGTCGTCGATCTCCTCAGGAGAAGCATGCCCCAGGGCGTACGACGTCACCCATTTCTCCAACTCCGCGGCCATCACGGTACGGCGCTTGACGGTGAGGAGTTTGGAGTCGGTGAGGCCCTCGGGCGGACGGCGCAGTCCCGTGACGGCGGCGCAGACGGTGACCGGGCCGGCCCACGCACCACGGCCCACCTCGTCGACACCGGCAATGATCTTCGCTCCGGTCGTGGCGCGGAGGGAGCGCTCGACGGTGTGAGTGGGTGCTTCGTACGGCATGGCGCCCTCAGCCTACGCCGCCCCGAACCCCTCTCGACACCCAGGTTTCCCTGAGCGACCACAGCCCCGCCACCGACACGCGCCACTCACCCGGCAGTCCAGGGATCCAGGCCCGGGCAGTCCAGGGATCCAGGCCCCGGCGGTCCACGGACTCAGGACCCGGCCGCCCGCGGATCAGCCCCCACCCGTCGCAGCAGCGGGACCATCAGCTGGTCGATCATCTCCTCCAGATCCCGTTCACTCCATTCGCTCGCGCACACCTTGGAGCGATACATCATCATCGCCGGAATGACATCGAAGACGTAGGAATTCGCGGCGTCCGGTCGGACCTCTTCCCGCTCGATCCCGCGGTGAACGATCTCTCGCAGCAGATGCTTGGTCGGCTCGACGACCCCTCCGATGATCAGACCCTGAAAGCGTTCCGCCTGCGCCACATCGCATTCGTGAAGCACTGAGCGCAGCGCGAATCCAGGCTGAGAGAACATCGCCTCACGCACCTGTCGGCACAGTTCCAGCAGGTCATCCCGGACGCTTCCGAGGTCGGGGGCCTCCGTCAGGCTCGGCAGTCCGGCCTTCAGCGCGTCCGCGACGAGGTCCTCCTTGGACGGCCAGCGACGGTAGACCGCGGCCTTGCCGGTCTGGGCCCGGGCGGCGACGCCCTCCATCGTGAGGCCGTTCCAGCCGACCGTACTGAGCTGCTCGAGCGCGGCGTCGAGGATCGCGCGCTCGAGCACGGCACCGCGTCGGCGCAGGGAGGCCGCCTGAGCGGGGGCGGCCGTCCAACGCGAAGTAACCATCTGAGTGTCTCCGTTGTGCATGGGGGAGCGGGGAGTTCGGGGAGGGCGAGCGGTCAAGTGACGACACGCGGCAGCGACTTCAGTGAACGCTTGCGTTCACTGTCGGGGACTCACTACCGTTGACGCGGCAGTGAACGCGAGCGTTCACTAACGCACTTGTGGGGGAACCATAGTGACAACCTCTCAAACCTCTCAGTTGATCGAGGACTCAAAGCCAGGAGCGGCCCGCCGGGAGGGGCATCCCGGCATCGCACTCGCCGTCATCGCGGCCTGCCAACTCATGGTGGTACTCGACTCGACGATTGTGAACATCGCCCTCCCGCACATTCAAGACGCGCTCAAATTCAGCACGACCGACCTGACCTGGGTGATCAGCGCGTACACCCTCACCTTCGGTGGCCTGCTCCTTCTCGGCGGCCGCGCGGGGGACATCCTCGGTCGGCGCCGGGTCTTCATGACCGGCATCATGCTGTTCACGCTCGCCTCGCTGCTCGGTGGACTCGCCCAGGAACCCTGGCAGTTGCTGGCCGCGCGGGCCCTCCAGGGCGTAGGTGGCGCGATAGCGTCGCCCACCGCGCTGGCACTCATCACCACCACCTTCCCCGAGGGCCCGGAACGGAACCGGGCCTTCGCCGTCTTCGCCGCGGTCTCCGCGGGCGGCGGCGCCATCGGGCTCCTCGCGGGCGGCATGCTCACCGAGTGGCTCGACTGGCGCTGGGTGCTCTTCGTCAACGTGCCCATCGGTGTGCTGATCACCGTGCTCGCCCCGATGTACATCAACGAGTCCGAGCGCCATCCTGGGCGCTTCGACGTCGCGGGCGCGCTCACCTCGACGGCCGGTATGGCCTCCCTGGTGTACGGGTTCATCCGCGCCTCGGAGGAGGGCTGGCGCGACAGCGTCACGATCGGGTCCTTCGCCGCGGCGCTGATCCTGTTGCTGGGCTTCGCGCTCATCGAGACCCGGGCCAGGGAACCGATCACCCCGCTGAAGATGTTCGGCGACCGCAACCGCTCCGGCACGTATGTGATCATGCTCAGTCTGGCCGCGGCGATGTTCGGGATGTTCTTCTTCATCGTCCTGTTCGTACAGAACGTGCTGGGTTACAGCCCGATCCAGGCCGGCCTGGCGTTCCTGCCCGTGACGGCGGCGATCGGCATCGGGGCGGGGCTTTCGCAGCGGTTCCTGCCGGTCCTGGGGCCCAAGCCGTTCATGGTCGTAGGCTCCGGCCTCGTCGCGCTCGGGCTCGGCTGGCTGACCTTCATGAGCCCCGGCAGCACGTACGTCGGCGGGGTGCTCGGCCCGATGCTGCTCTTCGCCTTCGGCATGGGCCTGAACTTCGTGACGCTGACCCTGACCGCGGTCTCCGGCGTCGCCCAGCACGAAGCGGGCGCCGCGTCCGGACTCCTCAACGTCACCCAGCAGGTGGGCGGTTCGCTCGGTCTGTCCATCCTGACCACGGTCTTCGGCTCGGCCAGCCGGCACGAGGCGGAGAAGCAGCTGCCGAAGTTCCTGGCGAACGCCTCGCCCGAGCAGAAGGCGGAGTTCGCCAAGACCCACCAGCTGCCCGCTCCGTGGGGCCACGACGTGCTCGCCCAGGGCATCTCGACCGCCTTCGTCCCTGCCGTCGCGATGGCGGTACTGGCCCTGGCCACCGCCGCACTGGTGATCCGGGTCCGCAAGAGCGACCTGGAGGCCCTCGCGGGCACGGCGGGGCCCGCCGGAGGCTGAGGTGGGGCCCACGGGGCGCTGAGGCGTGACCCGCCGAGGGCTTGGGCGGGGGCTGCGGAGAGGCCGGGCCCCGGTCCGGGAGACAGACAGCTCGGACCGCGGTCCGGCCATCCGCGGCGGGACGGCACCCCGGGCCTGGCCTTGCAGACAGCTGCACGGCACCGGGGGCGGGCCTTGAGGCCGTACGGCACCGGGTCCGGGCCTTGAGACCGTACGGCACCGGGTCCGGGCCTTGAGACCGTACGGCACCGCGTCCAGGCCTTGAGACCGTACGGCACCGCGTCCAGGCCTCGCAGTCAGCGGTCGGCAGCATGTGCGGCCCCGCGAGCGGCACCACAGCGCCGGGGTGAGCCTTGTAGGTCACGGCGCGGCACCAAGGGCGAGCCGTGCAACGCGCGGGCCGGCACCAAGGAAGGACCGTCAGGCCGGGGTACGGCATCGCGGGCGGCCCAGCAGGCCACTGCTGTACGGCGCGCCGACGACCAACCCGTGCGATGCGCTACGCGCTACCCCACGAGCCGCCGGACGCCCGGAGCCGTACCCGTGCCGCGCGAGGCCCACCCGGCCCCCGCCGGAGCACGGCGTTCCGCAGGGGACTCCCCGGCGTCACGAACCGGCCCGCGGCCTACGCGCCCGCCCGCACCCAACCCGGCAGGCTCTCCGTCCGCTCCGCCCACTCCGCCGGCGGCGCCCCCGCCTTGCCCGCGGCGATCACACCGCCGACGATGGCGCAGGTCGTGTCCATGTCGCCGCCCACCTGGACGGTCGACCAGAAGCCCTCTTCGTAGTCGCCCAGGGCCCGGGCCGCTGACCAGAGCGCGAACGGCACCGTGTCGTGCGCCGTCGTACGCCGCCCACAGCCCAGTACGGCGGCGACCGTCGCGGTGTCCCCGTAGTCGAGCATGTCGCGAGCGCGCCGTAGACCGGCTCCCACGGCGCTTCGCGGGACGAGCGCGACGACGCCGTCGAGCAGCGCCTCGGCACTCGGCGGGCTCGCCGGGTCGGCCGCGAGGGCGGCGGCCGCGGCGACGGCCATGGCGCCCACGACGGCCTCGCGGTGCTGGTGGGTGGTGTATGCCGAGATCTCCGCCTGGTGGACCGCCTGCTCCGGGTCGTCCGCGTACCAGGCCCCCAGGGGGGCGATCCGCATCGCGGCGCCGTTGCCCCACGATCCCTGTCCCTTGAAGAGGGCGGACGCCAGTGCCCGCCAGTCGCCCCCCTCCCGGATCTGTCGCAGCAGCCGGTTGACCGCGGGGCCGTAGCCCCGGTCATCGTCGTGGTGCTCGGCGAAGGAGCCGGCCAGCGCGTCCTGGTCGATGCGGCGGTGCCGGGCCAAAACGGCCACTACGGAGGAGGCCATTTCGGTGTCGTCCGTCCACTGCCAGGGGCCGGACGGCAGCTCACGTCGCCTGAGCAGCGGGTAGTTCACGGGCACGAAGAACCGCGAGCCCAGCGCGTCCCCCACCGCGAGTCCACGCAGGCTGGCCAGGGCGCGGTCCAGGCGTCCGTCGGGAGAGGAGTCAGAGGTCATCGCCCTGCCACTCTATCCCGGGGTCCCCGTACGACTCGGGTTCACACCAGCGTTCGAACGGACGGTCAAGCGTGTACCTCCCGTTGTCGCCGAGGACGAGCATCCGCATCTCGGCGTTCCCCGGATTCGACAGCGATTCGAACTCCGCGACCGTCCAGTGGAACCAGCGCATACAGAACAGGCGCATGGCAAGACCGTGGGTCACCAGGAGCACGTTCGCCGGGTGGTCGGGGGCCTCGAAGCTGCGGTAGAGGCTCTCCAGGAAACCGCCGACGCGGTCGTAGACGTCAGCGCCGGACTCGCCCTGCGCGAAGCGGTAGAAGAAGTGCCCGTACGCGTCCCGGTAGGCCTTCTGGAGGCGTACGTCGTCGCGGTCCTGCCAGTTGCCCCAGTCCTGCTCGCGCAGCCGCGGCTCCTCGCGCACCCGTATGAGCTCGGGGTCCAGGTGGAAGGCGCGGAGCGTCTCGTGCGTACGGCGGTACGGCGACACGTAAACGCTTACGCGCTCTCGCCCGAAGACCTCCCGCAACCGTTTTCCCGTCTCCTCCGCCTGCTGCCACCCCTTCTCGGTGAGCGCCAGAGCGTGGTCGGGCTCGCGTTCATAGACGGTGTCATCGGCATTGCCCGCTGACTCGCCGTGCCGGACAAGGACGATACGCCGTGGTCGAACCATGCCAAGACCCTAAAACGGCTGACGGCCGATCGAGCACTCGTACGGGCTCCATACAGCGTAGGTCACATGTTCTCCGCGCAGATCACACCCGCGGACGGCGCTCCGGTCAGACCGTCCACGAGGGCTCCAGCGCCACTATGTCGCCGGTCAGGGCCGCGACATCGGCCTCCGTCTGGGCGCGCAGCGCGAGCCGTTCCACGCGCTCGGCCCGGTATTTACCGTGTTCGGCGGCCGACTGCCACATGGACAGGATCAGGAACTCATGGCCCGGCGCCTCACCGAACAGGCCCCGCACCATGCCGGGCGAGCCCGCCATCGCGGGGTTCCAGACCTTCTCCTGCATCAGCGCGAAGTGTTCGGCCCGTTCCTCGTGGATGCGGCAGTGGGCCACCCTCAGCAGGTCGGCGTCCGTGAAGCGCGGCTCGAAGCCGGTCTTCACATCGAACCGGTGATCGAAGAGTTTGGCCTGCGCGTCCTTGAAGGTCCCCGACTGGGCAGCCGCGAGCCGGTCGTGCGAACGGGCCATGAAGGAGTCGTAGAAGGCACGGCTCTCCCAGAAGGCGAAGATGTGCGCCACCCCGGGCCGCCCACGGCTCCAGCCCCCGCCCTGCCCCCGGAATCCCGGCTCACCCAGCAGCCCCGCCCACTTTCGCTGCCCCCGCTCGAAACCGCGGCGGTCCACCACGGTGCAGCGAATCCACTTGACCAGCACCGCGCCATCGTAAGGCCACGGAGCGTGGCGTCGGTCACGCTCCGGCGGAGTGCACCCGCGCGAGCGCCCCCGCGTGCGTGGCACGATGGACAACCGGCCTTGACAACAGAGCAGTTGGGGGCGGAAGAAGATGGGGAACGGGGAGGGGGAGATCCAGTGACCGGTCTCAACAAAGGCATCCGCAAGGTCGAGCTCGCGGTGAAATGGGACCCGAGTCCCGTCGGCGAGCCCGCGACCGACCTCGACATCATCGCGGCGACGTACGTGGCCGCCGATCCGTACGGAAGTCCCGCCTACGTGGTGCACTTCGGCAGCCGCTCCCCGGACGGCACCATCTACCTCAACCGGGACAGCAAGGACGGCAAGGGCTTCGGCTGGGACGAGGTCATGACGCTGGAACTCGACCGCCTCAACAGCGGCTACACGCGTGTGGTGGTGGGCGTACTCATCCAGCAGCGTTCCGGCCACAAGTCGTTCGTCGGTGTCCTCAACCCGGGCCTGCGCATGCGGGAGGGCTACACCGTGCTGGCGGAGGACAACTTCGGCGGCGTCCTGGGGGCGACGGCCGCGACCGTCGGCGAGTTCGTACGCGACGACTCCGGAGAGTGGACCTTCCATCCGGGGATCCACGGCTACGACACCGTCCCGGCGGAGTTCCCACGCGTCATGGGCGCGCGGCACGACGCCTGAAACAGCCCCCTCCGTAGGAGACGCCTGAAACAGCCTTCTCCGTAGGAGCGAGAAAACGCCGAAGGGCGGCACGACCGGTGGTCGTGCCGCCCTTCAGGGCTTCAGGTCAGCTGCAACCGCTGGTCGAGCCGCAGCCCTCGCAGATGTAGCAGGAACCGGCCCGCTGCATCTTCGTACCGCAGGAGAAGCACAGGGGGGCGTCCGCCTGGATGCCCAGCTGCATCTCCACCAGTTCGGCACTGGTGTGGGCCTGCTTCGGGGCGGGCTTCGCCGCCTCGACCTCGGCCTTCGGGGTGGCGACGGCCTTCAGCTCCTGCGCACGGGGCGCGGACTGGGCCAGACCCTCGACGTCCACCTCGTCGTCGGACGGCTCGTACGAACCGGTCTCCAGGTGACGCTGACGCTCCTCGGCGGAGTGGATGCCGAGCGCGGAGCGCGTCTCGAAGGGCAGGAAGTCCAGCGCCAGGCGACGGAAGATGTAGTCGACGATCGACTGCGCCATCCGCACGTCCGGGTCGTCCGTCATGCCGGCCGGCTCGAAGCGCATGTTCGTGAACTTCGAGACGTACGTCTCCAGGGGCACGCCGTACTGCAGACCCACGGAGACCGCGATCGAGAAGGCGTCCATCATGCCCGCGAGGGTGGAGCCCTGCTTCGACATCTTCAGGAAGACCTCGCCGAGACCGTCGTCCGGGTAGGAGTTGGCGGTCATGTAGCCCTCGGCGCCACCCACCGTGAAGGAGGTGGTGATGCCGGGACGGCCCTTGGGGAGGCGCTTGCGGACCGGGCGGTACTCGACGACCTTCTCGACCGCGGTACGGATGGTCTCCTCGGCCTTCGCCGTGACCTCGGTCTTCTCCTTCTCCTTGGTCTTGGCGGAGAGGGGCTGGCCGACCTTGCAGTTGTCGCGGTAGATCGCGAGCGCCTTGACGCCCATCTTCCACGCCTCGAAGTAGACCTCTTCGACGTCCTCGACGGTCGCCGTCTCCGGCAGGTTGACCGTCTTGGAGAGCGCGCCGGAAATCCAGGGCTGGATCGCGGCCATCATGCGGACGTGGCCCATCGCGGAGATGGAGCGCTCGCCCATGGCGCAGTCGAAGACCTCGTAGTGCTCGTGCTTGAGGCTCGGGGCGTCGACGACATTGCCGTTCTCGGCGATGTGGGCGACGATCGCCTCGATCTGCTCCTCCTGGTAACCCAGGCGGCGCAGGGCCTGCGGAACGGTGCCGTTGACGATCTGCATCGAGCCGCCGCCGACCAGCTTCTTGAACTTGACCAGCGCGAGGTCGGGCTCGAGGCCGGTGGTGTCGCAGGACATCGCGAGACCGATGGTGCCGGTCGGGGCGATGACCGAGGCCTGCGCGTTGCGGAAGCCGTTCTTCTCACCGAGGTGCAGCACGTCCTGCCAGGCCTCAGTGGCGGCGGCCCAGATCGGCGTGTCCAGGTCGTCCACACGGACGGCCACGGCGTTGGCGTCGGAGTGCTGCTTCATGACGCGCTGGTGCGGCTGCGCGTTGCGGGCGTAGCCGTCGTACGGGCCGACGACCGCGGCGAGCTCGGCGGAGCGGCGGTACGAGGTGCCGGTCATCAGCGAGGTGATGGCGCCGGCGAGGGCGCGACCGCCGTCGGAGTCGTACGCGTGGCCGGTCGCCATCAGGAGGGCGCCCAGGTTGGCGTAGCCGATGCCCAGCTGACGGAAGGCGCGGGTGTTCTCGCCGATCTTCTGGGTCGGGAAGTCCGCGAAGCAGATCGAGATGTCCATCGCGGTGATGACCAGCTCGACGACCTTGGCGAAGCGCTCGACCTCGAAGGACTGGTGGCCCTTGCCGTCGTCCTTGAGGAACTTCATCAGGTTCAGCGAGGCGAGGTTGCAGGACGTGTTGTCCAGGTGCATGTACTCGCTGCACGGGTTCGAGCCGTTGATACGACCGGACTCCGGGCACGTGTGCCAGTGGTTGATCGTGTCGTCGTACTGGATGCCCGGGTCGGCGCAGGCCCAGGCGGCCTCGGCCATCTTGCGGAAGAGCGACTTGGCGTCGACCTCCTCGATGACCTCGCCGGTCATACGGGAGGTGAGACCGAACTTGCCGCCCTCCTCGACCGCCTTCATGAACGTGTCGTTCACACGGACCGAGTTGTTGGCGTTCTGGTACTGGACGGACGTGATGTCGTCGCCGCCCAGGTCCATGTCGAAGCCCGCGTCACGGAGGGCGCGGATCTTCTCCTCCTCCTTGACCTTGGTCTCGATGAAGTCCTCGATGTCGGGGTGGTCGACGTCGAGGATGACCATCTTGGCCGCGCGGCGTGTGGCGCCACCCGACTTGATCGTTCCTGCGGAGGCGTCGGCACCGCGCATGAAGGAGACGGGACCCGAGGCGTTGCCGCCCGAGGAGAGGAGCTCCTTGGAGGAGCGGATACGGGAGAGGTTCAGGCCGGCGCCCGAGCCGCCCTTGAAGATCATGCCCTCTTCCTTGTACCAGTCGAGGATCGACTCCATGGAGTCGTCGACGGACAGGATGAAGCAGGCCGAGACCTGCTGGGGCTGAGGCGTCCCGACGTTGAACCAGACCGGGCTGTTGAAGCTGAAGATCTGGTGCAGGAGGGCGTACGCCAGCTCGTGCTCGAAGATCTCGGCGTCGGCGGGCGAGGCGAAGTACTTGTAGTCCTCGCCGGCCTTCCGGTACGTCTTCACGATGCGGTCGATGAGCTGCCTGAGGCTCACCTCGCGCTGCGGGGTGCCCACGGCACCACGGAAGTACTTGCTGGTGACGATGTTGACCGCGTTCACCGACCAGAAGCCGGGGAACTCGACGCCACGCTGCTCGAAGTTGATCGAGCCGTCGCGCCAGTTGGTCATGACGACGTCACGGCGCTCCCATTCCACCTCGTCGTACGGGTGCACGCCGGGGGTGGTGTGGATGCGCTCGATGCGCAGTCCCTTGCTGGCCTTGGTGCCCTTGGCGCGGGAACCTCGTGCCGGACCGCTCGCCGTCTCTGTCATGCCGCCTCCCTGTATCGGGCTAAAACGCCCTGAAGTGCCACGTTCTTCCCATGGCACGGTGTCTGTCTGGTGCTGCGCGCGCCGCTACGCGGCCGCCCGCAACAGGTCTTTGGTCGCCACCGATGGGGGCCGATACGAGTCGGCCCTTCCGTCAGTCGGCGGCGTTGGCGGGCACGGGGACCTGGACAGTCCCTCCGGACCCGCGGTCGCTTTCCGGACGCTCCGCGTCCGCGGCTGCCACGTCCGCATCCGCCTCGCCCGCGTCTTCCTCGTCCGCGTCTTCCTCGTCCGCGGCGGGGCGCTGCTTCGTCTCTTCCCTGAGTTCCACGATGGCGGCCTCGAAGTCCTCGAGCGAGTCGAACGCCCGGTACACGGACGCGAACCGCAGATAGGCGACGAGGTCGAGTTCCTGCAACGGGCCGAGTATGGCCAGACCCACGTCGTGGGTGGTCAGCTCGGCGCTCCCGGTGGCCCGCACCGCCTCCTCGACCCGCTGGCCCAGCTGGGCGAGCGCGTCCTCGGTGACCGGCCGCCCCTGGCACGCCTTGCGCACGCCGTTGATGACCTTGGTACGACTGAAGGGCTCGGTGACGCCGGACCGCTTGACCACCATCAGCGAGCACGTCTCCACCGTCGTGAAACGACGGGAGCAGTCGGGGCACTGACGGCGCCTGCGGATCGACGTGCCGTCATCGGTCGTACGGCTGTCGACGACACGGCTGTCGGGGTGCCTGCAGAAGGGGCAGTGCATGGCTCCAACCCTCCTTCACAGCACGACTCATAGACCTCGCGAGACCTCCCGGGCCCCTCGAAGCAGCCCCAAGCATAGGCGATGGCCGGAGGCTCGAAGACCTGGGGGACCACAACTTCTGGGCTGCCGCAGCAATCCAACCACTAGATGTGGGGATCGACCCCTAAATTCACCCAGGACACGCGTGTCGCGCACGTAATGGCATGTGCCGCGCGGTCTTACCGATCCCGGACACACGGAGATACCGTGGTCAGCGCGCGGAAAGGGGGCCGGTACCCGACTTGCGGGGTGCCGGATGGCAGACTGGGCCGCGGCCCACATCTGTCGGCACGGTCATCGCCCCGGCGGTGAAGAGTACAGCAATGAGCCCTTTTGTCCGCCGGATGCAGCGTTGGCTATACACCCAGACACATGATCTCGGCAGGCAATCCGCGATTTTTCACTCGAACGTGTGTTTGGCGCAACCTTTCGAAAGCAACTACCGTTGTCCAGCAGGGAGACCATCGAGAGGGGCCGACGTGACCACCACCGCAGACAGTGCCACCATCACTGCCCAGGACCGCTCCCAGGGCCGACTCGAGCCGGTGCATGCGATGAACGAAGCCACGAATCATGAGGGGCCCAAGCGCTCCCTGCCAGGGCGACCTCCAGGCATCCGCGCCGACAGCTCGGGACTCACCGACAGGCAGCGCCGGGTGATCGAGGTCATCCGGGACTCCGTGCAGCGGCGCGGCTACCCGCCGTCGATGCGGGAGATCGGACAGGCGGTCGGCCTTTCCAGCACCTCGTCGGTCGCCCACCAGCTGATGGCACTGGAGCGCAAGGGCTTCCTGCGCCGCGATCCGCACCGGCCGCGAGCGTACGAGGTCCGGGGCTCCGACCAGTCCTCGGCGCAGCCCACGGACACGGCGGGCAAGCCGGCCGCGTCGTACGTACCGCTCGTCGGCCGCATCGCCGCCGGTGGCCCGATCCTGGCCGAGGAGTCGGTGGAGGACGTCTTCCCCCTCCCCCGGCAGCTGGTCGGTGACGGCGAGCTGTTCGTCCTCAAGGTCGTCGGTGACTCGATGATCGAGGCCGCCATCTGCGACGGGGACTGGGTGACGGTCCGGCGCCAGCCGGTCGCGGAGAACGGCGACATCGTGGCCGCGATGCTGGACGGCGAGGCCACGGTGAAGCGGTTCAAGCGTGAGGACGGCCATGTGTGGCTCCTCCCGCACAACGCCGCGTACCAGCCGATTCCCGGCGACGAGGCGACCATCCTGGGCAAGGTGGTGGCGGTGCTGCGGCGCGTGTGACAGCACACGCCGGGCGGGACAATCCCGCCCCGCCCTTGACCGGGCCCCGGAACCACCTGCGCCGGTTCCGGGGCCCTGTGCGTTGCCCTCCGGGGGTCAGGAGGGGGCGTCGGCAGCGTGCGCGGCGTCCAGAGATGGTCCGCCCCGACGAGTACGCGCCCCCGAGGGGGTTCTGCTCGCGGGGCAGCAGGAGGATCGTCCATCCACAGGCCCCGCGGGATATACGCGGGCGTCGGGAGGATCAACGCAGGTCCGAGACCGAGATCCCGGGCCTGCGAGCGCGCACGACACCTGGGCACGCCCACAGGACGGGCATGTTCGCGGGGCCCAGGTGGTGGCCCTGCGGGTGGTGTTGTCCCGCCGGAGGGGCATCTGAGATGGAGGTCCTCCGCCCGTAGGGGACCCGGGCAGGCCCGCCTCGGGCCGGGCGCGCGGGGCCCCTCGGCCTGCCACGGCGGAGACCTACGCCTCCTCCGTCTCTTCCACCCCCACCGTCTCCTCGGCCTTCCGGGCCGTCGCGTCGATCGCGGTGAGCGACCTGCGTACCTGGTTTCGGTCCGTGGTGTACCAGAAGTCGGGGAGGGACGCCTTGAGGTAACTGCCGTAGCGCGCCGTCGCGAGGCGCTGGTCCAGTACGGCCACCACACCCCGGTCACCCGTGGCCCGTACGAGGCGGCCGGCGCCCTGGGCCATCAGCAGCGCCGCGTGGGTCGCGGCGACGGCCATGAAGCCGTTGCCGCCGTTCTCCTCGACGGCCTTCTGGCGGGCGCTCATCAGCGGGTCGTCGGGGCGTGGGAAGGGGATCTTGTCCATGACGACGAGCTGGCAGCTGGGCCCGGGGACGTCAACGCCCTGCCAGAGCGAGAGCGTGCCGAAGAGGCAGGTCCTGGGGTCGGCCGCGAAGTTCTTGATCAGCTCGCCGAGCGTCTCCTCGCCCTGCAGCAGGATGGGGTACTCGGGGATGCGCGAGCGCAGCTCCTCCGCCGCGAGCTGGGCGCCCCGCATCGAGGAGAACAACCCCAGCGTGCGACCCCCCGCGGCCTGGATCAGCTCGGTGAGCTCGTCCAGCATGTCCGCACGGTCGCCGTCGCGCGCGGGGCGGGACAGATGCTTGGCCACGTACAGAATGCCCTGCTTGGGGTAGTCGAAGGGCGAGCCGACGTCGACACCCTTCCACTGCGGGAGGTCGTCGCCCTCGGTGCCCTCCGGGGCGAGTCCCAGCGACGCCCCCACCCCGTTGAAGTCGCCGCCCAGCTTCAGGGTGGCGGAGGTCAGGACGACGGAACGGTCCGCGAAGAGCTTCTCCCTGAGGAGGCCGGAGACGGACATGGGGGCGACCCGGAGCGAGGCGCCGAAGCGGTCGTGGCGCTCGTACCAGACGACGTCCCACTCGGAGCCGTTGGTGATCCGCTCCGCCACGTCGTGCACCGACTCCACCGAGGCGAGAGCCTGCTTGCGGACGGAGTCCTCGTCCTGGACGGACTTGTCGCGGGTGGAGCCGATCGCCGAGATCACCGTGCGAGCGGCGTCGCGCAGTGCCATCAGCGCGTACCCGAGATCCTCCGGGATCTCCTCCAGGCGGCCCGGAAGCGCGAGCTCCATCAGCCGCTCGAAGCCCTCGGCGGCGGTCTGGAGCTGATCGGCCGCCTTCTCGTTGACGAGCTTCGCCGCGCGGCGCACCGCGCGGTTGACCTGGCCGGGCGTGAGCTCGCCGGTCGCGACACCGGTGACCCGGGAGACCAGCTCATGGGCCTCGTCGACGATCAGCACCTCGTGCTGCGGGAGGACCGGCGCGCCCTCGATGGCGTCGATCGCGAGCAGCGCGTGGTTGGTGACGACGACCTCGGCGAGCTTGGCACGCTCGCGAGCCATCTCGGCGAAGCACTCCGCTCCATAGGCACATTTGGTGGCGCCCAGACACTCACGGGACGAAACGGACACCTGAGCCCACGCGCGGTCGGAGACGCCGGGCGTGAGGTCGTCGCGGTCACCGGTCTCGGTCTCGTCCGACCAGTCCCGCAGCCGCAGCAGGTCCTGGCCCAGCTTGCTGGTGGGCGCGGCCGCCTCGAACTGGTCGAAAAGGCCGTCCTCCTCGTCCTGCGGCACGCCCTCGTGCAGCCGGTGCAGACACAGGTAGTTCGACCGGCCCTTGAGCATCGCGAACTCCGGGCGGCGGCGCAGCAGCGGGTGCAGCGCGTCGACGGTCCGCGGAAGATCACGCTCCACGAGCTGCCGCTGGAGCGCCAGGGTGGCGGTCGCCACGACGACCCGCTCCCCGTGGGCGAGCGCGGGCACGAGGTAGCCGAGCGACTTTCCGGTGCCGGTGCCCGCCTGGACCAGCAGGTGGGAGCTGTCGTCGATGGCACCCGCGACGGCTTCGGCCATGGTCACCTGGCCAGGGCGCTCCGTACCGCCGACGGCGGTGACGGCAGCATGCAGGAGTTCGGGGAGTGAGGGCTCTGTCATAGCGTTGCCAGCCTACGGGGCGCCACTGACAATCGGGCGATCAAGGCCCGGCCGACGGACGCGATCAAGACGAGAACGGGTACGGGGCGGATGATCAAGGCCGGTGGAGGGGGTTCGGGACCGTGCCGTGCACCGCGGCGTGCGGGCGCTCGGGACGGTCGCGGTAGCCGTCGAGGTGCAGTCGGTTGCGGTTGAGGCACAGGCGCTCGATACGCGGAGTGAGCAGGTCGAACATCTCGTAGCGCTCCTTGAGCTCGGGAAAGCGCGCCTGGTGGCGGACGATCTCCGCCCGGACGAGCGACCAGAACTCGGCCTCCGGAACGCCCAGTTGTTCCTCGCAGAGGGGCGCGAGGTAGCGGAAGACCCCCACGAAGAGCCCGGAGTGGATGAACTGGGTCAGGAACGCCGGCGGCTCGGTCAGCAGTACGTCCCGTACGTCGTCCGGCATGGTCGCGTGCTCGGGCAGCGGGTCCGCGCTCACGTTGACGTCGTCCACGAAGTCCTTCACCGCGAGTCGGACGGGGACGTCATGGTCGTCGAACACGACGATCGCGTTCTCTCCGTGGGGGCTGAACACCGTGCCGTAGCGATAGAGGAAGTGCAGCAGCGGTGGCAGGAGCGCGGCGAAGAGGCGGCGCAGCCAGACGTTGGGGGCGAGGCCCGAGCGGGCGACGAGCTCCGCCGTGAAGGCGCGGCCGTCCGGGTCGGTGTGCAGGAGCGCGGCCAGGGTGCGCGCGCGTTCACCGGGCGCCAGATGGCGGGAGACCGGCTCGCGCCAGATCGCGCCGAGCAACTCCTTGTACTGATAGGGCACTTCGGGGAGAGCGTCGTACACGGGGTGGTTCACCGTCACCGAGGCGACCTCGCCGAGCAGAATCACCCCACAGGTGTCCCGCAGGAACGGGTCGGCGTCTCTCAGGGCGTGCATCCAGGCGGTGACGGCGGGCGCCGCGAGCGTCCGTTCCGTCGGCAGGCCGCGCCAGACCAGGGTGTTGAGCACGGACAGCGGCAGTTTCACCGTGTGCCGGTCCGGGTGCGAGACATTGAGGAACGTACGGATCGACTGCTGCGGGAGCCGCAGGTCGCCGTCGGAGGGCAGCGGCACGATCGCGCCCGCGGCCACGGAGGGCGCGAACAGCGGCAGCACGACGTCGTCCCACTGCCAGGGGTGCACGGGCAGATAGAGGTACGACTCCGGAGTGAGCCCACGCGCGCGTAGTACCCCGTCGAAGGACTCCCTCGTGGCGGGGGCGAGTTCGCGCGCGTAGAGCTGTTCGGCGGAGTGGAGGCTCGGGACGCCTCGGTAGGTGGCGAGCGTGGTGTGCACCGCGATCCAGGGAATCGGCGTCGCTCTGCGGGCCTCCGGTGCCCAGTCGGCGGCGTCCGTCGCGGAGAAGCCGAGGCGGCCCTTGTTCAGCACGATCCAGGGGTGGCCGGTCTGGTGGCCCTCCAGTTCGGCGTAGCCGAGGTCGGCCAGTTCGGCCGCCGTATGGGCGTCGCGGTCGAGGCGGGCGTCCGCGGCGAGCGTCGTGCTCAGTTCACGGACCACGTGGCCGAGCGTCGCGCCGTCGATCTCCAGGGTGCCGCGGGCCCGGGTGAGGAAGCCGAGCGGGTCGGTGAAGGGGCACGGCTCCGCCCCCTCCTCGGTGAGGGTGAGCGAGGCGGGGTCGACGCGCCAGCTGTCGTACGAGGCCCGGCGGGCGCGGAAGGAGAGGCTGCCGCCGGCGTCGAGACGCAGGGCGTAGGGGCGGAGGGTGTCGGTGTGCCCGGTGTTCTCGTGCGGGGTGTCCTGGTGGGCGGAGGCGGGGCGCGGTGAGGGGGGCGAGGGGTCCGCTCCCGTGGAGGAATCGAGGCCGGTCGCCGGATTGTGCTCACTGTGGAGGGGGGCCACTTTTCCCTCCGCGCCCCGCTGAACCTGCGAACCCGTCTTCGACCCCGGATCCGGATCGGGCTCCAGATCCAGACCCCGCTCCGAACCCGAACCCGACCCCGACCCCCGCTCCGGCTCGTGCGCCTGCTCCTGCTCCGGCTCCGGCTCCGGCTCCGGCTCCGGTCTGACGATCTCCTCGTGGGCGAACTCCCCGATCATCTTCGCGAGCAGTCGGCGGCCGACCTGGTCCCATCGGTCTTTGCGCAGCTCGGGCGGGTCGTACAAGGCGGGCAGCTCTCCGGAGGCCGGGGGGGCGGATGGATGCGGCACGGGGACTCCTTGACAGGGAACCGGATCGGGACGAGCGGTGCGGTGAAGGCAGGGCGCTACAACAGATCGCGCAGGCTCCGGTCCCGGACCATGAGGGCTGCCCTTTTGCCGGGCAGCTCGACCTCGGCGGAGAACCGGAATCCCGCGCTCAGGAAGGCGGAGACGGAGGGGGTGTTGCGGAGGTCGGGTTCCGCGACGACGCGGGCGCAGGCCGGGCGCTTGTCCAGTACGAGGTCGGCGACGGCTCGGAGCAGGGCGGATCCGAGGCCTCGTCCTCGGTTGGCGACACCGCCGACGAGGAGGTGAAGGCCGGTGTCGTGCGGGCGGGCGGGATAGTGGCGGGCCAGGAGGTCGAGGTCCGCGCGGTAGATCTCCCAGTAGCTCATCGGGGTGCCGTCCAGCACGCCGAGGCAGGGCACGCTGCGGCCGTCGCCGTCGAGCTGGCGGCACAGATGTTCTTCGGCGACCGACTCGGGTCCCGCCAGCTCCCAGAACTCCGCGACGGCGGGGTCGTTCATCCAGCGGGAGACGAGGGGGAGATCACGTTCCACACGGACGGGGACCAGGTGGAACGCGCCCACGGGAGTGGCGATCGGGCCCCAGCCACCGATGCGGTCGAGCAGGTCGTCTCCCCCGGCCGACTCGACCTCGGAGCCGAGGAGCGCGAGGAGCTCGTCGGGCAGGCGCAGGTCGAGAGTGTCCTCGTTGTCCGTGTCCGGCCCGGAGCCGGGGTCGGTGTCGGGGGCGGTACCGGCGTCGGTGCTCGCATCGGTGGGAGGCACGGCGACGCTCCTCTCAGGAGACGGGGTGGGGCATGTTCCTCAGGAATGGAAGCGGTTGGCGAGGATGACTTCGTCAGGAATGGAGGGGCTGGCGAGGGCGACTTCGTCAGGAATGGGGGCGGTTGGCGAGGGCGGCTTCGTCAGGAGTGGAGCGGGTTGGCGAGGGTGACGTAGACGGACTGGGTGTCGACCGGGCCGACGAGTTCGTCGAGGCCGTGCAGCCGGGTCAACAGGTTGGCCTTGCAGCGCAGGACGGGCGAGTCGAGGAGGTGGGCGGGCAGGGGCGTACGCAGTCGGGCCGGGCCGCAGACCACGTCGGTGAGGAAGCGTCGGAAGGCGGCGAGCAGCAGTTGTTCGTCGGCGAGGTGCTGGGAGCCGAACGCGCCGATGAGGCCGAGGACGTTGTTGATCGCCAGGTAGTAGGCGAAGCGTTCGTCGGTGACCTCGTCGGAGACGAAGGTGTCGCTGTGTTCGCCGATGCCGGGCAGCCGGGCGTCCAGTTCGGCGCGCCGGGACGCGCGGAAGTAGTAGCCCTGGTTGTCGCGGTAGCGGCCGCCCGTGGGCCAGCCCTCGGGGTCCAGCAGGAGCAGGGTGTTCTGCTGGTGTGCCTCCAGCGCGATCCCCGCCTCGCTGTCGAGCCAGAGCACGGGGCGTACGACGTGCTCCAGGTAGCGCAGGAACCACTCGGCGGCGACGGCGCCACGGGGCCTGCTGGTGCGTCCGGCGAGGCGGGTGACGATCTCGGCGAGCCGGGACCGCATCACGGGCCGGTCCTCGGAGCCGCCGCGTGCGCCGGGCCGGGCGTGGGGCCGTGGAGAGACGAGCCCCGCGACACAGCCGGCGTCGTCCGTCGGCCCGAACGGGTTGTGGCGGATCATCACGTCGAGCCCGGCCAGGGGGGTGCCGTCCGGGGCGTTGACGGCGAGCCAGGCCGGGTCGCGGACGATGTCGAAGCCCGGGTGGGCGGACTGCCACTGCTTGGACAGGCCGCTGCGCAGCAGACGGTGGACCTCCACGCCCCGGTGGAGCTCCTTGCGGAGGTTCTCACGGCGGGAGTTGGTGATGCGCAGACCCAGCGACAGCTTGAGCATCGCGGGCGCGCCGGACCGGTAGAGGGTGCGGACGGAGGAGGTCGGGTGCCAGGCGGAGCCGTGCGGGCCGAGGTCCCGGAGCAGTCCGGCGTCGAGCAGGGCCGCGGTCTCGGGTCGGTGCCGGACCTCGGCCAGCTGCCAGGGGTGCAGCGGCAGGGCGGCGTATCCGTCGGGCAGGGACAGCCCGGCTCCGGCCAGCCGTGCGGTGAGCTGCTGGGCGGGGACGGGCCGGCCACGCTCCGTCCACGCCGAGTCGGCCGCCAGGACCGAGGGGGCGACCGCCATCCAGTGCAGGGGGAAGGAGCCGCGCAACTCGGGTGAGTACAGCCGCGCTTCGGCCTCGGAGAGCCCTTCCCGGCTCTTCGGGGTGGGGTGCCACGGGTGCCCCAGCACGAGTGCCTGTTCGGCGGCGAGGAAGAAGTCGGGGGTGTCGGCGGGCCGTTCCCTGCGGTCGTTGATGAACACGACGGTCCGCCGCACCGAGTCGGCGACACGGCCGACCAGGTCGGCACCGTCTCCGGCGGGGCCGGTTTCGCAAACGGGCGTCGACGCCGCCTCGGCCGTGCTCGTCGCCCCGTCCTCGGTCGCCCCGTCCTCGGTCGCCCCGTCCTTCGTCGTCCCGTCGCCCGTCGCCGCCTGGCGCGCGAGCAGCGCCGCCACGGTGACGGCGTCGGCGGGCGGTGCATCCTCGGGAGCGTCGGCGAGGTGCGGGAGGCCGAAGCGGTGCCAGCCGGTCGGGGACCAGTGGTGGACCGGCGTCAGGAGGGACGTGCCGCTGGCAGGGAGGGGGATGCGCAGGGTGCCGTCGGAGGGGGCGGGCAGGTTGTTCTCCCGTACCCAGCAGCGCAACAGGTTCTCGACCGCCGCCGCCTGGGCCGCGGTGTGGGCGGCGGGGTGCTCCAGCAGGTCGGCGGCGGCGCCGCGCAGCCGCTCGGTCTCCCGGACCCCTCCCTTCTGCCGGGGGACCGAGTCGGGCCCCAAAGCCAGCGGGGTCTGCGTGCCACAGGCCGCTCGCTCGTGGGTGTCGGGACGGCCGTCGGGTGCGGGGGTGGCGTTCAAGAGAGTTCCTCGGGGTCGTTCAGGCTCGTGCGGCGACGAACCGGGGCGGTACCGGCGTGCGTGGGGCGTGGGGCGTTCCTGGTCGGTCCGGGTGGAGGGCGGCGGTTCGAGTCGAGTGGGGTGGTCCGCGTGGGGTGCTCCGAGTGAGGTCTGCGTCCCGGCCGGGCGCGGAGGCCCGCCGAGGAGGGCGCCGTACGGGCCGCCGGCGACGGTTGCAGGTCCTATCCGGCGTGCTCACCGGACGCGGAACCCCGACCGTGCCCGGCCGGCCCGCCCAGTCCCGCGCGCGCCACCGTCGCCACCGCGTCCGCCAGTCGATCGAGCACCGCGGTCGCCTGTTCGTCGCTGATCGTCAAGGGCGGGAGGAGTCGCACCACGCTGGCGCGGCGCCCGCCCAGCTCCACGATCAGACCGCGGCGCAGGCACTCGCGCTGCACGGCGGCGGCGAGTTCGGGGGCGGCGGGCCGGGGACCGCCGGTGGAGGTGTCCGGGGGTGTCTCGGGATCCACCAGCTCGACACCGATCATCAGCCCGCGCCCCCGTACGTCACCGATGCACGGGAGCTCCTCGGCGAGTCGCCGGAGTTGGGTGAGCATCCGGGAGCCCAGGGTCCCCGCGCGCTCGGCCAGTCCGTTCTTCCGCACGTACGCGAGGGTCGCCGTGCCCGCGGCCATGGCCAGCTGGTTGCCGCGGAACGTGCCCGCGTGGGCGCCCGGTTGCCAGACGTCGAGGTCGTCGCGGTAGACGACGACGGCCAGCGGCAGACTGCCGCCGATGGCCTTGGACAGGACCATCACGTCCGGGGTGATCCCGCTGTGCTCCACCGCCCAGAAGGCGCCGGTGCGCCCGACGCCGGTCTGGACCTCGTCCGCGATCAGGGGAATGGAGCGCGCCGCGGTGATCTCGCGCATCCGGCGCATCCAGTCGTCGGGCGCGGGAATCACCCCGCCCTCGCCCTGGACGGGTTCGAGGATCATCCCGGCGGGGTGTGGCACGCCGGACTTGGTGTCGTCGAGCAGGGACTCGGTCCAGCGCGCGGCGAGTTCGGCGCCGCGCTCACCGCCGATGCCGAACGGGCAGCGGTAGTCCTGGGGGTAGGGCAGGCGCGCGACCCGTACCTCGGTCGCGCCCCCGGATGCTTCGAGCGCCCCCGCGGTCATCCCGTGATAGGCACCGGTGAACGCGAGCATTCCGGTGCGTCCGGTCGCCGCGCGCACCAGTTTGAACGCGGCCTCGACGGCGTCCGTCCCGGCGGGTCCGCAGAACTGCACCCGCGCGCGGGCGGCGAACTCCGGGGGCAGCGTGCGGAACAGCTCGGTGGTGAAGGCGTCCTTGACGGGCGTGGCCAGGTCGAGGACGTGCAGTGGCGCCCCGGAGTCGAGGACTTTTCTGATCGCTTCCAGGACCACCGGGTGGTTGTGTCCCAGGGCCAGGGTGCCCGCGCCGGAGAGGCAGTCGAGGTAACGGCGCCCGTCCGCGCCCTCGATGGTCAGTCCCCGGGCCCGCACGGGGACGATCGGCAGGGCGCGGGCGTAGGTGCGGGCCGCCGACTCGCGCGCCGACTGGCGCCGCAGAATCCCCTCGTGCGCCGCGCGCGCCCTCTCGGACACTCCGGGCGCCCTCTCGGACCATCCGGGCACCGTCTCTCGTACCCCCTCGGCCGCCCCGGGCACAGCGTCCGGCCCCTCTCGCCCCGTCCCGGACACGCCCTCCCGCGTCTCCTCGGGCTCGCGCCCCACCGGTACCACCGCAGACTCGGTCACGGCCACGACTTCAGGTCCTCCCGCTGTCCAGAGGCGAGTTGGCAGGGGGCTCTGAGCGCAGGCGGCAGGTCCCCCGTACGTACCAACGACGCGACTCGCTCGGGGAAGCGGGTGAGTCGAAGATCCTTGCCGTGACGGAACCGTTGCCGTTCCGTGGGATGTCCCCCACAGCGAGCGCATAGTGTGTGGTGCCGTTCAGAGACACCGAACGACGCACCTGTGTCCCGTACCGAGGGACTCCGGATCGGCGGATCCTGACAGGTTCTCTTACGTCCAGGGGGAGTTACACCATGCGATCCATACGCCCGCCCTTCGCCGCTCGTCGAGGGAGGAGCGCGCGCCGCGGAACCTCCCCCGTACTGGCCGCCGTCGGCCTGACGGCGGCGCTGGCGCTGACCGCCACCGGCTGCGGCTCGGGCGACAGCAACGCGAGCGGCCAGGCCGGCGCGTCGGCGTCCCAGAGCGGCGCCGACAAGATCAAGATCCCGGACGACATCAAGAACAAGCTCAAAGAGCACGGGATCGACGTCGACAAGTGGAAGAACGGCGCCTGGAAGAACTGGAACAAGGACGACTGGCTGCGCGAGGCCAACGACTTCGTCAACCCCATCATCAAGGGGCTGTGGAACCCGGACCGGATGCGCGGCGCCGACGACCCGGACAAGAACAAGGGCGTCGACGAGAACGACCTCTCCGGTGACCAGGGCGTCACCGACGCCACTCCGGCGCCCGTCGCGGCGAAGGCCGTGAGCGCCGCCTACCACGACAGCGTGCCCGAGGCGGGCAAGGTGTTCTTCGACTCCCCCGAGGGCACGATGGTCTGCTCGGCGACCGTGGTCGAGGACCCCGCGCACCCGGGCAAGTCGAACCTCGTGTGGACCGCGGGCCACTGTGTGCACGCCGGCAAGAAGGGCGGCTGGTACCGCAACATCGCCTTCGTGCCCTCGTACAACAACGCCGGCAGGACGTCCGCCCAGTTGCAGAACGCCGCGAGGACGGAGGTCGCTCCGTACGGTGTCTGGTGGAGCGACTGGGCGCAGACCTCGGACCAGTGGATCGCCCAGGGCGGCTCCACCGGCGGCCAGGGCGCGTCGTACGACTTCGCGGTCCTGCATGTGACGCCGGAGAAGGGGAGCAACGGCAAGTCCCTTGAGGAGACGGTCGGTTCGGCGCTCCCGGTGAACTTCAACGCTCCGGCCGTGCCCAAGGTCGCGAGCATCACGGCGACCGGTTACCCGGCGGCGGCGCCGTTCGACGGGCAGAGGCTGTACCAGTGCGCCGACAGGCCCGGCCGTCTTTCGATCGCCAAGGCGGACCCGACGATGTACCGGATCGGGTGCACCATGACCGGTGGTTCGTCCGGCGGCGGCTGGGTGGCGACCGGGTCGGACGGCAAGCCCGCCCTGGTGTCCAACACCTCGATCGGCCCGGTCAGCGCGGGCTGGCTGGCGGGTCCGCACCTGGGTGCGGTCGCCAAGGGTGTGTACGACTCGGTGAGCAAGAAGTTCGCGAGCCAGTGAGACATGGGACAAGGGGCCAGTGAGACAAGAGGCCAGTGAGACGACGATGCGCAGGCCAGTGACCCGACGGGCCTGACAGGAATCGCACACGGGCCGCACAGGCGACGGTGGGGTGGCACACAGAAATCTTCACCACTCCACCGTCGTTCGCCCCCAACCGCCCGGGCATAGTGGTGTGTCAGCACTCCAACGGGGGTTTCACCAGCATCCGTTCCGTCGACTACGCGCTCCTGCACGTGAAGCCGGAGCAGGGCTCGAAGTCCCTGGAGGAGACGGTCGGCAACGCGCTGGACGTGGACTTCTCGGCGCCCTCCGCCCCGGACGTCAGCGCGATGGGCGCCTGGGGCTACCCGGCCGCGCCGCCGTACAACGGTCTGAAGATGTTCAAGTGCGTCGACCGGCCGGGCCGGCTGTCGCTGAACCCGAGCCTGCCGACCATGTACCGGATCGGCTGCACGATGGCCGGCGGTTCCTCCGGCGGCGGCTGGTTCCGGGTCGTCGGCGGCAGGACCGAGCTGGTCTCGAACACCTCGATCGGCCCGGCCGGCAACACCTGGCTCGCGGGCCCGCAGCTCGGCACGGGCGCGCAGGCGCTCTACGAGAACATGAGCAAGCGGTACGGCGGACGGTAGGCGCCGCGCTCACCCGGCCACGGCGAAGGCCCGCCCCCTGCGAGAGGGGACGGGCCTTCGTACGTCGCCGCGGGCGGCAACGCGAGGGTCAGAGCGCGACGGGCGCCGGAACGTACGGCATTAGATCCGCCGCCAGTTCCTCGTGCACCCGCACCTTGAGCAGGGTGCCCTCCGGGGTGTGCTCCTCGGAGATCACCTCGCCCTCGGAGTGGGCGCGCGCGACCAGCCTGCCGTGCGTGTACGGCACGAGCGCCTCGATCTCGACCGAGGGACGGGGCAGCTCGTTGTCGATGAGCGCGAGCAGCTGGTCGATGTTCATCCCGGTGCGGGCCGAGACCGCGATGGAACGCTTCTCGATCCGCATCAGCCGCTGGAGGACCAGCGGGTCGGCCGCGTCCGCCTTGTTGATCACCACGATCTCGGGCACGTTGGTCGCGCCTACATCGCGGATGACCTCGCGCACGGCGGCCAGCTGCTCCTCCGGCGCCGGGTGCGAGCCGTCCACCACGTGCAGGATCAGATCGGAGTCGCCGACCTCCTCCATCGTGGAGCGGAACGCCTCGACGAGGTGGTGCGGCAGGTGGCGTACGAACCCGACCGTGTCGGCCAGGGTGTACAGCCGCCCGCTCGGGGTCTCGGCCCGGCGCACGGTCGGGTCGAGGGTCGCGAACAGCGCGTTCTCGACGAGCACGCCCGCGCCGGTGAGGCGGTTGAGCAGGGACGACTTGCCGGCGTTGGTGTACCCGGCGATGGCGACCGAGGGCACCTTGTTCCTGCGGCGCTCCTGGCGCTTGATCTCGCGGCCGGTCTTCATGTCCGCGATCTCCCGGCGCATCTTCGCCATCTTCTCGCGGATACGACGCCGGTCCGTCTCGATCTTGGTCTCACCGGGGCCACGGGTGGCGAGGCCGCCGCCCTTGCCGCCGCCCATCTGACGGGACAGCGACTGGCCCCAGCCGCGCAGCCTCGGCAGCATGTACTGCATCTGCGCGAGCGCGACCTGCGCCTTGCCCTCTCGGGACTTGGCGTGCTGGGCGAAGATGTCGAGGATCAGGGCCGTACGGTCGATGACCTTGACCTTGACGACGTCTTCGAGGTGGATCAGCTGGCCGGGGCTCAGCTCACCGTCGCAGATCACGGTGTCGGCGCCGGTCTCCAGGACGATGTCCCGCAGCTCGTTGGCCTTGCCTGATCCGATGTACGTGGCCGCGTCGGGCTTGTCCCGGCGCTGGACGACGCCGTCGAGCACGAGCGCGCCCGCGGTCTCCGCGAGGGCTGCCAGCTCGGCGAGCGAGTTGTCCGCGTCCTGAATGGTTCCCGTGGTCCACACACCGACGAGGACGACGCGCTCCAGACGGAGCTGTCGGTACTCGACCTCGGTGACGTCTTCGAGCTCGGTGGAGAGGCCCGCCACACGGCGCAGGGCCGCGCGCTCGGAGCGGTCGAACTGGTCGCCGTCCCGCTCTCCGTCGATCTCATGGCTCCAGGCGACGTCCTCTTCCATCAGGGCATCGGCCCGAAGACCTTCGGGGTAGTTCTGCGCGAGGCTCTGCGCGTCCTGGGAAGGGGAAGAAGAGGAGGTCATTGGATCCTTACGTCGATGGGGACACCGATACGTCACTGGTGGTATCGATGGCGTCACTGGTGAAACCTGTTCGGCGACGGGCACCGCCCGTCACAGGGAAGAACGTCCGGGACCACCGGGAGATTCCCGGATTCCGCCGGGCCAACCCTCCGCGGGGCCGCGCCGCCGACCTGATGATGGTCGCACGGCACGTCCCGTCTCGTCACCCGAGTTATCAGGCGCCTCTGCGCGCCTTCGGGGCGTCGCTCCTCCAGTCCGGGTGCCCGGGCATCGGCGGCGTCTTGGTGTCGTAGAGCCAGGCCCGGAAGAACCCGCTCAGGTCACGGTTCGCGAGATCGGACGCGAGCCGCTCGAAGTCCGCGGTCGTGGCCGTACCGTCCCGGTGAAGGGCGACCCAGGCACGCTCCAGGCGCTCGAAGGTGGAGTGTCCGATCTCCTGGCGCAGCGCGTACAGGGCGAGCGCGGCCCCGTCGTAGACGCTCGGCCGGAAGATGCTGATCTTCTGTCCCGGGGCGGGCTCCTTGGGCGCCGCGGGCGGCCCTCCGGCGGCCCGCCAGGAGTCGGAGGCGCGGTAGGCCGCCTTCATGCGGGTCTCCATGGGCTTGTCCGCCTTCTCCTCGGCGTACAGGGCCTCGTACCAGGTCGCGTGGCCCTCGTTGAGCCACAGGTCGGACCAGGCGCGGGGGCTGACGCTGTCACCGAACCACTGGTGCGACAGCTCGTGCACCATGATCGACTCGACGTACCACTTCGGCAGTGCGGGCTCCGCGAAGAGCTCTCTCTCGAAGAGAGAGAGTGTCTGCGTCTCCAGCTCGAAGCCGGTCTGCGCCTCGGCCATCAGCAGCCCGTAGGTCTCGAAGGGGTACGGGCCGACCTTGCTCTCCATCCAGGCGATCTGGTCGGGCGTCTTCTTGAGCCACGGTTCGAGCAGCTCGCGGTCCTTGGTGGGCACGACGTCACGGACCGGCAGGCCGTGCGGACCCTCACGGTGCAGCACGCTGGAGCGGCCGATGGACACCTGGGTGAGTTCGGTGGCCATGGGGTGCGCGGTGCGGTACGTCCACGTGGTGGACTTGCCTGCGCGGTCGACCCCGGCGGGCAGTCCGTTGGCCACGGCCGTGTACCCGTCGGGCGCGGTGACGTGGATCGTGAACATCGCCTTGTCCGAGGGGTGGTCGTTGCACGGGAAGACCATGTGCCCGGCGTCGGCCTGGTTGGCCATGGCAAGGCCGTCCTTCGTCCGCACCCAGCCGCCGTCCCCGTTCCCGGTGGTGACCGGATCGCTCGAGTGGCGCACGGTGATCCGCATCCAGCCACCCGCGGGCACCGGCTTCCCCGGCGTCACCACGAGGTCCTCCCCGGCGCTCGTGAACGTCGCCGGCGCGCCGTTGACCTCGACCGATTTCACCGTGCCGTGCGTGTAGTCCAGATTGACGCGCTCGAGCCGCTCGGTCGTCACGGCGTCGATCGTGGTGACGGCCGCCAGCGGCTTGTCGTTGACGCCGGGGTAGGTGAAGGAGAGGTCGTACGACTTGACGTCGTACCCGGGATTGCCCAGGTACGGGAAGAGGCGGTCACCGATGCCGAGGGGCGTGGCCGGGGACGGGGCGCTCGCGGCGACGAGACAGACCGAGACGGCGGAGGCGAGGAGCGCCCCCTGGATACGACGGTTCCTGGTGCGGGGGGTGAGCAGCATGGACCACGGCTACCAGCGCGCACCCGCCGCACGGCGACGACTCGCGCCGGGCCCACCCGATCGGGTGCTACTGCGTGGCAGCCGCCGCGTGCTGCGCCCGGCTCACGTCGTACACGCCCGGCACGTTCCGCATCGCGCGCATCAGCCCGGGCAGGTGGGCCGCGTCCGGGAGTTGGAGCGTGTACGTGTGGCGTACGCGCTGCTGGCTGGGGGGTTCGACGGTCGCCGAGACGATCGCGACGCCCTCCAGGGCGATGGCTTCGGTGAGGTCGGCGAGCAGATGCGGGCGTCCGAAGGACTCGGCGACCAGCGTGACCCGGCACTCGGTGGTGTCGCCCCAGCGCACTTCCACCTCCGCGCGCCCCGAGCTCTTCATGCGAGCCACTCCGGCGCACTCCACGCGGTGGACGGTCACCACTCCCCCGCGTACGGCGAAGCCGGTCACCTCGTCGGGCGGTACGGGCGTACAGCAGCCCGCGAGGCGTACGGAGGCGCCGGGCTGGTCGACGACGGCGTTCGCGGCGGCGGGGCGGGCGGCAGGGGCGTCGGTGGGGCGGGCGGCGGACGCGTCCGTGGGACGGGCCGCGGGTGCCTCGGCGGACTGCCTGAGGGCCGCGGCCGGGGTCTCAGGGGTTTCCGGGGCTTCCCGGGCCGCCGGGTCCTGCGTGTCGGCGGGCGAGGGGTGTGCGGCCAGCCAGCGCTGGATGGCGATCCGCGCTGCGGCCGTGTGCGCGTGCTCCAGCCACTCTCTGGAGGGCTCCGAGGCGGGGTCCTGGCCCATGAGGAGCTGCACGGTGTCGCCGTCCTTCAGGACCGTACTGAGCGTCGCCAGGCGGCCGTTGACGCGGGCGCCGATGCAGGCGTGCGCGTCCTCGCCGTACTGCGCGTACGCGGCGTCCACACAACTGGCGCCCTCCGGAAGGCCCAACGAGCCGCCGTCGGCGCGGAAGACGGTGATCTCGCGGTCCTGCGCGAGGTCTTCGCGCAGCGTGGACCAGAACGTGTCCGGGTCCGGGGCGCCCTCCTGCCAGTCGAGGAGCCGGGAGAGCCAGCCGGGGCGGGTGGGGTCCACCCGCTCGCCGTCCACCGGGCGTCCGCCGCCGCCCGGCCGGCCCTCGGACTGCTCGTCCGACTGCTCCTCCGAAGGAGGAGCGTAGGGATTGCCGAGTGCGATGACCCCGGCCTCGGCGACCTTGTGCATCTGGTGGGTGCGGATGAGGACTTCGGCGATCTCGCCGTCACCGCTCGCGACGGCCGTGTGCAGCGACTGGTAAAGGTTGAACTTGGGGACCGCGATGAAGTCCTTGAACTCCGAGACGACCGGGGTGAGACAGGTGTGCAGTTCGCCGAGGACCCCGTAGCAGTCGGCGTCCTCGTTCACGAGCACCAGGAGACGTCCGAAGTCGGCGCCGCGCATGGGACCACGCTTGCGTGACACGCGGTGCACCGAGACGAAGTGCCGTGGCCTGATGAGGACTTCGGCCTGGATCCCGGCCTCGCGCAGAACCGTGCGCACCTCCTCGGCGATCTCGGCGAGCGGGTCGCTCGCGCGCGAGGCGTTCTCGACGATCAGTTCCCTGGTGTGCTCGTACTCCTCGGGGTGCAGGATCGCGAAGACGAGGTCCTCCAGCTCGGTCTTGAGCGCCTGGACGCCGAGCCGTTCGGCGAGCGGGATCAGCACGTCCCTGGTGACCTTGGCGATGCGCGCCTGTTTCTCGGGGCGCATGACGCCGAGCGTGCGCATGTTGTGCAGCCGGTCGGCGAGTTTGATCGACATCACGCGGACGTCGTTTCCGGTGGCGACGAGCATCTTGCGGAAGGTCTCGGGCTCGGCGGCCGCCCCGTAGTCCACCTTTTCCAGCTTGGTGACGCCGTCGACGAGATAGCAGACCTCATCGCCGAACTCGTCACGTACCTGATCAAGCGTCACTTCCGTGTCCTCGACGGTGTCGTGGAGCAGGGAGGCGGTCAACGTCGTGGTCTCGGCGCCGAGTTCGGCGAGGATCAGGGTCACGGCGAGCGGATGGGTGATGTACGGCTCACCGCTTTTGCGCATCTGGCCGCGGTGCGAGGACTCCGCCAGTACGTAGGCCCGGCGCAGCGGTTCCAGGTTCGCGTCGGGGTGGTGGGCGCGGTGTGCCTCGGCCACATGACCGATCGCGTCGGGCAGCCGGTCGCGGGACGTCGTGCCGAGCAGCGCGGCGCGGCCGAGGCGGCGCAGATCGATCCGAGGACGGCTCTTCCTGCGGTGCGACGGGGGCACCCCCTGCTCATGGGGGTCCCCCCGCTCGAGCGAAGTCGGGAGCTCGGGGGAGGGCGTTGCAGGGGCTGGCGTCGCGGGGTTCGTCGCCTCCGCACTCATGGGCACCTCCGGCTGCGTAGACCGGCGGACGGGGTGCCCCATGGCGTACACGGCTCAGGGGTTGGTCCCGATTCCCCCGTCCGGGCCGGTGCTTGATGCTACCGAGCCCACCACGCCCGGTTGACCGCCTCTCGCCGAGCGTGAAACGGATCACCCATTCGAGCGAAGGTGCAGGGGGTTTACGGACGCGAGGTTTTGGAAGGAACGGGGGTTACGACGTCGTCCGGGACGTCCGTTCAGAACTGAACGGTCTCCAGCCACTCCGCGTCGAGCTCGCCCTCGGCGACGATCACCGCGGGGCCCGTCATCTCGATCTCGCCGTCCGGGCGCTCGGTGATCACCAGGCGGCCGCCGGGCACGTCGACGGTGTACGTCGACGCAGTCCCCGTCACGGCCGGGTCGGCTCCGTCGCGGCGGGCCGCCGCGACGGCCACGGCGCACGCGCCCGTCCCGCACGAGCGGGTCTCCCCGGAGCCGCGCTCGTGGACGCGCACGGCGACGTGGTGCGGCCCACGGTCGACCACGAATTCGACGTTGACCCCGTCCGGGTAGGCCGCGGCCGGAGCGAACGGCGGCGGCGTGAACAGGTTGCCGGCGTGCGCGAGGTCGTCCACGAAGGCGACGGCGTGCGGGTTGCCCATGTTGACGTTGCGCGCGGGCCAGCTGCGTTCGCCGACGCTCACGGTGACGTCCCCTTCGGGGAGGACCGCCTTGCCCATGCCGACGGTGATGCCGCCGTCCTCGGCGAGGTGCACGCTCTTCACGCCCCCGCGCGTGGCGACCGCGATGTCTCCCTCGGTGACATGTCCGGCGTGCTGGAGGTAGCGCGCGAACACCCGCACCCCGTTGCCGCACATCTCCGCGACGGAGCCGTCGCCGTTGCGGTAGTCCATGAACCATTCCGCTTCGGCCGCCATCTCCTTGGCCTCGGGGTGCGCGGCGGACCGGACGACGTGCAGCAGACCGTCGCCGCCGATGCCCGCGCGGCGGTCGCACAGGGCGGCCACGGCGGTCGGGGGCAGGTCGATGGCGTTCTCCGGGTCCGGGAGGATCACGAAGTCGTTCTCGGTCCCGTGGCCCTTGAGGAAGGCGATCCGCGTGCTCATTCCCCGATCCTACGGGGTCGGTCCGACGCCCCGGTCCCGGCAGGTGGCCAGGTGAAGGCGGACGTCAGCGGGGGCCAGGTCAAGGCGGACGTCAGCGGAGGCGGGCCACGCGCCAGACGGCGAGTACCGCCACCACCGTGACCACCACGACGTACGCGAGCACGACACGCCAGTCCAGACGGCGGCCGGAGCCCCGCGGCGGCAGGCCCGGCCAGACGTAGCCCACCCGGCGGGCCGCCATCATGCCCCAGCCCGCGGCGCACGAGCAGATCAGCAGGCCGAGCATGGCGACCACCGCGCCGCCGTCACCGAACTCGAAGGCCAGCGGGAAGGCGAACATCAGGGAGCCCGTCGCGGCCAGGATCACGATCGGCGCGAGCTGCCAGATCCGCAGTCGGCGCTGCGGGCGCAGCTCGACCTCGACCTCGGGCGGCACCATCTCGTCCGGTGCCGGCCCGTCGGCGCTCACACCGCCGGAAGGGTCGTCGGGCCCGTCGGAGCTCAGCGGAGCGCCGTCGGCACTCGGGCGCTCACCGTCGCCGCCCAGCCGGTCTCCGTCAGGGCCCGGTCGATCTCCGACGACGTCCTGACGTTCCAGCGGCTTCTGCTGCTCCCGCGCGGTGTCGTGCTCCGCGTCCTGTGCGGTGTCGCGAGGGCCGGCCTCCATCGCCACGCGCCCTCCCAACTCGGACTCCACTTGGTCGATCGAAGCTCGATGATGGCACGGCGCCGAAGGCCCGGACGGCGGCCGGAGCGTCCCGATGCCATGACGTGATCAGGCTGTGACCGGTCGTTCGACCAACGCCAGGGCGAGCTGCGGGAGTTCTGTGAGATCCGCCGCAGCGCCGCTCAGCCAGTGCACCCGGGGATCGCGCCGGAACCATGAGTCCTGACGCCGCGCGAAGCGTTTGGTGGCGCGTACGGTCTCGGCACGCGCCTCGGCGTCGGTGCACTCCCCGGCGAGCGCCGTGAGCACCTGCTGGTACCCGAGCGCACGCGACGCCGTACGCCCCTCACGCAGTCCGTGCGCCTCCAGCGCGCGCACCTCGTCGACGAGCCCCGCCTCCCACATACGGTCGACGCGGCGCGCGATGCGGTCGTCGAGCTCGGGGCGGGTGACGTCGACGCCGATCTGCAGGGTGTCGTAGACGGAGTCGTGACCGGGGAGGTTGGCGGTGAAGGGCTTTCCGGTGATCTCGATGACCTCGAGGGCACGGACGATGCGGCGGCCGTTGCTGGGCAGGATCGCGTGCGCGGCCTCCGGATCGGCCATGGCCAGACGCGCGTGCAGCGCTCCGGAGCCACGCAGTGTCAGCTCCTCCTCCAGCCGGGCCCGCACCTCGGGGTCGGTGCCGGGGAACTCCAGATTGTCGACGGCCCCGCGGACGTACAGCCCGGAGCCGCCCACCAGGATCGGCCAGCGGCCCTCGGCGAGCAGCGCGTCGATACGGGCGCGGGCAAGCCGCTGGTACTCGGCGACGCTGGCCGTGACGGTCACGTCCCAGATGTCCAGGAGGTGGTGCGGGATCCCGCCGCGCTCCTGCGGCGTCAGCTTGGCGGTACCGATGTCCATCCCTCGGTACAACTGCATGGAGTCGGCGTTGACGACCTCGCCGCCGAGCCGTTGGGCGAGATAAACGCCCAGATCGGACTTTCCTGCGGCGGTCGGCCCTACGACGGCGATGACCCGGGGGGCGGGGGGTGCGCTACTCACTGCCACAGTCTCGCAAACCTCGGGGCCTCTCCTCGAACGAGCTACGTGACGCCACGGCCCCGGGGTCGTTGCCTGTTGCGAGGTTCCAGCCGCCGGTTTTCGAGAGCCGGTGACCCGTGCGACGCAATGGGACGCACCGGGTGACGCGGGATTTCGCCCTCACGAGTAACGTATGGAGTGGATATGGGCGTTTTTGCACGACTTCTTGGAAGGTCGAAGGCTACGGAGGAGGCGTCAACCGCCGCGGTGCAGGCCGACACACAAACGGCCGATACCGAGGCGGAGGTGACGGAGGAGGCGAAGGGTTCGTCCGAGAAGTCCGAAGGCTCCGCGAGCCCGAGCGGCTCCGCGGGCGAAGGCGGGGCCGCGGCGACCGAGCCCGCGGGGGCCGCCGCGTCGGACGATGTCGAGATCCCCCAGCAGCAGACCGCCGAGAAGGCCGCGGACAACGAGGCCGGCGAAGGCGCCCGCACGTAACTGTCCCGCGAGGGAAGGTGGACCATGAGTCTCCTGGACAATTTGAAAGCCAAGCTGGCACCCGCCAAGGACAAGGTCTCGGACCTCGCGCAACAGCACGGGGACAAGGTCACGCACGGTCTCGACAAGGCCGCGAAGGTGGTCGACGAAAAGACCAAGGGCAAGTACAGCGACAAGATCCAGACGGGCACGGGCAAGGCGAAGGGTGCCATGGACCGACTCGCGCACAAGGAAACCGACGGCGCCACGCCGCCGCCGGACATGCCTCCACCGCCTCCGGCGTCCTGACCGGCATATATCGGTACATATCAGCACACATCGGCGGACGGCCGCGGAGCGCACCGGGCTCCCGGCCGTCCGCCGTGTCCGGACCGCCGTGTCCAGCCGGCCGTATCGGGGCTCGTCTCTGTCGGCCGGTGGCTGTCCCAGGGGGCGTGGTCCTGGGCGTGGTCCTAGGAGCCCAGGCCCTCCCCTAGGACCAGGCCGCCACCACGTACCCCACCCCGTACGGCGCGTCCTCGTACAGCAGGGCGCCGCCCAGGTCCGCACCCTCGGCCGCGCCCGCGAGGACCTGCCAGGGGGCCCGCCCGGAGACCTTCAGTTCGTACGCCAGCTCGGCGTCCAGCGCCTTCAGAGCCGCCACGTCGGCCGCGCCCAGCGCCCGCGCGACCTCCGCGTCGAAGCCCGCCGCCCGTTCGTCGAGATAGCCGGGTGCCTTGAGCGTCCGGCACGCACTGGCGTCGCCCATCACCAGCAGGGCCACCCGGTCGGCCCGCGCGACGATCCCCGCCCCGGCCTGGACGCAGCGCTCGGCCTCGAGAGGTTCTCCCACCCCAAGGCCTTCGACGGGGGCATCGGACCAGTCTGTGCGCTCCAGCAGCCAGGCGGCGACGGCGAGCGAGGGCGGAAGCGGACGCTCCGGCGCCCCGGCAAGCGAAGCCCCTCCCCCGAGGCGTACGTCGAGGTCCACGCCGAACCCGCGGAACGAGCCCGGCGCCCCCTCCGGGAACGGCCCGCGCCCGCTCTGCTCGGCGGGCCCGACGACGACCAGCAGGTCGGGGCGCGAGGCGGCCAGCACCCCCAGGGCGTCCGTGCAGGCCGCGCGCGCGGCGGCCAGTTCCGGTGCCGCGCCGGCGGCGACCTCGGGGACGAGCAGCGGCGGACAGGGGCAGACTGCGGCGGCTACAAGCATGATCCGCAGCGTAACCCCGCCCGGCCTGTCCAGGAGCCCCCTGGCCCGGGGTCAGTCGCAGCCGCACCCGCTGCCGGTGGCGACCGGCAGCGGCTCCGGGACACCGATCTTCGGCAGTCCCAGCATCACACCGGCGGGCTTCGGCGCCTCGGCCGCGTTGCGCTTCTCCCAGGCGTCCCCCGCGCGCGTGCGGCGCACGTCCAGGACGGCACCCTCGGCGAGCAGGTGGTGCGGGGCGGCGTAGGTGATCTCGACGGTGACCACGTCACCGGGGCGTACTTCCTGGTCGGGCTTGGTGAAGTGGACCAGGCGGTTGTCGGGGGCACGGCCGGAGAGGCGGTGGGTGGCGCCGTCCTTGCGGCCCTCGCCCTCGGCGACCATCAGCTCCAGGGTGCGGCCGACCTGCTTCTTGTTCTCGTCCCAGGAGATCTCCTCCTGGAGGGCGACGAGACGCTCGTAGCGTGCCTGGACGACCTCCTTGGGGACCTGGTTCTCCATGGTGGCGGCCGGGGTACCGGGGCGCTTGGAGTACTGGAACGTGAACGCCGCCGAGAAGCGCGCCTCCCGCACCACGTGCATGGTCTGCTCGAAGTCCTCCTCGGTCTCTCCGGGGAAGCCCACGATGATGTCGGTGGTGATGGCGGCGTTCGGGATGGCGGCGCGCACCTTCTCGATGATCCCGAGGTAGCGGTCCTGCCGGTAGGACCGGCGCATCGCCTTCAGGACCGGGTCCGAACCGGACTGCAGCGGCATGTGCAGCTGCGGCATCACGTTCGGTGTCTCGGCCATGGCGGCGATGACGTCGTCGGTGAAGTCACGGGGGTGCGGGGAGGTGAACCGGACCCGCTCCAGGCCCTCGATCTGCCCGCAGGCCCGCAGCAGCTTGCTGAACGCCTCACGGTCGCCGATGTCGCTGCCGTACGCGTTGACGTTCTGCCCGAGCAGGGTGATCTCGGAGACGCCCTCGCCGACCAGTGCCTCGATCTCGGCGAGGATGTCGCCGGTCCTGCGGTCCTTCTCCTTGCCGCGCAGTGCCGGGACGATGCAGAAGGTGCAGGTGTTGTTGCAGCCGACGGAGATGGAGACCCAGGCCGCGTACGCGCTCTCGCGGCGGGTCGGCAGCGTGGACGGGAACGCCTCCAGCGATTCGGCGATCTCGACCTGCGCCTCTTCCTGCACGCGGGCGCGCTCCAGGAGGACCGGCAGCTTGCCGATGTTGTGCGTACCGAAGACGACGTCCACCCAGGGCGCCTTCTTCACGATGGTGTCGCGGTCCTTCTGGGCCAGGCAGCCGCCGACTGCGATCTGCATCCCGGGGCGCTTCGTCTTCATCGGCGCGAGGCGGCCGAGGTTGCCGTACAGCCTGTTGTCGGCGTTCTCCCGGACGGCGCAGGTGTTGAAGACGACGACGTCCGCGTCACCGTCGGACCCCTCGGCCGCGCGCACGTAACCGGCGCCTTCGAGGAGCCCGGAGAGCCGTTCGGAGTCGTGGACGTTCATCTGGCACCCGTAGGTGCGCACCTCATAGGTCTTGGGTTCCTGAACGTCCACTGCCTGACTCCGGTCGCTGCTGCTGGTCATGCCTCAAGGGTAGGCGGTTTCGGGAGAGCCCCCGTCCGAGGGTTTGAAGGAGCGGACCGGGCCCGACCACGAGGTCGGCAGCCGTCCCCACCGGGCCGAGGGGGCCCGTGATGCAATGGGGCACCACAGAACGGATCTCGGGGTGGAGTGGGGCGTGTTGAGCGACGGTGGGTCCGATGCGGGGAGTTTCCAGCCTCTGGAGGACGGCGATCCTCGGGTCGTCGGCGGCTATCGGCTGGTGGCACGGCTCGGGTCCGGGGGCATGGGACGGGTCTATCTCTCGCACACGCCGGGCGGGCGGGCCGTCGCGGTCAAGGTGATCCGGCCGGAGCTGGCCGAGAACGCGGAGTTCCGGAAGCGGTTCCAGGCCGAGGTGGCCGCGGCGAGCCGGGTGCACGGGCTCTACACGGCTCCGGTCGTCGACAGCGACACCGGGGGATCGACGCCGTGGTGTGCGACCGCCTATGTGCCGGGGCCCTCCCTCGCCGACGCGGTACGCGATCACGGGCCGCTGCCCGTCGACACCGTGCTGCGGCTGATCGCCGGTGTCGCGGAGGCCCTGCAGGCGGTGCACCGCGAGGGCATCGTGCACCGGGACCTCAAGCCGTCGAACGTGCTGCTCGCCGCGGACGGCCCGCGGGTCATCGACTTCGGGGTCGCGCGGGCCGCGGACGCCACATCGGTGACGATGAGCGGCACGGCCCTGGGAACCGTCGCCTACATGGCGCCGGAGCAGGTGCTCGGCGCGGATGCCATGCCGTCGGCCGACGTGTTCGCGCTGGGGCAGACCGCGGTGTTCGCGGCGACGGGCGGCGGCGCCTTCGGGGACGGGGATCCGCACGCGGTGCTCTACCGGGTGGTGCACGAGGAGCCCGATCTCAGCCGCGTGCCGGTGGAGATACGGGAGTTGGTGGCACGGTGTCTGCGCAAGCCCGCCGCCGAGCGGCCATCCGTCGAGGAGGTCATACGCTCCGTCCAGACGATCCAGGCGGATCTCGGTGCCGAAGCGCGGTCCGCGTCCGGGGCGTGGCTGTCGGGCGAACTGGCGGCGGGTATCGCGGCTCGGGCCGAAGGCGCGGATCGGGCCCGGGCGGAGGCCGTTCCGGACGCTCACGCTTCGGCGGCTTCGGCGGCTTCGGGGACTTCCGGGACTTCGGGGGCTTTCGGACCCGCTGGATCCGGCGCTTTCGGTCCCGCCGGTCCCGTCGGCCCCGGCGCCTTCGGGCCTCCGATGGCCTACTCCCCCACCGCGCCGTCCCATGCCGCGCTGCCCGGGCCCTTCGTGATGGGGCCAGGGGCCGCGCCGGGTCCGTACGCTCCGCATCCCTGGCCGCAGCCGCAGGAGCCGGACGCCGCCCAGACCTCCGCGGTGGGCACGGGCCGCCGGAGCCGCAAGGCCCGTGCCTGGGTATTGGCGGCAGCCGCGATCGTACTCGTCGCCGGTGGGGCGGCCGCCGCGCTGCTGCTCGTACCGGGGGACGGCGACAAGCACGACAGCCGGGCGCAGGAGGTGGCCGCGTCGCAGTCGGCCACGGCCGCCGAGGCTTCGCCATCGGCGTCCGGCTCACCGTCCCCCCGGGTCTCGAAGAAGCCCAAGACGACCAAATCCGCGCTGCCGCCCAGCCCTTCGGGGCCCCCGACGCCCACGCGGACCGCTGCCTCGGCTCCCCCGACCGCCGCGTCCAGCAAGCCCGCGGCCCCGACGGCCCACGTCCCGGTGACGTACTCCGGGATCCGGATGACCGCGAGCCACGACCTGTATCTCGCGGACACCCCGGTGCGGTCCAAGGCGGACACCGGAACCTCCGACGAGGATCTGACGTACGCCGTCTACTCCTCGGGCGCGGTCCTCGCCCCCGGCACCGACTCCGGCAGCTCCCTCGCCCTGCTGCCCGTGGGGCGGCAGGGGAGCCTGGACGCGTGCAAGGCGGCGACAGGCTACAAGAGCTACATCTGGGTCAAGGACCTCACCGTCGGCCAGCAGATGTGCGTGGTCAGCGGGACGGGGCACGTGGGGCTCGTGACGTATCGGGGTTCGTCCGGGACGACGTACGCCACCTTGGACGTGAAGGTCTGGCGCAACGCGGCCTAGGGGCAGGCCTCTTCCCGCAGGAACCTCTTCCCTCGGGGGACCTCTTCCCTCAGGAACCTCTTCCCGCACGAACTTCCTCCCTCACGGGCCCCTCCCCCACAGGCCTCTCCCCTCATGGGCCGAGAATGCCCGCACCCGGTCGTCGCACCATGAAGACGTCGATCGGGTCCTGAACCTCCACGGTGAACCCGTGGCGCTCGTACAGTCGCCGGGCTGCGCTGCCCCGCAGGACATTCAGACGGACGGGCATGCCGTCGGCGTCGACGCCGTCCAGCAGGGTGCGCAGGACGGCCGAACCGAGCCCCCGGCCCTGCAAGGCCGGAACGAGATAGAAGTGCTCCAGCCACAGCCCGTCCTCGGCCGGCCTCAGCGTGACGCAGCCCGCGAAGTCGCCGTCGGCGATGACTACCGACGTGTGCCCCGGGGAGAAGGACTCCCGCAGCCGCCGGCGGACCCGGCGCTCGTCGAACCGGCCCAACCGCTCCAGGTCCGGGCGCATCACCGTCGCCCGCAGCTCGGCGATCACCTCGACATCCGCCTGCTCCGCGGAGCGCAGCGCCCATTCCATGGAACGGCCCGACCCGTTCCCGGGCAGCGCCCGCCCCGGCCGCATCCGGTCCGCCCCCGCACTCGTCTCCATGGTGGGAGTCTCTCAGCGGCCCGCCGAGACCCTGAATCCCCGTCCCGAGGGAGCTGAAGTGACCGAAGTACCCGAAGTACCCGAGGTGACCGGCGACGATGACGCATCCCGGTGGTCGCGTGCCGAAGCCTTCCTGCGTGCGCGGGGAACCGCCGGGATGCCGCATCCGGGCGGCACGCTGCTGGAGCATCTCGGCCGTGTCCGGCGGCTCCTGGCCGACTGGGGCGGCGACCCCGTGGTCCAGGCGGCGGGACTGTGCCATGCCGCGTACGGGACCGACGGCTTCGACCCGTACCTGCTGCCGGTCGCCGAGCGGGCGACCCTGGCGGAGTTGATCGGCGACCGCGCCGAGGCACTGGTGTACCTGTACGCGAGTTGCGACCGCGGCGCCGTCCTTCCCCGGATCGGGCGCGATCGGCCCGTGGTCTTCCGTGATCGCTTCATCGGCCGCGAGCACATCCCCGCGGACGACGACCTGCGAGCGTTCTTGGAGATCACCGCCGCCAACGAGCTCGACGTACTGGCCCACAACGAGGAACTGGCCGCGCGGTACGGCCCGGCCCTGTACCAGCTGTTCGCCGGGGCGGGCGACCTGCTGTCCGCCCCGGCCCGGGACGCCTGCACCCGGCAGCTCGGCCCGCACGCCGCGCTCCCGGACCACTGATCACCGAGTACGACCCAGTCGTACCGACCACGGCCGCGGCCGGAGTCCGAACACTTGAGGTCAGCGAACACTTTTACCCGCCACTGATGGCATGCCCCGGTCAAATCTGCCAGGCTTCCCGCAGCCGTCGCCCTGACCACAGGGAGACGCGACGGAAATCTCACCCCAGCGATCGCGCAAGCGATGCGCGCAGCCCCCCGGCTGCCCCCGGCGCACCCAGGCCGTCAGGGCGGCCACCGAGCAGGCCGGAATCCCGGCCACCTCAAAGGAGTTTCGAGTGAGACCGACCCCCCACAAGGCCCTCGCCGCGAGCGCACTGGGCATCGCCGCGTTGGCCGCCGCCCTGCTCCCCGTCACCCCGGCGGCAGCCGCGCCGCCCACGGCGCCACTGGCCGCCGACTGCACTCCGGCGCAGGTGGTCACCAACGGCGGTTTCGAGAGCGGGACTTCGCCCTGGACCCAGTCGTCGTCGACCGTGATCACCAGCCGTTCCGGTCAGAGCGCCCACGGCGGCACCAGCTTCGCCTGGCTGAACGGTGTCGGCAGTACGCACACCGACACCCTCTCGCAGAGCGTCACGATCCCGTCCGGGTGCAGCAGCGCCACGCTCACCTTCTGGCTGCACATAGACACCGCCGAGACGACCTCGTCGACCGCGTACGACAAGCTGACGGCGAAGATCGGCAGTACGACACTGGCGACGTACTCGAACCTCAACAAGGCCACCGGCTACGTACAGAAGTCGTTCGACGTGTCGGCGTTCGCGGGCCAGACCGTGAGCCTCGCCTTCACCGGGACCGAGGACTCCAGCCTCCAGACGAGCTTCGTCCTCGACGACATCGCGCTGAACACCTCCGGCGGCACGACCCCGCCGGCGGACTCCACGCGCACGCCGGCCGCCCCCTCGTACACCGTGAGCCTGAGCAGCAACACGAGCGGCACGGTCTGGACGGGCCACGAGAGCGCGACGTTCACCAACGCCTCCTCCACCACGCTCAGCGAGGTGTACCTGAGGCTGTGGGACAACTACCACGGCACCTGCTCCGCGATGCCGATCGCGGTCAGCAACGTCACCGGGGGCACCGCGGGCGCCCTGTCGGTCGGCTGCACCGCCCTGCAGATCGCCCTCCCGACCCCGCTGGCGCAGGGCCAGTCGACCACGATCGGCTTCGACCTGGGGATCACCGTCCCCAGTGGCGCCGACCGCTTCGGCTACGACGGCGCGTTCAGCATGATCGGCAACGCGTTGCCGGTCCTCGCGGTCAAGGACGGCTCGGGCTGGCACCTCGACCCGTACACGAACAACGGCGAGTCGTTCTACTCCCTGGCCGCCGACTTCAAGGTGACCCTCGACCACCCGACCACCCTGCTGGTCCCGGCCACGGGCACCTCGGTGGACACCCCCGGCTCCAGCGGACGCACGGTCACCACGGCCACCGCCGCCAAGGTCCGTGACTTCGCCTGGGCGGCGGGCCCGTTCACCAAGATCTCGGGCACGTCGACGGCGGGCACCCCGATCAACATCTACTCGGTCTCGGGGATCAGTTCGTCCAGCGCACAGTCCATGCTCACCACCGCGAAGACCGCGGTGGACGCCCACGCGGGCCGCTTCGGCGCCTACCCGTACGGCGAGTTGGACGCCGTCATCGACAACAACTTCTGGTTCGGCGGCATGGAGTACCCGGGGTTCGTCCTCGACCTGGTCTCCACCACGGCGCTCACCCATGAGATCGGGCACCAGTGGTTCTACGGGATCGTCGGCGACGACGAGTACAACAGCCCGTGGCTGGACGAGGCGTTCACCGACTATGCCACCGACCTGGCGCTGGGCAGTACCGGCACGAACTGCTGGAACAGCGTCTCCTGGGCCTCGACGGCGGAGAAGATCACCAACTCGATGGCGTACTGGGACGCCCACTCGTCCCGCTACTCCACCGTCGTCTACGGCTACGGCAAGTGCGCCCTGCACGATCTGCGCCGCGTCCTCGGTGACACCACCATGGCCAAGTTGCTGAAGGACTACGCCACTTCGCACTGGTACGGCGTCTCGACCACGGCCGAGTTCAAGGCGGCCGCCCAGGCCGCCACGACCACGGACCTGACCTCGTTCTGGACCCAGCACCGCATCGACGGCTGACACGGCGCCGGTTCGCCGCGGTGGGCCCCTTGGGGCGTCATCCGCGGCGAACCGGTGACCGGGCCGTGCGTGATCAGCGTCGTGACGTCGACCCACGGCTACCGGCCGACCCACGCCTACCTGCCGACTCACACCTACCGGCCGACCCACGCTTACTGGCCGACTCACGCCTACTGGCCGAAGCCCTCGCCGTACACGACCGGCCACGGGCGGGCTGAACCGTCCGCCGGGCGGCCCCCGTCCGCACTTCCCCGTGGAGCGGCGCGGGCCCGGTCGTCTCGGCCCGGGGCCGCGGTGCGGTCGCCGGTGAGTACGTCGGCCGCGAGCTCCGCGAAGGGGCGCACGGCCGGGTGGACGGCGTGGCCGGCGGGCCACGCGCCGCTCAGCCGCTGGGTGAGGGGACGCCCCGCCAGGGGCCGCCAGGCGACGCGGCGCTCCCTGCGGGCCACCGGCCCCTGGTCGAAGGCGATTCCGTGCCCCGCCGTCATCAGCGCCAGCGGGAACTCGGAGTTCGACACGTGCCGCAGCCGACCGGGCACGAAGCCCGCGCCACGGCAGACGTCGAGAATCCGGTCGTACCAACAGGGGGGCGTGGGCCCGCGGAAAGAGCACGAGATCGTGGCCGGCCAGCTCGCCGAGCGCCACCTCGGGCAGCCTGGCCAGCGGTGAGGTGCGGGGCGGGACGACTCCGAGATGCGCCCGTTCCCGCGAGCTGACCGCCACCCGGCCGAGGGTGGACGCCGCGATCGGCGCCGCGGCTGGAATCGCCGTCGGCTTCCTGCGGAGCGAGGGTGTCTGACCAGGCCTCATATGTGCTCGCGTATCGCGAGGACACCGTTTCGATCTTGGACGCGGGAGACCGGTCCCTGGTCTGCTGACGCCATGAGCGACACCGGCGTCGTCGTACCCGTCCACTGGGACAACTTCGAGGAGCCACTGAGCGAGCCACCGCGCCACGACCCGTCGATGGACCTGGACGGCTTCCTCACCCAGGTGCACCGGGAGTCCCCGGCGAGCCGGATCGTCGTCCCGGACTACCGCACGGTGTACGGCGGGGACATGCGCCCTCGCTCCTGACGGGGACCGCCGGGTGCCGTCAAGTCCGTCCGGCGGACACGAGGCATTCGCTGTTGTCGCCGCCGGACGGGCATCCTGATCGCTCCGAGCACCCTGAGCGCACCTGTTCAGCCCCGGCCGTGACAAGGAGTTCCATGACTGCCGAGCCGCCATCCACCAGGGCACAGACATCCACCGCGGCGCCGTCGACCGCGGACGGCGCCTTTCCCCCGCCGCCCTTCGACCCGGAGCTGGCCGCCGTCCTGGACCTGCTCGGGGACCAGGTGCAGTCCAGCGTCTCGCCCGAGGACATCCCCGCCCTGCGCCGGACGGCATCCATGTACCGGCCGTCCGACGACGAGCTCGACAGGGGCGGCCTCTTCGAGGTCGAGGACGTGGTCGTCCCGGGACCCGCGGGCTCACCGGGCATCTCGCTGCTGGTGTGCCGCCCTACGGGGGTCACCGAGCCGCCGCCCGTCATCTACCACGTCCACGGCGGCGGGATGATCACGGGGGACAACCGGATCGGCACGAACGGGGCGCTGGACTGGGCCGAGGAGCTGGGTCTGGCGGTGGTCTCGGTGGAGTACCGGCTCGCCCCGGAACACCCTCACCCGGCGCCGGTCGAGGACTGCTACGCGGGGCTGGTGTGGACGGCCGAACACGCCAAGGACCTCGGCGTCGACCCGTCCCGGATCCTCCTCTTCGGCGGCAGCGCCGGCGGGGGTCTCGCCGCGGCCCTCGCCCTGCTGGCCCGCGACCGCGGCGGTCCGGAACTCATCGGCCAGATGCTGGTGTCCCCGATGCTGGACGACCGCAACGACTCCGTCTCCGCCCGCCAGATGGCCGGGCTCGGTGCCTGGGACCGCACGGCCAACGCGACGGGGTGGGACGCGCTGCTCGGCGCGGCGCGCGGCGGCCCGGACGTCTCGCCGTACGCGGCACCGGCCCGCGCGACCGACCTGTCCGGGCTGCCGCCGGCCTTCATCGACGTCGGTTCGGCGGAGACCTTCCGCGACGAGGACGTGGCGTACGCGAGCCGGCTGTGGCAGGCGGGCGGCCGGGCCGAGCTGCACGTGTGGCCCGGTGGCTGCCACGGGTTCGAGGGGTTCGCCCCGCGGATCGCGCTGGCCCAGGACGCCCAGGCGGCCCGGCTTCGCTGGCTGCGCAGGCTGCTGGCCGCGGGGTGAGACGACCCCGTCGCCTTCCAGTTCCAGCGATCACCGTGGACGCTGGGTAAGAACTTGATAACGCTCCGCAACCCCGCCGACCAGGCGTTTTGTCGGATGGTGAGGGTTTTTTGGTGCTTTTCGCACAGGTATGGGGCTCTCGTCCGGTCGCAGGCTCGGCAGTGACGTGGATAACCTCAAAAGCGAACATTTCGCCCATACGGGCGTGGTCCGTTCGTGGGGGGATCCGTCACGTCAGGAGTCACACGTGAATTCCACACTCCGCAGCCGCTGTGCCAAGGCGATCGGCGCCGGCGCGCTCTCCGTCACTCTGCTGTCGGCCGGGACGGCGGGCGCCTTCGCCGCGTCCCCGAGCGCGGCGCCGAACCCGAAGCCGAGCATGACCGGCACCGCGAAGCCGAGCATGACCGGCACCGCCAAACCCAACAAGACCGGCGGCGCGAGCCACTCGCCCATGGCCAACGGTTCGATCACTGCCAGGGTGAGCAAGGCCCAGGTGAAGGCCGGCCAGTCGGTGACGTTCACCGGGCGCGCCAAGGGAGTGAAGGTCGGCACCAAGGTGGTGCTGCTGCGCATGCACAACGGCAAGTGGACCGCTCTGAAGTCCAGCACCGTGCTCAAGAACGGCAGCAGCTACTCCCTGACCACCAAGCTCACCAACAAGGGCAAGGAGCAGCTTCGGGTCATGGCGGGCAAGGTCGTCTCGCCGACCGTCCTCGTGACGGTGAAGTGATCCGACGGCACCACCATGAGAGGGCCGACCCGGGCACGGGTCGGCCCTTTCACGGGTCGGCTCTCTCACGGTTCGATTTCACGGTTCGATGAGTCCGGCCCGGATCGCGTACCGGGTGAGTTCGAGGCGGTCGCGCAGGCCGAGCTTCTGCAGCAGGTTCGCCCGATGGCTCTCCACGGTCTTGGCGCTGATGTAGAGCAGTTCGGCGATCTCCTTCGTCGTATGGCCCTCGGCGACCAGCTTGAGCACCTCCTCCTCGCGGTCGGTGACGGTCCGCGCCGGCAGTCCCTCGCCGCGCCGCATCCGCTCCAGGTAGGTGCGTACGAGCGCGGTCTCGGCGCCGGGATAGATGAACGGCTCGTCGCGCATCGCCGCCCGGCACGCCTCGACCAGGTCGCGGTCGGCGACCGACTTCAGTACGTAACCGCAGGCCCCGGCCTTGAGCGCCTCGAAGAAGTACTGCTCGTTGTCGTACATCGTCAGGATGAGGATGCGCAGGTCGGGAAGGCGGCGGGAGAGCTCGCGGGCCGCCTGGAGCCCGGTCATCCGGGGCATCGCGATGTCGAGAACGGCGAGGTCCACATCCGTGTCGCGGGCCCGCGCGACCGCTTCGGCACCGTCCCCGGCCTCGGCCACGACGCTCAGGTCCGGTTCGCCGTCCAGGATGAGCCGTACGCCACGGCGCACGAGCGTGTGGTCGTCGGCGAGCAGAACCCGGGTGGGCCGACCCCCGCCGGGCTGCCGGTGCGGCACGGACGGCACGGACGACATGGGCGGCACGGACGTCATCGGTCTCCCTCGAAAGCGGTCGCGGCGGGGAACTGCGGCGGTGCGCCGGTCTGCGCTGCTCCGGTCTTCGCTGCACCGGTCTCCGGTGCGCCGGTCTCCGGTGCGCCGGTCCGCGTCGAGATGCGCAGCCGTACGTCGGTGCCCGCCCCAGGCCCGGCCCCGACCGAGAGCGCGGCGCCGATCAGCAGGGCCCGCTCCCGCATACCGCTGATCCCCGCCCCTTCCCGCAGCCGACCGGGGCCCTTGCCGTTGTCCCGTACGAGGAGCTCGACGCCGTCGCCGCCGTCACCACCGTCCACGCCGACGACCCGCCGCAACCGCAGTTCGGCGCGATCGGCCCCCGCGTGCCTGGCCGTGTTGGTGAGCCCTTCCTGAGCCACCCGGTAGACCACGAGTTCCGTCTCCTCGGTCAGCGGCGGCAGGTCTCCGTCGAGGTGGTGGCGTACGGACAGACCGTGCGTGGTGAACTCGGCCGCCAGCGACCGCAGCGCGCTGTGCAGCCCGAGTTCCTCCAGGACACCGGGGCGCAGCCGGCGGGCGATGCGGCGGATCTCGTCCAGGCTGCCGCGGGTCGCCTCCTGCGCCTGCCGTACCTCCTCCCGCAGCTCCCCGGGCACCTGGTCGGCGACCCGCTTGAGCTGCAGCAGCACGGCGGTCAGGGTCTGGCCCACCTCGTCGTGGAGCTCCTGGGAGATACGCCGGCGCTCGCCCTCCTGCGCGCTGAGCGCGCGGGCCGAGCTGGTGGCGCGCTCGGTCTCCAGCCGGTCGAGCATCGTGTTGTACGTGGTGATCAGCCCGGCGACCTCCGCAGGGCCGGTGACGGGTGCCCGGGCCCCGGGATGCAGCAGATCGGCGGTGGCCATGGCCCGGCCGAGCCGTTGCAGCGGAGCCAGGCCTATCCGCAGCACGAGCCCGTTGACGACGAGCAGCGCCGCGAGGCCCGCGACGACGACCAGCACCTCGCCCGGCAGTATCGGCGTCGACACGGTGACCGGGCCCAGCAGCAGCGCGGTGGCCACGGTCAGGCCCGCGGCATTGAGCAGGAAGATCCGCCGGAACAGCGACACGTTCCTCTGTCCGTCCCTTCCTGTCCCTCCGGCCCTTCCGAGCTGCGGCGACGCCGCTGTCCCGGTCAGCTTCGCGCCTGTCGAGCGGTCGTGTCCATCCGTGCCAACACCCATGTCGCCACCGTACGGGGGATGGCAGCATGACCGTTTTGCACGGGAACGCAGGACCTCGGCTCGACGAACAAGGGGAGATCATGTCCACGCCACGCCTCCGGGCGACACCGCTGCCGGGCATCGGGGTCCAGTACGACCTCATGACGCGCGAACAGCGCCACCTGTCGGTGGTGGCGCACCGCGACGGCGCCCGTACCGTGAGCGTGTACCGCGCCGACGACCCCGACTCCTGCGCCCAGTCGCTGCGGCTGACGAGCGGCGAGGCGGCCTCCCTGATCAACGCGCTGAAGCCCTCCCACCACAGCCCGAGCCTGCTCTACACCACCGACCTCGGGCTGATCGCCGAGCGCATCGAGATCGCCGCGACCTCCCGCTGGAACGGCCGGGTGCTGGGCGAGACCCGGATGCGGACCGAGACCGGCGCGTCGGTGGTGGCGGTGCTGCGCCGCGCCGAGGCGATCCCCTCCCCGACACCGGACTTCCGGCTGGCGGGCGGGGACACCCTGATCGTCGTCGGCACGCGCGAAGGCGTCGACGGCGCCGCGGCGATACTCGGACGGGAGTGAGCGCGTGCACTCTGCTGTTCTGCTGATCGAGTTCGGCGCCATCATCCTGTGCCTCGGGCTGCTCGGGCGGGCCGCCGCCCGGCTGCGGTTCTCCCCCATCCCGCTGTATCTGCTGGCCGGTCTCGCCTTCGGCGAAGGCGGGCTGCTCCCGCTCGGCGCGAGCGAGGAGTTCGTCGCCACCGGCGCCGAGATCGGCGTCATCCTGCTCCTGCTGATGCTCGGCCTGGAGTACACAGCCAGCGATCTGGTCTCCAACCTCAAGTCCCACTACCCCTCGGGCCTGGTCGACTGCACCCTCAACGCCCTGCCCGGCGCGGCCGCCGCGCTGCTGCTCGGCTGGGGTCCGGTGGCCGCCGTGGTCCTGGCGGGTGTCACCTGGATCTCCTCGTCCGGAGTCATCGCCAAGGTGCTGGGCGACCTGGGGCGAGTGGGCAACCGGGAGACACCGGTGATCCTCAGCATCCTCGTCCTGGAGGACCTGGCGATGGCGGTCTACCTGCCCATCGTCACCGCGCTGGTGGCCGGGGTCGGGCTGGCCGCGGGCAGTGTGACGCTCGCGATCGCCCTGGGAGCCGCCGGACTCGTCCTGTTCGTGGCCGTCCGCTACGGCCGTGTCATCTCCCGCTTCGTCTCCAGCGACGACCCCGAGAAGCTGCTGCTCGTCGTGCTGGGCCTGACGATCCTCGTCGCGGGCATCGCGCAGCAGCTCCAGGTCTCCGCCGCCGTCGGGGCGTTCCTGGTCGGCATCGCCCTGTCCGGGGAGGTCGCGGAGGGCGCGCACACGCTGCTCAGCCCGTTGCGGGACCTCTTCGCGGCGATCTTCTTCGTCTTCTTCGGGCTGCACACCGACCCGGCGAGCATCCCGCCGGTGCTGCTGCCCGCGCTCGCGCTGGCCGTCGTCACGGCTCTGACGAAGATCGCCACCGGGTACTGGGCGGCCCGCCGGGCCGGTATCTCCGTGGGCGGCCGGTGGCGGGCGGGCGGCGCGCTGGTCGCGCGCGGTGAGTTCTCCATCGTCATCGCCGGGCTCGCGGTCACGGCCGGCATCGAGCCCTCACTCGGCCCGCTGGCCACGGCGTACGTGCTGATCCTGGTCGTACTCGGCCCGCTCACCGCCCGCTACACCCAGCCGCTGGCCGAACGGCTCACGGCCCGGTTCGGCGGTCGGTTCGGCGGTCGGTTCGGCGTCCACCCGGTGCGCCAGGACGTCGCGGAGCGGCCGGCCGGGGCGGAGGGGGAAGCGGAGCCCGGACCGAAACGGGAGGGCGAGGCACGACGGCAGACGGCTGTACCGGACTGAGCAGAGCGGGGAGTAGCGGGGAGTTAGGCGTCCGCGCCCCTCCACCCCTGCCTCCGCAGCACCTGCGACACCTCCGGCGCCCGGTAGTGCTCCCCCTTGAGGACCTTGCCGTCCGCCCGGCGGGCGACGCGGCCGTCGGGGCCCAGCTTCGTCATGTTGGAGCGGTGGACCTCGGCGATCACCGCGTCGAGGTCGACGCCGTGGACGAGCGCGGTGCCGTACGCCACGTACACGACGTCGGCCAGTTCGTGCGCCAGCCGGTCCAGCGGCCCCGAGACCGAGACCTCGGCGACTTCGGCGGCCTCCTCGGCGAGCAGTTCACCGCGGTGGGCGGCGAGCGCCGGGGAGACCTCCGTCGGCGTGCTGCGCGCGTCGAGCCCGAAGGCGAGGTGGAACTCGCGGACCAGGGAAGCGGGAGAGGGAACGGGAGACGCGGAAGAAGTGACCGCGGAAGAAGTGACCGCGGAGTCGGGCGAAGGCTGCATCCGCCGACCTTACCGAGCCGATGCCCCTCCCCCGCCGGCCCGATGCCGCATCCCGACCGCCCCCCTGTCGCCCCCCGTGCCGCCCCCTCTCGACCCCGCCCTGGTCAGGACGGCCCCCCGGCTGGCAGGATCGCGCGCATGCTCCTGGCACTCCGCCGTATCGACCGGCGCCGCGCACTGTTCGGCTCGGCCGCCGCACTCGTGGTGTTCGGGCTGCTGTTGTGGTGGCTGCTGCCGCTGGGCGAGGAGTCGCCGGGCGGCAGGATCACGTTCAGCACGGGCACCCCGACCGGGGTGTACCAGAAGTACGGCACGCTCCTGCAGACCGCGCTCGCCAAGGACATGCCGCGCCTGGACGTCCGGCTGAAGAACAGCGACGGCTCCCAGGAGAACGTCCGCCGGGTGGCCACGGGCCAGGCCGACTTCACCATCGCGGCGGCCGACGCGGTGGAGACGTACATCCTGGAGAACAAGCCGGGGTCGGGCCGGCTGCGCGGCTGTGCCCGGCTGTACGACGACTATGTGCACCTGGTCGTCCCGCGCTCCTCGTCCGTGCAGTCGGTGGCGGACCTGCGGGGCAAGAGGGTCGCCGTGGGGCCGGACGGTTCCGGGGTACGGCTGATAGCGGAGCATGTGCTGCAGGCGGCCGGGCTCGACTCCGCGAAGGACATCAAGCCGTCTCCGGACGGCATCGGCACCATGCCGGACCTGCTCGAACAGCACAAGATCGACGCCTTCTTCTGGTCGGGCGGCCTGCCGACGAGCGCGGTGCAGCAGCTCTCGAAGAGCTTCGCCGTCAGGCTGGTGCCGATCGGCGGTGACCTCGTCGCGAAGCTGCACGAGCAGGGCGGCGCAGCCCGCTACTACCGGTCCGCGGTGATGCCCGCCGACGCCTACCCCGAGGCCCAGCAGGGCTCGTCCGTGCAGACGCTGGCGGTGGCGAACTTCCTGATCACCCGGGAGGACTCGGACCCCCGGCTCACCGAGGAGCTCACCCGTACGGTGATCAACAGCCGCGACGGCATCGGCCGTCAGGTGCACGCGGCCCAGCTGGTGGACCTGCGCACGGCCATCTACACGGACCCGCTGCCCCTGCACGAAGGCGCCCGGCGCTACTACCGCTCGGTCAAGCCGTAGCGCGGGCCGCCTCCCGGCCACAACCCCCGGCCGTGGCCGCCCCGCTCACGACTCGGGCCGCGACCTCGGCACCGTCACCGTCACCTTGAGGCCGTGCGGCTCGTGACGGGCGTACGCGATGGAGCCGCCGCCCGCCGAGAGCAGCACCCGCGAGATGGACAGGCCGAGGCCCGAGCCCTTGATGTTCTGGTGCCCCGCGCTGCGCCAGAAGCGGTCGCCGATGCGGGCCAGTTCCTCGTCGCTGAGGCCCGGACCGCGGTCGGTGACGACCACCGTCGAGACCTCGCCGTTCGACGCGACCGCCACCTCGACGTCCTCGCCCTCGGGCGTGAACTTCAGCGCGTTGTCGATCACCGCGTCCAGGGCGCTGGACAGGGTGACCGGGTCGGCCCAGGCGGTGGTGGCCGGGCAGGTCCCGGTCAGACGTACGCCCTTGCTGTCGGCCAGTGGCGACCAGGACGCGACGCGCTCGGCCGCCAGCTCACCGATGTCGGTCAGCCGCAGGTCGGCCTCGGCGTGCTCGGCGAGCGCCAGGTCGAGCAGGTCGTCCAGGACCTCGGCGAGACGCTTGCCCTCGGTGCGGACCGACGCGATCTCCTCATTGTCCTCCGGCAGTTCGAGCGCGAGCAGTTCGATGCGCAGCAGCAGCGCCGAGAGGGGGTTGCGCAACTGGTGCGAGGCGTCGGCGACGAAGGCGCGCTGCTGCTCCAGGACGTCTTCGACGTTGTCCGCCATCTCGTTGAACGACCGGGCCAGGCGCCTGAGTTCCGGTGGACCGCCCGCGACCGCGACCCGCGACTTCAGCCGCCCGGTCGCGATGTCATGGGTGGTGGCGTCGAGGACGCGTACGGGCCTGAGCACCCAGCCGGTCAGCCGTAGTGCCGCGCCGAGGGCGAGGAGCATCGCGGCGACCTCGCCCGCCGCGATGATCACCCAGCCGTGCAGGATCTTCGAACGCATCTGTCCGGTGGGCGAGTCGGTGACCACGACCGCGATGACGTCACCGTCCCGGATGACCGGCGAGGCGACGACGAGCCGGTCGCGCTGCCACGGCCAGACCTGCTCCGGGTCGTGGCTGCGGCGGCCCAGGAGCGCCTCGTTGAAGGCGTCGCGCCCCTCGCCCTTCTCGACCACGTACCAGTTCTCGGGCGCGTTGGCCATGGGAGCGAGGTCGCGGTAGAAGACGCCGACACGGATGCCGTACACCTCGTAGTACGCGCCGAGTTCCTTGCGCAGGGTCTCCCCGCGCTCGTCCGTCGTGCCCACCCGGGAACCGCCGGCCGGCTGGTCGGTGACGAACTGCGCGAGGGCGGCGAAGCGTGCCGTGTCGTCGATGCGGTCGACGACCACACGCTGTTGCTCGGCGGCCGCGACACTCCCGGCGAGCGGGATGCCGAGCGCGAGCAGCACGGCTGCCATCAGGACGATGAGCAGCGGAAGGAGGCGGGTGCGCACCGGTGCACGCTACGCCGCGGGAGCGACGAGCCGGTACCCCACGCCGCGCACGGTCTCGATCAGCGCCGGCATGCGCAACTTGGAGCGCAGGGACGCGACATGCACCTCCAGGGTGCGCCCGGTCCCCTCCCAACTGGTGCGCCACACCTCGCTGATGATCTGCTCCCGGCGGAAGACCACCCCGGGCCGCTGGGCGAGCAGCGCGAGGAGGTCGAACTCCTTGCGGGTCAGTTGGACGACCGAACCGTCGACGCTGACCTGGCGCGTGGGCAGTTCGATGCGGACCGGCCCGAGCCGCAGCGCGGCGTCGCCGGAGCCTGCTGCGTCGTCGGGGACGCTGCGCCGGCTGACCGCGTGGATACGGGCGAGCAGTTCCCCGGTGTCGTAGGGCTTCACCACGTAGTCGTCGGCGCCGAGGTTGAGGCCGTGGATCCGGGACCGTACGTCGGAGCGGGCGGTGACCATGATCACCGGAGTGCTGGTGCGTTTGCGGATCTTGCCGCAGACCTCGTAGCCGTCCTGGTCGGGCAGGCCCAGGTCGAGCAGGACCACACCGAAGCCGTCACTCTCCGGCACCAGCGCCTGCAGGGCCTCCTCGCCACTGCGGGCGTGCGTGACGTCGAAGCCGTGTCGCGCCAGCACCGCGGACAGGGCGGCCGCGACGTGGTTGTCGTCCTCGACGAGCAGCAGTCTCACTCCGGCCCCCTCCGGTTCATCGGTCGTACGGTCCGATCCTGTTGGATCGCGGCGCACACACGTGTGCACCAAGGAAGTCACGCCGATGGATCACGACGGCGTCAAGAGGCTTCGGGTCACGGAGGGCTTCCGTTACCCAGCCGGTACGCGGCCGCGCGACAGCTGCTACGACCCGTGTCCGGTTGCTACCGGATCGTGATGCTCAAGTTCCCCTCAGATGTAATGACGCTGGTCGCACGGGGTCACTACTGTCCACCGAAACCGAGGAGGACGGAGCCCCAGAGCGATGACCGAAGTATCGGTGGCCAAGGATGCCGTGGCCGCGACCGAGGACCTGGTCGTCCTGAAGAGCGTCAACAAGCACTTCGGCGCGTTGCACGTGCTCCAGGACATCGACCTGACGATCGCACGTGGCGAGGTCGTCGTGGTCATCGGACCTTCCGGGTCCGGGAAGTCCACCCTGTGCCGCACCATCAACCGCCTGGAGACGATCGATTCGGGCGACATCACGATCGACGGCAAGCCGCTGCCCGACGAGGGCAAGGCACTGGCCCGGCTGCGGGCCGACGTGGGCATGGTCTTCCAGTCCTTCAACCTCTTCGCGCACAAGACGGTGCTCGAGAACGTGATGCTGGGTCAGATCAAGGTCCGCAAGGCCGACAAGAAGGCGGCCGAGGAGAAGGCCCGCGGGCTGCTCGACCGGGTGGGCGTGGGCACCCAGGCGGACAAGTACCCGGCGCAGTTGTCGGGCGGTCAGCAGCAGCGGGTCGCGATCGCGCGGGCGCTGGCGATGGACCCCAAGGTCATGCTCTTCGACGAGCCGACCTCGGCACTCGACCCCGAGATGATCAACGAGGTCCTGGAGGTCATGCAGCAGCTCGCGAGCGACGGCATGACGATGATCGTCGTCACCCACGAGATGGGCTTCGCTCGTTCGGCTGCCAACCGGGTGGTCTTCATGGCCGACGGTCGCATCGTCGAAGAGGCCGTGCCGGACCAGTTCTTCAGCAATCCCCGCAGCGACCGCGCCAAGGACTTCCTGTCGAAGATCCTTCACCACTGAGGGCCTGCGCTTCTTCGTCACTGAAGTTCGTTTCTGAACTGAGGTCCCTCTCCGAGGTTCAGCACTGAAGCCCATGCCTGAAGACCCGCATCTCCTCACCACCCAAAGGATGTTCACCATGAAGCTCCGTAAGGTCACCGCCGCCTCGGCCGTCGTGCTCGCGCTCGCCGTGACGGCCACGGCGTGCGGTTCGGACAAGAAGGCCAGCGACTCGTCCGGCGGCGGCAAGAAGATCACCATCGGTATCAAGTTCGACCAGCCGGGCATCGGCCAGAAGACCCCGCAGGGTTACTCGGGCTTCGACGTCGACGTCGCCACGTACGTCGCCGGGAAGCTCGGCTACAAGCCCGACCAGATCCAGTGGAAGGAAACGAAGAGCGCCGAGCGCGAGAACGCGCTCTCGCGCGGTGACGTCGACTTCATCGCCGCCTCCTACTCGATCACCCCTGAGCGCGAGAAGAAGGTGGACTTCGCCGGCCCCTACCTGCTCGCCCACCAGGACGTGCTGGTCCGCGCCGATGACACCGCCATCAAGTCGCCGTCGGATCTCAACAGCAAGAAGCTGTGTTCCGTGACCGGTTCGACCTCGGCGCAGAACGTGCACGACAAGCTGGCGCCCAAGGCCCAGCTCCAGCAGTACCCGACCTACTCGGCCTGCCTGACGGGTCTGCAGAACAAGGCGATCGACGCCCTGACGACGGACGACTCGATCCTCGCCGGCTACGCCTCGCAGGCCGCCTTCAAGGGCAAGTTCAAGCTCGGCGGCTTCAAGATGACCAACGAGAACTACGGCATCGGCGTCAAGAAGGGCAGCGACCTCAAGGCCAAGATCAACACGGCTCTCGAGGCGATGGTCTCCGACGGTTCCTGGAAGAAGGCCGTGGACAAGAACTTCGGTCCGGCCAACTACAAGAACGAGCCCGCTCCGAAGATCGGCAACATCGTCAGCTGATGTAGGGCCCGCCGGTGCGCCGCCCTCGGGGGGCGGCGCACCCGGGCATCACCACACGCGGAAGCGCGGGAAATCGTGTTCGACTTTCTTCAAGGTTACGACCTGCTGGGAGCGTTCTGGATGACGGTGAAGCTCGCCGTCCTCTCAGCCGTCGGCTCCCTGATATGGGGAACCATGCTGGCCGCCATGCGGGTCGGTCCGGTGCCTCTCATGCGCGGTTTCGGCACCGCCTACGTGAACATAGTGCGGAACATCCCGCTGACCGTGATCATCCTGTTCACCTCGCTGGGCCTCAACCAGACCCTGGGGGTGAGTCTCGGCTCGGACCAGGTCGACACGGTCAACTTCCGGCTGGCCGTGCTCGGTCTGATCGCCTACACCTCGGCCTTCGTCTGCGAGGCGCTGCGCTCCGGCATCAACACCGTGCCCGTCGGGCAGGCGGAGGCGGCCCGCGCCATCGGTCTGAACTTCACCCAGGTCCTGACCCTGATCGTGCTTCCCCAGGCGTTCCGTTCGGTCGTCGGTCCACTGACGAACGTGCTGATCGCCCTGACGAAGAACACCACGGTGGCGGCCGCGATCGGTGTCGCCGAAGCGGCCACCCTGATGAAGTCCATGATCGAGAACGAGGCCCAACTCATCGCGATCTCGGCCGTCTTCGCCTTCGGGTTCATGTGTCTGACGCTGCCGACCGGCCTCCTCCTGGGCTGGGTGGGCAAGAAGGTGGCGGTGAAGCGATGACGTCCGTCCTCTACGACGCCCAGGGCCCCCGCGCCAAGCGGCGCAACATCCTCTACTCGGCGCTGTTCCTGGTCGCCTTCGCGGCCCTGTTGTGGTGGGTGATCACCAGCCTCAACGACAAGGACCAGCTCGCCTGGGAGAAGTGGAAGCCCTTCGTCCATGGCGAGGCCTGGAGCACGTACCTCTGGCCGGGGCTGCAGAACACCCTGAAGGCCGCGGCCCTCGCCATGGTCATCGCCCTGCCGCTCGGCGCCTTCTTCGGCATAGCCCGGCTCTCCGACCACGCCTGGATACGCATCCCGGCGGCCGCGATCGTGGAGTTCTTCCGCGCCATCCCGGTGCTGGTCCTCATGATCTTCGCCGACGCCGCGTACTCCGCGTACACGAACACCAGCTCGGACGACCGTCCGCTCTACGCGGTCATCACGGGACTGGTGCTCTACAACTCCTCGGTCCTCGCGGAGATCGTCCGCGCGGGCATCCTGTCGCTGCCCAAGGGGCAGTCCGAGGCGGCCATGGCCGTCGGTCTGCGCAAGAACCAGGTCATGCGGTTCATCCTGCTGCCGCAGGCGGTCACCGCGATGCTGCCGGCGATCGTCAGCCAGCTCGTCGTGATCGTGAAGGACACCGCGCTCGGCGGCGCGGTCCTCACCTTCCCCGAGCTGCTCGCCTCCGTCGGCCCGATGAGCGCGTACTACGGCGCGAACACCATCGCCAGCTTCACCGTCGTGGCCCTGATCTACATCGCGCTCAACTTCAGCCTCACGAGCTTCGCGAGCTGGCTGGAGGGACGACTGCGGCGCGGCAAGAAGTCGACGGGCGTGGTGCTTGCGCCTGCCGCGGTCGGGGGCGCGGAGTCGACGGGCGCGGGCGGCGCGGGCGGCGGCATCTCCATCTGACGGATCCTCACCTCGCCTCGGCGCCAACGGGGGCAGCGGCGTGATCACCACTGCCCCCGTCACTTGACGCAAGCACCGGCAATGGGTTGCATACGTTCTGTGATCGTGCACCCCGTTCCAACTGCCTGTTCCCGACCGCTTCTCAGGACACCGCTCCGGGCAGGGGGCCGCGCGCCGTGGACCCGGTGATCATCGTCGGCGCGGGGCCCGTGGGCCTCACGCTGGCCCTTGCGCTGGCCCGCCAGGAGGTCCCCTGCGTGGTCCTCGACGAGGGGCCGGGCAAGGACGAACAACGGCTCGCGCGGACGGTGGTGCTGCGCGAGGACACGGCCGCACTCGTCGAGCGTCTGACGGGCCCGCCCCTCACCGATGCCGGTTTCCGTTGGGCCGGATGGCGGTCGATACGGCGCAAGCAGGTGATGCGCGAGATCCACTTCGCTGCCGGGGCTTCCGACACGGACTCGCCGGACTTCGAAGCCGATGCGCAAGGCCTCGGGGGCGCGGCGCACGGCTCGGGAGGCGGCACGCACGGCGAGGTAAGCGGCGCGCGGGCCTTCGGGAGCGGCGCGCACGGCTCGGGAGGTGGCGCCCAGCGCTCCGGGAGGAGCGCACAGGACCCGAAGGGGAGCGCGCACAGCCTGAAAAGCGCCGGGCTCGGCCCGACCGCGGACGCGCAGGACTCCGAGGGTACCGACGTGGCCGCCCCGCTGCACCTCGCCCAGCACGCGCTGACCGGCGCCCTGCGCGAGGCCATCGTCCACGAGCGACTGATCAAGGTCGCCGTGGGCAGCCGCCTCGACTCGATCGAGCAGGAGTCCTCGGGCGTCACGGCGCACACCCGCGGCCCCAACGGCACATGGTGGCGCGGCAGTTACCTGGTCGGCTGCGACGGACCGCGCTCGACCGTGCGCAAACTCCAGGACATCCGCTTCCCCGGACGTACGGCCGTCGAACGGTACGCCGTCGCGGCGCTGCGTACGGAACTTCCCTGGCCCGGCCAGGCGTTGCTGCACCGGACGCCGCCGTGGCGGACGTCGGGCCCCTCGAGCGGGGAGGTCACCGCGCGCCCCCTCGCCGACGACGTGTGGCGGCTGGACTGGCTGCTGCCGCCCGGCAAGGACCTGGTCACGCCCGACCTGCTGGTGGCGCGCATCCGCGAGACCCTCGCCGGCTGGAACGCGGGATCCACACCCCCGTACGAGCTGCTCGACACCGGAGTCCACACCATCCACCACCGCCTCGCCCGCCGCTGGCGGGCCGGCCGGGTCTTCCTCGCCGGGGACGCCGCGCACCTGCTCGGCACGCTCGGCACCCAGGGCCTGGACGAGGGGCTGCGGGACGCCGACAACCTCGCCTGGAAGCTGGCGCTCGCCTGGCACCACGGCCCGCACGAGGCGCTGCTCGACAGCTACCAGGCGGAGCGGCGGGCCGTCGTCGCCGCCCGGCTGCGCGCCGCCGACCAGGCGCTGCCGCTGCTGCGAAACGGCGGAGGCCTGCGCTCGTACGTCCCCGGGTCGGCCCGTGGCCACGACGCGCTGCTCACGGACGGCCACCTGGGGCGCGGCCCGCTGGGTGCGCCGGGGGCGTACGCCGACTCGCCGCTCGCGCCCGCGCACACCGAGTCGCAGACCCCGGTGGACACGGCGCCCGGTGCGCCGGTCGTCGACGTACGCGTGACCGCGGAGGACGGCTCGTTCGTACAGCTGCGGGAGCGCCTGGGCCGCGGAGTGCTGCTCGTCGTGCTGATCGCTCCGGGTACGGGCGTGTGGGCGCGCAAGCACTGGGTGACGGCCGGAATCATGCCCCGGCTCGCGGCCGCCGTGACCGCGCTGCCGCACCGCGCCGAGCTGCTGGTCGCCGAGAGCTATCCCGGCGCGGCGGCACACACCGTGCTCCTGGTGCGCCCCGACGGCCACTTGGTCACGGCGCTGAGCGGGGTGCGCCCGGCCGACCTGTACGCGGCGGCCGAGGCGACACTGGGCGGCCCCGCCACGGCGGAGGCGGAAGCGGGAGCGGAAGCGGAGACGGCGGCGAGTACGACCTGACGACCCTGGTGGTCCGGGCCCGCACCGGACCACCAGGGTCAGGTCGCCGAACTCGTACGGAGGGGCGCGGAGCCACGGCCATCGCGGCACCCTCGGTCACCGGGGGGTCCACATAGTGACAGTGAGTTGACCGGCCCAGACCGCCATGGTGTACTCCGGATCGTGACCGACACCTGTGTGCGCCTGTGGCGGAGGGTCCATATGGACCTCGTCCGCTATGCGGGCTGCGTGTGTCGCCCGTCCTGCTGAATTCGCAGCTCTTCTTCCCCGCGCGCCGCCCCTCCCTGGCGGCTGCCGCGCGCACCCACGCGAACGCCCAGGACGGTACCCGTGTCTGTGTCCACCCCCTCCGCCACGCCCTCCCCCTCCGCACCGGTCCAGGCCCCCACCCAGGCCGACCTGTTCGACTTCGTGCGCCGCAGCGCCGCCGACGCCGAACTGATCGCTTCCCTCCCCCTCGACCCCGAGGGCCGCACCTGGGTGCGCCTGGAGGGCCCCGGCGGCAGCGAGGCCTGGCTCATCGGCTGGCCCCCCGGCACCGGCACCGGCTGGCACGACCACGCCGACTCGGTCGGCGCCTTCGTCGCCGCCACGGGCGAGCTCAAGGAGTACTCGCTCGCCGCCCGCCTGCCCACCGACGGCTGGAAGACCCTCGAACTCTCCGAGGACGTCGACCGCGAACGTCGGCTGCCGGCCGGCAAGGGCCGCTCCTTCGGCCGCCACCACGTGCACGAGGTGCTCAACGAGTCCACCGAGGAGCACGCGATCTCCGTCCACGCCTACTACCCGCCCCTGCCCCGGATCCGCCGCTACAGCCGCACGGGGCAGGTGCTGCGCCTGGAGCACGTCGAGCGTCCGGAGGACTGGCAGTGAGCACACCCCGCCCGGTGGGCATCGACACGTTGCTGGAACGGGTCCGCGAGGGACTCGACCGGGTGGAGGCCGAGGAGGCGTACTCCGCCGCAGGGGCCGGCCAAGCCCTCCTCGTCGACATCCGGTACGCCGCCCTGCGCGAGCGTGACGGACTGATCCCCGGCGCCCTCATCGTCGAGCGCAACGAACTGGAGTGGCGGCTCGACCCTCAGGGCAGCCACCGCGCCCCGGAGGCCACGAGCCACGATCTGCGGGTCGTGGTGGTGTGCGACGAGGGGTACGCGTCCAGCCTCGCCGCCGTCTCCCTTCAACAGCTCGGACTACACCGGGCGACCGACCTGGCCGGCGGCTTCCAGGCGTGGAAGGCGGCCGGTCTCCCGGTGACGCCCGACAGGGCCTAGCTCCCGGCTCACGATCACCCTGCGACGGTACGTGACTGGTGGGCGCCCCCTGATGTATGGGGCGCCCACCATTGCGTGCCGCCCCTTACTCCTTGGCCGTGGCCACCGTGACCGGGCGCACCCGCAACGCCACCCGGCCCGGCAGCGCGGTGGCGACGAGCGCGAGCAGCCCGGCGATCGCCACCACGGTGACGTACACCAGGGGCGTGACCGCCGCAGAGCCGCCTCGCCCGTCATGCCGGCAGGTCGCACCGGTGACGGGTCGGGACGCGTGTAGTCGTGGGTTCGAACAGCCACCCCTGGGACCGGACCAGCCGTTCACGGACCCGGCGTTCTCCCCCTGGGCCGACCTTCTCCCGCCCACGGCCTTACGGACTCAGCCCCTTGGACCGCGCCCCTCGACCCCGGAGACCCGTCGCCCCTCCCTGAACGCGATCGGCACCCCCGCGCGCCCACCGCTTCAGTCCCCGTGCCCCCCTGAGCCCAGCCCTCAGGCAGCCCACAGGCACACACCGAGTTCAGAACCCAGTTACCAGGCTCGGGCTCGCCCCCCGGCCCCAAGGCTCAGAACCCCTCGTCCCCCAAGCCCTCCGTGTCCTCCCCCTCTTCCTCCAGCGCCTGGCGAACCACGCGCAGCGCCATCCCCTCCGAGTAGCCCTTGCGGGCGAGCATGCCCGCAAGGCGTCGCAGCCGCTTGTCGCGGTCGAGGCCGCGCGTGGAGCGGAGCTTGCGCGCGACGAGCTCGCGCGCCGTCGCCTCTTCCTGCTCGGAGTCGAGCTGCCCGACGGCCTCGTCGATCAGCGTCGAGTCCACACCCTTGGTCCGCAGCTCCCGCGCGAGCGCCCGCCGGGCCAGACCCCGACCGTGGTGCCGGGACTCCACCCAGGCGTCCGCGAAGGCACTGTCGTTGATCAGCCCGACCTCCTCGAACCGTGACAGCACCTCGTCCGCCACATCGTCGGGGATCTCACGCTTGCGCAACGCGTCCGCGAGCTGTTTCCGCGTGCGCGGGGTCCCGGTGAGCAGGCGCAGACAGATCGCCCGCGCCCGCTCAGCCGGGTCCCCTGGGGGCTCCCCCTTCTCGGCCCTCGACGAGGAAGGAGTGCCTCCGTCCTGTGGGTCGCCGGACGGCTCACCGAAACCGCCACGCCTCCGACGCCCTCGTCCACCTCGCGGCCCCCCGTCGCCGCGCCGCCCACCGCCACGGCGCGATCCACCGCCCGGGAAACCGTGACCGTCCGTCAGGCCGTCGCCTTCGCCGGGGCCCGCCGGACCGTCACTGCCGTACGGATCCCCGCCGTGGAACCCCTCGGAGCCATCCGTGTCGCCGGAGTACGTGGAGGAGCCGCCGTACCTCTCGTCCCCGTACGGCCCGTCCCCGCCGTGCGCCCTTTCACCGTCTCCGGCCGAGTCGCCGTTCCCCCCGTGCCCCTGCCCCCGCGGGGGGACGGGGTAGGCGTACTCGGCCCAGTCGGTTCGTCGCGTCATGGACTAGCTCTTGGCCGCCGCGGCCTTGGACTTGGTGGTCTTGGCCGCCGGAGCGGGCACCGTCTTCGCGGCCTCGTCCGAGGCGGTCGAGACCGCCGCGTCCGCGCCCGGCTCGGCGGTGGGCTCCACCGGCCTCACACCGACGCCCAGCTTCTCCAGGATCTTCTTCTCGATCTCGTTGGCGAGGTCGGGGTTGTCCTTCAGGAAGTTGCGCGCGTTCTCCTTGCCCTGGCCGAGCTGGTCGCCCTCGTACGTGTACCAGGCGCCGGCCTTGCGGACGAAGCCGTGCTCCACGCCCATGTCGATCAGGCCGCCCTCGCGGCTGATGCCGTGCCCGTAGAGGATGTCGAACTCGGCCTGCTTGAAGGGGGGCGCGACCTTGTTCTTGACGACCTTGACGCGGGTGCGGTTGCCGACCGCGTCGGTGCCGTCCTTCAGTGTCTCGATGCGGCGGATGTCGAGTCGCACCGAGGCGTAGAACTTCAGCGCCCGGCCACCCGTCGTGGTCTCCGGGGAGCCGAACATCACGCCGATCTTCTCGCGCAGCTGGTTGATGAAGATCGCAGTGGTCTTCGACTGGTTGAGCGCGCTGGTGATCTTCCGCAGGGCCTGGCTCATCAGACGGGCCTGCAGACCCACGTGCGAGTCGCCCATCTCGCCCTCGATCTCCGCGCGCGGCACCAGGGCGGCGACGGAGTCGATGACGATCAGGTCGAGCGCGCCGGAGCGGACGAGCATGTCCACGATTTCCAGCGCCTGCTCGCCGTTGTCCGGCTGGGACAGGATCAGGTTGTCGATGTCGACACCGAGCTTCTTCGCGTACTCGGGGTCGAGGGCGTGCTCGGCGTCCACGAAGGCCACCTGGCCGCCGGCCTTCTGCGCGTTCGCCACCGCGTGCAGCGTCAGCGTCGTCTTACCGGAGGACTCCGGGCCGTACACCTCCACCACTCGGCCGCGCGGCAGGCCGCCGACACCGAGGGCCACGTCGAGCGCGGTGGACCCGGTGGGGATGACCTCGATGGGCTCGTTCGGCCGCTCGCCCAGGCGCATCACCGCGCCCTTGCCGAATTGCCGTTCAATCTGTGCGAGCGCGGCGTCGAGCGCCTTCTCGCGGTCCGTACCTGCCATGGGTTCCACCCGGTTTGCTTGAGTCGATCGCTTCACGTCAAAGACGCTAACGCCTGCCACTGACAATGCGCCCCGACGCCCGTCCAGCCTGTGGATAACTCGGGTACATCTCTGTGAAAACCCTGCCGAAATCCCCGCCGAGAGTCCCGCCGGAGATTCCATAAGAATGGATGTTCGATTTTGGTGTCAAGCGCACCACGCGGCACCTCCGAGCCTACGTTCGCGGACCGACAACGGCCGGGATCCCCGTCTACTCCACGGGGCGTACCACCGGAGTCTTCGGCCGTACGACGACCTCAGGGCCCTGGCCGCCGAAGCTTGAACCTCATGGAGAGCCGCAGCGAAACCCCCGCTCCCGCCGTGACCACCACCGTCGCCCCACCGGCACGACCGTCTCCGGCGCGCCCTGTGTGGCGCGGGGCGTGGCGCGCAGTGCGTCCCCCAGAGCGGCTCTGCCATGCGACCGGCGCCGTACTGGTGCTCTCCGGGCTGGCACATCTGGTCGTCTTCGCCGTGGACGGCGGCCCCTGGGACGGTCCCGTCTCCTGGCGCAAGCCCGTCACGTTCGGGCTCTCCTTCGGGCTGACGCTGATCGCGATCACGTGGGTCACGTCGTATCTGCGGGTCGGAGCGCGTCTGCGCTCGGCGCTGCTCGTCGTGTTCGCCGCCGACTGTGTCGCGGAGGTGGGCGGAATCACCCTTCAGGCGTGGCGCCGGGTGCCCTCGCACCTCAACATGGAGACCGGCTTCGACACGGCGGTGTCGATGACGCTCGCGGTGGGAGGCGGGGTTCTCGTGGTGCTGCTCACCGTGTTCGCGGTGGCCTCCTTCCGGAACCGGCCCACGGGCCCCCTGGGGATGCCGCTCGCGCTGCGCTCCGGGTTCGCGATCCTGCTCGTCGCGCTGGCGTCGGGCGCCGCGATGATCGCGCGCGGGGTGGTCCTCACCCGCACCGGTCACCAGGAGGCGGCGTACCACTCGACGGCCCCGCTCAAGCCGCTGCACGGAGTGAGCCTGCACGCCGTGCTGGTCCTGCCCGCGCTGGCCTGGCTGCTGTCGCACACAGCATGGAGCGACCGGACACGGCAGCGGGTGATCCACTCGGCGGTCGGCTGCTACGCGGCGGCGGTCCTGGCCGCCGGAGTGTGGGCCGCCCTCACCTGGTGAACCCAGGTGAACCTATTCGGCCTCATCGGCCGAGCAGCCCCCGCAGACGGACGCGGAAGGAGGGCGACCTCCTGGTCCGGTGGCCCTGCACCCGGGGGTCGTCCGTGACGTCGTACCGCTTCACATAGGCCCCCAGGAAGGCCTGCAGGGTGGCGACCGCGGGGATGGCGATCAGGGCGCCGACAGCCCCGAGGAGAGCGGTACCCGCGATGACCGAACCGAAGGCGACCGCGGGGTGGATGTCCACGGTCTTGGCGGTCAGCTTGGGCTGCAGTACGTAATTCTCGAACTGCTGGTAGACCACGACGAAGATCAGCACCCACAGCGCGTACCAGGGGTTGACGGTGAAGGCGATCAGCATCGGCAGGGCGCCTGCGAGATACGTACCGATGGTGGGGATGAACTGCGAGACCAGACCCACCCAGACGGCGAGCACGGGCGCGTAGGGCACGCCGAGGGCCTGCAGCAGGATGTAGTGCGCGACACCGGAGACCAGCGCCATCAGACCGCGCGAGTACAGATAGCCGCCAGTCTTGTCGACGGCTATCTCCCACGCACGCAGCACCTCGGCCTGTCGCGCGGGCGGCAGCACGGAGCACAACGCGCGCCGCAGCCGGGGCCCGTCGGCCGCGAAGTAGAACGAGAACAGCGTGATCGTCAGCAGCTTGAAGAGACCGCCCAGCACCTGCGCGGACACGTCCAGGACGCCGGTCGCGCTGTTCTGCACGTACTTCCGCAGCCAGTCGGAGTGCACCAGGCTGTCCTGGACGTCCACCCGTCTCACGTGGGTGTGGAAGGTCGAGTTGATCCAGTTGATCACCGAGTCCAGGTACTCGGGGAAGCCCTCGATCATCTTGATGATCTGCCCCGCGAGCATCGAGCCGAGCAGCGTGATGAATCCGGCCGTCACGATCAGCAGACCGAAGAAGACGAGGAAGGTGGCCAGCCCCCGGCGCATACCGTACGAGGCCATCCAGCTCACCGCGGGCTCGATGGCGAGCGCCAGGAAGAACGCGATCAGAATGTTGATCAACAGCCCGATGAGCTGGTGGAACGCCCAACTGCCCAGTTGGAACAGGGCGACGAGGGTGAGCGCGAGCACCATCGCGCGCGGCAGCCAGCGCGGCATGCGCGCGCCCTGCCCGGAGGCCTCCCCGCCCGGGGGCGGAGTGGGCGGCGTCGTGCCGAGAGGGGATGTCTGCTGGGCGACCTGCGCGGTCTCGTCTGTCGGGGCCACGGGGCAAGTCTCGCCCACTCCACCGACAATCGGTGACCGGCCCCGGATCTTCGGGGTCCGTCAGCGGTTTTCGTACGGAACGTTCATGGTCGCGCACACCACGCGCCACACGTCCTTGGCCTCCCAGCCGGCGTTCAGCGCCTCGTGCACGGTCCGTCCGCCGAGCTCCGTCATCACGTGATCGCGCGCGAAGGTGTCGGCGTACGCCTCACCGAAGTGATCCGCCATTCGCTGCCAGAAGACCGTCAACCGCATGACTCCAGTATCCCGCCCCTGAGAGTGGGCCCGGGCCGGGACCCCTTGCCGAGACCGCTTTCCGTCCTACGGTCTGAGACATGGCCGAATCAGGAGCATCCCCACTCCCCCCGACGCCCCCGGCGCACACCCCGCTCTCGCGCGCCGAGCACTTCATCTGGCTCACCGCACGCGTGCTGGAGCAGCGCCGTTTCGCGTACCACTTCCTGAACAGCGACGTCGGTGCCGCCGACGCGGTGGAGACCGCGCTGGCCGCCTACCGCAACGACGACGAGGGGTACGGTCACGCGCTCGAACCCGATCTGCGCGGCCCGGTCAGCCAGCCGCTGCACACGGGGCACGCGCTGCGCGTCCTCGACTCGATCGGGCGGTGCGGCGGACAGCGCGTGGAGCGCGTGTGCCGCTACTTGACCTCGGTGTCGACGGCGGACGGCGCACTGCCGGCGGTCCATCCCAGTCAGCGTGGCTATCCGCACGCTCCTTTCGTGCCGATCGTCGACGATCCGCCGAGTGAACTCCTCGCCACCGGGCCCGTGGTGGGCCTGCTGCACCGCAACGAGGTGTGGCACGCCTGGCTGTTCCGGGCCACCGACTTCTGCTGGCGGGCGGTCGAGTCCCTGGACAAGTCCCACCCGTACGAGGTCGAGGCGGCCGTGGCCTTCCTGGACTCCGCCCCCGACCGCCCCCGCGCGGAGGCCGCCGCCGACCGGCTGGGCCGCCTGGTGCGCGAGCACCGGCTCGCGGCACTGGACCCGGCGCACCTGGAGGCGTTTGCGGTGGCGCCCGGATACGCGCCGGACGAGCACCACTTCCCGCACGACTACGCGAAGACCCCGGGGTCACTCGCGCGCGCATGGTTCACCGACGAGGAGATGGCGCGCTCGCTCGACTTCCTGGCGGCCGAGCAGCGGGAGGACGGCGGCTGGCCGATCCGCTGGCGCCGATGGGCACCGGGTACCGCCCTGGAGTGCCGTCCCATGGTGACGATCGAGGCCCTGCGCACCCTACGGGTCTACGGACGGCCCATCGGCTGAGCGACCCCGATGGTTCCCGGCCCGCACACATGTGTGCGGGCCGTCCGCGTACCGGGCGTCAGCCTGTCAGCGCCCGCACTCCCGCTGTCACGACCACGGCCGCGCCGACCACGAGCAGGAAGGGGGCGCGCAGGAGCAGGGCGACGGCGGCCGCGGCGAGTCCCGCGACCTTCGCGTCCACGACCAGTACACGCCCGTCGGCGAAGGTCTGCTGAGCCGTGAGCGCGGCCAGGAGGGCGACGGGCAGCAGGGCGGCGAGGCGCTTGACGAGCGGCCGCTCCAGGACGCCGACGGGGACCAGCAGGCCGATGAGCTTGACGGCATAGCAGCCGACGGCGGTCGCGCCGATCGCGATCCAGATGTTCAACGGTCTTCCCTCGGTGCGTCGTTGTCGGCCTTCATACGGCCGGCGGACTTCGGAGCGCGCCGCCCCTCTACGTAGAGGGCGGCGGGAGCGGCCAGCGCCGCCACCAGGACGGGGACGCCGGCGGGCAGCACGGGCAGCAGACCGAGCCCCAGAAGGACCGCGGCACCAGCCACCGCGCGCTCCGTGGTGGTCTTCAGCATCGGCGCGAGCAGCGCGAGGAAGACGGCGGGCCCGGCGGCGTCCAGACCCCACGCGTCGGTGTCCCCGATGGCCTCGGCCCCGACGGCGCCCAGCAGCGTGGTGAGGTTCCACAACACGTACAGGGTGAGCCCGGTGACGGTGAAGCCGATCCGGACACTGCGGCGGGTGGGCTGGGCGAGCGCGACGGCCGTGGTCTCGTCGATGACCCACTGCGCGGCGAACGGGCGCACCGCACGCGGGAGGGCCAGCAGTTGTGACAGACGCAGTCCGTAGAACGCGTTGCGCACCCCGAGGAAGAACGCGCCCGCGGCCGCCGTGAGCGGGTTGCCGCCGCCTGCGAGCGCGCCCACGAGCGCGAACTGCGAGGCGCCGGTGAACACCAGGAGGCTGAGCGCGCAGGTCTGCAGCACGGTGAGCCCGCTGCCGGCCGAGGTCACTCCGAAGGCGAAACCGGACAGTCCGACGGCGACCCCGACTCCCAGGGCGTCCCTGACGACGGCCGCGTCGGGTTTTCCGCCGCCTTCTTCACTGCGTATGTCTGCGAGAGCTGTCTGTTCTGCCACACCCCGGACGATAGGTACGACCGGCCGTCGGCGTCTTGTACGTTCTTGCGCTCGCGCTGGTAGGCGCCCGGAGGCACGCCCACGATCCGGGTGAAGTGACGGTTGAGGTGGGGCTGGTCCGTGAAGCCGACGGCGACGGCCGCCTCGGCGGGCGCGGAACCGGCGTCCAGGAGGTGGCGTGCCCGGCGTACCCGGGCGTCGGTCAGCCAGGTGTGGGGCGGCATGCCGTAGGTGTCGCGGAACGCGCGCAGCAGGGCGAACGGGCTGGTGCCGAGGTCGGCGGCGAGCCGTTCCAGGGTCGGAGGCTCGGCCATCCGCTCCTCCAGCACGGCACGCGCGCGTGCGGCGACACGGGCGCCCGCGGTGTGCACGCCCCGCTGCGGCAGCGGACCGCCGTTCAGGCGCAGCAGCCGGGTCACCGCGACCCGTAGCAGCGTGTCGGCCGCGAGCGCGTTGCCCTCCTCCGCGGCCCGAAGCACTTCGTGAACCAGACCCGCCGCGTACGGATCGTCGAGCACCGGGCTGACGAATCCTGGCGTTCCACGGATAGTGGTGGTCTCGGCCGCGATCTCGGCCACCAGCTCGGGCGAGGGGTACACCGCCCCGTACCGCCAGCCCTCGGGGACACCCGCCCGGCCCGTGTGCGGGGTGTCGGGGTTGACCAGCGCGAGCGCGCCCGGACCCGCGTACTGGTCGGCGCCGCCGTGGTGGAAGACCTCGACACCGTCGGAGATGGCGGCGATCACGAAGTTCTCGTGGGTGTGCCGCACAAAGATCTTCTCGACGAACCGCGCCCGCAGCAGATCGACACCCGGCAGCTCCGCGTACCGCCAGTGCCGCGCCCGTTCCTGTCCCGAACCTGCCACGCCTCCATTCTCCGCCACTTCTCCGCCGCTTCTCCGCCACGCCCTCGCCGAGGGGCGCGGGAGGCACCCCCACCAGCCCGCGGCCACGCACTCGCGGAAGGGGACGGGGCGGGGCTGTCCGCCCGCAGCGGCTGGCGCGTCGACGCCGCCAAGTCGGTGATCGACCGATTCCGCGCCGGACCGAGGACGGATACCCCCGGTCCGGCCCCGACCCACCGCCACCAGAAGGCGCATCGCCCCCAGCGGACGCGTTCTCGCAGGTCAGAGCGATTGTCAGTGGCCGGGTGCAGGATGGACGCATGGTCAGCTCCGCACACCGAGCCCTCGACGGCTTCTCCCCCGCGACCCGCGGCTGGTTCACGGGGGCCTTCTCCGCGCCCACCGCGGCCCAGGCCGGCGCGTGGAAGGCCATCGGCGAGGGCTCGGACGTGCTGGTGGTCGCCCCGACCGGCTCCGGCAAGACCCTGGCCGCGTTCCTCGCCGCACTCGACCAGCTGGCCTCGACCCCGCACCCGGCCGACCCCAGGAAGCGCTGCCGGGTGTTGTACGTATCACCGCTCAAGGCCCTCGCGGTGGACGTGGAGCGGAATCTGCGCAGCCCGCTGACCGGCATCCGGCAGGAGTCGGTGCGCCTCGGGCTGCCCGAGCCCGAGGTGAAGGTCGGCATCCGCTCCGGCGACACCCCCGCCGCCGAGCGCCGCGCGCTGGCCACCCGCCCGCCGGACATCCTGATCACGACCCCCGAGTCCCTGTTCCTGATGCTGACGTCGGCGACGCGGGACGCGCTGACCGGTATCGAGACGGTGATCCTGGACGAGGTGCACGCGGTCGCGGGCACCAAGCGCGGCGCCCATCTCGCGCTCACCCTGGAGCGCCTCGACGAGCTGCTGCCCAGGCCGGCGCGCCGCATCGGCCTCTCCGCGACGGTGCGTCCGGTGGACGAGGTGGCCCGCTATCTCTCGCCGCGCCGCAAGGTGGAGATCGTCCAACCGCCGTCGGGCAAGGAATTCGCCCTCTCCGTGGTCGTCCCCGTCGAGGACCTGGGCGAGCTGGGCGGCTCCCCGGTCGCCGACGGCAGCGAGGGCGCGGAGAAGCCCTCCATCTGGCCTCATGTCGAGGAGCGGATCGCCGACCTCGTCCAGTCCCACCGCTCCACGATCGTGTTCGCCAACTCCCGCCGCCTGGCGGAGCGCCTGTGCAACCGGCTGAACGAGATCGCGTACGAGCGGGCGACGGGCGAGCCCCTGACGGAGGCGCACGCCCCGGCCCAGCTGATGGGTGGCTCCGGCGCGGCCCAGGGGGCGCCGCCCGTCATCGCGCGGGCCCACCACGGCTCGGTCTCCAAGGAGCAGCGGGCCCTGGTCGAGGAGGACCTGAAGGCGGGGCGCCTGCCCGCCGTGGTCGCCACCTCCAGTCTCGAGCTCGGCATCGACATGGGCGCGGTCGACCTCGTCGTCCAGGTCGAGTCACCACCCTCCGTGGCCTCCGGCCTCCAGCGCGTGGGCCGAGCGGGCCACCAGGTCGGCGCGGTGTCCACCGGCGTGGTCTTCCCCAAGTACCGCGGCGACCTGGTCCAGGCGGCGGTGGTCACCGAGCGGATGCGCACCGGCTCCATCGAGTCCCTGCGGGTCCCCGCCAACCCCTTGGACGTGCTGGCGCAGCAGCTCGTCGCCATGACCGCACTCGACACCTGGCAGGTCGACGACCTGCTCGCCACGGTCCGCCGGGCGGCGCCCTTCGCCTCGCTGCCGGAGTCGGCGTTCACCGCCGTGCTCGACATGCTCGCGGGCCGCTATCCGTCCGACGCCTTCGCGGAGCTCAGGCCTCGCGTGGTGTGGGACCGCGTCGCGGGTACGGTCACCGGCCGCCCCGGCGCTCAGCGCCTCGCCGTCACCTCCGGCGGGACCATCCCCGACCGCGGGCTGTTCGGGGTCTTCCTCGCGGGATCCGACCCCAAGAAGGGCGGCGGCCGGGTCGGTGAGCTCGACGAGGAGATGGTCTACGAGTCCCGCGTCGGCGACGTCTTCACGCTCGGCACGAGTTCCTGGCGCATCGAGGACATCACCCGCGACCGCGTCCTGGTCTCCCCCGCCCCCGGTGTCCCGGGCCGGCTCCCCTTCTGGAAGGGCGACCAGCTCGGCCGCCCGCTCGAGCTCGGCCGGGCGGTCGGCGCCTTCCTCCGCGAGGTCGGCTCGCTCCCCAAGGACGACGCCCGCCTGCGGCTGCTGGCCGCGGGACTGGACGCCTGGGCCGCCGACAACGTGCTGTCCTACCTCACCGAACAGCGCGAGGCGTGCGGGCACGTCCCGGACGACCGCACGATCGTCGTCGAGCGGTTCCGTGACGAGCTGGGCGACTGGCGGGTGGTCGTGCACTCCCCCTTCGGCGCCCAGGTGCACGCCCCCTGGGCTCTCGCGCTGGGCGCCCGGCTCTCCGAGCGCTACGGCATGGACGCCCAGGTCATGCACGCCGACGACGGCATCGTGCTGCGCCTGCCCGACGCCGACGTGATGGGCCTGGACCTGCTCGACCAGGAGCCCATGAAACTGGGCACGGAGTACGACACGGAACAGGCGCCCGTCGGCGCGGCGGACGTCGCCTTCGACAAGGGCGAGGTCGACCAGATCGTCACCGACCAGGTGGGCGGCTCGGCACTGTTCGCGGCCCGGTTCCGCGAGTGCGCGGCCCGCGCGCTGCTGCTGCCGCGCCGCAGCCCGGGCAAGCGCACCCCGCTGTGGCAGCAGCGGCAGCGCGCCGCCCAACTGCTCCAGGTGGCCAGCGAGTTCGGATCGTTCCCGATCGTCCTGGAGGCGGTCCGCGAATGCCTCCAGGACGTCTTCGACGTCCCCGGGCTCACCGAGCTGATGGGCGACATCGAGTCCCGCAAGGTGCGGCTCGTCGAGGTCACCACGCCCGAGCCCTCCCCCTTCGCCCGCTCCCTCCTGTTCGGATACGTCGCCCAGTTCCTGTACGAGGGCGACTCCCCGCTCGCCGAGCGGCGCGCCGCCGCCCTGTCTCTGGACTCCCGCCTGTTGGCCGAGCTCCTGGGCCAGGCCGAGCTGCGCGAGCTGCTCGACGCCGAGGTCCTGGCCGAGCTGGAGCGGGAGCTCCAGTGGCTCACCGAGGACCGCCGCGTCAAGGACGCCGAAGGCGTCGCCGACCTGCTGCGGCTGCTGGGCCCGCTCACGGACGCCGACCTGGCCGAGCGCGGCGCCGAACCGCAGTGGGCCAAGGAGCTGGCCGCCGCCCGCCGCGCCATCAAGGTCCGTATCGCCGGCGCCGACCACTGGGCGGCCATCGAGGACGCCGGCCGCCTGCGGGACGCCTTGGGCACGGCACTGCCCGTCGGCGTCCCCGAGGCCTTCACGGAGCCGGTCAAGGACCCGCTCGGCGACCTCCTCGCGCGCTACGCACGCACCCACGGCCCGTTCACCTCCACCACCGCCGCCGCCCGCTTCGGTCTCGGCACCGCCGTCACGGACGGAGCACTGCAACGCCTCGCGGCGAACGGCCGCGTCGTCCAGGGGGAGTTCCATCCGGCGGGCATCGGCCAGGAGTGGTGCGACGCGGCCGTGCTGCGCAGACTGCGGCGCCGTTCGCTCGCGGCCCTGCGCCACGAGTTGGAGCCGGTGCCACCCGCCGCGCTCGCGCAGTTCCTGCCGCAGTGGCAGCACGTCGACAGCGGGCACGGGCTGCGCGGCATCGACGGACTGGTGCGCGCCATCGAGCAGTTGCAGGGTGCCTCGGTGCCCGCCTCCGCCTTGGAGAAGCTGGTCCTGCCCTCCCGCGTCTCCGGTTACGCCCCCGCGCTGCTCGACGAACTCACGGCCGCTGGAGAGGTGGTCTGGGCCGGGGCCGGGTCGCTGCCGGGCAAGGACGGCTGGGTCTCGCTCTATCTCGCGGACGCGGCCCCGCTGCTCCTCCCGGACCCGCACCCCCTGGAGCTGACCGCCCTGCACCAGTCGGTGCTGGACACCCTCTCCGGGGGCTATGGCCTGTTCTTCCGCCAGATCGCCGACCAGGTCCGCGCCACCACCCACCCCGACGCCACCGATCCCCAACTCGCCGACACGATCTGGGACCTGGCCTGGTCCGGTCGGCTCACGAACGACACGCTCGCACCGATGCGCGCGCTCCTGGGCTCGGGTCGCACCGCCGGGTCCACGGCGCACCGCGCCAGGCGCACGGTCCCGCGCGGCCGCTACGGCTCCCTGACCGGCGCCGCACGCCCCCAGTCCCGTACGGGCCCGCCGACGGTGGCCGGCCGCTGGTCACTGCTGCCCGCCCGTGAGCCCGACGCCACCGTGCGCGCGCACGCCCTGGCCCGCACACTGCTCGACCGGCACGGCGTGGTGACCCGGGGCGCCGTCGCCGCGGAAGGCGTCGAGGGCGGCTTCTCCGCCGTGTACCGCATCCTGTCCGCGTTCGAGGACAGCGGCCAGGCCCGCCGGGGTTACGTGGTGGAAGGACTGGGTGCCGCCCAGTTCGCGATGGACGGAGCGGTGGACCGCCTGCGCGCGGCGGCGCACGCACGGGACCGGGGCGAATCCCTGACCGCCCAGGCCCCCCGAGGCCCTCAGGACCTCCAGGACATCTTCCCGGGGCCGACCGGTTTCCAGGACACCCCCGGCCGCCCCCACACCAACGGCTTCCCCGACGGCCACGACCCCGCGCACACCCACGCCTTCCCCGACGACCTCGACGCGACGAGCCCCCTGGGTTTCCCCGAGGCCGAGGACTCCGCCTTCGCCGACGGCCACGGCTTCGCGAGCGACCCCGCGCTCTCCCCCAACCGGTTCCGCGCCCGTTCCTCGTCCCGGGCCACCCCTCAGGCCGTGGTCCTGGCCGCCGCCGACCCCGCGAACGCGTACGGCGCGGCCCTTTCCTGGCCCGAGCCGCCCACCGGCGCCGGGCACAAGCCGGGCCGTAAGGCGGGCTCCCTGGTGGTGCTCGTCGACGGCGAGCTGACGCTGTACATGGAGCGCGGCGGCAAGACCCTGCTGGCCTGGCCCTCGGACCCGGACGGCTCGGTCATGGAGGACGCCCGTCTGCGTGCCGCCGCCGAATCCCTCGCCGCGGCCGCCCGCGCGGGGTCCCTCGGCACGGTCACCGTGGAGCGCGTCAACGGCGCCTCCGCCCTGACATCCCCGTTCGGCACCCTCCTGGAAGGCGCCGGCTTCATCGCGACCCCCCGCGGCCTGCGCCTGCGCGCCTGAGCACCCCACCCATTCACACCCCACGTACCCCCGTCCCACCCCGCCGCACCCCACCCCGACTCGTGCCACCCTGGAACCCATGCCCGAAGGAGACACCGTCTGGCAGGCCGCGAGACGGCTGCACACCGCCCTCGCGGGCCAGCTGCTGACCCGCTCCGACCTGCGGGTGCCCAAGTACGCCACCGCCGACCTCACCGGCCGCACCGTCCTGGACGTCACCCCGCGCGGCAAGCACCTCCTCACCCGGATCGAGGGCGGCCTGACCCTGCACTCGCATCTGCGCATGGACGGCTCCTGGAAGGTGTACGCGAACGGCCGGCGCTGGAGCGGCGGCCCCGCCCACCAGATCCGGGCGATCCTCGGCACCGCGGACCGCACGGCCGTCGGCTACCGGCTACCCGTCCTGGAGCTGCTCCGCACCACGGACGAGGACCGCGCCGTCGGCCACCTCGGCCCCGACCTCCTCGGCCCGGACTGGAACCCCGACAGAGCGTTGGCGAACCTCCTCCAAGACCCCGCCCGCCCCCTCGGCGAAGCCCTCCTCGACCAGCGCAACCTCGCCGGGATCGGCAATGTCTACAAGAGCGAGCTGTGCTTCCTCCTCCGCGTCACCCCCTGGCTGCCCATCGGTGAACTCCCCGCCGACCGCGCCACCCAGCTCCCGCCCCTGGCCAAGAGGCTCCTGGAGGCCAACCGCGACCGCCCGACCCGCATCACCACCGGCCGCCGCGACCAGAACCTCTTCGTGTACGGCCGCGCACCCCGACCCTGTCTGCGCTGTGGCACCTCGATCCACCGGGCCGACCAGGGCGACGGCTCCCGAGAGCGCCCCACGTACTGGTGCCCGGCGTGCCAGACGGGCCCGACTCCGATCCCGGGCCGTATCCCACCCTCCGAGCGCCGACCCCTCCCGTAGAACTCCCCGCCGTACAACTCCTTGCCGTACGAATAATTGACGGACCGTCAGAAACCCTCGTACCGTCCCTTCATGCCCGTCAAGGCGTACGACCTCACCGGACGCACCGCATTCGTCACCGGCGCCGCCAGCGGGATCGGCCGCGCGTCAGCCGTCCTGCTGGCGGAGGCGGGAGCCGCCGTCCACTGCGCGGACCGGGACCCGCAGGGCCTGCACGAGACGGCGACCCTGATCAAGGCCCAGGGCGGCACGGCCCACACTCATCCGCTCGACGTCAGCGACCGTGCGCAGCTCCAACAGGCCGTCACGTCCTGCGAACGGCTCGACGTCATGGCCGCGGTCGCCGGGATCATGCACAGCAGCCCGGTCCTGGAGACCCGGGACGAGGACCTCGACCGCGTGCTGGGCGTCAACTTCAAGGGCGTGCTGTACGCCTGCCAGGAGGCCGCCCGCCTCATGATCGCGAAGAGCGTCCGCGGAAGCATCATCACGATGGCGTCGGGCGCCATCGACACCGGTGGCCCCGGCCTGCTCTGCTACGGCGCGTCGAAGGCGGCCGTCGTGCAGCTGACGAAGACCCTGGCGACCGAGGTCGGCCCGCACGGCATCCGTGTCAACGCGGTCGCGCCCGGCTGGACGCGTACGCCGATGACCGACCGCCACGGGCAGGCCCAGGCGCGCACCGAAGCGGTCATGGCCCGGATGTCGCCGCTCGGCCGGGTCGGCGAACCCGAGGACATCGCCCATGCCGTGCTGCATCTGGCCTCCGACGCCTCGGCGTTCACGACGGGTCAGATCCTGCGCCCGAACGGTGGCGTAGCGATGCCTTGGTAGCCCCCGCACCCCCAGCAGCACCCCCACACCGCCGCCCCCGGCATCCGCCCTGCGACATCCGCCCCCTCTGAGCCCAGCCTCCCTCCCACGCCGAGCCCAGGCACCACGCGCCCCCAAACGCGCCGTACCCGCCCCCATCACCGAGCGCCCCGCCCCTACGAAGCCCTCGACTCGCGCTCCCCCCGCGTCCCACGCCGCAGCCACCCCTCCCGCCGCCTGCGCGCCCCGGCGCCGGCGCGCACGACCCCCGCCTTCGGCACACAGTGCACCGGCAGCAGGCTCAACCCCCATCCCCCGGCCGCGACCGCCCCCTCCAGCGCCCCTGCATCGGGCGCCAGCGCGAGCCGGAGGACACCCCACCACCACAGCGCACCGAGCCCCAGCGCAGCCCCCCAGCGCGCTATCCGCCCTGCCATGGTGTCCACCTCCAGCCCGAAGCTAGACCTGCGCTCTCACCCACCGGCAGGGCGCACCAACGGCACAGAGGCGCACCCAAGGCACATCCGAAGCCGGCCACGGCGCCCCGCGGCCGCCTCGGGGCGCCCGGCGGTCACCACCGTGAGCCGCCCACCCGAGGGCGTCACCCGTTCTCCGCCTGGAACATCCAGTGATGTTTCTCGAGGTCGGCGGTGATCTGGATGAAGATGTCCTGGCTCACCGGATCGGCTTCGCCCGTCGCGTCCACCCGCACGCGCATCCGGCTGATCACCGCGCTCAGCGCCTCCACGAGCGCCCCCACGGCGTCGGTGTCCTTGATCCATCCCTCGGGCGTCACACCGATACCGCTGGTGGTGGCCACGGTCGCGGCCCGTCCGTCGGGCGGGACTCCGAGCGTCGAGGCGCGCTCCGCCACCGTGTCGGAGTGCAGCCGTGCGGTGTCCACGACCTCGTCGAGCTGGAGGTGGATGGAGCGGAAGCGCGGTCCGACCACGTTCCAGTGGACCTGCTTCGCCACCAAGGAGAGATCCACCAGGTCGACCAGCGCTCCCTGGAGGGCGCCGGACACGGTCTTTAGATCCGCGTCGGACAACGGGCTCTTCACGACGTACATCGGGATTCTCCGATCCACTCGGCCTCATCAGCGACGGCCTCATCCATCACGGACTCATCAACCATGGCATATACGCACAATTCAGGTCACCTGGAGCAAGTGGCCCCGGAGACAGCGAAAGCCCCGACCGAACCCGCTCCAGGTTTCCCTGGGGCAGCCCCGGCCGGGGCTTTCGCAAGCGTGCTCAGCTCATGAGCGCGAACTCGTGAGCGTCAGGCGGCGACGACGTCGACCGCCTCGGCTGGCGCCTTGATGGTGACCCGTTCCGGTGGTACGCCGGTAACCGATACGGAATTCAGCATCGGACGGCGCACCGGTGTGGGCACCGGCTCGGTGGCCGCTGCAGACTGGGCCAGCTCGGCGAGAGCGAGTTCGTCGCTCACTTCCCGCATGAGCTCGGACATCCGTACGTCCAGCGCGTCGCAGATGGCGGAGAGCAGCTCGGAGGATGCCTCCTTCTGCCCCCGCTCCACCTCGGAGAGATAGCCGAGTGAAACTCGGGCGGACGAGGAGACTTCGCGCAGAGTACGGCCCTGGCGCTGGCGCTGCCGACGCAGCACGTCACCAAGCAGGCGACGGAGCAGAATCATCGGTGGCTCCCTCCTCGGACCGCGTAGCCGCATCCTTCACGCCCCACCGTACCGCCTTGCGCCGCGGCCGTGCGGGGAGCGATGTCGTGTTCACTCAGGGCTGCAAACATCAAAACCCCCCGTTCTGTTCCGTATCCTGTGCCCGCTCATTCCCGGTCTGTTCGCCCGCCAGCTCCTTCAGGAGCAGCGCGAGTACGCTCCGTACACTCTCCATACGGATTTCCGCCCGGTCACCGTTCAACCGCAGCGGTATCACTTTCCCGCCGCCGGCAGCATGAAAAGATGCTCGGGACGGCCCGTCGACGGCCACGAAAACCGTCCCGACCGGCTGCCCGTCCTGGGGTTCGGGTCCCGCGACACCGGTGGTCGCGATCCCCCAGTCCGCGCCGAGCGCCTTGCGCACGCCGGCCGCCATCTGGGCCGCGACCTGCGGATCCACCGCACCGCGCTCGGCCAACAGAGTGGCGTCGACACCCAGCAGTTCGTGCTTCAGTTCGGTGGCGTACGCCGTGACGGAGCCCCGGAAGGCCTGGGAGGCCCCGGGCGTCGCGGTGATCTCCGCCGCCACCAGACCACCGGTCAGCGACTCGGCGACGGCGAGCGTCTCGCCTCTCACCGTGAGTAGTCGCAGCACTTCGGCGGCCGTAGAACTCACCGTTCCGCCTCCTCGGCCGCCGCCTGCCGCTCGGCGATTCCGCTCCTGCGCAGCACAATGGCCTGTCTTACGTAGTCGAGCCCGGTGACGACGGTCAGGACGACCGCCACGGCCATCACCCAGAACCTCAGGGTGGCCAGCGGCCCCGTCAGCGCCAGGACGTACATCCCGACCGCGGTGCCCTGCGCGAGCGTCTTCAGCTTGCCGCCACGGCTCGCCGGAATGACCCCGTAGCGGATCACCAGGAAGCGCATCAGGGTGATCCCGAGCTCGCGCCCGAGGATCACTCCCGTCACCCACCACGGCAGATCACCGAGGTAGGACAGGCAGACCAGCGCCGCGCCCATAATCGCCTTGTCGGCGATGGGGTCGGCGATCTTCCCGAAGTCGGTGACCAGGTCGTACGTACGCGCCAGGTGCCCGTCGAAGATGTCGGTGATCATGGCGACGGCGAAGGCCGCCCACGCCCAGGCACGCCACGCGGGGTCGTACCCGCCGTCGGCCAGCATCAGCGCCACGAAGCCCGGCACCAGGACGAGCCGGATCATGGTCAGGATGTTCGCGATGTTCCAGAGGCTGGCCTGATTGACGGCCACAGCGCCCAGCTTCCCGCCCCGGGCCGGCTTGGAGCCCCCGGGAACGCCGGGAGCGCCCGCCGCGCCATTCGCGCTGGGGGAGCCGCCCGCCGCGGACGCCGGGGCTCCGGTCATCTGGCCGCCTCCTCAGTACACGGGAGCGAGCCCAGGAGCGGCTCGGCCACCAGGTCGACACCTTCCGTACCGACCACCTTGGCCTCGACGATACGGCCGACCGTCAGACCTTCGCCGCTCGTGAACTGCACCTGACCGTCGGTCTCGGGCGCCTGGTGCGCGGCACGGCCGACCGCACCCCACTCCTCCCCGTCGACGGAGCCGACCGACTCGACGAGCACGTGCACGGTTTCACCGACGCGCTCCTCGGCGCGCTGCGCGACCAGCTCCTCCGCGAGCCGGGACACGCGCGCGAGGCGCTCGTCGACCACGTCCTGGTCGAGCTTGTTCTCGTACGTCGCCGCCTCCGTGCCCTCCTCGTCGGAGTACCCGAAGACGCCGATGGCGTCGAGGCGCGCACCCGTGAGGAAGCGCTCCAGCTCCGCGAGGTCGGCCTCGGTCTCGCCGGGGAAGCCCACGATGAAGTTGGACCGCACACCGGCCTGGGGGGCCTTGGAGCGGATGGTGTCGAGCAGCTCCAGGAAGCGGTCCGTGTCGCCGAAGCGCCGCATCGCGCGCAGCACGTCGGGCGCGGAGTGCTGGAAGGACAGGTCGAAGTAGGGCGCGATGTTCGGCGTGGAGGTCAGCACGTCGATGAGCCCGGGGCGCATCTCGGCGGGCTGGAGGTAGCTCACGCGCACGCGCTCGATGCCGTCGATCTCGGCGAGCTCGGGCAGCATGGTCTCCAGGAGGCGGATGTCGCCCAGGTCCTTGCCGTACGAGGTGTTGTTCTCGGAGACCAGCATGATCTCCTTGACGCCCTGCTCGGCCAGCCAGCGGGTCTCGTTCAGCACATCGCTGGGGCGGCGCGAGATGAAGGAGCCTCGGAAGGACGGGATGGCGCAGAAGGAGCAGCGCCGGTCGCAGCCGGAGGCGAGCTTCACCGAGGCGACCGGGGCGCCGTCCAGGCGGCGGCGCAGGGGCGCACGCGGGCCGGAGACCGGGGCGACGCCCTCCGGGAGGTCCGAGGGGGCGCCGTGGCCGGGAAGGGCCACCTCCTCGCCCGCGCTCTGCCGCTCGGCGGGACTGATCGGCAGCAGCTTGCGCCGGTCGCGGGGGGTGTGGGAGGCGTGGATGCCGCCGTTCAGGATGGTCTGGAGGCGGTCGGAGATGTCCGCGTAGTCATCGAATCCGAGCACGCCGTCGGCCTCGGGGAGAGCCTCGGCGAGCTCCTTGCCGTACCGCTCGGCCATGCAGCCCACCGCCACGACGGCCTGGGTTCTGCCATGCCCCTTGAGGTCATTGGCTTCCAGGAGTGCGTCGACGGAGTCCTTCTTGGCGGCTTCGACGAAGCCACAGGTGTTGACGACGGCGACGTCCGCTTCTTCGGCGTCCTCCACGAGTTGCCAGCCGTCCGCCTCCAAGCGGCCTGCGAGCTCCTCCGAGTCCACCTCGTTACGGGCGCAGCCAAGGGTGACGAGTGCGACGGTACGGCGTTCAGGCATGGGCTCAAGACTACTTTGTCTCACTGACAGCCCACGTCGACGGGGTTGGCCGATCTTGGCCAACCCCGTACCCGCCTGTGCGGTGAACCCTTTGTACGCCCGCTTCGTGAGCCCGTTGTACGACCCTCACGGCCGTCCGAAGTCATCCGACGACGGGGTCGCCCTTCGTGTACGTCAGTCGCTCGACCTGGCCGGGCTGGAACTGGTCGTCGATCTTCTTGCCGTTCACGTACAGCTTGATGGCGCCCGCGTCGCCGAGGACCAGGTCGATCTTCGTCTTGTCCTGGAAGGTCTTGGACTCGCCCTGCTTGAGCAGACCGTCGAAGAGGAGCCGGCCGTTGTGGTCCTTGGCGGAGATCCAGCTGCGCCCGTCGGGGGCGCTCACCTGGACGGTCACCTTGTCCTGCGGGGCCGCCGCGATGGCGCTGTCGGAGGGCTCGGGCTTCGGGTCGGCGGGCTTGCTGATCTTGGGGCTGGCCGAGGTGGTGGACGTACTGGCGGTCGGTGTGGAGCCCTCGGCGACCGACGACTTCGCGTCGCTCCCACCGCTGCCCTTGACCACGGTGAACCCGACGAAGCCGATCACGGCGACGATCGCCGCGACCATGGCGGCGGTCCAGTTCGGCCCGCGGCGCTCGGGACGGATGCGTTCCGCCTCGAACATCGGGGCGGCGGGGGTGGGCGCGGGTCGCCCGCCGTGCTCGGCGTCGTAGCGGGCGAGCAGCGGGGCCGGATCGATGCGCACGGCCCGGGCCAGCGTCCGGATGTGGCCGCGCGCGTACACGTCACCGCCGCAGGGGGCGAAGTCGTCCTGCTCGATCGCGTGCACGATGGCGATACGGACCCGGGTGGCGTTGCTGACGTCGTCAACGGTCAGCCCTGCCTCGATGCGGGCCTGCCGCAGGGCACGACCGACCGAGAGGCCTTCTTCGCGGTGCTCTTCGAACGGGCGCTCGTCTTCGGGGGAGTTGCCGTCAGGGAAGTTGCCGATGGACACGGGGGCGCCTTTCGAGCGTGTAGCCACCTGTGCTGGAGGTTCAGTCTAGGGGGGGTACGAAAGGGTGGGGCAACCGGGCGGTGGGACTTTGTACGCCATCAGAATGGCCGGTCATCCTGATGTTGGGACAGGGGCCTGTCCCCTCGCTCAACTTGACGTACGACGAAGGGAAACGGTTGCCCGTCTTTCCCTTACGGGTGAGTCACGTTCGAATATCCACGTGTCACGGAGCGAACCGTCCGCGCCATGACCGCGCCGCCGAGATCTCACCCGTACGGTGACCGACCTGTCCCGTTTTCCTCCGCCAAAAGCTCTACGCTTCAGCTTCCCCACGAATCACGGCGAGCACTCCATCCAACTCGTCGGCCTTCACAAGAACGTCACGCGCCTTGGAACCCTCGCTCGGCCCGACGATGCCGCGGGACTCCATGAGGTCCATCAGCCGCCCGGCCTTGGCGAAGCCGACCCGCAGCTTGCGCTGGAGCATCGAGGTGGACCCGAACTGCGAGGTGACGACCAGTTCGGCGGCGGCGCACAGCAGGTCGAGGTCGTCGCCGATGTCCTCGTCGATCTCCTTCTTCTGCTTGGTGCCCACGGTGACGTCGTCCCGGAAGACCGGCGCCATCTGGTCCTTGCAGTGCTGCACGATGGCCGCGACCTCGTCCTCGGTGACGAAGGCGCCCTGCATACGGGTGGGCTTGTTGGCCCCCATCGGCAGGAAGAGCCCGTCACCCTTGCCGATCAGCTTCTCGGCACCCGGCTGGTCGAGGATGACGCGCGAGTCCGCCAGCGACGACGTGGCGAAGGCGAGCCGGGACGGCACGTTCGCCTTGATCAGACCGGTGACGACGTCCACGGACGGCCGCTGGGTGGCGAGCACCAGGTGGATGCCCGCCGCACGCGCGAGCTGCGTGATGCGCACGATCGCGTCCTCGACATCGCGCGGGGCGACCATCATCAGGTCGGCCAGCTCGTCGACGATCACCAGCAGATACGGATACGGCGTCAGCTCGCGCTCACTGCCCTCGGGCAGCTTCACCTTGCCGTTCCTGATGGCCTCGTTGAAGTCGTCGATGTGCCGGTAGCCGAACGCCGCGAGGTCGTCGTAGCGCAGATCCATCTCCCGTACGACCCACTGCAGCGCCTCGGCGGCCCGCTTCGGGTTGGTGATGATCGGCGTGATCAGGTGCGGGATGCCCTCGTACGCGGTCAGCTCGACCCGCTTGGGGTCGACGAGGACCATCCGGACGTCCTCCGGCGTCGCCCGGACCATGACGGACGTAATCAGGCAGTTAATGCACGAGGATTTACCGGAACCGGTGGCTCCGGCGACGAGCACGTGCGGCATCTTCGCCAGGTTGGCCATCACATAGCCGCCCTCGACGTCCTTGCCGAGCGCGACCAGCATCGGGTGGTCGTCCTCGGCCGCGTCCGCGAGGCGCAGCACGTCACCGAGGTTGACCATCTCGCGGTCGGTGTTGGGGATCTCGATGCCGACCGCCGACTTGCCGGGGATCGGACTGATGATCCGCACGTCGGGGCTGGCGACGGCGTACGCGATGTTCTTGGTGAGCGCCGTGATCCGCTCGACCTTCACCGCGGGGCCGAGCTCGACCTCGTAGCGCGTGACCGTCGGACCACGCGTGAAGCCGGTGACGGCGGCGTCGACCTTGAACTCCATGAAGACGTTCTGGAGCGAGGCGACCACGGCGTCATTGGCGGCGCTGCGCGTCTTGCCGGGCCCCCCGCGCTCCAGGAGGTCGAGCGACGGCAGGGAGTAGGTGATGTCGCCGGACAGCTGGAGCTGCTCGGCGCGCGGGGGCAGGTCGCGGGGCGCGTCGGGCGCGGACTTGGTGAGGTCGGGCACGACGGACTCGACGGCCAGGGCCTCCTGCTTGGGCCGCTTGGCGCCCGGAACGACCTTGGCGCGCGCGGCCGGCACCGGGGTCGTCTCCTCGTAGCCGTCGCGCTCCGCCGTGACGCCCTGCGTCAGATCAGCGACCAGCGGGGAGGGCGGCATCCCGTGCAGCACGGCGCCGTCGAGCGCGGCGGCGGCAGCCGCGGCGACGTCCACCGCGTCCATGGGCCGGTTCATGTCGGGCTGCTGCACACCGGGCCGCCGAGGACGGCCCCGGCGCTTGGTGAGCGCCTCCTCCTCGGCGCTCTCCGCGTCGTACCCCTCAGAGGCGCGTGAACGCCGCCGGGAGCGGGCGGGAAGCGCCTCACGCCACCGCTCGTCGTAGCGCTCGTCGTCCTCGCCGAAGGCGTCCTCGTCGAGGTCGGCCTGGACGACACCCAGCCTCTGCCCCAGCAGCCGCAGCCGCTGCGGGATCGCGTTGACGGGGGTCGCCGTGACGACCAGCAGGCCGAAGATCGTGAGCAGCACGAGCAGCGGCACCGCGAGGACGTCGCCCATCATGTACGTCAGCGGCGTCGACGCCCCCCAGCCGATGAGCCCGCCGGCGTCCCTTATCGCCTGCATGCCGTCGCTGCGCGCGGGCGCCCCGCAGGCGATGTGGACCTGGCCGAGCACGCCGATGACGAGCGCGGACAGGCCGATCACGATGCGCCCGTTGGCCTCCGGCTTCTCGGGATGCAGGATGAAGCGGGCGGCGATGACCGCGAGCAGTATCGGCACCAGCAGGTCGAGGCGGCCGAAGGCACCCGTCACCAGCATCTCGACGAGGTCGCCGACGGGCCCGTGCAGGTTGGACCACGTGCCCGCCGCGACGATCAGCGCGATCCCGATCAGCAACAGCGCGAGCCCGTCCTTGCGGTGCGCCGGGTCGAGCCCCTTCGCGCCCCGTCCTATGCCGCGGAACATCGCGCCGACGGCGTGCGCGAGGCCCAGCCACACGGCGCGTACCAGTTTGTACACGCTCGCGGTGGGGTTGGGCGCCGGCGCGGGTGGGGCCTTCTTCACCGCGACCTTCTTGGCGGGCGCCTTCTTGGCGGCTGCCTTTTTCGCGGGGGCCTTCTTCGCCGGAGCCTTCGTCGGAGCAGCCGCCTTCTTCGCGGGCGGCTTCTTGGCTGCGGACTGACGTGAGGCCATGAGTGTGAGGTTACCGGTGGAGACGACAGCGGACACGTGTGCCTACTGCTTCACCCGTTCGTGTCGCCCGTCCCAGGGAAGAGAACTGACGCGCGCTCACCGCGAACGACGGACTCCTCGGGGGTCAGTTCTGCGACGCCACCGGCGGTGCGCCGCTTCCCGTACCCGGCTCCAACGCGTCCAGCGCCCGGCGCAGTCCCGTGAGTTTGCGTTCGAGATGGGCCGCCGTCGCCACCGCCGCCGCGTCCGCCGAGTCGTCGTCGAGCTGTTTGGACAACGCCTCGGCCTGCTCCTCAACGGCCGCGAGACGCGCGGAGAGTTCGGCGAGGAGACCGGCCGGCTCCTTGGCCGAGCCGAGCGCCGTCTTGCCGCCGCCCTCCAGCTGGAGCCGCAGCAGCGCTGCCTGCTCGCGCAGTTGGCAGTTCTTCATGTAGAGCTCGACGAAGACCGAGACCTTCGCGCGCAGCACCCATGGGTCGAACGGCTTCGAGATGTAGTCCACCGCACCCGCCGCGTACCCCCGGAAGGTGTGGTGCGGGCCGTGGTTGATCGCCGTGAGAAAGATGATCGGGATGTCCCGAGTCCGCTCTCGCCGCTTGATGTGCGCCGCGGTTTCGAAACCGTCCATTCCAGGCATCTGGACGTCCAGCAGAATGACCGCGAAGTCGTCGGTCAGTAGCGCTTTGAGCGCTTCCTCCCCGGACGATGCCCGTACCAGTGTCTGATCGAGCGCGGAGAGGATCGCCTCCAGCGCCAGCAGATTCTCCGGCCGGTCATCGACCAGAAGGATCTTGGCCTTCTGCACCATGGCCCGCCCTCCTCGCCCCGGCAGTGCACCGGGCGCCGCCCCAGGGGACGACTCCCTTGCGTCGCCCGTCCTTGTGCCGGTCATGGTAGCCGCACCCCGCCTGTCGCCACACCCTGTCACCGCGATGTCACTGTGCACGTAGCAGAAACGTAGCGGGAGACCAGAAGGTTCCCCGAATCCCGCACTTCTACACGGCTTCGGCCACCGTCAGTTATACGACGTCGGGCGCCCCGCGCCGCCGACTCGGCGCGCACGGCCGGGCTTCCCGCTCGCCGACACCACCCGGCGACACCCATCCCGCTCACTCCTCGCGCATCCACTGCTCCATCACGGAGAGCAGATGGTCGGGATCGACCGGCTTGGTGACGTAGTCGGACGCGCCGGACTCGATGGCCTTCTCCCGGTCGCCCTTCATCGCCTTCGCCGTGAGCGCGATGATCGGCAGCCCGGCGAACTGCGGCATCCGGCGAATCGCCGTCGTCGTGGCGTAGCCGTCCATCTCGGGCATCATGATGTCCATCAGGACGACCGTCACGTCGTCGTGCTGCTCCAGCACCTCGATGCCCTCACGGCCGTTCTCGGCGTACAGCACCGACAGGCCGTGCTGCTCCAGGACGCTGGTGAGCGCGAACACGTTGCGGATGTCGTCGTCGACGATCAGCACCTTCTCGCCCTCGAACCGGATGCCTCGGCGCGGCTGCGCCGCCGCCTCCTGCTGGCCCCCGGCCGCCCACTGCTCCTGAGAGGCACCCGCGGCCCCGTTCGACCCCGGCAGCCCCGGGCGCTGCTCGGTCGCGGGCAGCGCCCTGCGGCGCCGCCTGAAGAGCGCGGCGGGCCCGTTCTGCGTCTCCTGGTACGACTTCACCTCGGCCGGCGTCTCGATGCCGACCCCGGACAGCTCCGCCTCCGAGGCGAGCAGCTCCCCGGCCTCCAGGGCGGGTGCGAGCTGCCCGTAGCCCTGCGGGGGCAGTTCGCTCGGGTGCAGCGGCAAATACAACGTGAACGTCGAACCGCGTCCCGGCTCACTCTGGGCGTGGATCTCACCGCCCAGCAGACGCGCGATCTCCCGCGAGATCGACAGCCCCAGACCCGTACCGCCGTACTTCCTGCTCGTCGTGCCGTCCGCCTGCTTGAAGGCCTCGAAAATCACCCGCATCTTGCTGGCGGCGATCCCGATCCCGGTGTCGGTCACCGAGAACGCGATCAAACCGGCGTCCGCGTCCCGCAGCGAACCCGTCTCCAGGAGCTGCTCCCGGATCGCCACCGGGACATCCGCGCCGGCGGGCCGGATCACCAATTCGACCGCTCCGGAGTCGGTGAACTTCACCGCGTTGGAGAGCAGGTTGCGCAGCACCTGAAGGAGGCGCTGCTCGTCGGTGTGCAGCGTGGCGGGCAGCTCAGGCGACACCCGGACGGAGAAGTCGAGGCCCTTCTCCGCGGTCAGCGGACGGAAAGTGGCCTCTACGTAGTCGACGAGTTGGACCAGCGCGATGCGGGTCGGCGACACGTCCATCTTGCCCGCCTCGACCTTCGACAGATCGAGGATGTCGTTGATCAGCTGGAGCAGGTCGGAACCCGCTCCGTGGATCGTTTCCGCGAACTCGACCTGCTTCGGAGTCAGGTTCGACTCGGCGTTGTCGGCGAGCAACTTCGCGAGGATCAGCAGGGAGTTGAGCGGCGTCCGCAGCTCGTGCGACATGTTCGCCAGGAACTCGCTCTTGTAGCGCATGGAGACCGCGAGCTGCTCGGCACGCTCCTCCAGAACCTGCCGCGCCTCCTCGATCTCGGTGTTCTTGACCTCGATGTCGCGGTTCTGCTGGGCCAGCAGCTCGGCCTTGTCCTCCAGTTCGGCGTTGGAGTCCTGGAGGGCCTTCTGCCGGTTCTCCAACTCCGCCGAGCGCTCCCGCAGCTGCTCGGTGAGCTCCTGCGACTGCTTGAGCAGCACCTCCGTCTTGGTGTTGACGGAGATGGTGTTGACGCTCGTCGCGATCATCTCGGCGATCTGGTTCAGGAAGTCCTTCTGGATCTGCGTGAACGGCGTGAAGGACGCCAGCTCGATCACACCCAGCACGGTCCCCTCGAAGAGCACCGGAAGCACGATCACCTGCGCCGGGGGCGCCTCGCCGAGCCCGGACGAGATCTTCAGGTAGCCGCTCGGCGCGTTCTCCACCAGGATCGTGCGCTTCTCCTGCGCGGCCGTCCCGATCAGCGCCTCACCGGGCCGGAACGACGTCGGCATGGAGCCCATCGAGTAGCCGTACGAGCCGAGCATGCGCAGCTCGTACGCGTCCTCGTCGTTGCCCGCCTCCTTGCCGTCGACCAGCGGCATGGAGAGGAAGAACGCGCCGTGCTGGGCGGAGACCACCGGCGTCAGCTCACTCATGATCAGCGAGGCCACGTCGTCGAGGTCGCGGCGCCCCTGCATCAGCGCGGAGATACGGGCGAGGTTGCCCTTGAGCCAGTCCTGCTCCTTGTTGGCGATGGTGGTGTCGCGCAGGTTGGCGATCATCTTGTTGATGTAGTCCTGAAGTTCCTGGATCTCGCCCGAGGCGTCCACGTCGATCTTCAGGTTCAGGTCGCCGCGGGTCACCGCGGTCGCCACGCGCGCGATGGCACGCACCTGCCGGGTGAGGTTCCCGGCCATCTCGTTCACCGACTCGGTGAGGTCGCGCCAGGTGCCGTCGACGTCCCGCACGCGTGCCTGGCCGCCCAGTTGCCCCTCGGTACCCACCTCGCGGGCGACTCGGGTGACCTCCTCGGCGAAGGACGACAGCTGATCGACCATCGTGTTGATGGTGGTCTTCAGCTCGAGGATCTCGCCGCGCGCGTCGATGTCGATCTTCTTGGTGAGGTCGCCCTTGGCGATGGCCGTGGTGACCATCGCGATGTTGCGAACCTGACCGGTCAGGTTGGACGCCATCCCGTTCACGGACTCGGTGAGGTCCTTCCACGTACCTGCCACACCCGGGACGTGTGCCTGGCCGCCGAGGATGCCGTCCGTGCCCACCTCGCGGGCCACCTTGGTGACCTGGTCGGCGAACGAACTCAGCGTCTTCACCATGGTGTTGAAGGTGTCGGCGAGCTGCGCGACCTCGCCGCGCGCCTCGATCGTCACCGTACGGGTCAGATCGCCGTTGGCGACGGCCGCGGCGACCTGGGAGATGTTGCGCACCTGCATGGTCAGGTTGTTGGCCATCAGGTTCACGTTGTTGCTGAGGTCCTTCCAGATGCCCGTGACACCGGGCACATGGGCCTGCCCGCCGAGGATGCCCTCGGTGCCCACCTCGCGGGCCACCCGGGTCACCTGCTCGGCGAAGGACGACAGCTGGTCCACCATCGTGTTCACGGTGGTGACGAGTTCGAGGATCTCGCCCTTGGCGTCGACGGTGATCTTCTTCGACAGGTCGCCCATGGCGACGGCCGTCGTGACCTCGGCGATGTTACGGACCTGGATGGTCAGGTTGTTCGCCATGAAGTTCACGGACTGCGTGAGGTCCTTCCAGGTGCCGGAGACACCCTGCACCTCGGCCTGACCGCCGAGCATGCCCTCCGTGCCCACCTCACGGGCCACCCGCGTCACCTGCTCGGCGAAGTTCGAGAGCTGGTCCACCATCGTGTTGAGGGTGTTCTTCAGCTCCAGGATCTCGCCGCGCGCGTCCACGTCGATCTTCTGCGACAGGTCACCCCGCGCCACCGCGGTCGCGACCTGCGCGATGTTGCGCACCTGGGCGGTGAGGTTGCCCGCCATGCCGTTCACGGAGTCCGTCAGGTCGCGCCACACACCGGCGACGCCGGGCACCTGCGCCTGACCGCCGAGACGGCCCTCCGTACCCACCTCACGGGCCACCCGCGTCACCTGGTCCGCGAAGGCGGAGAGCTGGTCGACCATCGTGTTGATGGTGTTCTTCAGCTCCAGGATCTCGCCGCGCGCGTCCACGTCGATCTTCTGCGACAGGTCACCCCGCGCCACCGCCGTGGTGACCTGGGCGATCTGCCGTACCTGCGAGGTCAGGTTCCCCGCCATGAAGTTGACGGAGTCGGTCAGTTCCTTCCACGTACCGGACACGCCGTCCACGCGGGCCTGACCGCCGAGGCGGCCCTCCGTACCCACGTCCCGGGCCATCCGCGTCACCTGGTCGGCGAAGGACGACAGCTGGTCCACCATCGTGTTCACGGTGTTCTTCAGCTGGAGCATCTCTCCGGAGACGTCGACCGTCACCTTCTGAGAGAGGTCACCGTTCGCGACCGCCGTCGTCACCTGCGCGATGTTGCGGACCTGACCCGTCAGGTTCCGGAACGCCGTGTTGACGGAGTCGGTGAGGTCCTTCCACGTACCGGCCACACCCGGCACCTGCGCCTGGCCGCCCAGTTCACCCTCGACACCGACCTCGCGCGCCACGCGCGTGACCTCGACACCGAACGACGACAGCTGGTCGACCATCGTGTTGACGGTGTTCTTCAGCTCCAGCATCTCGCCGGCCACGTCGACGGTGACCTTCTGCGACAGATCACCGTTGGCCACCGCCGTCGTCACCGCGGCGATGTCCCGCACCTGGGTCGTGAGGTTGCGGAACACCGTGTTGACGGAGTCCGTCAGGTCCTTCCACGTCCCCGCCGCGCCCGGCACGTTCGCCTGACCGCCGAGCCGCCCCTCTCCACCGACCTCGTTGGCCACACGCGTGACCTCGTCGGCGAACGTCCGCAGCGTCTCGGTCATCTGGTTGATCGTCTCGGCGAGCTGCGCGACCTCGCCGCGCGCGGAAACGGTCACCTTCTGCGACAGGTCACCGCTCGCGACCGCCGTCGTCACCTGCGCGATCCCGCGCACCTGGGCCGTGAGGTTGCCGGCCATCAGGTTCACCGAATCGGTGAGGTCCTTCCACACACCGGCCACACCGGGCACCTGCGCCTGACCGCCGAGCTCGCCCTCGGTGCCCACCTCGCGGGCGACACGCGTCACCTCGGAGGAGAACGACGACAACTGATCCACCATCGTGTTGACGGTGTTCTTCAGCTCCAGCATCTCGCCGGCCACATGAACCGTGACCTTCCGGGACAAGTCGCCCTTCGCGACCGCCGTCGTGACGAGAGCGATGTCACGCACCTGAGCCGTCAGCCGGTACGCCATGGTGTTGACCGAATCCGTGAGGTCCTTCCACGAACCGGACATTCCGCGCACCCGGGCCTGCCCGCCCAGCTTGCCCTCGGTGCCCACCTCACTGGCCACCCGCGTGACCTCGTCGGTGAACGTCGACAGCTGGTCGACCAGGTTGTTGACCGTCCGTCCGACCTTCAGGAACTCCCCGCGCAGCGGATGCCCATTGCCGTCCGCCGCCTGCGCCCGCAGCTCCATCCGCGGCGACAGATCACCCTCCGCCACCGCGGACAGCACCCGGCCGACCTCGGAGACCGGTCGTACGAGGTCGTCGACGAGCGCGTTCGACGCGTCGATCGCGGCGCCCCAGGAACCCTCGCAGGCGCCCGACTCCAGCCGCTCCGTGAGTTTTCCCTCACGCCCGACCACCCGCCGCACCCGAGACAGCTCACCCGTCAGATGCAGGTTCCGGTCCGCCACCTCATTGAAGACAGCCGCGATCTCCGACATCACGCCATCACCGGAGACCGTGAGGCGCTTGCGGAAATTGCCGTCCCGCATCGACACCAGGGCCGTCAGCAGCCTGTTCAGGGCAGCCGTGTCCACCTCGGTGGTGCCGTTGCGTGGTGTGCGCCGGTTGTTCAGGGACTGTCCGTCTTCTGCGCGCGTCTTACCGCCCCGCGTCGCTGCGCCAGACTCCACTGTGTCCCTCCCGCAAGGGTCGACCATTACTGCTCGGCGTACTCGGGTACTGCTTGCTCGGGTACTACTGCTGGTGCTCAGGTACTACTTGCTCGGCGAAGCGGCAGGCACTCGGCCCGCCCGACCTTCTCACCGGAGCTTGCCCAGTGTTTCACCCCGGCTGAACCAGGCCATAACAGTTCGGCAGCTTCGCACATCGTCCGCACACCGCCCGGAGGCGGCCACAGCCTCCTCAGGACGGAAACACAGGCACCTGTCCGAACGGAAACTCTGCCCCTCTCCCGACGGAAACACTGGTGACCGGCATCCGCATGGACGGCGAAGGTAAGTAACCTTGCATGCGGCTGTCCAGCCAAACCGGTTTGTCCGGCCTGGGCGGTGGCAGAAGAACGAGCGGGCAGGCATCGGAGGGGCACCGCACCATGACCACCGGACTGCATCCTGGGGGACAGCCCCAGGATCCTCGGTCGACGGGGAACCAGGCACTGCCCCGGCAGGAGCGGGTCGGCCCTGGAGCCCCGCACGCCGACAACCGGACAAGGAGTGCTGTGATCACCGCGCGCGCGGCCGCCAGTTTCGATCCCGTCGGGCGATCGGTCGCGACCGCCAGATCCTTCGTCCGCGACACCCTCCAGGGCTGGGGCTTCGCCGACATCGTCGACGACGCGGTGGTCCTGACCAGCGAACTCGTCACCAACGCTGTCGTGCATGCGGGCACCTCCGCGGACGTCCTGTGTCTGCGCAGCGACGAAGGCGTACGCATCGAGGTGGCTGACCGCTACCCGGAACGTGAGATTCCACTCCAGGCGACGGCTGTGAACATGGGCAGCCCCGACCGCGAGGGCGGGCGCGGACTCCAGTTGTGCGCCGCCCTGGCCGGCCGCTGGGGCGTCGACTACTCCCCCACGCACAAGCAGGTCTGGTTCCACCTCGACCTCCCGGATCGCCCGGTCGGCACCCGCGCCGCGGGCCCCGCGCTCCCCGCCGACCTTCTTCCGCTCGCCGACGGCCGCGTCCGCGTCGCGGTGATCCAGATCGACCGCGTCGGCGCCATCTCGGCCTGGAACGAGGACGCGGAGGACCTCTTCGGGTACGCCGCCGAACAGGTCATCGGCAAGCCCCTCACCGACCTCGCGGCCTGGCCGCACACCCCGGGCACCAGCACCGGCATCGCCGAGGCCCTCCAACTCTCGCGCTGGGAGGGCAGCTACGGGCTCCGGGGCGCGAGCGGCCGCGTGACCCCCGTCTACGCCTCCCACCTCCGCGTCCGCGACACCGGCGGCGAACCCTCCACGGTCTGCCTCCTCGTACGCGACCACGAACGCGCCGTCCTGCAGACCCCGTTGCGCGTGTCGGCCACCGACACGACGACCAGCTCCGAGGGCCAGGCCACGGACCCCTTCGAGGTCTTCATCGGCTCTCCCGCCCCGGACGACCTGGACGGCCTCCTCCAGCGCACGGTGGAGCGCGCCCGCGACATGCTCGACGGCGACTCCGCCTTCCTGCTCCTTGCGACCGACGACGAGACGGAGTTGGAGGTACGAGCCTCGACGGGCCTGCCCTCCGCCCGCCAGCGCTTCGCCCGCGTCCCCGTCGAGGCGGGCCCCGGCCGCTACGGCTCGGCCCGTATGCCCGCCGTCCACGAGGACCTGACGGTCGTCCCCGGCGCCGTACCACTGCTGGCCGGGACCGGCATGCGCTCGGTCGTCACGGTCCCGCTGAAGGTCGAGGGCCGCCTCACCGGCTCCCTCGGTGTCGCGGCCGAGGGACCCGCCCGCTACTCCAACGAGGAGGCCCTGCGCCTCCAGTTCGCCGCCGATCGCATCGCGCTCGCGGTGGAATCGGCCCGCCTGGGCGAGCTGGAACGCCTGCGCCGCGGCTCGCTGAGCTTCCTCGTCGAGGCCTCCGACCTCCTCGCCGGCACTCTGGACCGCGACCAGACCCTCGCGCTCATGGCCCAGATGACGGTCCCGACCCTCGCCACCTGGTGCGCGGTCTACACGATCGCCGACCAGGCCTCGGACCCGTACCTCTCGTACGTCCTGCACGAGGACGAGGAACGCATCGACGGCCTCAAGGCCCTGCTCTCGAAGATCGCCCCACCGGACCCGGTCCCCACCCCCGGCGCCCGCGTCTGGGCGGCCCCGGGCGAGGCCGCCCACCAGGCCGCCCTGCGCACCTCCATGCGCAGCCTGGGCCTCGGCGAGCCCGCCTCGGTCACCTCCGGCATCGGTACGACCCTGGCGACGGCCGCGGCGGTCGGCGGCGAGACCGTCGTCCTGCCCCTGGTGGCCCGCAACCGCGTCATCGGCATGCTGACGCTCGGCAAGCCCTCCGACGAACACTTCCGCCAGGAAATCCTGGAACTGGCCGAGGACCTGTCCCGCAGGGCCGCCCTGGCCCTCGACAACGCCCGCCTGTACTCGGAGCGCACGGCCATCAGCCAGTCCCTCCAGCGCAGCCTCCTGCCGCCGGACCTCCCGCACATCGATGGCGTCGAGGTCGAGGTCATCTACCGGGCGGCCGGCGAGGGCAACGAGGTCGGCGGCGACTTCTACGACCTCTTCCCGATCCGTGACGGCGTCTATGGGTTCGCCATCGGCGACGTCTGCGGTACGGGCCCGGAGGCGGCGGCGGTCACGGGCCTCGCCCGGCACGCCCTGCGCCTCCTGGCCCGCGAGGGCTTCGGCGGCCCTGCGGTCCTGGAGCGCCTGAACTCCGCGATCCTGGACGAGGGCGCCCGCAGCCGCTTCCTGACCCTGCTGTACGGCGAGTTGTGGCCCCAGGAGGACGGCAGCGCCATGCTGAAGGTGGTCTGCGCGGGCCACCCGCTCCCGCTCCGCCTGCGCCAGGACGGCACCGTAGAGGCGGCCGCCGAACCGCAGCCCCTCCTCGGCGTCATGGAGGACCTGGAGTTGTACGAGCAGACCGTCACCCTCGACCCGGGCGACGTGCTGCTGTGTGTGACGGATGGCGTCACCGAACGCCGCGAGGGCACCCGCATGTTGGGCGATGACGGTCTCACGGACGTCCTCACCACGTGTACGGGCCTCACGGCGGGAGCGGTGGCCGCCCGCGTCATGCGCGCGGTCGAGCGCTTCGCCTCCGACGCCCCGTCCGACGACATGGCGATCCTGGCGATGCGGGTGCCGGGCCTTCAGCGGGACTGAGGTCGGGCTCGACTCCGGGGACGCGGCTCCGGAGTCGCCTCCGGGACATGTGAAAGGCCCCCGCCCGTAAGGGCGGAGGCCTTTTCTGCTGGAGCCCCCCAACGGAATCGAACCGTTGACCTTCTCCTTACCATGGAGACGCTCTGCCGACTGAGCTAGGGGGGCCAGTCGCCTTTTCGAGGTTTCCCTCGCGGCAACGAGATAGATCATACCCCGAACAGCGGCGTGCTCCCAACCAGTCCCGTCGGATCAGAAGGCCGGCTGCAGCAATCCCCCGAGCGCATTGCACGCGGAGACGATCCGCTGCATCTCCCGCTTCGTCAACGACGCGTCCACGGGCAGCGCGAGGGTCTCGTCGGCGGCCCGCTCCGTCTCCGGGAGGTGCTCGTCCCGACGGAACCCGGGCAGACGGTGCACAGGCGTCTTCACCGGCACCCGGCACTCAACCCCCTTGGCCCGTACGGCCCGTGCGAAGGCGTCCCGGTCCGGCCGGCCATTGCCGGGCACGCGCACGACGTACTGCTGGTACGTGTGTCCGTCGCCGCCGTCCGGTGTGCGCACTCCGCTCAGCCGCCCGTCGAGATAGGCGGCCCGCTCCCTGCGCTGCGCGATCTCGTCGTACGGCGCCTCGGACTCGCCCAGTTCCAGTACGAGGAGCCCGTGTCGCTGACCGACGTCCCGCAGCCGCGCCATGTCGGCCGAGCGGCCGAAGCGGTGTACGACGACGACAGCGGTCGACCGCGGGGTCACGGCCGCCTCGACAGCGCCTGCGTCAAGGCAGTACGTGACCGGGTCTATGTCGGCGAAGACGGCCGACGCACCGACCTGGGTCGCGGCCTCCGCGACCTCGACGTTCCCGAACGCCGGCACGATGACCTCGTCGCCGACTCCGACGCCCGCGGCCCTGAGCATTGCAGCAGTACCCATGCCGCGGATGCTTGTCGCGCAAAGTGAACGCAAAGTGTCGGACAACAAAAAAGAGCTGGTCCCCGAACCGAAGTTCGGGGACCAGCTCTTCTAATATGAGTTCGGCGGCGTCCTACTCTCCCACAGGGTCCCCCCTGCAGTACCATCGGCGCTGTGAGGCTTAGCTTCCGGGTTCGGAATGTAACCGGGCGTT
>NZ_JBIVXA010000033.1:0-97166 GCF_044768965.1 Streptomyces sp. NPDC090798
TGGGGGTGGGGGCGGTGGGGTTACGGGCCCGACGTTGCCGGCGCCGACCCCGGTCTTTCCCCGGTCGGGGGGGTATGGGTTAGGCGCCGGGGGGGGGGGGGGGGGGGGCCCCCGGGGGCGCCCCCCGACTCCAGCTCTACCTCGACTGTCACCTTGAACGGCGGGGATGTCGCAGGCCTCGGCGCGAGACTGGGCGCGAAGGTCAGCGGGCCTTGCGGCTGCCGGGTGGGTCCTGCGGGTCCTGAGGGTCGACGCCGGTGGTGGCGGATGCGTCCCTGGTCCCGCTGGGGCGCTGGGAGCGGCCTTTGGGGCCGGTGTCGTGCATGCCCTTCTCGTCACTGCGGGCCTTGCTCTGTTCCTCTCCGCGGCGGCTCGTGCTCTTCACGGGCGTGCCGTGCGGATCCCCGGCCTCCTCTTTCGAGACCTTGCGCCCGGGGCCCTTGCCGGGAGCGTGCTGGTCGGGGTGGAACGAGCGGTGGGCGCTCGGGTTGTCCTGTTGGCGGGTCTCGTCGACGTCCGGAGACCAGCCGTGCTGCTGGGTGCCCTTGTGCCGGCTGGGGCCCTCACCGTGCGGGGGCTGGGATGACTTCGGCTCCTTGGCCATGGTCTGGCCTGCCTTCCTTTCCTGCACTGAGTACGTCCTGTGTGAGCTTCACGCGTTGCGGAGCTCCCTGTGCCGATGTGGCTGCTACCAGTAGTGCTTGCGTCCGCCGACGCCGTGGCCGAGGGCGCCCACGATCCACAGGACGACTCCGATGACGCCGAGGATCACGCCGATGGTCCACAGGATGCTGATTCCGGCGACGAGGCCGATGACGAGCAGAATGACGCCGAGGACGATCATGGTGTCCTCCGATTTCGCTGTGATGCCTCTTCCAGACTAGGCACATCGGCGCCCTCACCGCTCTGTCGTCCCGGCGCGAGCACCGTCCTGACGTCGACACCGTCGGGCAGCCGGCACGCCGCATCCGACTCGCGATCGCCTTCCGTGGTGGTTCCCTGCCCGGAGGGTGTCCTGTCGAGCGGTCGGTCGCGCCATGCGGCGTACGCACTTCCACCAGGCGCAGGGCCCGATCTCGAGGTCGGTACCGCCTATCGGGTCGTGGGCACCGGTGCGCGGATCAGCTGGCCCCGCCATCCGCGCGGGCGGGACGCGCCTGCGGCCACCTACGGCGTCGGCGCACGTCGCCACGATCAGAGACATGCACTGTTTATCTATTTATGTCGGCTTTAGGGGTAGATGGTGGATAACCATCTCTCCCTTGGAGGCCGTCATGGCGTTCACCCATCACGCACCCATCGAAGAACACCCCGACCTGATGGAACTGCGCGCCCGACACGACCGCGCCGCCGCCACCCCGCGTGCCCAGATGATCGAGGCCCTCGCTCTCATCACCGGCCTGTACCTCGCCGCGTCCCCCTGGATAGTCGGCTTCAACGGCCTCACCACCCTCGCCGTCACCAACCTCATCGCCGGCATCGCCTACATGCTGCTCCTGGGTGGTCTCGGCAGCTCCTACGAGCGCACCCACTCCATGGCCTGGGCCGCCGCCGCCATCGGCATCTGGACCTGCGTCGCCCCCTGGGTCGTCGCAGGCGACGTCGCCCACACCCGCTCCATCACCAGCAATCTCATCACCGGCGTCATCGCCACCCTCCTCGCCGTCGCCGCCGCCTCCGCCGTCCGCGGCCACACCGACAACCGCCGTCTCAGCACCGGCAGCCCCGACGACCGGCGCACCATGTACCAGGGACGCGACGACCGCTGACCCTGCGGACCCCGCCGGGAACACCGCCAGGAGGCACGCCGTACCCGGCCATGACTCCCCCGTCGGCAGGCAGACAGTTCGAGTGCAGTCGAGGCCATGGTGGGATGGCGGCGTGATGCCGGGTAGTCGTTGTACATGAACACACACGCCCTCGACACCTCCACAAAGGCCGGAAAGACCTCGGCCCTGGACACCGCGTCGGCATGGTGGCTGACGGCCCTGGACCGCATCGAACGGTCAGTGGTAGCGGATCCGGCGATCCGGGTTCTCCAGCGGGGAATCCGCTCGCTCCCGCTGGGTGAGGTACGCGATCTGCTGCGCGGCAGGCCGCTGGGCCATCCTGTACATCCCGTTCTGGTACAAGTACCGATCGGCTGCTGGCTGTCGGCCGCCGTACTGGACATCGTGCCGTCCGGGCAGCGTGCGCCCACGACCCTCACGGCCGTCGGTTTGGCCGGAGTCGCCCCGGCAGCGGTCGCCGGCTGGGCCGACTGGGCGGACCTGCCGCCCGAGCAGGCCCGGGTCGGACTGGTCCACGCGGTCTCGAACGTGGCTGCGGTGGCCTTCTACACCGCGTCCCTGACGGCGCGACTCCGCGGTCGCTCGGCCAAGGGCAGGCTGTGGTCGCTGGGCGGACTGACGGCGGTCGCTGTGAGCGGTGCGCTGGGTGGCCACGTGGCCTATCGGCAGGCGGTCGGGGCGCATCCCTGAGGTCTTCGGATTGTCGTCGGCTGATGGGTGAGTGTGAGTCCGGTGCCGGAGCAGGCTCCGGTCACCAGGGCAAGCGGTCGGGTGGTGACTGGGCTGTCCACGGGGACTCTGTTCCGCAGGGGATGGCACCGTGGTCCCCGACCTGCGGGACGGCTCCTGTCCCAGCCCGGTGAGGCAACAGGGCGGCGCGCCCGGCCTAGTGAAGTCACCCGTTCGGCAGGCGTCGTGAGCGCAATCGTCTCGTTGGGGACAACGTGACAGTGCACGGTGAACAACATGTCGGCGGCGACCTGACCGGTGGCAATTGCTCCTACCAGGGAGACCGAACGCGCCGCGCGCTGAGGCTGCGGCTGGAAGCCGCAGCCTCAGCGCGGCTTGGCATGCCCGGCGCCACAACGCCCGGCGCCCGGCCACTGGCCGCCGCCCACACGCCTGGCGTGGCGAGCCCCTGCGCTGTGGCCCGCCCGGGCCTGGACGTAACCTGCGATCATGCCTGATACCCCGCACCTGACACCGTCCGAGGCCCTCGACCTACTGTTGGTCGGCAATCAGCGATTCGTCGCGGGCTCCCCGCAGCACCCGAATCAGGACGCCGCGCGCCGCGCCGCGACCGCACCCGGCCAGCGCCCCTTCGCCGTGCTCTTCGGCTGCTCCGACTCCCGCCTGGCCGCGGAGATCATCTTCGACCGGGGCCTGGGCGACCTTTTCGTGGTCCGCACCGCCGGCCACGTGGCCGGGCCCGAGGTGCTGGGCAGCATCGAGTACGGAGTGAGCGTCCTGGACTGCCCATTGGTCGTCGTGCTGGGCCACGACTCGTGCGGCGCGGTCGCCGCGACCCGTGCCGCCCTGACCGACGGACTGGGCGCCACCGGATACGTGCGCGACGTCGTCGAGCGCGTCACGCCCAGCGTCCTGGCCGCCCGCGCCGCCGGACTCACCCACGACGACGACATCATCGCCGAACACATACGGCACACCGTCGACCTTCTCCTGGACCGCTCCCGAGTACTCGCCGACCAGGTCACCACCGGACAGACGGCCGTAGTGGGCCTGTCCTACCGCCTGGCTGACGGCAGTGCCCGCCTCGTCACCGCCCGAGGTCTGCCGGCCGAAGAAGCTGCCCCGAGCCCGGGAGCCTGAGTGGCGAGCCAGCACCGCGGCCACCCTGCCGCGGCGAGTGGTGTACGTACGACCGCCCGCTGCGGTCGTACGTACACCCCACGCCTGGACCTCATCTGCGTGCCGATTGCCTGGTGCGCGTCGCCGTCAACGAGTCCGGCCTTGCAGGAGGTCAACTCAGCGTGGCCGAATGAGAAGGTGACCTCGCCGTAAGGCCAACATCGGGGGTAATCAACGCGCGGGTCGCGGCGTGGGTTGGAGGGCACATCGCGATGGACTGGCAGGGCTTTGCGCAACGCATGGCCTCGATGGCGCGCGATCTGCTGCGGCAGGAGTCGGACACGGCCACACTGCAGCGGATCGCTTCGTCGACGGTGGAGGTGGTCGAGGGCTGTGATTCGGCCGGCATCCTGGTCCGGCACGGCGACAGGGTGGAAACGCTGGCTTCTACGGGCGTGCTGGCAACGGAATCCGACCGGCTGCAGGACCTCCTCGGGGAGGGACCGTGCTTCGACATCGCCCGCAGAGCGGGCAGCGCCCAGGTGTTCCGCATCGAAGACCTCACCGAGCATCAGCAGCGATGGCCCCGCTACACCCCCGAGGCATGCAAGTTGGGCGTCGGGAGCATGATGGGATTCCTGTTGTTCGCCGACGACGAGGAGTTCGGTGCGCTCACCATGTACGCGCGCCGGCCCGGAGCCTTCAACGAGGTCAGCGAGACCGCCGGGGTACTGCTGGCCTCGCATGCCGCTGTCGCACTCGCCAGTGCACGCACATACACGCAAATGCACAGTGCGCTCGCGACTCGGCACACCATCGGGGAAGCGATGGGCATCCTCATGGGGCGCTATCACCTCGACGAGGACGGTGCGTTCGCCGTACTCCGGGAGCTTTCTCAGAAGCGCAACATCAAGCTCCGGTTGATCGCACAGCAGGTATGCGAAAGCGGCGGCATCGAGGATGGAAGGCATGAGGATTCGGGCGGCTCTTCCAGCACGTAGTCAGGACCAGGAGAGCCTGACCATGCCGTTCCCCGGGAGAACGGCAACGGCTGATGGACGGGTGCCCACATATCACCGACATACCGGCTCAGGGCTCGGCTCATGGCGCCACAGCGCAAAGAAGGCCGAGCGTCGGGGTCCCATTGAGGCGCAGAGAAAGAAGCCAGTCACTGAAAGTGACGACCGGTGAGGCGACGCGTCGGGGGTACTCGGGAACCGGTTGAGCACGGCAAGGCTGATCGCCCTGATGGTCGTACACCGTGTCAGGAGGCGGCGATGAAAACCTCGAAGATCGCCTACAAGCCTGTGGGGCTGGTTCTGGGCACCGTAAGCGGCGTGCTGGCCGGCCGGGTGTTCAGGCAGGTCTGGAAGAAACTCGGGCACGAAGGGGACGCCCCCGACGCCACCGACGAGCAGCACGGCTGGCGCAAGGTCCTGACGGCTGCTGTCCTGCAGGGCGCGATCTTCGCCGGAGTCAAAGCCGCGGTCGACCGGGGCGGCGCCGTCGCAGCGCGCCGCCTGACCGGCATCCGGCCCGGCTGACCTCTTGGCTTCACCCCAGCCCACCGGCTTCACCCCAGCCCGCCGGACGACGGGCAAGCCCGCTCGCCCGGAGGATGGGACCCCGTGAGCGCCCGTCCCCTCCCCCAGTCATGCCTCTCAACGAGGCTCCGCTCTGACAGCGCCGCGCCGCCCCGGACCACCAAGGCGTAGAAACCCGCACCCAGTGCGGAATCTCCTTGTAGTGGTGCTCGTCGTAGTCCGACTTCAGATATCCGTTGACGGTGTCGTTGAAGTGGATCCAGTGCGGCGCTTGCCGTGCGCGTCAAGGTGGTCCTGCGATTCCCAGTGCTGAATTAGGCGGTCATGACGAGCCGCGCGGCGGTCCGTCGCGGTCGGTTCTGATGCGGCGCGGCGCTCAGGCGGGTACGGCGCGGACGATCACCAGTTCTTCCAGACTCTCGGCAGCGGGCATTCCCCGCTCCCGCAGCCAGTCCAGCCGGGACAGCAGCACCGGTCCGAACGGGATGGTCGCCCGTTCGGTCACCGATGCCCTCAGCCCCGCCGCCGTCAGACGATCGAGCGTGGCCTCCACGCCGCACAGAGCGGAGTGCACGACCAGAAGCACACCGGTCGGCCGCAGCACCGCAGGCGCCGCGTCGCAGACACGGTCGAGGAGCGCCCGGCCATCCCAACCCGCGTCCCAGGAGCGGCTCGCTCCCTTCGGTGGCCACGCACAAGGTGAGGGAACGTACGGTGGGTTGCTCACCACCAGGTCGAAGGACCGTCCCGGGACGGCGGACGCCAGATCGCCGTGCCGGACAGCGATCTTCTGACGGCGGCGCATCGCGTTGAAACGTGCCGACAGCACCGCTCGCCAGGAGATGTCGACGGCGGTGACGCGGGCACCGAGACGCGCCGCTTCCAAGGCGAGGGCACCGCTGCCCGTTCCCAGATCGAGCACTTCCGCTCCGCCTGCGATGTCCTCGCGCTGCAGCGCCCCGGCCAAGAGACGTGTGTCGTGCTGAGGCTCGTACACGCCCGGCAGCGTTCTCAGTCGCGGCGATGTGGACGGCGGACGAGCTAGGGTCGTCATCGAATTCCTCCGGGCCTGCGTGAGTTGCAAGAAACGCATGGCGGACAAGGTTCCCACCGTGTCGCATGCTCTGGTCCCCCCCGATCGGAAGGCCCACAAAGGTGAACCACCGGCAAAGGCATAAGCGTGGCCGGGCGTGTTCGTCCTTCTCCGATCGGCGTGTCGTGCTTCTGGAGGGACTGGGTTGTTCGGGTTCCCGCCGACGCTCAAAACATGCGGTACGAGTCCACGGCGGGTTTCGCGCGACATGCACGTACCGAAGTCGGGCAAGTACCGAAGCAGGCCGGCGACGGTCGGACCTGGGCCGGTCGAGTACCGGAGGACAGCCCCCTGCGTTTGCGGAGATTTCGCTTTCTGGCCGGGCAGAAGACCGGCTGCAAAACGCGGACCGTCTCGATGGAAACCCGTTAGATGCGCCTGAAACCGGCAATACCCCGGTGGGCGACCGGACTTCCGCACCTGTCCCGGTCCCGAACCACTGAGTCCCGGAAATCGGCGGTGGCGCGCGTATGACAGAGCGGTGGGGGGCGACCGCGCCTACCCTGAAAGGGGCTTCACCGCGATATCGGAGGGCACGATGATCGTCCTCGGCGTCATTCCGCTCGTCATCGGGGCCATCCTCTGGATTGTGGGCGCCCTCGACCACCTTCCGCACCCAGTCCCTCGTCGAGGCCCTCTGACCGGCTGACGCCTCAGCTCAGGTCATCATTCCGGGCCGGCCGGGCTTTCGTCTGTGCAGGTTTCGAGGCTGCAGTGGGTACTCGGTTCCCCCGGGCGGCACCGGCCGTCCGGAGGAAGCTGACATGGAGGAAGAACTGTGGACGGGATTGTGCTGCTCAAGGAAGACCACAAGACGGTGGAGAAGCTGTTCAAGCAGTTCGAGAAGGCCGGCGACGACGCCCATACCGAGAAGCGGAAGATCGCCGACCAGGTGATCGAGGAGCTCACCACCCATACCTGGATCGAGGAGAAGATCTTCTACCCGGCCGCCCGCGAGGCGGACCCCGACACCAAGGACGACGTCCTGGAAAGCGTCGAGGAACACCACGTCGTGCTGTGGATGCTCTCCGAGCTCAAGGACCTCGACCCGGCCGACGAGCGGTTCGACGCCAAGATGACCGTCCTCATGGAGAACGTCCGCCACCACGTCGAGGAAGAGGAGAAGGAGTGGTTCCCCGAAGTCCGCAAGGCCATGGGCCGCAACCGACTCACCGAACTCGGCGAACAGATGGAAGCGGCCAAGAAGAAGGCCCCCGGTGAACCCCTCGCCGTTCCCAGCGCCGAGCAGTAGACCGCCCACGGCGGGCGCGCCTGCCGCGCGCCTGCCGCGGCGCAACCACTCGCCGGCCCGCCCGCGCCCTCCCCGCTGCCACCACTCGCCGCCGGCCTCCGGCGGCCGATCCCACCCGGGGAGGTACGCCCGCTCCGATGGATGTTCCGCACGTTCCGTCAGGCAGGAGGTGTTCTGGTATGGCTGTCCGTCATCAGCTCATCCATCGTCCCCCGCACGCGGTGTGGGCAGTTCTTGCCGATCCGGCCCGGTACGGGGAGTGGGTGGTGGGACCCTCCGAGTCCACGCCCCTCGACCAGGCCTGGCCCGAGGTCGGTTCCCGGATCCGCTACACCGTGCGGCTGGGTCCCTGGTCCTCGGACGGGGTCACGACCGTCCGCCACAGCGATACGGGCAGGGAGCTGGAACTGGAGGCATCGTTCAAGCCGCTGGGCACCGCGAGGATCTTCCTCCAGCTCCGTCCGTGGGGCGAGGAAACCCTCGTCGTCTGTGATGAGCACCCCCTGCGAGGTCCGGGCGGCACTCTCCACAACTCCGCGACCGAAGCGCTGCTGCAGCTGCGGCACCGGGGCATGCTGGCCCGCCTGGCCAGGGTGGTGGAACACCAGCACGACGCGACCAGCCATGCCTGACGCGGTGGTGATCGGCGCAGGCCCCAACGGGCTGGTGGCCGCGAATCTGCTGGTGGATGCCGGCTGGAGCGTAGAAGTCCTGGAAGCACAGGAAGAGCCGGGAGGCGCGGTCCGCAGCGACCGCGGCGTCCACCCCGACTACGTCTCGGATCTCTTCAGCGCCTTCTACCCCCTGGCCGCCGCCTCTCCGGTCCTCGCCCGCCTCGACCTCGCCGAGGAAGGACTGCGGTGGAGCCACGCCCCGCGTGTGCTGGCCCACCCGCTGAGAGACGGGGGGTGCGCCGTTCTGGAGCCTCATGTGCAGGACACCGCGGCCGGACTGGCAGAGTTCGCGGCAGCCGACGCAGGCGCCTGGCGGGACATGTACGACGTGTGGAGCCGTGTCGGGCCGGACCTGGTACAGGCCATGTTCACGCCCTTTCCCCCGGTCCGCGCCGGACTCCGCCTCGCCGCGAAGCTCCGCGCCGCTGGAGGCCTTCGGCTCGCCCGCAACCTGTCCCTGCCGGTGCGGCGCCTGGGCGAGGAGGAGTTCGCGGGCGCGGGGGGTCGCCTCCTGCTGGCCGGCAATGCACTCCACGCCGACCTGGCCCCTGAGGCCGCCGGCAGTGGCGGCTTCGGCTGGCTGATGTCGATGCTCGGGCAGAGCCATGGATTCCCGGTGCCCGTCGGCGGCGCCGGCGCCCTGACGGCGGCGCTCGTGACCCGCCTCCAGCGCCACGGGGGCAGCCTGCGATGCGGCGAGCGCGTCGCATCCGTCGTCGTGCGGGGCGGAACGGCAGTCGGTGTCGAGACGTCCGGCGGGGAAGCCGTCGCGGCGCGGCGGGCCGTGTTGGCCGACGTGTCGGCGCCTGCCCTCTACCGGGACCTCGTGGGCGAAGAACATCTGCCGGCCCGCCTGCTGCGGGACCTGGAGCGCTTCCAGTGGGACTTCGCGACATTCAAGGTCGACTGGGCGCTGACGGGCCCGGTGCCGTGGGACGCGCCGCAGGCCACCGGGGCGGGGACGGTCCATGTGGCCGACGGTGTCGACGGCCTGACCCGGTTCGCCTCCCAGATCGCCATGGGACAGGTTCCCGACGAACCGTTCGCCCTCGTCGGCCAGATGACCACGGCCGATCCCAGCCGCTCCCCCGCCGGCACGGAATCGGCCTGGGCCTACACCCACCTTCCGCAGCACGTCACCTCCGACGCAGGCGCCGACCGCATCACCGGCCGATGGGACGTCCGCGAACAGGAGGCCATGGCCAACCGTATCGAAGCGCAGGTGGAACGGCTTGCGCCCGGCTTCCGCACGCTGATCGGCGCTCGTCGGATCCTTTCCCCCACCACGCTCCAGGCCATGAACGAGAACCTCCACAACGGCGCCATCAACAACGGCACCACCGCCCTGCACCAACAGGCGGTCTTCCGCCCCGTACCCGGCACCGGACGACCCGAGACTCCCGTCAAGAGCCTCTACCTCGCCTCCGCTGCCGCCCACCCCGGCGGAGGCGTCCACGGGGCGCCCGGCGCAAACGCCGCCCGAGCCGCCCTGCGCCCCCACCGACTACACACTCTCCTCCACCGCGCCCAGCGCGTCTGAGGCCCAGCTGTCCCCCGACGGCGTCCACGCCCGGTGTCCGGACGCTCATGTATGTGCTGCTGCCCTGCGCTGGCGCCACGGAGCACGTGAGTGGGCCCGAACTCGACGAGTTCGGGCCCACTCACGTACGGGAGTCAGATGATGGGCTGGCCACCGGCGGGGGTGATCGGGCGATAGTAGGCGCCCAGTTCCTCGCGGTAGCCTGCGTCGCCGAGGTGCTTGTCCCGGTGGAACTCGGGGGCGTTCTTGATCTGTTCCTTGGTCCGGTCGACGAAGATCTTCTTCTTCTCCAAGTCGATCTGGATCACGGTGCTCGCCGGGAGGAGAACCTCCTTGCCGAAGATCCAGACCCCGGTGTCCACGACCAGGTAGGCGTCACCGACCTCGTCGGAGTGCTTGTCGACCTTGCCGATGTCGCCGTCGATCGCCTCGACCTTGTAGCCGGTCAGATCGCCGCCGGCCAGGTGGCCCGAGGTCGACTTGTAACTCCACACATGCTCAGTCACGCGAAAACAACTCCTCCGCTAAACAGAGGACAGCGGGGAAACCCTGCCGCCCTTCCTATTTCGCATACCACACGGGGCAGCTTTCTCTTCCGCTCGAAATCCGATTGCCCTGAACCCGGCGCTTCATTCGTCCAAGTCAAGAGACGAAGACCGGGATGGCCGTCGGACGGCGGAGGCGGGCGCAAACGTCGGCATGGCGTTGTGGCCCCCTCCGGAGAGGAGGACGGCCACCGCCATGTCGTTTCCGCATTCAGCCGAAGCCCGCTCCGCTACCAGCGGTACCAGCGGCCACTACTGCCCTTGGGCCGGGCGACGAAGCCGATCAGCCACAGGACCAGCACGACGATGGCGACCCACCAAAGGATCTTCAACGCGAAACCCGCACCGAACAGAAGCAAAGCCAGCAGCAGAACGAGAAGCAGGGGAACCATATTATCAACCTCCGAAAATCCGTATGCCCCTCCTGTCCCCGCTCACACCTACGGATTCACAAACCGCCTGAATGCCTGTCGCGAAACACCCGGCCGGTCCATAATCCGAGGAAATACGGGATGCAGGCAGGTCAAGCGCGTGGGCAGCATGGCGGTCGCCACGAGCAGGCGGGTGTCGGCGTCGATGATGACCTGCACGTTCGCGGAGAACCGGTGGTTGCGGCTCGCGGCACCGACCTTGCGGTCGCGGACCGGGACCAGCGTGCCGTCCACGATCCACAGCCGGTCCGCGGCATCGACGGGACGGGAGGCCGGCTCGAGCGCGAGGAGGGGCCGCAGCCGCTGGATGACCCTGCGCACCGTGGCCGGCGAGACCCCGAACAGCGGTGCGAGCTGCCGCATCGTGAGGTTCGTCCGGTAGTGGACAGCCACCACCAGCACCCGGTCCGCAAACGGCAGACACCACGGCCGCCCGATGCGCGGCCCGTCGCCACCCCGCTCCCGCTCCAACTTCGGCAACCGCTCGAACTGCTTCATCCGCAGCCCGGTGAACGACTCCACCCACAACGGATCAGCCCTCAACACCCCAGCCATACAAGGGAAATGCCCTGCATACGGCCTTCTGCGACACGCTTCAGTGCAGGATGCTGACGGCACGGGCGATCACGAGGAGCGAGGTCAAGAGGGCGGAGACACTCTGGATGCTCATCATAATTTTGGCCCTCGTCGACAGCGGCATGGTGTCGGTCGGACTGAATGCGGTGGAGTTCGTGACCGACACATACAGGTAGTCCACGAGAGTGGGAACCCAGTCGGACGTGCCACTGGCGCCGTCGGCGACTTCCTCCACGGCGTCGTCGTTCTCGTCCTGTGAGAAACGGAAGTCCGCCATGGGCAATGCGGCGCGGGGCTCCTGGGTGCGGCTGACAGGACCGCCTCGATCCAGTTCCCAGTAGGCCAACCCGAAGACGATGACGTTGGTGAGCCAGACCTGCAACGCGGCCATCAGCAACGACCCGCCGTTCTTCACCCCGGCGTACACCAACTCGTGAATCAGGATGCCCAGCGCTACCAGATTGCCCATCGCAATGACAGCTACGAGCAGCAGGGACAGGACACGGAAGGCTCGGGTCTGGCGGGTCAGGCGCCTCGGGTTAATCGCGATGAGCGGTACGAGCAGAATCAACTCCAGAGCAGGCAGCACGTAGCGAGGTGCGATCAGCAACCGCTGCGGCAAAGCCAGGTACAACGTGATCGCGGCGAGCGTCGCGATCACGGCGGGCAACCGCGCTTCCCCTCGACGTTCGTGCCGAGGATGTCTCGTCTGGGCCTCTGAGCGCGTGTACGGCATGTCCCGCCCCCTCACTAACACCTTATGAACAACGCCCCGAGATCCTCACCACACGGAAACATCAGCGGAGCTGGAGTTCCGCGTGTTCGTCATCGAGACCATTCCGTCATGGCGTCCGGTCGCGTCGGACCAGACTGGCTTAGACGCCCAGTCATTTCTTGTCCTACGTTGCAATCGCTGGAGCCGACCATTGGGTGGCACGCGCAGCAAGTAATCTAAGGGATGCCGAAAGGGAAATGGCCACGCACACCACTGCCGGGGCGGTGAGTCGACCTCGGCCGTCTCGACCTGGCCGACCCTGCACGCGTCGCGCGGCCCATTGCTTAGCCGCCCCGTATCCCGCTCACCGGGACACGCGAACAGCAGATGGCGCACTTTTCGCTTCAGTGATGAACCCGAGCGCCATCTGACGCTCCGCCGAAGAGGCTGGCAACCGCCCGAAAGGGCAGAGTGACAACGGTGGCGAGTGCGCGGCCGACCGAACGCAGAACGTCAGCAATTGCTTGGAACAAGATGAAACCCTTCCTTGGAACGGGCACGTGAAGCGCTCTGCCGCGACGGTTCACTGGTGGGGCGGATGCCCTACAAGCACCCGAACAAACTCTCGTCCGTTTTGAAGCAACGCCCCTGTAGTGGAACAGGAAGCGCGGGTACGGTGTCGCCGATGTTCGTTTCCTCGTGCTGACGCTCTGGCAAGGACCGCGCGCAGGTGTAGGGATCCGAAGCCCGCGGCCGTCTGCTCCTCGGATCGAGCGGTACGAGACGCTGCACGCCCTTGCTGACCGGGGTGCCGGGTGACTCGGTGGGTGTGGGCGGGTGGGTCAGAGCTCGCCCGGTGCGCCGAGGCCCGTCAGGGCGCCGACCGGGTCGAGGTCCGGGGTGCCCCGGGGCCACCAGTCCTCGTGGCCCGGTTCCGATTCGTAGGCGTACCAGAGGCCGTCGTGGCCCAGGCGGAGCTGGGCGTGGCCGCGGGGGTGGGTGAGGTGGTTGCGCCAGGGTCGGAAGGCGGGGAGGTCGGCGGCGAGGAGGAGGGGGCGGGCGCGGTCGAAGCGGCCCGCGGGCGGGTCCCAGGGTTCTTCGAGGACGGTGAGCCCTTCGAGGCCGCCCTGCCGCCAGGCGGCCACGGCACGCGCCAGGTCGGCGGGGGTACGGCCGGCGGCGGAGGCCAGCGAGGAGTAGAGGGCGCGGGTCGCGGCGGTGAGGCCGGAACCGGGGCGGGCGGCGGCGAGCCGTACCGCGTCCTGCCAGAGCGTCAGCTCCGCGACCGGGTCTCGGCCCGTGGTGAGCAGCGCGTGCGCGCGGGCGGCCGCGTCCGTGGCGAGCTGGTCCAGTGCGAACGGGTCGGGGCCGCCCGGCGCGCCCGGGTAGGTCGGCGGCTGCTCGGGGTGCGCGGGGGCGGGCAGCGGCGCCGGGAGGGGTGGCAGAGCCCGGCGCGCGAGGGCGTCACGGGCCCGTACACCGGGCAGCGGCGCCGACTGCTGTTGCTGGGCGGCACGGGCCGCGCGGGTGGCGTTGCGGCGGGACAGTGCGTCCAGCAGCTCGCGCTCGCCCCTGCCGCGCAGCAGAAGCAGTACGAAGGGATCCTCGTCGAGCAGACGTGCCGTCTGGTAGCAGAGGGCGGCGGCGTGTTTGCAGGGGTGGCCGTAGTCGGGGCAGCTGCACTGGGGTGCGAGGTCGCCGGGGCCGGGGAGCAGGGCGACTGCGCAGTCCGCGAGCGACTTGGGCATTTCCTTGTCGAGGAGCGCAGCGATGTGCCCGGGGCGCTCGGCGGCCGCGTCGAGGAAACGGTCCCAGTCGCCGTCGTCCAGCGTCCGCAGTCGGACCTGGACGCGGTACGGCCGCGGGCGGCTCCCGTGGACATAGGCCAGCACGAGTCCCGGTGTGACGGTGATGGCGTCGACGTGCCCCTGGTCGGCGTACGCCCGTCCGCGCACCAGCCGCGCCGCGTCCAGGGCTCCCTCTTCGAGGGCGCTCACCCAGGCGTTGCCCCACCAGGTCACCGCGAAAGGGTGCGCGCCCGCTTGCGAGGTGCGGGCGGGGAGCGCTTCGAACGTGCGGCGCAGCTCGCCGTCGCGGCGCGGGGCTGCCATGGAGCGTGGCAGGGCGGCGGAGGACGGGAGCGTGCTCGGCTCGCCGAACCGGGGCTGCGTCGGGTGCGCCGACCTACGGTGTCCCTTCTCGGCGTCGGTCTCGGTGTCGGCCTTGGCGTCGGACTCGGTGTGGTTCTTGGCGTCGGGCTCCGTGTAGTTCTTGGCGTCGGGGTCGCGCTCGGCGTCGGCGTGCGCCGGACGTCCGGGGGCGGTTGCCTCGCGCGTCGCTTCGGAGCCGGGCAGCTCGAAGACCTCCGCGAGCACCTCTCGTACGTCCCGGACCCGGCCTCCCCGGTCGTGGTCCCGTCGGTCACGCGGGGCCCGCGAACCGGCCGACGCACGGTCCGCGGATCGGTGCGCGCTCCCGACTCCCTTGGTTTCCGCCGCCGTTCGCGCCTGTCTGGCCTCCGTGCGCGCCGCGCGCAGTGCCTCGCGGGCGATGTCACCAGGACGCGTGCCGGTCGCGGGCACGTCGGCGGACGGGGTGTCCGCGGTCTCCGCTTGGGCGGGAGGCCGTACCGGGCCGGGTTCGGCGCCTGAGTCGGTCTCCGGATCCGCGGCGGTGTCCGCACCCGAACTCGGGTCCGGGTGCGGATCGTTCCCCCTCGTGGCGGCCCGGCGCAGGGCCTCCCGGGCCGCGTCGCCCGGTCGGGTCGCCGGGGAGGTCACCCCGTCGGACCGCGAACCCGGCTCGTCCCCTGCCGCCGGAGTCCGGGAGTCTCGCTCGCGCGCGGCTCGCAGCGCGCGACGCGCCAAGTCGGCGGGGCGCGGCCCGGCCGCCGGATGTGACGGCTCGGCGTCCGGCACGTCCACGCCCCCGGTCACCGGTCGCGTCTCCTCCTCGGCACCGCTCACGACGACCTCCGCAGTGACACGAGGTCCGACAGCTCGCGGTCGGTCAGTTCGGTCAGGGACGCCTCTCCGGAGCCCAGGATGGCGTCGGCGAGAGCCCGCTTCGCTTCGAGCATCTCGGCGATGCGGTCCTCGACCGTGCCCTCGGTGATGAGGCGGTGGACCTGGACGGGCTGGGTCTGGCCGATGCGGTAGGCGCGGTCGGTGGCCTGTTCCTCGACGGCCGGGTTCCACCAGCGGTCGAAGTGGACGACGTGGCCCGCCCGGGTGAGGTTCAGGCCGGTGCCCGCGGCCTTGAGTGACAGCACCAGGATCGGGGTGGACCCGCTCTGGAAGCGGTCCACCATGTGCTCGCGTTCGGCGACCGGGGTGCCGCCGTGCAGGAGCTCCACCGGGACGGCGCGCGCGGCCAGGTGGGCGGTGATCAGCCGGGCCATCCCCACGTACTGGGTGAAGACCAGCGCCGAGCCGTCCTCGGCGAGCAGTGTGTCCAGCAGTTCGTCGAGCAGGGCGAGCTTGCCGGAGCGGGCGGAGGGTCCGAGGGCAGCCGCCCGGGCGTCCTGCTTCAGGAACAGCGCCGGGTGGTTGCAGATCTGCTTGAGGGAGGTGAGGAGCTTCAGGACCAGGCCGCGGCGGGTGATGCCCTCGGTCGTCTCGATGGCGAGCATCGACTCGCGGACCACGGCCTCGTAGAGGGAGGCCTGCTCGCGGGTCAGGGGGACCGGGTGGTCGGTCTCCGTCTTGGGCGGGAGCTCGGGGACGATCCCGGGGTCGGACTTCTTGCGGCGGAGCAGGAAGGGGCGGATCAGCCGGGCCAGGCGGGCGATCGCCTCCTCGTCCTCGCCGTTCTCCACGGCGCGCGCGTGCCGGGCGCGGAAGGACTTGAGGGGGCCGAGCAGGCCGGGGGTCGTCCAGTCCAGGAGGGCCCACAGCTCGGAGAGGTTGTTCTCCACGGGGGTGCCGGTGAGGGCCACGCGCGCGGGGGACGGGATCGTCCGTAGGGCCTTCGCCGTCGCCGAGTAGGGGTTCTTGACGTGCTGGGCCTCGTCCGCGACGACCATGCCCCATGTCTGCTGGGTAAGCCGGGGCGCGGCCGAGCGCATCGTGCCGTAGGTGGTGAGGACGAAGCCGCCGTCGAGGTCCTCCAGGGTGCGGTCGGGGCCGTGGAAGCGGCGGACGGGGACGCCGGGCGCGAAGCGGGTGATCTCCCGCTGCCAGTTGCCCATGAGCGATGCCGGGCAGACGACCAGGGTGGGTTCGCCGCGGTCCCGGCGCAGGTGCAGGGCGATGACGGTGATGGTCTTGCCGAGGCCCATGTCGTCGGCGAGGCAGCCGCCGAGGCCGAGTGAGGTCATGAGGTCGAGCCAGGCGAGGCCCCGCAGCTGGTAGTCCCGCAGCCGGGCCTGGAGACCCGGGGGCGGCTCCACGGGGGTGATGCCGGCCGTCAGACGGTCGCGCAGCGTGGCGAGGGCGCCGACCGGCACCGCCTCGACCGTCTCGCCGTCGACGTCCGCGGTGCCGGTGAGCGCCGCGGACAGGGCGTCGACCGGGTCGAGCAGGCCCAGCTCCCGCTTGCGGGCCTTGCGGACGAGGGCGGGGTCGACGAGGACCCACTGGTCGCGCAGCCGCACGACCGGGCGGTGGGCCTCGGCGAGGGCGTCCATCTCGGCTTCGGTGAGCGGGTCGCCGCCGAGGGCCAACTGCCAGCGGAACTGGAGCAGTTCCTCGCTCTCGAAGAATCCGGTGCCGTCCGTGGCCGAGCCGGGCGCGGGGCGCACCACCGCGGTGGCGCTGAGGTCGTGGGCGAGGTCGCGGGGCCAGTGGACGGCGACGCCGGCCGCGCCGAGGCGGGTCGCGGCGATGCCGAGCAGGTCGGAGAGCTCCTCTTCGGAGAGTGCGAGGACGTCGGGCACGTCCTGTTCGGACAGGCGGTCCAGGGGTGGCCAGACGCGGGCCGCGCGGCGCACGGCGAGCGCCGCGTCCACGCGCGCGCGGGGGCCGAAGGTCGTGTCGGCGTCGCCCGCCCACAGGGCCGCGGCGTCGACGACGAGGGTGGGGTCGGCGAGGCTGTGCACCTGGACGACGGCGGCGCCCGCGCGGTGCGCGCCCTCGCCGTCGTCGAAGAGCTGGTACGCCGACAGGTCCAGACGGAGCGAGATCCGTACGCCGGCGTCCATGCCCGCGGCGACCTCGGCGGCCCAGTCGTGGGCTCCGGGCAGCCGCTGCGGCTCTCTGGCCGCGAAGGGTTTCCCTGAGGTGTGGGGAGCGGCGGGGGTGCGCGGCAGGGTGTCGGCGACCGCGTCCAGGAAGGAGCGCATCAGCGCTTCCGGGTCGGGCAGCCGAAGGGGGCCCTTGCCGGGGAGCGGGACGGCATGGCCTTCGTACGGGAGAGCGGCGGCCACGGCCCGCAGGTGGGCGATGTCGTCCGGGTCCAGTGGGCCCGCGCGCCAGGCGTCGTGGCCCTCGGGGGTGAGCCCGGGTAGCAGCCGGCCCCGCGCGACGAGCCGCAGCGCGTGCAGCGCGGCCGCGCCCCAGCAGGTCGTGGCCGGATGCGCGGCGCGGTCGTGGCGGGCCCCGGCGAGCAGCGGGAGCGCCTCGGCGATCGGCAGGGTCAGCGCGGGGACGGTGCCGCGGCGGGCTCCGGAGCCGTGCGGTCGTACCACCGTCAGCTCGGTCGGCTCGGCGGACGACGTGCTCTCGGCGGGGGACACGCTCTCGGCGCTGTCGCGGGACGGCAGCGGCCCGCCGTCCGGGTCCCAGAAGGCGACGCGCCCCTGGCGGGGCAGGAGTGCGGGCAGGAAGACGGCGGCAAGCCGCACCGGCACAGCGTTGTCGATCCACACGGCCTCGTCGCCCATACGTCCGGTCACCTCCCGCCCCTCGGTCGAATCAGTTGTCTTCGACTCTACGGGCGGGCTCTGACAATCGGTCCCGACGGTGGCCCTGGCGCGGGGCCGGGGCGGCTCAGGGGATCGTGCGCGAGACGACGTAGACCATGGCGCGCCCGGGCTTCGGCCAGTTCACGACGATGTCCTGGGTGGGCGCCGGGTCCTTCTGTTCGTGGACGAGGCCCCACCACGAGCCGGGGCCCGTGAACTTCCAGCCGACGACCTTCTGGTCACGGGTGCTGATGGCGATGTCGTTCTTGCGCAGTGTGTCCCTGCTGGTGCCGATCTCCGAGAGGAACTGCTCCAGGCCCGGGCCGTTGGTGGCGAACTGTACGTAGAAGCGGCTGGTCTTCCAGTTGTTCGTCTCGTAGGAGGCGACGGCGACGGCGTTCAGCGGGATCGGCACCTGGTAGAGGCGGCGCTGGACGCGCGAGGGCCAGCCCACGGTGAGGCCGGTCGCCGAGTACTTCTCCTCCTTCTGCTTGCCGCTGTCGCGGCTCTGGTTGGCGGAGATCACCAGGTAGCCGGCCGGGACGCCGATGAGCAGCACGATGATCAGCAGCGTCAGGGCACGGCGGCGGAACTTGCGGCGCGGGTCCTCCGGCGGCCGCTGGGGCTCGTCCGGAGGTGAGGCCTGGCGCGGCAGCGAGGCCGTCACAGCGTCCCCTGGGTCGTACGGCGGGACTCGGAGTAGCGCTCGTACCGCTCGTAGCGCTCCACACGGCGGCGCTTGGCGCGGCGGAAGCGGCGGGCGACGAGGCGGGCGAGGTCGGCGGCGCCGACCATGCCGGCCTCGGGGCCGAGCTGGGCGCGGGCGATACGGGCCTCGGGGCGGTAGCCGCGGCCGGTCAGATGGCGGCGGAAGGCGTCGCGCGCGGGGCCGATGAGCAGGTCGTCGGCCGCGCTGACGCCGCCGCCGATGACGAAGCAGGAGGGGTCGAGGGCCGCCGCCAGGTTGGCGATGCCGACGCCGAGCCACTGGCCGATGTCCTGGAGCAGCTCGATGCACATGGCATCGCCCTCGCGGGCGAGCTCGGTGATCATCGGGCCGGTGATGTCGCCGATGTTGCCCTTGACGTGCTCGATGATCCCGTACGCGACCGGGGAGTCCGCGGCGGCGAGTTCGCGGGCCTCGCGGACCAGCGCGTTGCCGGAGCTGTACTGCTCCCAGCAGCCGCGGTTGCCGCACGGGCAGCGGTGGCCGCCGGGGACCACCTGCATGTGACCGAACTCGCCCGCGACGCCGAACTTGCCTCGCTTGACCTGGCCGTCCTCCAGCAGCGCGCCGCCGATGCCGGTGCCGAGCGTGATCATGACGAGGTTGTCCTCGCCGCGCCCGGCGCCGAACCGCCACTCCGCCCAGGCGGCGGCGTTGGCGTCGTTGTCGACCAGAACCGGGACGGCGAGCCGTCCGGCGAGGCGGTCGCGCAGAGGCTCGTTGCGCCAGGACAGGTGGGGGGCGAAGAGGACGCGGTTGCGCTCGGCGTCGACCCAGCCGGCCGCGCCGATGCCGACGGCGTGCACGTCGTGCCGGTCGGAGAGGTCCAGGACCAGCTCCACGATGGTGTCCTCGACGGCCTTGGGGCTCTTGGACTTGTCCGGCGTCTCGGCGCGGAGCTTCTCCAGGATGTTGCCGTCGGCGTCTACGACGCCCGCCATCACCTTCGTGCCGCCGATGTCGATACCGACGGTGGGGACACGGGGCGCCGTCAGGTGGGAACGGCGTTCACGCGTCCCTACGGTCCGCAGGACAGTGGCCCGCGCGGAGCCGCGGTGTGCGAGGTCGCGGTAGGTGCTCATCGGGCCGATTCTGCCTCACCGTGCCATGGGGGCGCATGGCGGAGTCCCCCTGAGCTCTCCGGAACGCTCCGTCGGAGCGCCCCGGAAAGCCTTGGGACGTATGTGAACCGCGGGCCGTGTGCGGCTGGTCGCGCCCACGCGGCGGAGCCGCGAATGTCACAGCCCCGTGCCCCTTAAGGGGCGCTTCGCTCCAGCTCGTGACGCAGGTCGTCCAGCTCGCTGCCGCCCGCCATCTGGCGGGTCAGCTCGTCGAGGGTGATCTCGTCGCGGGTGTGGCTGCCGAACATGGCGCCGCGCTTCAGGAGGACGAAACGGTCGCCCACCAGGTACGCGTGGTGCGGGTTGTGGGTGATGAGGACCACGCCGAGACCGGCGTCCCGCGCGGCGGCCACGTACTTGAGGACCACGCCGGACTGCTTCACGCCGAGCGCGGCGGTGGGCTCGTCGAGGACGAGGACCTTGGCGCCGAAGTGGACGGCGCGGGCGATCGCCACGCACTGGCGCTCACCGCCGGAGAGGGTGCCGATGGGCTGGTCGACGTCACGCAGGTCGATGCCCATGCGCAGCAGCTCCGCGTGGGTGGTCCTGCGCATGCGGTCGACGTCCATGCGCTTGAAGGGGCCCGTCCCCCTCGACAGCTCGGAGCCGAGGAAGAAGTTCCGCCACACCGGCATCAGCGGGACCACGGCGAGGTCCTGGTAGACGGTGGCGATGCCCCGGTCCAGTGCCTCGCGCGGGGAGGTGAGCCGGGTCTCCTCGCCCTCGATGCTCAGGGTGCCCGCGTCGTGCTGGTGCAGACCCGCGATGATCTTGATCAGCGTGGACTTGCCCGCGCCGTTGTCGCCGAGCACGCACGAGATCTCGCCCGCGTGCACCACCAGCGAGACGCCTTCGAGGGCGCGGATGTTGCCGTAGTACTTGCTGACGTCGTCGAGTTCGACGAGCGCCGTGCGTTCCGTGGCGGCCGCGCCGGTCGTCTTTTCCGCGTCCGTCGTCATGCCGTCGCCTCCGCGCGCTTGCGGACCCAGTGGTTGAGCAGGGTCGCCAGGAGCAGCATCACTCCCAGGAAGAACTTGAACCAGTCCGGGTTCCACTCGGCGAACACGATGCCCTTGCTCACCATGCCGAAGATCAGCGCGCCGACCGCCGCGCCGACCGCGGAGCCGTAGCCGCCGGTGATCAGACAGCCGCCGATGACGGCCGCGATGATGTAGATCAGCTCGTTGCCGACGCCCTCGCCGGACTGCACGACGTCGAACGAGAACAGCAGGTGCTGCCCGGAGATCCAGGCACCGAAGGCGACGCCCATGTAGAGGCCGATCTTCGTCTTGTTGACCGGGACGCCGACCGCGCGGGCCGCGTCCTCGCCACCGCCGACGGCGTAGATCCAGTTGCCGAAGCGGGTGCGCAGCAGGATCCAGGTGGCGACGACGACCAGGGCCAGCCACCACAGGATGGTGATCTTGAAGTCGACGCCGCCGATGGTGAGCGTCGAGGCGAAGACGTCCCGGGCCGAGGAGAAGCCCTGCATGTCGGAGATCGACTTCGTGGACACCGTGCCGCTGATCAGCTTGGTGAAGCCGAGGTTCATGCCGGTCAGCATCAGGAAGGTGCCGAGCGTGATGATGAAGCTCGGCGGGTCCGTACGGGTCAGCATGACGCCGTTGAAGACACCGATCGCCAGCGTGACGACCAGCGAGACGAGGACGCCGACCCAGACGTTCGCGGTCATCTGGTAGCTGAACATCGAGGAGATCAGCGCGGAGCTGGTCACCATGACGCCCGCGGAGAGGTCGAACTCACCGCCGATCATCAGCAGCGCGACCGGTACGGCCATGATGCCGATCGTCGAGGAGGCGTACAGCACCGTGCTGAGGCTCGCGGCCCGTACGAAGCTGTCCGCGAAGATCGCGAAGAAGAGGAAGACCGCGATCGCGCCGACCACGGAGCCGAGCTCGGGCCGGCCCATGAGTCTGCGCAGGGGTGAGGTCTTCAGGAGGCGCTCGTCGACCTTGGTGTCGGGCGACGGCGCGGGTGCAGGCGCAGTGGCGCTCATCGGGTCCCCCGCTTGGTGTACTCCTCGAGCGCGGCGGCCTGATCCTTGGTGATGATCTGCGGGCCGGTGAGGACCGGCTTGCCGCCGCCGAGGACATCGGCGTTGTACTTGTAGAGCCACAGCAGGTCCACGGCCTCGTACCCCTGGAGGTAGGGCTGCTGGTCGACCGCGAAACCGAGCGTGCCGTCCTTGAGCTCCGAGGCCACCTTCGCGTTCAGGTCGAAGGTGTCGATCTCGGCCTTGCTGCCCGCGTCGGTCTTCGCCTTCACCGCGGTGTCCGCGTACGGGGCGCCGAGCGTGACGACCGTGTCGATGGACTTGTCGGCCTGCAGCTTGGCGCCGATGGAGGACTGCACGTCGGGCATGCTGGTGCCCTGGACGTAGAGGTTCTGCACGGTGCCGTGGAAGGTGTTCTTCACGCCCGCGCAGCGCTGCTCGTGGCCGACGTTGCCCTGCTCGTGCAGGATGCACAGAGCCTTCTTGCGGCCCCGCTTGTTCAGCTCCTCGCCGACCGCCTCACCGGCGATCGTCTCGTCCTGCCCGATGTGGGCGAGCGCACCGAACGCCTTGGACTGCTCGGAGCCGGAGTTCACCGTGATCACGGGAATGCCGGCCTTCTCGGCGCGCGCGACGGCGGCCTTCATCGCGTCCGGCTTGGCCAGCGTGACGATGATGCCGTCGACCTGCTTGTCCACGGCGGCGTCGACGAGCTGCGCCTGCTGCTGCGCCTCGGCGTTGTGCGAGTACAGGAAGTTGATGTTGTCCTTGACGGCGGCCTGCTTGGCGCCGCTCTGCACGATGTCCCAGAACGTGTCGCCATCGCCCGAATGGGTGATCATCGCGAAAGTCCACTTGGGCGTGTTCACCGCGGCCCTGCCCTGGGCCGACGCCGCCTTGCGGGCATCCTCGGCCCGCTTCCCGCCGGTGCTGCTGCATCCCGCGAGGGACACCCCCAGCGCCCCTGCGAGCGCGATGCTTACCCAGGTCCGAGTCCGTGCCACGAGGCCGTGCCCTTCTTGCTGTGTTCTTTGGTGCGCCGGGGCCTGCGGAGCGGCCCGGCGGGCCGTTCCGCAGGCCCCGGGGGCCGACATCTCGCCGGCCCCAAACGCCCAAGTATCGAACACTGGGATCGTGCACCCCATCAGCGGGTCCCGCGCGCGGTGTACTTCTCGAGGGTCGAGGCGTCCTTCTCGGTGATGATGGCCGGGCCGGTCAGGACCGTCTTGCCGCCGCCGAGGATGTCGCCGTTGGTCTTGTAGAGCCACAGCATGTCGATGGCCTCGTACCCCTGGAGGTAGGGCTGCTGGTCGACCGCGAAGCCGACCTCCTTGGCCTGGAGGCGCTTGACCACCTCGGCGTTCAGGTCGAAGGTGTCTATCTCCGCCTTGCTGCCCGCGTCGGTCTTCGCCTTCACCGCGACGGCGGCGATCGGGGCGCCCAGGGTGACGACGGCGTCGACGCCCTTGGTCGCCTGGAGCTTCGCCTCGATGGAGGACTGGGTGGCGGGTGCGTTGGTGCCGTCGACGTTGAGGTTCTCGACCGTGCCCTTGAAGGTCTTCTTCACGCCCGCGCAGCGCTGCTCCAGCGAGACGTTGCCCTGCTCGTGGATGACGCAGACGGCCTTCTTCAGGCCCCGGTTGTTGAGCTCCTCGCCCACGGCCTCACCGGCGACCGACTCGTCCTGGCCGAAGTGCGCGAGCGCCCCGAACTGCTTGGAGAACTCGGCACCGGAGTTGATCGTGACGACCGGGATGCCCGCCCGCTGGGCCTTGGCGAGGACGTCCTTCATGGCGTCGGGCTTGGCCAGGGTGACGACGATCCCGTCGACCTTCTTGTCGATGGCGGCCTGCACGAGTTGGGCCTGCCCGCCCGCTTCCTTGTCGTTCGAGTACAGGAAGTCGACGTTGTCCTTGGTCGCCGCCTGCTTGGCGCCGCTCTGCACGATGTCCCAGAAGGTGTCACCCTCGCCGGAGTGCGTCACCATCGCGATCTTCAGACGGGGCGTACTCGCGACGTTGCCGCCACTCCCGCTGCCGCTCGCCTTGTTCTCGGAGTCCTTGCCACCGGAGTTGCTGCAGCCGGCCGCGAGCGCGATCACGGCGATCACCGCCGCTGCCGTTCGGGCTGTACGCATGGTCGGAACACCCTCTCTTTTCCGCCGCTCCTTTGCGGCTGAGGGGAGTTCTAGCTTTGCGCCCGCACACCAGTCAATGTACTTTTTAGAACATTCTTACGATTCAAATCCAGCCTCGCCGAAGCCGATTCACGGCCACACCTCAACCGGTTCACGGCCGATTCACGGCCGCACGAGGAGCTGGAATTCGAAGGAGTAGCGCGAGGCACGGTACATGTGGCTGCCGAACTCCACCGCGCGCCCGGTGTCGTCGAAGGTGGTGCGCTGCATGGTGAGCAGCGGTGCCCCCTCGGGCTCACCGAGCCGCTCCCCCTCCTCCGCGGTGGCCGCGCGGGCGCCGACGGACTGACGGGCGCTGTGCAGCGTGATGCCCGCGGCCCGCATCAGCCGGTACAGACCGGTGGCCTCCATCTGCTCGCTGTCCAGCTCCAGCAGCTCCGGGGGCAGATAGTTGCAGAGGTACGCCATCGGCTCCCCGTGGGCGAGCCGCAGCCGCTCCACCCGGTGCACGTCACTGCCCTCGGCCACGCCCAGAGCGGCCGCGACCTCGGCGGACGCCGGTACGACGGTGTTGACGAGCACCCGGGTCGCGGGACGCTGCCCTGCCGCCTCCAGGTCGTCGTACAGACTGCTGAGCTCCAGGGGTCGCTTGACCTGGCTGTGCACGACCTGGGTGCCGACACCGCGGCGGCGCACCAGCAGGCCCTTGTCGACGAGGGACTGGATGGCCTGGCGGACCGTGGGCCGGGACAGCCCGAGCCGCCCCGCGAGCTCGATCTCGTTGCCGAGAAGGCTGCCCGGGGTCAGGGTCCCGTGCTCGATAGCGGCCTCCAGCTGTTGGGACAGCTGGAAGTACAGCGGGACCGGACTGCTGCGGTCGACGCTGAGCTGGAGCGACACGGTCGGATCCTCATCTGGTTTCGGCACGGGCCGAGCGTAGCTCCGGGAGATGTTGACGGGAAGTTGTGTAGTTCGATTGTCCGGACAAAGCATTGACAGCGTGCCTGGTGGGCCCTCAGTTTGTTCCCATGCGCATCGGACTTATCGGAACGGGTCGTATCGGCACATTTCACGCGACCGTTCTCAACCGCCACCGCGAGGTCGGCTCCCTCATCGTCACGGACGCGGACTCGGTGAGGGCACATGCGGTCGCGGACCGGCTGGGCGCTACGGCGGCGCCCAGCGTGGACGAGATCTTCACCTGGGGCGTGGACGCCGTCGTCATCACGGCGGCCACCTCGGCGCACGGCGATCTGATCGGCAGGGCAGCGCGCCTGGGCCTCCCGGTGTTCTGCGAGAAGCCCATCGCCGTCGACCTGCCGGGCACGCTGTCCGCGCTCGCCGAGGTCGACGCGGCCGGCACGGTCCTGCAGCTGGGTTTCCAGCGCCGCTTCGACACGGGCTACGCGACCGCGCGTGAGGCGGTGCGCTCGGGGCGGCTCGGACGGCTGCACACCATCCGCGCGATGACCTCCGACCAGTCGCCGCCCCCGGCCGCGTACCTCCCGATCTCCGGTGGCCTCTACCGCGACTGCCTCGTCCACGACTTCGACATGCTGCGCTGGATCACCGGCCACGAGGTCGTCGAGGTGTACGCGATGGGCTCCGACGCCGGGCCCTCGATGTTCCGTGAGGCGCATGACATCGACACGGCCGCCGCCGTCCTCACCCTGGACGACGGCACGCTCGCCACGACGACCGCGACCCGGCTGAACGGCGCGGGCTACGACGTGCGCATGGAGCTGGCCGGCGAGCTGGACCAGATCGGCGTCGGCCTGGACGACCGTACGCCGATCGCCTCCACCGAACCGGCCGGACCGCCGGCCGCCGACAAGCCGTGGACCGGTTTCCTGGAGCGCTTCGGCCCCGCCTACGAGGCCGAGCTCGCCGCCTTCGTCGACGTCGTGCGCGGCGAACGCGCCAACCCCTGCGACGGGCAGGAGGCCCTGCACGCACTGCGCATCGCCGAGGCCTGCGAGCTGTCGCGACTGGAGAGACGCCCGGTGTACCTGGCGGAGATCCCCGGCAGACGGGACTGAGCGATCAGATCCGGGGCTGGACGCCGCGCCCGAAGGAGAGATGGCTCTGCCGCCGATCCACAACGGCTCCGCCGCACAGCGGTGTGTCCACGTCTCGACCGGTCCCTCGAAGCGCAGCTCCTCCGCCACCGCGCCCTCGAGGAGCGACATGTCGGCCTGCGGCCCGGCGAGTTGGCCGACGGATACGGCTCCCTCGTGTACCCCGTGCCGTAATCCCCCGGATCGATCACGATCCCCCTCCCGCCTCCTTCCGACGCGCGGGCCCCGCGCTCAGTGCCCGTCTCCCTCCAAAAGTCCCGCGTCGTACGTCAACAAGGCGATCTGCACTCGGTTGTTGAGGCCGAGCTTGGCGAGGATCCGGGAGACGTGGGTCTTGACGGTGGCGACGCTCATGTACAACTCGGCGGCGATCTCGGCGTTGGAGGAGCCCCGGCCGACGGCCACGGCGACCTCGCGTTCCCGGTCGTTGAGCGCGCCGATCCGGTCCCGGGCACCGGTGCGCCGCCCACCCGGCGCCCCACCGGCCGCGTGCTCCATCAACTGGCGGGTGACGGCGGGCGAGAGCACGGGATCGCCGGCCGCGACCCGGCGTACCGCGTCGAGGATCTGCGCAGGTGGCGTGTCCTTGAGGACGAACCCGGCGGCACCCGCGCGCAGCGCCCGCAGCACCTGGTCGTCGGCGTGAAACGTGGTGAGGACCACGACCTGCGGCGCGTCCTCGCGCCCCCGCAGCCGTTCGGTGGCCGTGAGCCCGTCGACCACCGGCATCCGGATGTCCATCAGAACGACGTCCGGGCGGGTGCGGTCGACGAGCGCCTCGACCTCGCTGCCGTCCGCGGCCTCGCCCACGATCTCGATGTCGTCGGCGCCGCCCATCATGAAGGACAGGCCGGCCCTGACCAGCGGATCGTCGTCGACGAGAAGCAGCCGGATCGCATTCATGGTGCCTACCGTAGGTGCCCGCCGGAGCATTACCCACGCCTCGACCGCGACGAACGACTACCGTCGGCCGCCAGGACAGTCTCGACGGGGTCTCCCCCGGGAGTGAGGAGTTCAGTGCGCTATCGGCTCTTGGGCAGGACCGGCCTGCGCGTCTCGGAACTGTTCCTCGGCGCCATGACGTTCGGGGAGCAGGGCGGGGTGGGAGCGCCGAAGGAGGAGTGCGCGCGGATCCTCGACGCGTACGCGGAGGCGGGCGGCAACGTGGTGGACACGGCCGTCAACTACCGCGGCGGCGCCAGCGAGGAGATCGTGGGGGAGTTACTCAAGGGCCGACGCGACCGTTTCGTCCTCTCCACCAAATACACCGTCTCGCGTGACGGTACCGACCCGAACGCCGCCGGGAACCACCGCAAGAACCTCGCCCTCTCCCTGGAGACGAGCCTGCGGCGCCTCGACACGGACTACATCGACGTCTACTGGGTGCACATCTGGGACCGGAACACACCGGTCGAGGAGACCATGCGCGCCCTGGACGACGCCGTAAGGTCCGGCAAGGTCCTGTACGTGGGTATCTCGGACGCGCCCGCCTGGGTGGTCTCACGGGCCAACACCCTTGCCGAGTGGCGGGGCTGGTCCCCCTTCGCCGCCCTCCAGGTGCCCTACAGCCTGCTCAGCCGCGACGCGGAGCGCGAACTCCTCCCCATGGCGGAGACCTTCGGCATGTCGGTGGCCGCGTGGAGCCCGCTGCAGAACGGCGTCCTGTCGGGCAAGTACACACGTCCGGGCGGCGTGGCCCCCGGCACGGCGACCCGCCTCTCCCCCGAGGCGATCGGGGAACTCGAACGGACGGTGGCCGAAGCGGTCCAGTCGGCGGCCGACGAACTCGGCGCCTCCCCCGCCCAGGTGGCCATCGCCTGGACCATGGCCCACTCCCCCGCCGTCCACCCCATCGTGGGCGCCCGCCACGTCACCCAGCTCACCGACAACCTGGGCGCAAGCGAACTCACCCTCCCCGAGCACATACTGACCAGTCTGGAGGAGGCCACGGCCTTCCGCACAGGCTTCCCGACAGACTTCATCAACGAGACATCAAGCTGGGTCTACGGCACCGCGGGCCACCGAGTAGTCCCCCGCACCCCCTGACACACCCGCAGAGGCCCCCGACCCGCAGCCGCAGCCGCGATGCGACGCAAGGGGCCGTGGCGGTGCGTCGCAAGCCCGTCGCTTACGCCCGGATCGAGCAGCGGCTCCCATGCCCGGCCCACGTCTGATCCAGCGGCGACGGGCTCGACGCACCGCCACGGCCCCGACCCACCACGCACCCGCGGGCACGCCGCACGCTCACCCACGCAACCGCAACCGCAGCCCACACTCACCCACCCCACGGCAGCCACGCCCGCACCAAGAAGCCCCCACCCCCGTCGGACCCGTGCTCCAGACGCCCCCCGGCCAGAGTGGCCCGCTCGGTCAGCCCGATCAGCCCCTGCCCGGAACCCGGCACATGCGGCACCTCCCCCGCAGGAGCAAGGTTGCGCACGGACACACTCACACCGTCACCCGGGGCCCCCGAGACACCCACTGTGACCTCGGCTCCCGGAGCATGCTTACGGGCGTTCGTCAGCCCTTCCTGGGCGATGCGATACACGGTCCGCCCGACGGACGCGGGCACAGCCGCGGCATCGGCGACCCGCAGATCGAGGGCCACCTTCATCCCCGCCTCACGCGACTCGAAGACCAGCGCGTCCAACGCGCCGAGCGTCGGCTGCGGCCGCCCCGCGTCGTCGGAGTCACCCGCCCGCAGTACCCCGATGATCTCCCGCAGATCCTGCAGGGCCTCGTGCGCGCTCTCCCGGATCACCCCGGCGGCCCGCGCGACCTCCTCGTGAGGCGCGTCCGGCCGGAACTCCAACGCCCCCGCGTGCACGCTCAACAGCGTCAGCCGGTGCGCGAGCACATCGTGCATCTCGCGCGCGATCGCCTCGCGCGCCAACCGCTGCGCCTGCTCGGCCCGTAGCGCGGCCTCCGTCTCGGCCCGCCGTGCCCGGTCCCGCAGACTCAGCATGAGCTGCCGCTTGGACCGTACGAACATGCCCCAGCCGACGACCGCCAGGGTCAGCAGCGCGGTGACGGCCATGGCGGCGGCGTAGGGCAGATCGGGATCGGGACGCAGCCAGAAGTAGAACGGAAGCAGGGCGAGTTGGAGACCGGCGACCCAGCCCACGTACTTGAGGGGCCGGTGCACGGCGAGCGTGAAGAGGGCGACCAGACCTGTGCCGCCCGCGGTGTTCGAGAGCAGTCCGACGGGGATCATCGCCACGGCCAGCGCCAGCGGCCACCGGCGGCGCGACCACACGGCGAGGCAGGCGAGTCCGCCGATCCACTGGTCGACGACGGCGAGGGCGTGCGGGGTGTCCGGGTCGCGGGTCAGCGTGTGCGCGGCCAGCGCCCCGATGACGACGGCCAGCAGAAAGCACCCGAAGTCGACCACCCAGTCACGCGCGGTACGCCGGGGTCGTCCGCCCCGCCCCGTCCGCTCCGGGTCGAGCTCCGCGACCACGGCCGACGGCAGCAGCCAGCGCCGCCCGGTCAGAACGGGTGCCATCGGCACCGGATTGTCACCACTCACGGTCGACGAATCTACGAGGCCCGCCCCGCAGACACCTCCTCCGCGGCGGTGATCGTCGACCAAAGTAGCGGCGCCGCATACTTTCGTCCGGACGTACCTCGCCCCGCGACCCATGAACGTGGGGGGAGCCGCGGGGCGAGGATCTTCCACAAAGCGGTCGAAGCAGTCCAAGCAGTCAGAACAACCGTACGCGCAGCCCTAGGCTCAGCAGCCGAAGTTGATCAGCTTGAACGTGACGTAGTGGTCCGAGGTGTAGTAGTCCTCCTGCGTCTTCTTGCCGGTCACGATGCGCTTGGCGCCACGCGTCGAGGAGCCCGGCGTGATGACGGTGTACTCGTGGTAGTACCCGGTGGACTGGGAGGGCAGGACACCCTCCCGGTTCTGGAAGACGACCCCGTCCTGCGAGTACGGGAAGGGACCGCCGGACGCGATCAGGTCCAGCGTGTCGTACGCCTGCGACGGCAGACTGCCGTAGCAGATGCTGCCCACGGCGGTGGCCGCCGCGTTGGCGGGGACCGCGGTGGTGCCGCCGATGAGCAGCGCGGACGTGAAGGCGACCAGGGCGCCGATACGAGTGATTCGTGGGGGGAATCTCATGACTCTAGGATGACGCGCGTAGACCATGGCATGTCAATGTCAAGGCAGAGGATTTCTCCCGCCAAGTCCGATGAATTTTCCGGGAGTTAACGAAGCCCGACACGACGCCGGGCGCGGTCAGCTGCTCGCGGGATCTTCGGCGGTAGTGTGCCGAGGGACGGTGCAGTGTGCACACGACGCCATCCACGGTGAGGGGCGATGATCGTTTCGGTGGTGTCGATGCCGGAGGGCGTCGTCGTTCGCACCGGTCTGGCACAGGCCCGGGAGCTCCTCGCGGCGACCTCCGGCTTCGTGATCGTGGACATCGACCTGGGAGACGAACCCCCGCCCGACGAGGAGCCGCTCTCCCGTCGGCTCGGACTGGACGACGCGGCCGGCGAGTGGCTCGGCAGAGCGGACGAGCACGTCCGGGCCGAGTACCACGACGGTACTGCCATCGGCGTCGTTCCGGTGGTCAGCGGAAACGAGGTCACCCATATCCATGTCCTGGCCGACCAGCGCCGCTTCATCACGGTGCACCACGGGCCCGTCGAACTGATCGAGGCCTTCCTCGACCGCCTGCCGCAGGACCTGCCCCCCGACGCGGTGACGACGCTGTTCCTGTTTCTGCAAGGGGTCCTGGAGACCTTTCGCCGGGCCGTCACGCAGGCCCATCTGGAGGTCGAGGACCTGGAGGAGGCGATGTTCGAGAGGCGGCAGCCGGAGCATGTCCAACAGCTGGCCCAGCTGCGACGGCGCGCGGCCCATCTGCATCGCGCGTTCCTGCCGTACGCCGCGGTCGCCCAGGAGATCCTGGTGCGCCGCAGGATGACGGATCACCACCTCCCGGAGGAGCGGCAGGCGATGAACCGGCTGCACGAGCACACCGTGCAGCTGGTCCTCGTGGAGATCGAGGCACTGCGGGACGCGGCCCGGCGGGCCGCGACCAGCTACGCCTCACTCGTCGCCGATCAGCAGAACGTCGTGATCAACAGACTCACCATCGTCTCGATGATCTTCTTGCCGCTGTCGTTCCTGACCGGCTTCTTCGGTATGAACTTCGCCTACCTCACCAACCGGCTGATGAGCGAGGACTCCTTCCTGGAGTTCGGCGTGGGTCTGCAGGTGGGTGCCGTGGTCGTCGCCCTGTACTACGTGCTGTACCGCACGCACTGGCGGCAGCTGCGCGACAGCCGTACCCGCGACGCCGTCGACGACCAGCCCTGATCGCGGCCCGCCGGGGCCCCGCGCGGCGCGCGGCAGCGCGGCCTCAGCCGCCGAGTTCCTGGTACCTGGCCGTCAGGGCCGTGGCGCCTTCCTCCGTGAGGGAGCCGAACAGACGCAGGCGGGAGATGCCTCCGTCGGGGAAGATGTCCACGCGCGCGTGGGTCCCGCTCACCGACGCGGCGAGGACGAAGCGGTGGTTGGTGTCGGGCTGGAGGCGGGTACGGGGGAGGATCTCCGTCCAGTCGCCGTCGTCGCCGTCCTTCACCGACACCGACGCCCAGCCGGCGCTGTTGCCCTTCAAGTACGCCGTGTCGATCTCCAGGGCGCGGATCTCGGACTGGGCGACCAGCTGGTAGCGGATCCAGTCGTTGCCCTGGTCGCGGCGGCGGCGGGTCTCCCAGCCGTCGTCCATCTTGCGGGAGCGCCCCGGCTGGATGGTGTTCGTGGCGGGCGAGTAGAAGAGGTTGGAGGCGTCCTCGACCCGGCCGCCGTTCTCCAGGGCTAGAACGTCGAAGGTGCCGAGCGCGGAGAGCCACTCCGGGTCGGCCACGACCTCGCCGTACACGCGCAGCCGGGCGATGCCGCCGTCGGGGTGCTGGTTGACGCGGAGGTGGGTGAAGCGCTGCTCGACGGAGACGGCGAAGCCGTTGGCGGCGTGGCCGCCGACCGCCGTACGCGGGACGAGCGTCGCCCACTTCACGTCGTCCGCGAGGAGTTCCTCCGGTGACGGGGAGCCGGGGAGAGAGGCCCCCTCGACCGACACCGCCTGGGGGTAGTTCCCGCGGAAGTGGGCCGTGTCGACCACCACCCCGCGTACGACACCGGGTGCGCCGAGCCGGACGAGCGCCCAGTCGTGGTCCTCGGCCGTGGGCCACGGGTGCTCGGCCGAGGCGCCGCGGCGCCGCCGCGTCTCCCAGCCGTCCATGACCTTGCCCTTGTGCCCGAAGTGCTCGGGGTCGAACTCGGCCCGCCCGGGCAGCAGGAGGTTCTCGCGCTGGGCGAAGAACTCGTCGTTGGCGGCGATGACCCCGGCGCCGAGCTGCCGGTCGGCGAGGTTGGCGTACCGGGTGAAGGGGAAGTCGGCGGTGCGGTGGTCCGCGTACGGGTCGCCGCCTCCGTAGGGGTTCGCGTCGCCGGTGAAGTGAGGAATCGCCGTCACGTTGATCAGGTCTGCCTTTCGAGGTCGGCCGCTGCGGGTGCGGGTGCGTTCGAGGACTTTCGAGGACTACGGGGTGCGCGTCAGGAGTTCGCCGCTGGGGGCGCCGAACTCGCCGTCGGCCATGATGCGCTCGCCTCGCAGCCAGGTGGACTTCACGACCCCGCTGAGCGTCCGGCCGGCGTAGGCCGTGACCCGGTTGCGGTGCTGCAGCGCGGCGGGATCCACGGTGAAGGTCTCGTCGGGGGCGAGGACGGCGAAGTCGGCGTCAAGGCCCACCGCGATGGCGCCCTTGCGGGAGTCCAGGCCGACCAGCCGGGCTGTGCGCGTGGACATCCAGCGGACCACGTCCTCCAGGCTGTGACCGCGCTTGCGGGCCTCCGTCCAGACCGCCGACAGGCTCAGCTGGAGCCCGGAGATGCCGCCCCAGGCGGTCGCGAAGTCGTCCGTCTTCAGGTCGGCCGTGGACGGCGAGTGGTCGGTGACGACACAGTCGATCGTTCCGTCGGCCAACGCCTGCCACAGCAGATCCTGGTTGGCGGCCTCACGGATGGGCGGGCAGCACTTGAACTCGCTCGCCCCGTCCGGGACTTCCTCGGCCGTCAGGGTCAGGTAGTGGGGGCAGGTCTCCACCGTGATCCGCACGCCCGCACGCTTGGCCTCGGCGATCAGGGGCAGCGCGTCGGACGACGACAGGTGCAGCACGTGCACACGCGCGTGGAGGCGTTCGGCCTGCGCGATGAGGTTGCCGATGGCGGTGTCCTCGGCGTCGCGCGGGCGCGAGGCCAGGAAGTCGGCGTACTTCCGACCGCCCTTCTGAGGGGCGGCGGCGAGGTGGTGCGGGTCCTCGGCGTGCACGATGAGCAGGCCGTCGAACGCGGCGATCTCGGCCAGGGACCGGGCCAGTTGCTCCTGGTCCAGCTCGGGGAACTCGTCCACGCCGGACGGCGACAGGAAGGCCTTGAAGCCGAAGACTCCCGCGTCGTGCAGCGGGCGCAGGTGCTTGACGTTGTCGGGAAGGGCACCGCCCCAGAAGCCGACGTCGATGTGCGCCTTGGAGCGGGCGACGTCCTGCTTCGTACGGAGGTGGTCGACCGTGGTCGTCGGCGGGAGGGAGTTGAGCGGCATGTCGACCAGGGTGGTGATGCCGCCGGCCGCGGCGGCGCGCGTCGCGGTCCAGAAGCCCTCCCACTCCGTACGACCGGGGTCGTTGACGTGCACGTGGGTGTCGACGAGGCCCGGCAGGAGAACGTCGTCGCCGAAGTCCTCCAGGCGGGCGCCGGGCGGCACCTCGGTGTCGTACGCGAGCACGGCCGTGATCCTGCCCGCGGCGACCGCGACCGTGGCGGCGCGCGTTCCTTCGGGAGTGATGACGCGCGTCGAGCGCAGCATCAGTTCGACCCATCCGACGTCGGACACCCGGACCCCTCTCTCTGCCGCTGTCGACTCCCGCTGCCGCAGTTAACTTCCACGTAACGGAATTCAACGTTCTGTTGAAGGAGTCTTCACTCAAGCCCTCACGCCGTCAAGGGCCCACCCCTCCACCCTGCCCCTGAATCCACCCCTCTGGATGTTTCCACAGAATGGAATTAGAATTCCACAGAGCAGAACGTAGCTACGTACCACCAAGGAGTCAACCAAGTCCCGGGTAGGCTGCATCACTGCCTGTCAGCCCTGAAAGGACCGCGCCGTGCCTGCGTCCAGCGCCAGCACCACCGACGACGCCAAGTCATCCGCCCCGAGCGGTGGTGTCCAGTCCCTCGAGCGCGCCTTCGACCTGCTCGAGCGCATGGCCGACGCCGGCGGGGAGGTCGGCCTGAGCGAGCTCTCCGTGAGCAGCGGGCTGCCGCTGCCGACCATCCACCGCCTCATGCGCACGCTCGTGGCCTGCGGTTACGTGCGCCAGCAGCCCAACCGACGCTACGCGCTCGGCCCCCGCCTGATCCGCCTGGGCGAGTCCGCCTCCCGGCTGCTCGGCACCTGGGCGCGCCCCTATCTCGCCCGTCTGGTCGAGGAGACCGGCGAGACCGCGAACATGGCGCTGCTCGACGGGGACGAGATCGTGTACGTGGCCCAGGTGCCCTCCAAGCACTCGATGCGCATGTTCACCGAGGTGGGACGCCGGGTGCTGCCACACTCCACGGGCGTGGGCAAGGCCCTGCTCGCGAATACCCCGGCCAACGAGGTGCGCGCGCTGCTCGCCCGTACCGGCATGCCCGCCGCGACGGAGAAGACGATCACCACCCCGGACGGCTTCCTCACCGCGCTGGAGGAGGTGCGCCGGCTCGGTTACGCGGTCGACGACAACGAGCAGGAGATCGGCGTGCGCTGCCTGGCCGTCTCGGTCCCCGACTCGCCCACGGCCGCCGCCATCTCGATCTCCGGTCCCGCGGGCCGGGTCACGGACGCGGCCACGGAGAAGATCGTGCCCGTGCTCCAGCAGGTCGCGGTGGAGCTGTCGGAGGCGCTGGCGAGCTCGGGCCCGGGGGCCTGACCGGAGCGCCCCGGGGGTCACCCGGCGGCGAAGTCGGCGAGATCGGCGAAGTCCCGCGCCATGGCCCGGCGCAGGGCACGGCGTTCGCGCCGTGCGAAGGCCGGGGCGGGCACCGTCAGGACGGGGCAGCGGGCGTGCGCCGGCACCTGGCGGCGGACCGCGGCCCTACGAGCCCCCGCGCGGGCGCCGAGGACCAGGAGGTCGTCCGGGTGCGCGGCCAGCCGGCACAGGGCCCGGTCGGGACGGGCACGGACCACCCTGCGGACGACGGTGACCTCGGGCGGCGTACCGCCGAAGGCCTCCTCGAAGGCGCGGTCGAGCCGGGCAGCGGCATCGCGGGCCCAGCGGGCGGCCCAGGCGCTGTCGGGGTTGCGGACGTAGAGGAACTCGCCCTCGGGCGGCTCCCACGCGAGTACCGCCACGAGCACCCGGCCGCTGTCGCGGGCGGCACGGGCGGCGACCCGCAGCGCGGCGAGACTGGCGAGCGAGCCACTGGCGCCGACGACGACCTCTTCGGCGGCGGCCATCAGGACTCACCCCGGCGCAGCCGCGGCAGCCCGGGCCCTCCACCGGCGCGGGCGGCGAAGCGTCCCGCGACCAGCCCGCGCACCCACTCCCGTACCGGCACCCCCGGCATCCGCTCCTCCTGGCGCCGCTGCATCTCCCGCTCCCCACGATCGGTGAGGCAGCGGTCACTTTCCTTGGCGCCGGACCTCCCCTTGGCGCTGATCCTCCCCTTCGCGCAGACATGTCCGGTGTCGATCGACATCACTCCGCTCCCCTTCCCAGGCCAATGCGGTGGGACGATATCCCCTGGTCCCCGAAGTCTGTACGCTGATTGGCCTGCCCCACAGGGCCAATGCAAGGGAGTTGGCATGGTGAACGGACCGGTGGTCCACGGAATGGACAGGACGCTGGGAAGCCGGCAGCTCGCCGCGCTGCTGACCGCCGTGCCCCACACCGACGGCCGCCTCGGGTATCGCGCGCTGGCCGACGGTGTACGCAGGCTGCTCCTCGACGGCCGGATCGCGCTGCACGTCCGGCTGCCCGCCGAGCGCGAGCTGGCCTCGGCGCTCACGGTCAGCCGGGCCACGGTGACGGCGGCGTACGACCTGCTGCGGGAGGACGGGTTCGCGCGGAGCCGGCGGGGCGCGGGGACGTGGACGGAGCTGCCCGACGGCCACCGTCCGGCCAATGTGGCCTCCTTCCCGGCCGACGACGGGGTGATCGACCTGGCCATCGCGGCGCCCGGCGCGCCCGAGGCGGAGCTCGCCGCGTCCTTCGCCGAGGCGGGCGTCATGCTGGCCCGTCGGGCCTCGACACCCGGCTATCACCCCTACGGGATCCCGGAGTTGAGGGCCGCCGTCGCCGAGCGGTTCACCCGGCGCGGGCTGCCGACGCTGCCGGACCAGATCCTCATCACGAACGGCGCGCAGCAGGCCCTCTCGCTGACGCTCGGGCTGCTCGGGCGGCCCGGTGACCGGATCCTGGTCGAGAACCCCTCGTATCCGAACGCGCTCGACGCGATGCGCCGCGTCGGACTGCGCACCACTCCCGTGCCCGTCACGGCGGAGGGCTGGGACCCGGGGCTGATCGACTGCGCGCTGCGGCAGGCGGCGCCCCGGCTCGCGTATCTGATCCCGGACTTCCACAATCCGACGGGGCATCTGATGCCGCTCGAACAGCGCCTGGCCGTACTGGAGTCGGCGCGCGCGACCGGCACCTGGCTGGTGATCGACGAGACGATGACGGACATCGCGCTGGATGTGCCCGGAGCCGCGCCGTTCGCCTCGCTCGCGCCGCGCGGGACGGGCGAACAGGTCGTGACGGTGGGGTCGTTGAGCAAGACGCACTGGGGCGGCCTGCGCCTCGGCTGGGTGCGGGCGGGATCCCGGCTGATCACGGAACTGGCGACCGCGCGGGTGCCCACGGACATGGGCGGTTCGGTCCTGGACCAGTTGGTCGCGCTCGGGCTGCTGGCGCGCACGGACGAGGTGCTGCGCGAGCGGCTGCCTCGGCTGCGCGCCCAGCGGGACGCGCTCACCGACTCACTGGCCCGCCATCTCCCGGACTGGCGCTGGCAGTTGCCGCCCGGCGGATTGACGCTGTGGATCGACCTGGGCCGCCCGATCGCCTCGTCGCTGGCCCGCGCGGCCCTGGCCCAGGGCCTGCGCATCGAGGGCGGTTCCCGCTTCGGCGCCGACCCGGGCACCCATGAACACCGGTTGCGCTTCCCCTACACCCTGCCGTCCGACGTTCTCGACGAGGCCGTACGCCGGCTCGCGACCGCCCTGGACAGCGGGCTCACCGCGGCCGGAGCGGAGGCGGGCCGCCCGCACTGGGTGGCGTGAGCGGTACTCCGGAAACACACCACGGAGAAAGCTCCGGCCCCTCCCGGAGAACGCTCCGGCCCCTCAAAGGCGCCGGGGCGGTTCCCCGAACAGCTCCACGGCGCTGCGTACGCCCGCGAGGCCGGTCGACAGCGCGCTGACCGAGCCGATCGCGCCCGCGATCAGCAGTAAGGAGCGGCGCAGCCGGGGTATCTCGGGCATACCGCTGAGGGCCATCGCGGCGAGCGCCGCGAGCTCGTCCTCGGCGATGCCCCGGTCGGGGAACTCGGCCGGGTGCGTGGCGAGTTCACGGCGCAGCCGGGAGACGGCGGTCCGCAGTTCCGCCACTCTCGGATCCTCGTCGCTGCCGGTCACTGGCCTCTGTCCCAAGCTCCGCAACAACAGCTCGCCCCCTCGCACGTCGTTGTGCGCACGCCCCTCGCCTGTCCGTCCCGCGCCCCATGGCGATGGCCGGGGGACGCGGGCCAGTAAACGCCACCCGATGCGGTGGCGCCACCGCGCGGACCGAAATTCAGCCCCGTGAAACCGTGCCCTCGGCGCCGGGTCAGGTATGCAGGAGGTATGACGCACAGGGAAGACGGCGTATGACGCACGAAGAAGACCAGGTGGCCGGGCTGCTCCTCGCGGCGGGTGGGGGGCGACGGCTCGGCGGACGGCCCAAGGCGTTGCTCGAACACCGGGGGCGACCCCTCGTGGAGTACGCGGTGGGGGTGCTGCGCGAGGCCGGGTGCACGCGCGTCCACGTGGTGCTGGGGGCGCGGGCCGACGCCGTACGAGAGCGGGCGCGGCTCGACGGGTGTGTGCTCGTGGACAACCCGGAGTGGGAGCACGGCATGGGTTCGTCACTCCGGGCCGGGCTCGGCTCACTGGCCGGCACGGGCGCGCGTGCGGCACTGGTCTCGCTGGTCGACCAGCCCGGCATCGGGCCGCGGGCGGTCGCCCGGGTGCTCGCCGCCTACCAGGACGACACCTCGCTGGCTTCCGCGGCGTACGACGGCGCGCGCGGCCATCCCGTCCTCTTCGGCGCCGCCCACTGGGCCGGCGTCGCGGCGAGTGCCACCGGTGACCGGGGGGCGCGCGCCTATCTGAAGGAGCACGCGGCGTCGATCACGCTCGTCGAGTGCGGCGATGTGGCGAAGCCGTACGACATCGACACGGAGGACGATCTGGGACACCTTGAGTGAACGGCGTGGCACTGAGCGCCACGTTGCCTCGACCTGGAGAATCTCGACATCAACAAACCATTGAACTTCCACCATGAGGAAACTACTATCCACTGTTCAGAAGCGCCGGGCTGCTCTCCAGGCGCTGCTCGTCCTACCCGGGTCGCCTGGCACCCGGTGCCACGCTCGCTGAAGGAAGTGACAGCTCATGTCCGCACCAGCGCCGTCCCCGCTGGCCATCGTCGACGCCGAGCCCCTGCCCCGGCAGGAAGAGGTCCTCACCGACGCGGCCCTCGCCTTCGTGGCCGAGCTGCACCGGCTGTTCACGCCCCGGCGTGACGAGCTCCTCGCCCGCCGCGCGGAGCGCCGCGCCGAGATCGCCCGCACCTCCACGCTCGACTTCCTCCCCCAGACCGCCGGCATCCGCGCGGACGACTCCTGGAAGGTGGCCCCCGCCCCGGCCGCCCTGAACGACCGCCGTGTCGAGATCACCGGCCCCACCGACCGCAAGATGACCATCAACGCCCTCAACTCCGGCGCGAAGGTGTGGCTCGCGGACTTCGAGGACGCCTCGGCCCCCACCTGGGAGAACGTGGTCACCGGTCAGCTCAACCTGATCGACGCGTACACCCGCGGCATCGACTTCACCGACCCGAGGTCCGGCAAGTCGTACGCCCTGAAGGCGGACGACGAGCTCGCGACGGTCGTCATGCGGCCACGCGGCTGGCACCTGAACGAGCGTCACCTCGTCGACGCGGACGGCACGCCCGTCCCCGGCGCGCTCGTCGACTTCGGCCTCTACTTCTTCCACAACGCGCAGCGCCTGCTCGACCTCGGCAAGGGCCCCTACTTCTACCTCCCGAAGACGGAGTCGCACCTGGAGGCCCGCCTCTGGAACGACGTCTTCGTCTTCGCGCAGGACTACGTCGGCATCCCGCAGGGCACCGTCCGCGCGACCGTCCTGATCGAGACGATCACGGCGGCGTACGAGATGGAGGAGATCCTCTACGAACTCCGCGACCACGCCTCCGGGTTGAACGCGGGTCGCTGGGACTACCTCTTCTCCATCGTCAAGAACTTCCGTGACGGCGGCCAGAAGTTCGTGCTGCCGGACCGCAACGCGGTGACGATGACGGCCCCGTTCATGCGCGCCTACACCGAACTCCTCGTCCGCACCTGCCACAAGCGCGGCGCGCACGCGATCGGCGGCATGGCGGCGTTCATCCCCTCCCGGCGCGACGAAGAGGTCAACAAGGTCGCCTTCGAGAAGGTCAAGGCCGACAAGGACCGCGAGGCGGCCGACGGTTTCGACGGCTCGTGGGTGGCCCACCCGGACCTGGTCCCGATCGCGATGGCCTCCTTCGACGCCGTCCTCGGCGACAGGCCGAACCAGAAGGACCGGCTGCGCGAGGACGTGTCCGTCGCCGCCGGAGACCTGATCGCCGTCGACTCCCTCGACGCCAGGCCGACGTACGACGGTCTGGTCAACGCCGTCCAGGTCGGCATCCGTTATATCGAGGCCTGGCTGCGCGGGCTCGGCGCGGTCGCCATCTTCAACCTCATGGAGGACGCGGCCACCGCCGAGATCTCCCGCTCACAGATCTGGCAGTGGATCAACGCGGGCGTCGAGTTCGAGCACGCGGGCAACACCGTGAAGGCGACTCCGGAGCTGGCCCGCGAGGTCGCCGCCCAGGAGCTGGCGAACATTCGCGCCGAGATCGGTGAGGAGGCCTTCGCCGCCGGTCACTGGCAGCAGGCCCACGACCTGCTCCTGGAGGTCGCACTCGACGAGAACTACGCCGACTTCCTGACGCTGCCGGCGTACGAGCAGCTCAAGGGCTGACCTCCGCGGCGGCTCACTTGTCCGAGTGGCCCAGGGACCTTCCCGGGGCCACTCGGTCGCGTACGAGCTTCTTCACGGCCGTCGGTTCCGGGAAGCCCTGCTCGCGCCGGTCCCAGACCACCTCGTCGTTCACGCGGACGACGAACACACCGCCGGTGCCGGGCTTCAGGGACAGCTCGGTGAGTTCCGTCTCGAAGGTGGTGAGCAGCTCCTGGGCCAGCCAGGCCGCGCGGGGCAGCCAGCGGCACTGGGTGCAGTATTCGATCTGGACGCGCTGGACGTCTGTCATCCGAGGTGCACCGACCAATCCTGTTCCGCCGCCGGTTTGCCGTGCAGGTCGGGGACCCGCTTGAGCCAGTTCGGGCGGCCCTGCTGGGTTTTCGCCGCGCGGTCCGCGTCCTCGGCGGCGAGCTGTTCACGGCTCGGGAAGTCCGTGGGGAGCCAGGCCGCGGAGGCCTTCACGCGGGCGAGGAGATAGCGGACGTACGCCTCCCGCGCCTCGTCCGGGGTCGCGAAACCGGGTTCTTCGGCGAGCCAGGCGTCCGGCACCTCCGCGGTGACCTCGCGCAGCAGCTCCTCCGTCACCTTGGGCGCCAGTTCCGCGTCGGCGGCGCGGGTGTCCGGGGCATGGCCGCCGAGGGCGTGGCTGCGGAAGTCGTACGCCTTCTCCGGTGCCGAGGCGTCCCAGCGGTGGTGGAAGACGAGGGCGGCGCCGTGGTCGATCAGCCACAGCCGCGGGGGCGCGATGCCGAACGTCGGCCAGACCATCAGGTTCGAGCTGTGCATCGTACGGTCCACGTTGACCGTGAGGGCGTCGAGCCAGATGACCTTGCCCGCCTCCAGCGGGTCGACGGGGAACGTCCTGGCGATCTCCGGGGTGAAGTCCTTCGCGCCCGGCAGATAGTCCATGCCGAGGTTGAGGCCGGCGCTGGCGCGCAGCAGGTCCTGGACCTCCTGGTGCGGCTCGTGCTCGGCGACGGCCGGGTCGAAGTGGACGAGGACCAGCTCGGGGAAGCGCAGCCCGAGGGCGCGCGCGAGCTCACCGACGATCACCTCGGCGACCAGCGCCTTGCGACCCTGCGCGGAGGCCGTGAACTTCACGACGTACGTCCCCAGGTCATCGGCCTCGACGACCCCGGGGACCGAACCACCGGCCCGCAAGGGTGCGATGTAGCGGGTTGCAGTGACCTCTCTCAGCATTTTCTCAGGCCGTTCGTGTCTTTAGCCTTACAGTCCACGCCCAACCTCCGGCGTGCGCAACAGCGAGAAGTATCCATCATCAGCCCTGGGGAGAATCTGGGGAGTTTCCACCGGCATGCAGATCCCCCTGCCTCCCCAGCAGTCCGTCAATGGCCGTCCGGCCCCTGCTTCCGGCCTCCGGCATGAAGTGAGCATAGTAACCGAGGGTGATCGCCGGCGAGGAGTGCCCGAGCCACCGTGCCACCGTCACTGGGCCTCCAGGTCCGGGCCATGCCGCCCTTCCAACGCGTCCGATACGACATCCAGTGTGAGTCGATGCGCACCGGCCACGTCTACGGCAGCTTCCTGCGCCACGCCGTCGATCTGCGCCCGGAGCCGGCCCCTGCGATGGCCACGCCCACGCCTGGCAATCCCCCACAGGAGGTACCGGAACCCACATGAGTGATCGAACACAGCGTCACAGCAGGCCACCCCCGGCCGCGCACGGAGAAGCCCGAATATTCGAAATCGGGTTCTAGATTTCGCCCTCCCACACCCGTGACGGCGACAGGAAACCCCCCGTTACCCGATCACCTGTCCGCATCTGACCCCGAGGAGCACCCATGCATCCCGTACGCCGCCCTGCGCTCGTTCATCCTGCGTTCGAAAGCACCGCTGCCTCCTCGGACACCACCGGCCGCCCTGCCGCTGGCTGCGCCGTCTTCCTCGACGCCGGGGCACGACCGGATACGAGGTACCTGGCATGACGGACTCCCCACGCCTCCCGGAACCTCTCGCCTCCTGGGGGGAACCGGTCCTGGGCCCCCGCAAGCGACTGATGCAGGAGGGACGGCGTTGAGCAGAACTCCTCACCCGCTGATCGCGGACGTGGCCCAGATCCTGCTCCGGGCGAACGGCGCCGTCCTGTGCGTGCGCCGCAAACCCAACACGGACCTGGCACCGGGACAACTCACCGTTGTCGGAGGCCATTTGGAGGCAGGCGAACCGCTGGACCGCGCGGCACGGCGCGAAGCGAAGGAAGAGACCGGCGTCCGCATCAGCGCCGACCAGCAAGAGTTCGGCGGGCTCGTCCACCACCACGAGCCCGGGGGCACGGATCGGATCACCGCCGTGTTCGTCACCCAGTCCTGGACCGGCGCACCGCACAACGCCGAGCCGGACAAGCACGAAGGGCTGTTCTGGGTGCCGATGGAGAAACCCCCGCCGGACTGCCACCCCTACACCGTCGCCATCTTCCACATGCTCACCCACGGCCCGTCGTACCGGGCCCTGAACTGGCCCACCTCGGGAGGCGCCCGGTGAAGAGGTTCTTCGGACCGGTGAAGATGGCCGAACCCCAGGTCTCCGACGCCGAACAGGAGCTCTTCGGCGGACCGCTGCGCTACGACATGGGCTGGTCCCACCATGAGCACGCGGGCCTGGACCTGACCATGATGTCAGCGCTGCGCTCCATGCCGGCCCTCGTCGGCACCACCCTGCGCATGGCGTGGAGCGCCGACCGGCGGGCGCTGCTCGCCGTGGCGGTCAGCGAGATCGGCCAGGGCATCGCCGCGGCCGTCGGCCTGCTCGCCATCAACGCCGTCATGCATGCCCTGCTCGCCGGGAGCGGCGACGCCGCCCAGCGGCTGCACGCGCTGCTGCCCGGGCTGCTGGCCGCCGCCGCCATCGGTGTGGTCAACTCCGCCCTCTCCGCGTGGTCGACCTCTCGCGCCGGGCGCCTGGAGCCGATGGTCGAGCGGATCGCCACCACCCAGTACCTGGCCGCCGCCGCGAGTGTCGAGTTGGAAGCCATCGACGACCCCGACTTCCGGCGGCTCCTCGACGTCGCCCAGTACGGTCCGGGCTCCGCCCGCCGCATGATCGGGGCCTGCGTCGCCGCGCTGAACGGCCTCATCTCCCTGATCACCACCGCCGGCGTCCTCGCCGTCCTCCACCCCGTCCTGCTGCCCATGCTGATCCTCATCGCCGCCCCGCGCGGCTGGGGCGCCATGCGCGTGGCCCAGGAACGGTACGTGTCGGTGATGAGCTGGATCGAGCATGTGCGGGCCAGCCGACTCATCGGCAACCTGCTCACCGAGCGCAGCGCCGCCCAGGAGGTCCGCCTTCACGCTGTCGGCGCCTTCCTCCTCAGCCGCTACCAGCGCATGGCCGAGAGCGCCGAGGCCGAACAGGAACGCCTCGCCTCCAACAAGGCCCTGACGGAGTGGATCGCCTCCGCGCTGTCCGGCCTGGCCATGGCCGCGACATACGGGGCCATGTTCTGGCTGATCCTGGCCGGTCACATGAGCCTCGCCATCGCCGGCACCGCCGTGATCGCGGTGCGGACGGGGTCGGCGAGCCTGGGCGCGCTGGTGATGAACATCAATCAGTTGCACGAGGAGTCCCTGTACGTCCGCGACCACGGCCGGTTCCTGGCCCAGGCAGCACAGCGCACCATCCCCGAGGGCGGCAATCCGGTACCCGAAGAGATCAGGGAGATCGTCCTCGACCGCGTCACCTACCGCTACCCAGACCGTGACACAGCTGCCCTGGACCAGGTGTCGCTCACCCTGCCGATGGGCTCGGTCACCGCCGTGGTGGGCGAGAACGGCTCCGGCAAAAGCACACTGATGAAGATCCTGTCGGGCATGCTGCTGCCCCAGGCCGGCACCCTGCGCTGGGGAGAGGCGGACATCAGCGACCTCGACCGCTCCCAGGTCTTCGAGCGCGTATCCCTGCTCACCCAGGATTTCCAGCGCTGGCCCGTGACCGCCGCGCTGAACATCCGCCTCGGCCGCCCCGCCCACGCCGCCACACCGCAGGATCTGCAGCCCTCCGTCGACTATGCCGGAGCAGGCCCGGTCATCGCCAAACTCCCCGACGGCCTGCGTAGTCTGCTGGCGCGCATGTTCCGCGGCGCCATCGAACTGTCCGGCGGGGAATGGCAGAAAGTGGGTCTGGCCCGCACGCACTGGCGTAGCTCGACATCGCAGGCGGACAGCGTCCTCATCGTCGACGAGCCCACCTCTGCCCTGGACCCCGAAGCCGAGATCGAAGCCTTCGACCGTATCCGCCGTCTCGCCGCTCCGAACAGGGCCGTCGTCCTGGTCACTCACCGCATGTCCGGCGTCCGCCACGCCGACCGCATCTACGTCCTCACTCACGGGCGCCTCGCCGAACACGGCACCCACGAAGAACTCATCGCCGCACAGGGGCGGTACGCCGCCATGTTCGACGCGCAGGCCGCCCAGTACGCCCCCAACGCCAGCATTCCGAAGCCCGCCGCACCCACCGTCGCGGATCCCGCATGACCCGCTCGACCGAAAGGCCCGCCGTGACGACATCTCCCACCACCGGCCTCGACGAGGCGGGCGCACTGCGCCACCAGCTGGCCGACCAGCTCGCCGGCGCCGGCCACATCCGCACCCGCGCGGTCGACAAGGCCCTACGCACCGTGCCCCGGCACGCCTTCGCCCCCGAAGTTCCTCCCCAGAAGGCGTACGCGAACGACACCGTCGCCACCTGCCCCGGTGACGACGGCCGCATCACCAGCTCCATCTCGGCACCCTGGCCGCAGGCCGACATGCCGGAAGCCGCCCGCCTCCAGCCCGGCCACCGCGTCCTGGAGATCGGCTCCGGCGGCTACAACGCGGCCCTGATCGCCGAACTCGTCGGCCCCACCGGCGGCGTCACCACCCTCGACATCGCCCAGGCCGTCACCGACCGCGCCACCCGCTACCTGGCCCAGACCGGATACGACCGCGTCCGCGTGGTCAGCGCCGACGCCGAGCACCTGCCCGTCGGCATCGTGCCGGACGGCGGCTTCGACGCCATCCTGGTCACCGTCGACACCTGGGACCTGGCGCCTCGGGCCTTCGCCCGTCTCGACGCCATCGAGCGGGCCCGGCGCGGCGAAGGCCCGGCCTGCCTCATCACCCACACCTGACCGCGTCGCGCAGCCCACCGAGGAGACACCGTGCCCGTCGAGGACATCAACACCCAAGCCTGGACCGTCTACGGCAAGCGCCAGCTGGCCCGCGCCTACATGCCGCCCATCCCCGACCGCCTGGCCTGGACGCCCTGGGAGGGGGTCGGACCGGGTGCGGAAGTCCTCGGCGACATCACCGGCCGACGTGTCCTGGACATCGGCTCCGGGGCCGGCCACCACGCCGTGCATCTCGCCAGGGCCCACGGCGCTCGCGTCACCGGGATCGAGCTGTCGCCGACCCAGCACGAACGCGCCGCCTCCACGCACGCGGATGTTCCGGATGTGGAACTCGCGCAGGGGGATGTGGCCGAGTACCTCGCCGAGGCTGAGCCGTTCGATGCCGCGTACGCCATCGGCACCCTGGCATTCATCGATCCGCACCGCGTGCTGCCCGCACTGCGTGACGGCCTACGCCCTGGCGCGCCGCTGATCCTCTCACTCCTGCACACCGACCTCCACGGGCGCGGCCCGTCCACGGAAGTGGCACCGCGCGAACAGATGATCTTGCTGCGTGACGACCCGCCCCTGCCGTCCCAGATGTGGGTCCTTGCACCGCAGCTGTGGGAGGACCTGCTCACCGAGTACGGCTTTCGCGTCGAGGCCATCGATCTGCTGCACCACCCCGAGGAGAGTGCCCCGGTCATCCAGCAGCTCATCCGGGCCCGCCGCCTGCCCGACCGTCCTGTGGTGGCAACGTCCGGGACCACGGCGTTGTCGCCGCACGCGGAGCAGGAGACGTAGAACGTCTGAAGTCCGTGTACTGGGCGCTGATCCGGTATTCGGGTTCTGCCATGGAGCCCCGGGGGGACGCCGCCAAGCGCTCGTCCGAGGTACAGATGTGACGACATCTCCGGCAGCCGTCCGGCTGAACCGCGGCCGGCCGCCGGACCGAGCGACAACCTACGGTGGCGCACCCGGCGCCAAGGGAGGCAGTACATGATCGACGTCGTCTTCGGAGTTGACGTTGGCACCTCCAGCACCAAGGGCGTGGTGGTCGACACTGCCGGCCGCATCCTGGGTGAGGCCGTACGCGGTCACGTGGTCGGCCGTCCCCGGCCGGGGCACGTCGAGATGGACGCACATGTGTGGTGGGACGAGTTCGTCTCGCTCGCGACCGAGTTGCTCGATCGCGACGACGTCACCGTCCGCGCCGTCGGAGTCAGCGGCATGGGCCCGTGCACCCTTCTGGTCGATGACGCGGGAGAGCCGGTGCGTCCAGCGGTGCTGTACGGGGTGGACACCCGCGCCGAGGAACAGATCGCCCGGCTGAACCGGGAGTTGGGGTCAGACACCGTCTTTGGCAGGTGCGGTTCTGCGCTGTCGTCCCAGGCCGTCGGGCCGAAACTCGCCTGGATCCGCGAGCGGGAGCCCGGGTTGTGGGCACGCGCCCGCCGCCTCCTCATGCCCGCCTCGTGGCTCGTCCACCGGCTGACCGGCGCCTACGTGCTGGACCTGCATTCCGCCAGCCAGTGCACCCCGCTGTTCGACATCCACGAGCAGCGCTGGATCCCCGAGTGGGCCGAGCACATCGCACCCGGCATCGAACTCCCCCCGCTGCGCTGGCCGGGCGAGGAGGCCGGCCGGGTGCGCACGCCCGTCGCGGGCGTCCCGGCCGGGACGCCGGTCATCGTGGGGACGATCGACGCCTGGAGCGAGGCCATCAGCGTCGGCGGCCACGGCGTAGGCGACCTGATGCTGATGTACGGCACCACGATGTTCCTGGTGAACACCGTCGACCGGCTCGTGACCAGCCCGTCGATGTGGTCCACGGTCGGCGCTCTGCCCGGCACCCGTTGCCTGGCCGGCGGTATGGCCACCTCCGGAGCCGTCACCGACTGGCTCGGGCACCTCTTCGGCGACGTCGACCTCGGCGTGCTGTTCGACGAGGCGGCCGCCTCGTCCCCGGGTGCGAACGGCCTGGTGATGCTGCCGTACTTCGCCGGGGAACGGACACCCGTCATGGACCCCGACGCCCGGGGCGTGATCGCGGGCCTGACGCTGGGTCACACCCGGGCCGACCTGATGCGGGCGGCGCTGGAGGCCACCGCCTACGGTGTCCGTCACAACGTCGAGACGATGTTCGCGGCCGGCGCCGACATCCGGCGGATCGTGGCGGTCGGCGGCGGCACCCGGGGCGGACTGTGGCCTCAGATCGTCAGCGATGTCACCGGTCTCGAACAGGTCGTCGCCCGCACGACCATCGGTGCCAGCTACGGTGCCGCCTTCCTCGCCGCCGGGCTGATCGGCCGACCGGACATCGCGGCCTGGAATCCGGCGGAATCGGTGGTCCGGCCCGATCCCGCCACCGCGGGTGTCTACGACCGCCGGTTCACCCAGTACCGGGCCCTGTACGAGTGCACCACCGCGGTGACCCACGCCCTGGCATACGACCAGAACACCGGCCGTGAAGTAGATACCCCGTGACGTCGCCCTACGCCCTGCCCGCCCCGTTCCGTGTCCGGTCTCGAAGGTGCACAGCACCACCGGCTCGTCGGGAGGCGCGGCGAACCAGTCCAGTGCGGCTGTGCGCGCCTCGGCCTCCCGGCTCCCGGAACCTCTCCCCACGACTGCCGTCCACGGTTTTCCCGCCGGCGCGGGGGAACCGGCTAGCGCCCCTCTTGGTCAGTGCCGGGCACGGCTGCGCCGTGGTGTCGGGGGCATGCGGCCTCCGGCACGACGGCCGTGTCCTCGGCGCGGACCGGCGCGTTCACCGAGGTGCGGCGGCCGGTCCGCGCTTGCGCGCGAGGTCTAGAACTCCTCGACGAAGTAGGGCTCGACGGTCATCCAGCCGTTGCCCGAGGCGCCGTTCAGCCGGCCCGAGGAATTCTGGGCGAGGGTGTACCAGGACTCCACGTAGTCGGGGTCGTCGGTGAACCAGCTGTCCGGGATCGCGCTCAGGAGCGCGTTCACCAACGGGATGTAGGTGCCCTGGTCGGTCACGGTGAGCAGCGCCGTGGTGATCGCCTGTGCCAGCGCACGGTAGTTGGTGCCGTCGTCGTCCTCCATCATGACGACGTCGGCCAGGTTGTACTTGTAGTTCGACCAGTTGACCAGGATCTGGTTCGGGTAGTAGACGGTGCCGTCGTAGTCCAGGTAGGGCATGTCCACCGAGTCGACGCGCGCCGTGCCGTCCTGACCGAAGCCGGTCACCAGCGAGAACATCTCGGCGGAGCCCTTGAACCAGGGCTCCTGGTCGTCGTTCACCTCGACGGCCGTGACCTTGGTCGCCCACCCGCCCGCCGCGGCGGCGTGGGCGCTGTTCGCGGCCTTGGACGGGAGGGAGGTCAGCCCCTTGTCGGCGAAGGCTTTCTGCAGCACCTTCAGGCCGGCCCGGTGAGCCTTGGTGACGTCGATATCCAGGATGTACAGCGGGCGGTCCGGGACGCGCGCGGTGTCGACGGCGTGGGCGTGGCCCTGGCTGTCGTAGGCCGTGATGCTCTTGGCGTCGTCGGCGGCCGCGGCAACGGCGATCCAGGGGGTGACATCGGCGTTCAGACGCGACCGCATGGACGGCGAGCCCAGCCGAACGCGCAGCAGCGACCCGGTCGACGCGGGCAGGCCCTTCAGGCCCGCGATGCGACGGTCCGCGGCGGAGACGGAGGCGAACAGGTTCTTGCCCTCCGGAGCGGCGGTCCTGCCCGCCAGCGCCCGGAGGTCCACGTCCTCGGTGCCGAGCGCGGCCGCACGGACCTGCGCGCGCCACTGCGGGTCGCGCAGCGAGGCGGACAGCGCCCGCGCGATCTCCTGCTCGGTCGACCGCATCGGAGACTTCCGCAACGGCGTGGCCTGGTCCCCCGCGTCCCGCACCGGCTCGGCGATCGCCGGCTGGACGGTGCCACCGATGACCGCGGACAGCAGCACGCCGATGAGGACGCCGCGTCTCTTGCTTGATCTGCTCACCATGCTCCTTGTGTTGTCGGTCGCCGCCGCGCCCACGGTGAACGGGCGGCCGTCCTGGGGGTGATGGGCCCGGATTGCCTCGGGCACCTGAGGGGTCGCAGCCGCACACCTGGTCCCACCCCGTCGGGCGTTCACCAGGGCGCCAGCGTTGACCTATGCATGACAATGGAGGAAGCGTGGGACGACCGGGCATCCGTGCATGATCGGGGCCACTCCGGGGCCCGGCCGCTTCGCCGCACACACCTCGCCTCGACGGGAGCCGGCGGGCCCGGAGTCGCCGCCGGGAAGCGCGGCTACCGGGGACCGTCGGCGGTCGACCGTCCGCGAGAACTGCTCAGCGAACCGAGCATGATCTTCTCGGTGCCGGCCAGATACGTCTCCGCCGCGCGCCGCGCCTCCTCGCCGTCCCGGTCGACCACGGCCCGTACCACCGGCGCGAGCCGGTCCGTCGCCCGCGCCGCGTCCTCGAACGGCGCCCGCAGCGAGGCCCGTACCGGAAGATAGGCGTTGAACAGCGTGTTCGTGAGGAGCAGGTAGACCCGGTTCCCCGTGGCCCGCGCCAGTTCGCGGTGCACTTCCACGTCGGCGAGCTGGACGGCGTCGGCGTCCGGGCCTTCCGCGACCTGACGCAGCAGGTGTTCCAGCCGCCGGGCCTGTCGTTCCGTGCGCCGGTCGGCCGCGCGGCCGGCGATCAGGGTGCCGATCTGCCGTCGCACCTCGAAGACCTCCCGCAGCCACGTGGGGTCCTGTGCGGCCAGCATCGGAAGCAGGTCGGCGCCGCCGACCCGCAGGTAATCCAGGATGCGCGTGCCGATGCCGTGCCGAGTGCTCAGCAGTCCCGCCTGCTCCAACCGGGTCAGCGCGTGCTTCAAGGTCGTACGGGTGACCCCGTACCCGGCGGCCAGCTCCCTCTCGGGGGGCAGCAGGGATCCGGGTTCGTGCGTGCCGCTCAGAATGTCGTCACGCAGCCGCGCTTCAAGCAGGTCGACCACGGTTCGGCGCAGAATGCTTTCGACGGCCACGGAGGATCTCCCAGGCTTCGGTCAATGGTTCAGCGGCTCACTGGTCTAGTGGCCCACTGGTTCAGCGACTTCTTGGTCTAGTGGCTCAGCCACTGCCCCAGTGAAGCAGCCCCCCGACCGCCACGTCAATTACCTGATGGCGCAGAGCAGTTGGGCACGGTCCGCGTGGAGAGAACCAGCGCGCGGACGAGCTGTGTGGGCCTGGGCCTCCTCTGGAGCCGGTCCGTCGGCGTCGCGTCTGCGGGGCGCGCGTGCGTCGCCCCGTGGGGCGCAGGGCCCTGCGACGGGTCGCACCCCGGGGTTCGGGGCAATGCATCAAGGACACCGGGTGGACTGGCTGTTGAGAGAGTCCCCGGGTGGAGCGAGGCCAGGCCGGCGCGGCGAAAGGCCGGAACGGGCTGCCCCGTCGGGCTGGTGCGGGCGGCGGGTTCCTCACCGAGCGGGACGGACTCGGCCAGGTCGACGGCGGCGTAGTCAGCCAGCAGGAGCACGGCGAGGTCGGCCAGTTCCCGGCTGGTCTGCGTCACGTCCAGGGTGCTGCCGATCAGGGTGCCGGCCTCGCTGAGGATGGCGAGGCGCTCGCGGGCCCGCTGGTCGCCGGTGACATCCACGCTCATTTGGACCGCACGGCAACCACTGGGCGCTTAGTACGACCTTCGGGTGAGAGTTGCTGCCAATGAACTAATCCGCCGGCGGTATTCGCGCAGGATTCCGGAGTGCGGCCTGTCGCGTCCCGAAGAAGCGGATCACGGACGGACCTGTAGCATTGCGGTATGGCTGCGGAGCATCCAGAGGCCGCAAAACAACTGTCCGTGGTCGCGGCGAACGTAGGGTCACACCTCCCGGAGGTCAGCCGCGACATAGGGGACTATGTCATTGCCGAGATCCCGGAGCTCAGAGGCGACGAAACCGTCATTAAAATCCTGCAGGCGAGCGTCGCGGAAAACGTCGCCACATTGCTGCACATTTTCGAGAACGACATACCTCTGGACAAGATCGAAGGGCCCGCGGCTGCTCTTGAGTACGCCAGGAGGCTGGCCCAGAGAGGTATCCCCCTCAGCGCGATGGTACGGGCCTACAGAATCGGCCACTGGCGTTTTCTGCAATGGTGTCTGGACGAACTCAACCGGCAGGACGCCGACGAGGATCTCGCCACCGCGACCAACCGGCGCATGCTGCGGGTGAGCTTCGGTTACATCGACCGCGTGACCGAGCATGTCATCACGGTCTACCAACAGGAGCGCGATCACTGGCTGCTCAGCCAGACCGCCGCGCGTGCCGCACGCGTGCGGGACATCCTCACCGAGAAGGACGTCGACCTCAACTGGGCTGAACCAGCCCTTGGTTACCGGCTCCGACAACATCACCTCGGACTGGTGGCCTGGCTTCCCACACTGACGGGTGGGGGCGAGGGACTGGCTCGACTCCACCGGATCACCAACGAGATCGCCCAGAAGCTGGGCTCCCCCGCCAGGCCGCTGTTCGTCCCCCGAGATGCCGTCGTGTCCTGGGCCTGGCTGCCGCTCGGCGCGCACGGCGACGTCTCCTGGCGACAGGTGTCGGATGTCGTCGAGCGCTGCGATCCTTCCGTGCACGTGTGCGCCGGACGCGTGGGCTACGGCATCGAGGGATTCCGCTCCACGCACCGACAGGCAGTACGCACGCAGGAACTCGCGGCAGCGGCCAAGCCCGCCCCCCAGTTCACCGACTTCTCCACTGTCGCTCCCATCGCATTGATGGCCACGAACATAGACGACATGCGCGCATGGGTGTGGGGCATTCTGGGGCCTTTGGCCGTCGACGACGAGAACAGCGCACGGCTCAGGGAGACGGCACAGATATTCCTGGACACCGGCTGCAGTTACACCGCCACCGCCAGCGCTCAGATTCTCCATAAAAACACCGTGCAGTACCGCATCCGGAAAGCCGAGGAAATCATGGGGCACCCTGTCCAGAAAGGGCACACTGATCTGGAAATTGCGCTGCGCGCCGTTCAGTACCTCGGCTCGACGCTCCTTCGCACCAGCCCCGCATGAAATCGACGTCCATCAGGCCGCCGCGCGCCCAGTACGCCCCCTCTTCGCCCCTCCTCCTACCGGGCAGGGGTCGTAATGACCTGCCCGACTGCCTTGTGTGGGGTGGCCCGTCGTGGCGACCGGCCGCGCGTCCATCCCGGCCGGCAGCTCCGCGGCAGGGGCTGCTCGGTCCAGATCGCCTTGCCGGCCTGCGTGGACCTGGTCCCCCAACGCTCCGCGAGCCGGGCGACAAGAAACCGACCACGTCCGCCCTCGTCCATGGGTCATCCAGGCCCCAGTGCGCAAGCTGGCGCGTGAGAGCAGCGCGTAGGTCCGCCACCGCCGCCGGCTCTGAGGGAACATCCCAGTCGGCGACCTGATCAGGTCGCATGCCGCGAGTGCGGGCGACCATCGGCGCGACGGCACCGCCGGGACGGACCGGGAGCACTGCCTCGAACACGGCCGCGCAGCTCTCCTCCGGGCCCACAACGCCTTTCCGGGCGACAGCTCGGCTCAGAACCTCCTCAGCAGTGCGAAACCGGCATCGGCGCCCCTTCCTCGACGCTGGATCAGGCCGTGGCCGTAGAGCACCAGTTGGCTGCCCTCGGGTACCTCCCACTTCACAGTGGTGAAGGCGCCGCCGCCCAGGCCGAGGGGCGGCCCGGCGGGCGGCCGATCCAGGCGCGGGCACGCGGGCCGCAACCACCACGCTCCCCACGGCCATGGCCACGCGATTCTCGGGCAGCGCAACGAGCTCGATCCAGTCGCCCGATGTCTCCGATCGCGCAGGCCGGTATCGGGCTGCCACGTCGACAGCGTGCTGGGCGATCGGGCTCCGGGAGGTGCGGGGTAACGGCCACTGGGCGCAGGACACCACCTCTCACTTGAAATTGGTACCAACGGGCCAATCAGCCTCTACGTCGCCGTCCTGGCCCTCAACGGCTCGCAACACAGCAGGCGTTCCCGACCGGGAAGCCCCGGCGGGGAACGCCTGACCTGTTTTTAGTAGCCGCCCCCACTCCAACCGTCGCCCCCGCCGTCGTCGCCCCAACCGCCGGTCCTGAGTAACTAGTGCTCTGACCACATAGGTTCGCCGCGCAATGTCCTGAACGGTGTTCCCGCTTCAGACCGGGTTGGAGGGCACGGAATCCTGCGGCATGAGGGCCGGCGGCCCGATGCGCGGGTCGGCGGGGCGAGGGACGTAGACGGGGGAGTCCGACTGGTAGAAGAGGTCGATGTCGGCTTCCTCGCCGCCGACGATCAGGGTGTCCCACGCACCGCTTTCCTGGAGCGTGCGGAGCGTGGCCGGGTCCAGCGTCGAGAGGTGGTCGCGCAGTTCCTCGTCCGTTGGCATACCGGGGAGACGGGATGCGAGGCGCTCGCGTATCGCGCTCATGCGCTCCAGCAGGGCGTCGAGGGACGCGTGCTCGGGTTCGGATCCGTCGCCGGGTTCCGGTTCCATGCTGCGGGCGATGATGTCCTTGATGGCGCGGGTGACGCCCTGTTCGTCGGTGGTGACCATGGCGTTCCAGGCCCGGCTCTTGTGCCGGTACTGAAGCATGGACATGGCCGCCTCGTGCCGGATGAAGTCGGCGTCGCGCAGCGGCTTGCCCTGCCAGGTGCGGCTGAGGGAGCGGGCGAGCGAAGTGGCCGAGGCGAGACCGCTGTTGAGGCCGCGACCCGGCCAGAAGTGGATGGCGTTGGCCGCGTCGCCCAGCAGGAGGCCGTACATGCCGGGGCTCGTCGAGGTCGGGCGGCTCAGCTGCGCCGTGAACCGCGGGCGCTGCACCATGTCCAGCCGGAACGACGTGATCGCGGTGAGGTCGTTCTCCGGGACGCCAAACAGTTTCAGCCCCTCCCGGATCCGCTTCCACAAGGGCGAACTGCGCAGCAGGGCGGGCAGGAAGAGGGTTCCGTGCGTGGGACAGCGGAACTCGTGGTCCTCCTCGCGGCTCATGACGCAGGGGCGAGCGGCGATGCACTCCTCGAAGACCTGACGGACCGGGTCGATGCCGATCACGTTTCGGGCTTCCTCGCGGGTGAGCCGCATGTTCAAGAAGCCCTCGCCGCGCAGCGAGTTGAGAAGAAACCTGTTCTGCGACACGGTCAGCAGGACACTCATCTGGTCCGAGAGCGGGGACTTCACCCGGAGTCCCAGCACCACGTCCTGCAGGTGGTCACCGTCAAGGGAGTAGATCGAGGCGTCGGCAGCGCCGAAGCGGTCGGCGTAGTGCTCCCGCGTGCGGGATCGTCCGCCTTCGCAGATCGCCAGGACGTGTTCCTGCGAGAGCCGACCCTGATGCTCCGACGGGTCGAACCGCTCCGCCACCAGCCGGATCGCGGCGTTCTTGTTCGCCAGTTCCAGCAGGCGGTCCTCGACGTAGGCGATCCGGATGTTGCGGGGAGGCAGGCCGTCCACGGAGTCCGGTCCGACGGGCCACATCTCCGAATAGTCGCCCGCGTCCTCGAACAGCGCCGACCGTATCTCCTCGGGCAGAGCGAGGTACTGCCGGCTCTGGATGGTCACGACCTGCTGGCGACGGACGTTTCCCTGGGTCTCGTCCTTCCAGACGACGGTGGAGCCGTTCTTGGTCCACCGCCCTTCGTACACCGTGATCGAGACCCGTCCGCGCAGCATGGTCTCCAGCGTCAGCGCGAAGGCGAGGCCCACCGGGCCTCCGCCGGTGACGGTGACCCTGAGCATGCCGGGGTCCGCGGAGGCGCTCACCCGGGGCGTGTCGAGGTGGGAGAGATCCATCATCGTCTCGATGGCGTCCTCCGACTCGAAGAGGAAGGTCTCCTCACCGATGCGGATGCGGTCGCCGGAGCGCAGTGCATGCCGTGTGATGCGCTGGTCGTTGACGAAGGTGCCGTTACGGCTGTTGCGGTCGTAGAGCACGAAGCCGGCATCCTCCTCGAGGATTTCGGCGTGCAGACGGGAGGCGTTGGCGCTGACGATCACGACGTCGTTGTCACTCTTGCGACCGAACGTCAGTGGAGCGGCGCTCAGGACCACGCTTTGACCAGTGAAGGGGCCCGTTTGCCCCAGGATGACCGATGGCACTCATACTCCTTATGAACGACATCCAACTGCGAAAGAGAGGCCACATGATGCGGCTGGCCCGGCACGAGGCCGGAGCTTTCACTCAAACGTGAACGTGGCCCGGTTTAGTTCGACTCTCGCGACAAATTCGTCACGTGCCTCGTAGCGGGCACGGGATCCGGACACTTCGCCGCGCTTGAGAGAACTCCGGGCACGGGACGGCCGGGACGCGGAGCGCGCGGTGCCGCGCGGCCGACCGGTCCCGGCCACGGAACCCTCGGCGACGCGGTCCGGGCCGTCAGACAGTCAGTCAGTGCCCGGACGACGTGCCTTAGTTCGTTCCCCCTTCGCACGTCAGCGACAGAGGCACCAAGTTGGACTTGCCGTGCACGGGTGCCTTGAGCTCCACGCCGATTTCGCTCTCGAGCCGTCCGGCTTCCGCCCACGTGGTCAGGCTCACCGTGTCCTGCTTGCTGAGCCCTCCGTCATCCGAGAACACCAGCGTCCTCCAGTGCGGATCGGTCACCGAGCCGTCCTTGGACACCCACCGGTAGGAGAACTGGGCCGGGAGCCGGTCCACCGAGAACGTCGCCGTAAAGGTGGGCGCCTGCTCGCTCGGCGGCGGGCACTGTCCGGAGTACGTCGTGTGCGAACCCGTCACCGTCACCTTCACCCCCAGGGTGGTGGAGGCGTCTTGGCCGTCGCCCTCCGTGCTCGCAGCGGTGGCGTTCTCGGCGTTCTTCGAGGCCGAACCCGCCCCTGCGGTGGCGTTGCCCGCGCTCTGCCGATCTCCGCTTCCGTTTCCGTTTCCGTCATTCATGAGCGCATAGCCCACCCCGGCCAGCGCCAGCACGCACAGGGACACGCCCGCGGCGACGAGCGCGATGCTGCGCCGGCTGCGCCGCGCGTCAACCGGGGGGACGGAGGAGGCGGGTGTTCCCGCGGCGCGCGGATCCGGCACCGCGGGATCCGCGACCGCGGGCTGTGCGCCAGGATCCGCGTCCGCCGCCTGCGCCAGGGAATGCGTGACCGTGGGCTGCGCCGAAGGATCCGCGGCCGTCGCCTGCGCCAGGGAGTCAGCGACCGTGGGCTGTGCCATGGAATGCGTGACCGTGGGCTGTTCCCCAGGATCCGCGGGTGACGTTCGTGTCGTGGGCTGCGTCGAAACGGTCGGGGAGTCGGAGGACGACTGCACGACTCCCGTGTCGGGGATGCCGCCCTGGCCGATGAGCCGCAGGTCCCGTTCCGCCTGCTCGGCGGTGAGGCGTACGTCCGGATCCTTGCGCAGCAGTCCCTCGATGACCGGAGTGAGGGCGCCGGCCCGGCGGACTTGCGGCAACTCCGCGTCCACGATGGCCCGCAGGGTGCTGAGCGGGGTGTTCTGGCGGAAGGGGGAGCGCGCCTCGACGGCCGCGTACAGCAGCACGCCGAGCGACCACAGGTCCGACGCGGGCCCGGACCGCCGCCCCAACGCCCGCTCCGGAGACAGGAACTCGGGCGATCCGACGACTTCACCGGTCATGGTGAGCGCGGCATCGCCCTCGATCATGGCGATGCCGAAATCGGTGAGCACCACCCGGCCGTCCTTGGCTATCAGCACATTGGCCGGTTTCACGTCGCGGTGCAGCACGCCGGTCTCGTGGGCGGCGTGGAGCGCGGCGAGCACCTCGAGGCCGATGGACGCGGCACGCTGCGGGGAGAGCCGGCCCTCGGTCTTGAGCAGGTCGGCCAGCGACTGACCGCGGACCAACTCCATGACGATCCACGGGCGGCCCTCCTCCATGGCCACGTCGTAGACGGTCACCACGTTCCGGTGCGCCACCCGGGCCGCGGCCCACGCCTCACGCTCCAGCCGCGTGTACATCCGCTCGATGTCGGCCGCCGCCAGTCCGGCAGGTGCCCGGACCTCCTTGATGGCGACCTCGCGGTGCAACACCTTGTCGTAGGCGCGCCACACGGTGCCCATGCCGCCGGCGCCGAGGGGCGACAGCAGACTGTAGCGGCCGGCAATCACACGCTCGCTGCCCGACTCTTCGGACACGACGTCCTCATTGGCCATCGGAGCGATTCTCCCTTTCCATACGCAAGCTGCTCGCCAGAGCGCGGACATCGCGCCTGGACCATGCACCTCGCCTGCCCGGAAAGCAGGGCACGGACGGAGTGCCCCCACAGCGGAGGAACCCGCGGCGACCCAACGGGCTAATCCGACGGTGATCGTACCGTCGTTCACCCGACGCGGGCGCCGACGTGTGCGCGGCGCCGCCCGGGTCGGATCGCTCCGTCATCACGTTCATCTGCCGTCCCCCTGTTGTTCGTCTCGCCTTGTCGGCGTGCCGACGGCGGCGACCCCGTTGACGGTGGCTGGGGTCTGTCCCAGATCCGTTGGACGGCAAGGGTGTTGAGCCGGTCACTGCCCCGCCACCGGGACATGTACCCAGCCGAAGAGGAACTCGGCACTAGGCGCGCGCCAGCGGATTCGGCAGCGGAAGGTAGCGGGCGTCCGCGCCGTCCGCGCCCGTCCAGCGGAGCAGCAGGTTCGTCTTGCCGGGGAGCGTGGGGGCGGCGAGCAGCTCCGTGATCTCGTGCGCGATCCCGGGCAGGCCGTGCCGGGCCAGCTCGGTCCGTACGGCGGGCCACGGGTCCCAGCCCGGGTGGTCCTCCGCGAGCAGGGCGGCGAGTTCCGACACGTTGTTGACGATCAGGCAGTAGACGAGCCGCTCCCATCCGGCGGCCCGGTCCACGTCCGTGAGCAGCTTCACGCCTTCCGCGTCCCGGAACAGCGCCTGCACGGGGACGCCGTCGGCGTCCACGGCCACCACCGTGTTCTGGAGGTGCGCCTCGATGACGACGCCGTGCAGCGCGAAGGCCGCAAGGGCCGGTGGTACGACCTGGCGCAGATACGCCGTCCACCAGGCGCAGGGGTCGGTGAGACCGTCGAGGGGACTGCCCTCGAAGCGCTCGACGAGGGCGGCGGCGAGGAGCGGGGTCGCGCCGGGGACGACGTGCTCGCGCAGTCCGTCGCGGACGAGGACCGCGAGTTCTTCGAAGGCGAAGTCGGCGGTGCGGTAGCCGCGGTCGCTCAGCCAGGCGGCGCCCGTGCTCGTGCCGGACCTCGTGCCCGTGGTCGTGGTCGCGAACGCGGCGGCTGTCGCCTGGTCCGTGCGGCGCAGTTTCAGCAGGTCGTGGCGCCACAGCCGACGGATGTCGTTGGTGATGCGAACGTCGAGGCTGAACTTGACGAATACGTCGTCCTCAGGGGCGTAGAGCGTGCGGATGGCGGCCGTCGGCCACAGCGGGCGCGCGGTGCGGCCCAGGCGGATCAGCCGGCCGTCCGCGAAGGCCTCCCGGATCTCCGGGCGGGCGCCGATCAGGTCGAGCTGCCAGGGGTGGGCCGGAAGCAGCCGGTAGCCCTCCGGGGACGGCCCGAAGTCGTCCAGCGCCGAGGTGTCGCCCTCCTCGACGACCGCGTCCTCCCGCACACCGATCAGCTCCAGCGGGAAGCGGGCGTATGCCTCGGGCGCGTAGGGCAGCCAGCCGGCGACGGGGCCGCCGCCGCGGGCCTTGGGCGCCGGGTGGTACGGGTGCCCGGTGATCAGGGACTGCTCGGAGCGGATGTACGGGTCCGCGGGCGGCTTCGCGTGCCGGCGGGCGGCGAGCAGCGCTGCCACCGCGTCCCGGCTGTCGATCATCTCGGCGGGCAGCGCCGGGTTGGACAGACCGGTGAATCCGCGCAGTTCCTCGGCGGTCAGCTTGACCAGTTCGGCGTGGGTGAGCCGGTGCCAGGCCCCGTCGGCGTACACCTCGGGCGCCACGGGCCGGCGCGTCCCCCGCACCCGCAGCAGCCGCCCGCTGGAGCGGAGCCGGAACACACCGGAGCCCTCGACCACCCGGCCGGGGTCCTCGGCGTGCTCCCCCACCTCCCGCAGCAGACAATTGAGCAGCGGGGCGGCGGCGTACGCGTCGGCGGCCTCTTCTGTGTCGTCCCTGAGGTACCTGGGGGGCATGGAGTCCACGCGGTCCATTCGTTCCATACGGTGCACTGGTGATCAGTATGTCTGTCGGCGCGGGCGACCGCGACGCGCAGTCCCCGTACCCAAGGAGCCCGACCGTGCACCGTCCCCCCACGCCCGACGCCGAGGCAGCGCTCGCCGACGAGCTGAGTGCCGTACGCCCCGCCCTCTCGGCGCCGTACGCGGCCGGGCTCCCCGGCGCCCGGGCGGCCGTGCTGAGCCGTCTGTGGCGTGCGCTGGCGTATGAGCCGATGCCGTGGATCGCACGCCGTGAGCCGGGGGGCGACGGGCTCACGCTCCACCTCACCGACGGCCGGCGGCTGCACGGTCCGCGCCCGGATCCGTACGCGACCACCACGTACGTCGACGAGGTCCGGCTGGACGACACGGTGTACGACCGTCCGGCGCGGCTCATGACGGCCCTCGCCGTCCCCCACGCCGCCGCATTCGCGGCCGAACTCGACCACAGTGTCGCCTCGTTGGCCCTCTCGCGCGCCGACCAGGCCGCCGCCGGCCGGGAGCCCGCGACCGGCTGGGAGTGGGAGCAGCGGGTGGTCGACGGACACCCGTACCACCCCAACTGCCGTTCGCGTCCCGGCTTCTCCGTGGCCGAGCAGCTCGCCTACGGGCCGGAGCACCGGCCGGTGGTGGAACTGGGCCTGATGGCCGTCGACGACTGTCTGGTCCGGGGCGAGTGGCCCAAGTGGCTGCGGGACGAGGACCGGTTCCTGATCCCGGTCCACCCCTGGCAGACGGCGCATGTACTGCGTGCCACGCCCCAAGAGGTCGTCCCAGCACACCCGTTGATGTCGCTGCGCACCCTCGCCCTCCCCGACGGGCCGCACATCAAGACCGCGCTGAGCGCCCGGCTGACCTCCTCCGTGCGGGACATCTCGGTCTACTCGATCGAGACGTCGGCGACGGTGTCAGCGTTCGCGGAGGACATGGCGGCCCGCACGGACGGCCTGCTGCATGTCACCCGCACCCTGGGCGCCGTCACGGCCCACTCCCCCGACCTGGCGGCGGTGCTGCGCGAGTCCCCGGACGTGTACGCCCGCCCGGGCGAGCGTGTCCTGCCGGTGGCCGCCCTCGCAACCACCGAGCTGCCCCGGTCGGCCGCCTGGCTGGCCGACCTCACCCGCCTCGCGCTCACCGTCTGTCTGCGGCTGCTCGACCTGGGGGTGGCCCTGGAGGCACACGGCCAGAACCTCCTGGTCGTCCTGTCCGCCAGCGGCGCCCCGGTCCGGCTCGTCTACCGCGATCTGGCCGACATCCGTGTGAGCCCGGCCCGGCTGGCCCGGCACGGCATCCCGGCGCCCGCGCTGTCCGGACGGATCGTCACGGACGACGTGACCACCCTGCGTCGCAAGATGTTCGGCTCGCTGATCGGCGGCACGCTGGGGGCGACCGCGGGATCCTCGGCGGTGCTGCGGGAGGCCCTGGAGACGGTCGTACGGGATCTGCCGCGCACCCCGGACCTGACGGCGCTGCTCGAAGAGCGGTTGCCGACCAAGGCGTTGACCTTGATGCGGCTGTCTCCCGAGACTCCCGGGGACAGTTGGGCGCGACTTCCCAACCCGTTCGCCACCTCCTAGTCCGCAGTTCACGGTTCTCGGTCGCGGGGTGCGTCGTTCACGGTTCGGCGCGCGTCGTTCGAAGATCGTTTTGAAGCGCGGCACCTTTGATCAATAGGATCCGGCGATGATCACAAGACAACGGCTGGCGGCAGGAGTCTGCGCCCTGCTCGCCGCCCTGACGGCCGGGATCGCCTTCCCGACCGGAGCGGTCGCCGACGAAACGGCGGAGCAGGCCGCTCCCAAGGTCGAACTCGTGCTGGACGTCAGCGGTTCGATGCGGGCGCGCGACATCGACGGCGGGTCGCGCATGTCCGCGGCGAAGCAGGCGTTCAACGAGGTGCTCGACGCGACACCCGAGGAGGTCCAGCTCGGCATACGGACCCTCGGCGCCAACTACCGCGGCAACGACCGCAAGACGGGCTGCAAGGACACCGCCCAGCTCTACCCGGTGGGCACGCTCGACCGCACCGAGGCGAAGACCGCCGTCGCGACGCTCACGCCCACCGGCTGGACGCCGATCGGCCCCGCGCTGCTCAAGGCGGCCGGCGACCTCGACGGCGGCAACGGCACCCGGCGGATCGTGCTGATCAGCGACGGCGAGGACACCTGCCAGCCGCTCGACCCGTGCGAGGTGGCCCGCGAGATCGCCGCCAAGGGCATCGGGCTCACCATCGACACCCTCGGGCTCGTGCCCGACGCCAAGACCCGCGACCAGCTCAGCTGCATCGCGGACGCGACCGGCGGCACGTACACCTCGGTCCAGCACAAGGAGGAACTCACCGACCGCGTCGGACAGTTGGTGAAGCGCGCCGCCGACCCGGTGGTGACGCCGGTCGCCGTGGAGGGCGCCGCCGCCTGCACGAGTGCCCCGGCACTGAAGTCCGGGCTGTACACGGACCGCGAGGAGTTCGGGCAGCACCGCTACTACCGCGTGGACGTCAAGCCGGGCCAGGAGCTGCGCGCCTCGGTGAGTGTCGCGGCCGACCGCGAGGTCAACCCGGACTACGGGGTGTTGCTGCGCGCCGTCACCGTGCACGGACGTGAGATCGTGCGCGGCGAGGCGGCGGGCAACGGCCGTACCGACGTCATCTCCACCGGCCTGCGCTATCCCAAGGCCGAGAGCGACGACGAGAACGCCCCCGCCGAGACCGTGTGTCTTCAGATGTCCAACTCCTTCTCGGCGGCGAGCGGCGTGAAGACCACGCCGGGCATGCCGGTGGAGCTGACGGTCGACGTCGTGGACGGGCCGGACCAGGCGAGCGACGTGGCCTCCTTCGGCCTCGGCCGCGGCTGGTGGCTGCTCGGCGCCCTCGTGCTCACCGGCTTCCTCGCGGGTGTGCTGTGGGGCTGGGTCTCGCGCCTGCGGATCGCGGTCTGGAGGACCAACTGATGCGTGTCAGAAGAGTGTTGAGCACCGCCCTGCTGCTGCTCGGGATCGCCGCGGCGCCCGCCGCGGCCGACTCCTCGCCCTCCGCGAGCCCCTCGGGCGACAGCGCCGCGCCGACCCAGGCCGGCACGTCGTTCCGTACGGCGACCGAGATCAAGCAGGGCCAGCAGGCCACCGCCAGCGGGTCCACGGGCGACTACCTGTACTGGTCGTTCCCCGCGGACGCCGGGCAGCGGCCCACCGTGAAGGCGACGGTGAAGCTGCCGGAGGCCGCCACGCGGCACGCCGGCCAGACCTGGCAGCTCGACGTCTACGACGGGCTGCGGCGGCGCCAGGCCTGCCAGTACGGGGCACAGACGCGGACGGCGGCGCAGGACGCGGCCTCCGTGGAACTGGCCTGCACCCTGCGCACGGTCCGTTCCTGGTCGGAGACCTGGGCCAACGACCCGCTGCCGGGCACGTACTACGTCCGGCTGACCGTCACCGGGCTGCAGGCCTCCGACCTGGGTCTGCCGGTCGGGGCCGAGGTCGAGGTCGACTCCAAGGACATCGGCGGGTCGGCGGCGGTGGACGGTTCGCTGGCGAAGCCGCTGGTGCCGGGCATCGCGACGAGCGCCGAGAAGTCCGACTCCGGCTCCGGTTCGTCGACGGCCGCGCTGTCGTCCATCGAGCCCGACGGCGGCTGGGCCTCCGGCTGGTGGTCCGACCGCTGGGTGTGGACCGCGATCGGCGGCATCCTCGCGGCGCTCGCGGGCATCGGCGGATACGCGCTGACCCGGGGGTCCGGGCGGCCTTCCCGGGTGCCGCCGGGTGCCTAGGCACACGTAGCCCCGTGGCGGCTCCGTGACGGCTCCGTGACGGCGAAGGCCCGCCGTGCCCCTCGGCACGGCGGGCCTCGTCCCCCGTCCGGGTTCCGGTCCGGTGAGGTGCTGGGACGTTGTGCCTTGTGCGTTACCAGCAGGCCGGAAGCGTATTGGTCTCACTGCCGATGGCGGTGTCCTTCATCCAGCCGTACTCCCCGTTGTCGGCCTCGGTCCACTCCCAGCGGTAGGGGTGCGGGCCGCCCACGTACTCGTCCGGGTTGCCGCCGTCGTAACGGCACTCGAACCAGCTGGGGTTCGAGCGCATGTAGCCGACGATGCGACTGGAGTCCGGATAGAACCGGGCCAGGTCCTTGTAGCCGTAGACCGGGGCGCCGGACCGGTTGTTGCACCACCAGTGGCTCCCGCTGTACCAGCAGCCGCTCGCCGCCGACGCGGCAGGTGCGGCGGTGGTCCCGAGGCCGACGGCGAGCGCCGCGGCGCTGAACAGCACCGCCAGGGACTTCTTGATACGCATGCGAGCCACCCTGAGGTCGCCGCCCCGCCGCCCGCAATGTTTTCGAACGCGCTGGAAGTGTCTGGCGCGAGCGGCACGCGACGGCTACGGGGACCCGTACTCGCGTCAGTTCCCGCGGAGTACCTTGGCGAGGGTGCTCTCCCCCGTGACCTCGATCCGTCCCTCACGCACCGCGTCCAGCACGGTCGAGGTCCCGCGGCTCACGTCCGCGCAGGTAGCGGTGTCGAGGCTCAGCCGGACGTCCGGCTCCTCCGGGGCGGGGCCGTCCCCGTACACGGGCCCCTCCTCGGCGCCCAGCCACACATGGAACTCCCCTTCCTCCAGGCGGACTTCGACCAGCCCTTCGCCGACCTCCGCCGCCAGGCCCCGCAGCAGTGGCAGCGCGAACCAGTGCGCCCGTACGGCGTCGGTGGCCCCGCGCTCACCCAGCGAGGGCGCGCCCCACTCCCCCAACGCCTGCAGCACGGGCAGCAACTCGCGTCCCCGGCCGGTGAGTTCGTAGACGTAAGCGGCGCCCGGCGGCGGCAGCCGGCGCCGGGCCGTCAGTCCGTCGCGCTCCATGTCCTTGAGCCGGGAGGCGAGGACGTCCGTGCTCACGCCCGGCAGATCCGCGTGCAGATCGGTGTAGCGGCGCGGGCCGCCGAGCAGCTCGCGGACGATCAGGAGGGTCCAGCGGTCACCGACGGCGTCGAGCGCGCGGGCCGCGGAACAGTACTGGTCGTAGCTTCGGCGAGGTGACATGCGACGCAGTCTAGACATGTTGTTGGACTTTCCAAGCACTCACTTGGTAAAACCAAGCAACACCACGAACCGGAGGGCACAGCGCATGGAGTTCCGGCAGTCGAGCAAGCTCAGCGAGGTCTGTTACGAGATCCGCGGCCCGGTGATCGAGCAGGCCGACGCACTGGAGGCGGCAGGCCACAGCGTGCTGCGCCTCAACACCGGAAATCCCGCGGCCTTCGGTTTCGAGGCGCCGGAGGAGATCCTCCAGGACATGATCCGGATGCTGCCGCAGGCGCACGGCTACACCGACTCGCGCGGCATCCTCTCCGCCCGCCGCGCGGTCGCCCAGCGCTACCAGGAACGGGGCCTGGAGGTCGGCGTGGACGACGTCTTCCTCGGCAACGGCGTCTCCGAACTGGTCTCCATGGCGGTCCAGGCGCTGGTGGAGGACGGCGACGAAGTCCTCATCCCCGCCCCGGACTTCCCCCTCTGGACGGCCGTCACGACCCTCGCGGGCGGCAAGGCGGTCCACTACCTCTGCGACGAACAGTCGGACTGGTACCCGGACCTGGCCGACATGGAGTCGAAGATCACCGACCGCACCCGCGCGGTCGTCATCATCAACCCCAACAACCCGACCGGTGCGGTCTACCCCCAGGAGATCATCGAGGGCATCCTCGACCTCGCCCGCCGGCACGGCCTGATGGTCTTCGCGGACGAGATCTACGACCAGATCCTGTACGACGACGCCGTCCACCACTCGGCCGCGGCGCTCGCCCCCGACCTGGTGGTCCTCACCTTCTGCGGCCTGTCCAAGACGTACCGGGTGGCGGGCTTCCGCTCGGGCTGGCTGGTGGTGACGGGCCCCAGGCAGCACGCGCGCAACTACCTGGAGGGCCTGACCATGCTGGCCTCCATGCGGCTGTGCGCCAACGCGCCCGCCCAGTACGCCATCCAGGCCGCGCTCGGCGGCCGTCAGTCCATCCACGAACTGACCGCGCCCGGCGGCCGCCTCCACGAACAGCGCAACCGCGTCTGGGAGAAGCTGAACGAGATCCCGGGCGTCTCCTGCGTCAAGCCCAAGGGCGCGCTGTACGCCTTCCCGCGCATCGACCCCGAGATCCACAAGATCCACGACGACGAGAAGTTCGTCCTGGACCTCCTCCTCCGCGAGAAGATCCAGGTCGTCCAGGGCACCGGCTTCAACTGGCCCCGCCCCGACCACTTCCGCATCCTCACCCTCCCGCACGCCGACGACCTGGACGCGGCGATCAGCCGGATCGGGCGGTTCCTGGGCGGGTATCGGCAGTAGGGCCGCCGTATGGCGCACTCCGGCCTGCGGACCGCCGGGGGCGATGACACCGTACGGAGGGAGTGACAGGACCGGAGAAGGGTGTCGGCCGTGGGTGACCTGCTCCTCGTGCGACACGGCGAGACCGAGTGGTCCTTGTCCGGGCGGCACACCAGTTCCACCGACATCCCGCTGACGGAGAACGGTCGCGAGCAGGCCAAGCGGCTGGCCCCGCTGGTCGCCTCGCACTGCATCGCGGCGGCGTTCGTGAGCCCGATGCGGCGGGCGCTGGAGACGGCGCGGCTGGCCGGGGTCGAGGAGGCTCGGGTGGACGCGGACCTGTGCGAGTGGGACTACGGCGGGTACGAGGGGGTCACGACCGCGGAGATCCACCGGACCCGGCCCGACTGGTTCCTGTTCGACGACGGCGTCGCGCCGGGTCCGCCGGAGCATCCCGGTGAGAGCCCGGAACAGGTCGGGGCACGGGCGGAGCGGATGCTCGCCAAGGTCGACGCGGCGCTCGCCGAGGGGGAGGGCAGTGTCGTCCTCTTCTCCCACGGGCACTTTCTGCGGGTGCTGACCGCCCGGCGGCTGGGGCTGCGGGCTTCGGACGGCGCGTTGTTCCAGCTCGCCACCGGGACGGTGAGCCGGCTGAGCACGGAGCACCGGCGGCATGTCGTGGCCGGATGGAATGTCAGACCCCCGTCGTAGTCTTCGAGTGGGCCGGTGATGGGGTCGGCCCATGAGGGCGTCGTTCTTCGGTCGCGGGCCGATGGGGGCGGGTCGCGCAGTTCCCCACGCCGCTGAAGGGGCGCTGCGGGCGATGTACGGAAAGGGGTGCCGTCATGACACGACCGCCGACCGTCGCGCAGCGGCGCGTCATCGATGCGGCGGACCCGGTGACCGGGCGGCTGAAGGGGACGGACGCGCAGCTCGCCGCGCTGGTGAAGCGGGGGCTCGCCTTCCGGCATCCGCGCCCGCCGCACGACCACTTTCTGACGCCCGCCGGGCACCGGATACGGGAGACGCCGGAGCCGACGGCGGCCCCTGAGCCTCCCGCCGCCCCCTCCGACTCGGGCGTGTTCGCCGCGCGGATCGGCGGCGAGGAGAACGCCGGCGGCGGCCCCTCCCGCACACGCGAGGTGCACAGTGCCTGGCAGGGGCTCCTGGAGCTGCGGCGGATGACCAATCGGGACGGGGCGGTGGACCGTCCGTGCGGGTGGGAGCGTACGCATCTGGTGCAGGCCGCCGCGCTCGCCCTGGAGGCCGCCGGGCACGACCCCGCGGCGGCGGAAGGGCCCGGCTTTCGGGTGCGGGCGACTCCGCAGCCGGAGGCCGTCGCCGTGCGCGAGCCTGACGCCGAGGCGCTGCGGGCCTGCGCGGCCACGCTGGAGAACGCGGGCTGGCAGGTCGGCGAGCACACGGAGCCGCGTACGGGAGCGCGGTACGTGCTTGCCTCACCCCGGCGGTCGTGAGGTCCCTCGACCCCCTTCCACCCGTCAGTAGAGTGGCGTCCGTTCCGGCCGTCGTACGCACGGTCGAAGAAGGGAACGCCGTGGCTGAGCCGTTTTCCGTGCCCGTGACCGTCCGCGGGTACGAGACCGACATCCAGGGTCATCTGAACCAGAGCGTGTATCTGCAGTACGCCGAACACGCCCGCTGGTGCTTACTCGACGCGGCCGGGATAGGCCAGACCGAGCTGATCTCCAAGGGTGTGGGACCGGTGACCCTGGAGACGACGATCCGCTATCTGCGGGAGTTGCGTGCGGGGGACCGGACCGAGGTGACCTGCGCGTTCACCTGGGGTGAGGGCAAGATCTACCGGATCGGGCAGACGATACGGAAGGCGGACGGCACGGTGGCCGCCGAGGTCACCGCGGTGGGTGGGCTGCTGGACCTCAAGGAGCGCAGGCTGGTCGCGGACCCCCGCGTGTACTTCCGTGCGCTGGCCGCCGATCCGGGCGTCTTCGGCCTCTGAGCCCGCCCCGCGTGGCGCGGTCTACACGTCCAGCAGCTCCGGGTTGTGCTGGGCGTCATAGGCGGCGCGCGACTCGGCGATCGTGACCCGGTGCCGCTCCGCCCAGTCCGTCAGGGACAGCAGGGTGGCGTGCAACTCGTCCGCCACCGGCGTGAGTTCGTACTCGACCTTGGGCGGGACCGTCGGGTGGACGGTACGGGTGAGGAGTCCGTCGCGCTCCAGATTGCGCAGCGTCAGGGTGAGCATGCGGCGGCTGATGCCCTCGATGCTGCGCTCCAGTTCGGTGAAGCGGATCGGGCCGTGCGCCGCGGCCACGATGATCTGCACGCTCCATTTCCCGGCGACCCTGTCAAGAACCTCACGGACCGGGCACGCCTGCGCGTGCACGACCTGCGGGGTAACACCGGTGTTCCCTTGGGACATTGAGCTGCCTCCTTACGCCGATCTCCATGGTCACTCACGATGTACCCCGTTACAAGTCGTGCACCTATGGAAACGCGTCGCGGACGTGGTCGCATACATGGAGGTCGTCGTCATGCCGTTCCGGACCGGGTCACCGTCCGAGCCGCCACTCCCCCGAACGTACTCCCGCTGGGCCTCGCTGGTCGTCCTGTGCGCGGGCACCCTGATGACGATCCTGGACGGGAACATCGTCACTGTCGCGATGCCCGCGATCCAGAGTGATCTGGGGTTCTCGGCGCCGGGGCTCGCCTGGGTGGTGAACGCGTATCTGATCCCGTTCGGGGGGCTGTTGCTGCTCGTGGGCCGGCTCGGTGACCTCGTGGGGCGCAGGCGGATGTTCGCCGCCGGGCTCGTGGTGTTCACGGCGGCGTCCGTGCTGTGCGGGGTCGCCACCGGCCGGGGCATGCTGGTCGCGGCCCGCGCCCTGCAGGGTGTCGGCGGGGCGATGACCTCGGCCGTCGTCCTCGGCATGCTGGTCGCGCTCTTCCCCGAACCGCGCGAACAGGCCCGCGCCATCGCGGTGTTCAGCTCGGTCGGCGCGGCGGGCGGGGCACTCGGCACGTTTCTCGGCGGGGCGCTGACCCAGACGGTCGGCTGGCACTGGATCTTTCTGCTCAACCTGCCGATCGGAGTGGTCGCGTGGCTCGCCGCGCTCCGGATCCTCGCCCCGGACCGGGGAGTCGGGCTCGGCAAGGGCGCCGACTATCCCGGCGCGGCGCTGGTCACGGGCGCGCTGATGCTGACGGTGTACACGATCGTCGGTGCCGGCGACCGGAATCCGGGGACCACGCTCACCCTGGCCGTGGTCACGCTCGGTCTCTACGTCGGCTTCGTCCTGCGTCAGGCGCGGGCCGCCCGTCCACTGCTGCGGCTGCGGCTCTTCCGCTCCCGCACTTTGAGCGGCGCCAACGGGGTGCAGATCCTGATGGTCGCGGGGATGTTCGGCTTCCAGTACATCGGCGCGCTCTACCTCCAACGCGTCCTCGGGTACAGCGAGTTGGCGACCGGCACCGCGTTCCTTCCCGCACCGGTCGCGATCGGGGTCCTGATGCTGACCCTGTCCGCGCGGACGATCGCCCGGTTCGGACCGTACCGGGTGCTGCTCGCCGGTCTCGTCCCCATCACCGGAGGCATGGCCCTGCTGAGCCGGGCCCCGGCCGACGGCTCCTACGCCGCCGACGTACTGCCGGCGATGCTGCTGCTCGCCGCCGGTTTCGCGGCCGCGATGCCCGCGGTGACGGGGCTCGCCATGACGGGCGCCCGGGAGGAGGACGCTGGACTGGCCTCCGGGCTCTTCAACACCACGCAGGTGGTGGGTGGTTCGCTGGGGCTGGCCGCGCTGACCACGTTGGCGGCGAGTCGTACGGAGCGTCTGACCGGCGGGGGTGAGGGGGCCGTGGCAGCCATGGCGGACGGTTACCGGCTGGCCTTCACGGTGGCCACGGGGATCGCGCTGGCGGCCCTGGTCCTGGCGGCGGCGATCCTGCGGCCGGGACGCGGGCACATCCCGCAGGTCTCCTCCACCGCCGTCCCCGACGAGACACCCGAGACAGCGCGCACTTCCGATGCGGAGTCGGCGTCCGCGACCGGTCCTCAGATCGGCGCGAACGCCTCCTCGTGATCACGCGCCCACTGCTCGGGCGTACGCGGCGCACGGCCCAGCACCGCCCGACCGCATCAGTGGAGCGTGCGCCAACTCGGTCTCGCCGGGCGGGTGTACGTCGTCCGCAATCTCTGGTAGGAAACTTTCCTAACAGTACGTGGACGCAACACTCCCCTCATCGGAGGTACCGTGCACACCCCCCACATACGTCCCCAGCTCCCCACCTCACGGCGCACACTGCTCACGCTGATCGGAGCCTCGCTGGTGGCAGGCCCCCTCCTCGCGACCCGGTCCCAGGCCGCCGCCTCCGGCGGTCTGGACGACCCGGCGAAGAAGGAGATCGCGATGAAGCTCGTCTCCAGCGCGGAGAACTCCTCGCTGGACTGGAAGGCGCAGTACAAGTACATCGAGGACATCGGTGACGGGCGCGGCTACACGGCCGGCATCATCGGCTTCTGTTCGGGCACCGGGGACATGCTGGACCTGGTCGAGCTGTACACCCAGCGCAAGCCGGGCAACATCCTCGCCAAGTACCTGCCCGCCCTGCGCAAGGTGAACGGCGGCGACTCGCACCAGGGCCTGGACCCCGGCTTCCCCGCCGACTGGCGCAAGGCCGCCCAGGACACCGCGTTCCAGCAGGCCCAGAACGACGAGCGGGACCGGGTCTACTTCAACCCCGCCGTCGCCCAGGGCAAGACAGACGGCATCGGTGTCCTCGGCCAGTTCACCTACTACGACGCCATCGTGATGCACGGCGACGGCAGCGACAGCACCAGCTTCAGCAACATCCGCAGGCGCGCCCTGGCCAAGGCCAAGCCGCCGGCCCAGGGCGGCGACGAGGTGACGTATCTGAACGCCTTCCTCGACGCGCGCGTCTGGGCGATGAAGCAGGAGGAGGCCCACTCCGACACGACCCGGGTCGACACCGAACAGCGGGTGTTCCTGCAGAAGCGGAACCTGAATCTCGATCCGCCACTGGACTGGAAGGTGTACGGGGACAGCTACCACATCGGCTGAGACCCAGGCCCTGGACCCGGCCTCCCGGGGTGCGGACGCGGACCCGGACCGCTACGCGCCCACCACCGCGGGGCCGGGTCCGGTGCGCCGGTCCCCGATCTCCTCGCCCGGTTCCATCGGGGCCGTGACCTCGTCGTCGTCACGGTGTCCGCCCAGGTGGTTGAAGACGAGGTTGAGCACGACGGCCGCCACGCACCCCGTGGAGATCCCCGAGTCCAGGACGATCCGCGCGGTCTGGGGAAACGCGTGGTAGAAGTCCGGCGCGGTGATCGGAATGATCCCGACGGCCAGTGACACGGCGACGATCAGGACGTTGTTGTCCTTCTCCAGCCCGGCCCTGACCAGGGTCTGGATGCCGCTGGCCGCGACCGACCCGAACAGGACGACGCCCGCCCCGCCGAGGACCGGGCGCGGTACGACGGCGATCAGCGACGCGGCCATCGGGCACAGGCCCATCAGCACCAGGAAACCGCCGCCGGTGGCGACGACGTACCGGCTGCGGATCCGCGTCATCGCGACCAGCCCGATGTTCTGTGCGAAGGCGCTGCACATGAAGCCGTTGAAGAGCGGGCTGAGGGCCGAGCCGAGGGTGTCCGCGCGCAGGCCCGCCGCGATGGTCCGCTCGTCGGCCGGACGCTCGACGATCTCGCCCAACGCCAGCATGTCCGCGGTCGATTCGGTCATCGAGACCACCATGACCACGCACAGCGAGAGAATCGCGGCGAGCTGGAACTGCGGGGCGCCGAAGTGGAACGGCGTCGGGAAGCCGACCACGTCCGCGTCGGTCACCGGACCGAAGTCCGTGACACCGAACGGGATCGCCACGAGCGTGCCGATGACCAGGCCGAGCAGCACGGCGATCTGCTTGACGAAACCGCGGGTGAAGCGGCGCAGCAGCAGCACGAGCACGAGCGTGGCCGCCGCGAGGCCCAGGTAGGTCCGCGAACCGTAGTCGTGCGCCGCGGGATCGGGTCCCTGCGCCCAGCCGAAGGCGACCGGCAGCAGCGAGACACCTATGAGGGTGATGACGGTGCCGGTGACGACGGGCGGGAAGAAGCGGACGGCCTTGCTGAAGAAGGGGGCCGCCACGAAGCCCAGGACGCCCGCGACCATCACCGCGCCGAAGATGACCGGCAGGGCGTCGGACCTGTCCTTGGTGGAGGCGACGACGGCGGTCATGGGGGCGACGCCCGCGAAGGTGACACCGTTGACGAACGGCAGCCGCGCTCCGATCTTCCAGAAGCCGAGGGTCTGGAGGAAGGTGGCGAGGCCCGCGGTGAACAGGCAGGCGCCGGTCAGGAAGGTCAGTTCGGTGGGGGACAGACCGACGGCGGCGCCGACGATCAGGGGTGGGGCGACGACTCCCGCGTACATGGCGGCCACGTGTTGCAGACCCGTGGTGGCCATTTTGAGTGCGGGCAGTTTCTCGTCGACGGGGTGGACGGTCACGGCGGCTCCTCCGGGCGGGTAACACGTCGGCTCTGACGTGGGTTTCAGGAGGTGGTGCGCGGTCGTGCGGGACCGGGGGACGGAACCCCTCAAAAGGGGCGAGGGAGACCGTTCCGGGGCGCGCACGTCCATGCACGCCCCGGAGACGGCCGCCGTGGACCCCGCTCGGGTCCACGGCTACCGGCCGAGGGCCGTCCCCCTCGGCCGGAGTTCTTTCAGTGGGTCAGGCCCCCGCGGCGATCCGCGCGAGGCGCTGTGCCTCCTCCCGCGTGGCGCGGGCGATGGCGTCCTCGTCGACGTGCAGGAGCCGGCCGTTCTCCACCACCGGCTCGCCGCCCACGAGCGAGAGCGTGACCGGGGCCGCCGCGCCGAAGACCAGCGCGGTCACCGGGTCGGCGATGGAGGCGTGCGCGAGGGTGTCCAGCTTCCACAGGACGAGGTCGGCGAGCTTGCCCGGCTCCAGGGAGCCGATCTCCGCCGCCCTGCCCAGGACCTGGGCGCCGCCGTAGGTGCCCAGGCGCAGCGCCTGACGGGCGTTCAGGGCGGCTTCCCGGTGGGCGCCGAGGCGGTTGATGAGGAGGGCGTTGCGCAGTTCGGTGTGGAGTTCGCCGGACTCGTTGGAGGCGGTGCCGTCGACACCGAGGCCGACCGGGACGCCGGCCGCGAGCATGTCGGGGACGCGGGCGATGCCGGCCGCGAGACGGGCGTTGGACGAGGGACAGTGGGCGACACCGGTCTTCGTACGGGCGAAGGCGGCGATGTCGGAGTCGTTCATGTGGACGCAGTGCGCCATCCACACGTCCTCGCCGAGCCAGCCGGTGGACTCGAAGTACTCGGTCGGGCCCATGCCGAACAGCTCCTTGCAGAACTGCTCCTCCTCCACGGTCTCCGAGCCGTGCGTGTGCAGTCGTACACCCTTGCGGCGGGCCAACTCGGCGCCCTGACGCATGAGTTCGGTGGAGACCGAGAAGGGCGAGCAGGGCGCGACGGCCACCTGGGTCATGGCGCCGAAGGAGGGATCGTGGTGCTCGTCGACCGTCGCCTCGGTGGCGGCGAGGGCGCCTTCGAGGGTCTCGACGGCGAAGTCCGGCGGCAGCCCGCCGTCCTTCTCGCTGCGGTCCATGGAGCCACGGGCGAGGGTGAAGCGGACGCCCATCCCGCGGGCGGCCCGGATGATGGCGCCGGACAGGTCGCCGGAACCCTGCGGGAAGACGTAGTGGTGGTCCATGGCGGTGGTGACACCGCCGCGGGCCATCATGGCGAGGGAGCCCTGCGCGGCGGCGGAGACCATCGGCTCGTCGATGCGCGCCCAGGTCGGGTAGAGCGCGACGAGCCAGTTGAAGAGGTTGTGGTCGGTGGCAAGGCCTCGGGTGATCCACTGATAGAAGTGGTGGTGGGTGTTGACCAGGCCGGGGGTCACGAGGTGACCCGTGGCGTCGATGCGGCGTACGACGTTCTCCAGGCCCTCCGGGGCCCTGCCCGCGCCGAGCGACTCGATGCGGTGGTCCGCGACGACGACATGGCCCGATGCGTACTCGGTGTCGCCCGCGTCCACCGTCGCGATCGCACAGTTCTCGATGACGATGCGCTGTGCTTCTGCCGATGCTGCCATGGTGCGTCCTTCTTCGTTTCGAGAGGTGGGCACGGCAGGACCCTAGGAGGTTTGAGTGCCGCGGCTGTCGACGCCACGGGTGCCGAAGGAGGGGCCTTCGCCAAGGCCTCGGAGGTTGGTCGGAGGCTGTTACAGAAGTGGGCTCGGAGGCCGGCTCAGAGGGCGGCTCAGAGGCCGGCTCAGAGGTTGGTGAGGTCCACCGGGATGTGCGGCTCGCAGCCGTCGCGCAGGATGGTGGCCTCGATGAGTCCGTAGGGCCGGTCGGCCGCGTAGTACACCTCGTTGTCGTTCTCGAGCCCGAACGGCCCCAGGTCGACGAGGAAATGGTGCTTGTTGGGAAGGGAGAAGCGGACCTCGTCGATCTCGCCGCGGTTCTCGATGATCCGCGAGCCCATCTGGTACAGGGTCTGCTGCAGCGACAGGGAGTAGGTCTCCGCGAAGGCCTGGAGCATGTGCTTCCTGACCTGGTCGTAGGACTTCTCCCAGTTGGGCATCTTCTGCTCGTCGCCGGTCCAGTTGAAGCGCCAGCGGCCGGAGACCTGGGTGGCCAGGACGCGGTCGTACGCCTCGGGGAGCGTCGTGTACTTGTCCTTGACGTAGCCCCAGAACTCGGAGTTCGTCGAGTTCATCACGACGAGGTCCTTCAGCCCCGAGATGACCTCCCACGACGAGCCGTCATAGGTGATCTGGGTGACCCGGGTCTCCTGGCCCTTGCGCACGAAGGAGTGCTTGACGTCGTCGGCGCCGATGAACCTGGAGTTGGCGTCGGAGGTCTCGATGCGCTCCCAGGCGTACTCCTCGATACGGATGCGCGCGGTCCTGATCGGCTCCTGCGAGGTCACGAAGTGCCGGGCGAGGTGGATGCCGAACTGTTCGGCGGACTCGATGCCGTACTCCTTGGCGAAGGCGTACACCGTGTTCTTGGTGGTGTCCGTCGGCAGGACGTTCGCGTTGGAGCCCGAGTAGTGGACCTCTTCCATGTCGCCGCTCAGCGCCACGGACACGTTCAGGTCCTTGATGTGGTGCGTCGCGCCGTCGCGGGTGATCTTCACGACGCGGTTCTCGGCCTTGCCGTACTGGTTCTGCCCCAGCATCACAGGGCGGCCGCGGTGGGAATGGTCGGTCATTTCTGCTAGCTCCCTCGGTAAACGGAGTAGCCGAACGGGTTGAGCAGCAGCGGTACGTGATAGTGCTCGCCCGGCCTGACGGCGAAGGTGATCGTCACCTCGGGGAAGAACACTCCGCTCGCACCGCTGTCCCGATTCGCGGGGGCGTCCTGCTGCGCATCGGCTTGCTTCTTCTCGAAGTACGCCTCGACCTCGAAGTCGAGCCGTACGTGGGTCGTCCCCTCCGGCAGCGCCGGGAGGTCCTTGCACCGCCCGTCCACGTCGGTCGCGGAGCCGCCGAGCTCCCGCCAGTCCGCCGTGCGGCCGCCGCGGGCCGCGAGCCGGACGGCGACGCCCTCGGCGGGGCGTCCGACGCTGGTGTCCAGGATGTGCGTGGACACGGATGCGGTGGTGTCGGTGCTCATACGTTCTCCTCCTCCACGAGACGGGTCAGCCGGATGCGGTTGATCTTGCCCAGTTCGGAGCGGACGATCTCCCGCTCCCGCTCGGGCGAGTTGCCGATCCGTTCCTTGACCGCGTCGCGCATCTGCTCGCCGGTCCTGCCGGTGGCGCAGATCAGGAAGACATGGCCGAACCTCTCCTGGTACGCCAGGTTCAGTTCGAGCATCTCCTCCTGGAGCTTCGGGGAGGCGCCGGCCATGCCGCGCTGCTCCCAGGAGGAGGTGGGGTCCCCGGGCTTCGGCCGCCCGATCGGCGGGTGCCCCGCCATCGCCTCCGCCAGGTCCCCGGCGGTCAGCTCGGCCATGACGGCGTCGCTCGCGGCGAAGAGGTCGTCGGGGGTGGCGTACGGACGGCGGGCGAGCAGGGTGCGCACCCAGACCGTCGAGGCGCACGCCTCGTGGAGGGCGGCGTGGGCCGCGTACTCCTCCAGGGCGTTGAACCGGGCGAGGCCGCCGGGTGTCGTACTCGAAGTCACGGGAAGCCTCCGTGGCCTTGTGCTGGACGGGCTGCGGCTAGCTAACGCCCTCGGAAACACCACGTCAACACTTTGTTGAAAAATCGAGGTAACAACCGACGCCCCGCGCGAGGCGACAACCGAAGCCCTGTGCTCAGGCCTCCTTCTCGCGGTTCAGGTAGTTGTAGACGGTGAAGCGGCTGACGCCCAGCGCGCTCGCCACCGTCTCCACTCCATGCCGCACCGAGAAGGCGCCGCGAGCCTCGAGCACCCGTACGACCTCCTGCTTGGACTTACGGTCGAGGTCGGCCAGCGGCTTGCCCTGCTTGCGCTCCAGGGCGGCCAGGATGTGATCGAGCGAGTCGGCCAGCTGCGGCAGCCGTACGGCGACCACGTCCGAGCCCTCCCAGGAGAGCACGACATCGTCGAGGCCTGCCTCGTCGGGCGCCAGCATCTCGCCCCCCATGGCGTCGACCAGCGGCTTGACCGCCGCGACGAAGGGGTCGTCTCCGATACCGGTCACTTATAACCCTCCCCGACCGCGTTCACCTGCAGGGAGACCCTGGTGGCGCCCGCCTCCAGAGCCCGGCGCAGCAGCGCGTCGACGGCGGTGAGCACCGCGTCCGCCTCCCCCTCGGCGGTGTTGCCGAACGGGCCGACGTCCACGGCGTCCAGCTCGGCCGCCTCGATGACCTCGCGGGCGACCAGCGCGTGCGGGGGCGCCTCGTCGAGGTCGAAGGGCTCGGTCGTGAACTCCACTCTCAATCGCACTGCGCCCCCAAAATACCTCTCCGACCTGCACCTTTACCCCGAGCCCTCATCGCGAGGGCACATCAGGGCACAACGTGGAGGCATCGATCGACTGCTCCTCAGCCGCAATGCACCGCAGGCCGATCAATTTCACGGTGACGGAGCCGGTTCGCCCGTCACGAGGCGACCCTAACCGCCAGAGGGCAGTTACGGCCCTACTGGAGGGCCCGTCAGACGCTCGAAACGTCAAACGAGCGTCACGGCCAACCGGAACCACGTCCCTACCGAATCGCTTCAGCCAGGTCTGTCACCAGGACGTCGGCCACCAGTTCCTCGACCACAGCGATGCCGTGCCCGCTCAGCCGCTTGGCCGGCCTGGCGGCCGCGGCGGTTGGCGATCCATGTGCCGAGTGCGGTTCGGAATGCTGACTGCCCCGGCGCAGGGGATGCGTCGAGGCAGTCCGGCATCGCGGCCAGTTAGCTGAGTGAGGTGAGGAGGGTGTTGAGTGCCTTGACCTCGGTGGCCTTGTCGGGGTTCGAAGCGCGCAGCGCCTTCAGGACGTGGTCGATCTCGCTGTCGAGGAAGTGCCAGGACTGCTCGCTCTTGGGCTCAAGACTGGGCTGGCCATCGTCCCAAGCGGTCTCGAGGTCGGTCACCCGGGTGGTCGCGGCTTGCTGGTTGCCCGAGTTGAGTTTTGCCAGGGTGTCAGCTGTGATCGTGCGGAACTTCGCGATCTCAGCCGGAGGGAACGGCGACGTCGCCTGCTTCGGGGTGAGGTGGGCGGTCACAGGTGCCGGGGTGTCGGACTCGCTGGCCGCGGCCGCGTGGGGCTGGTGGTGTGCCCAGATGAGAAGGGCCGCAGTCGCGACCGCTACGACGGCGTAGTAACCGAGCATGATCCGCTCACGCGCCGGGTTGAGCGCTCGTGGGGTATCGGTGAGGTCGTTGGTCTCGATGACATCGCTGCGGCTGAGCGTGAGGTACACGACCGTGGCGAGGATCGCCGCCAGGAAGATCACGCTGGTCGCCGCGGTGCCGAGGCCCAGGCCGCCGTCGCCGCTGGGCGAGCCGAGCCAGTCGCCGAGGTTGGCGCCGAGCGGGCGGGTGAGGATGTAGGCCAGCCAGAAGGAGAGCACCGCGTTGGCACCGAGGCGCCATGCGAGGACGATCGCGCCGATCAACCCGAGAGGCAGGAGCACGGAGACGCCCGGAGTCCAGCCGGTCAGTTCCAGGGTCCAGTCGCCGGTCGCGGTGCCGAGGGCAAAAGTGACCAGGACCGCGAGCCAGTAGAAGAGCTCACGGGGGCGGGTGGTGATGGTGTGGACCGACAGGGTCCGCTCGCGGGCGTACCAGATCCCGAAGACAACGGCGAGGATGCAGGCGAACACGCTACTGCTCAGCGCGAGGGGAACGCCCTGGCTGTCGGTGAGGATGTCGGTGTAAAGCGTGCCGGTCACGCTCACCACCACGACGGTGAGCCAGTACACGAACGGGACATAGCGTTTGGTGGTGAGTTGCCAGCCCAGGACACCGACCAGAACCGCGGTGAAGATCAATGAGGTGTTGATCAGGCCGACGCCGAGGTTCATGTTGATCCAGTCGGCGAAGCTTTCGCCGACCGTGGTGCACAAGATCTTGATGATCCAGAACCAGATCGTGACCTCGGGAACCTTGTTCAGCATCTGCTTGACATGCGTCCGAGAGCTCTCGGGCGTCGTCACAGTTGTCATGTAACCCTCACATAGAACGGGCGGCAGCACAGAGGGGGCGCCCCTCACGTCTGCGGAACGGTAACTGTCTACAACTGTGTAGACAAGCGCAGCCTTGAATCCGCAGGACGGCGGGATGACTTCGATTGCTCGTCAAGCCCGCCCGGGCCGCGCCGCCGGGGGCGATATCCGCGGCACGGTTCGCATTCCCGGAATGACCTCTGCTTTCATTCTTTCCTTGGCCTGCGCAAGGACTTTCGGTACACCTGTTATGGCCCGGGGGCGACATACCTTATAGGCGGGGCCTTGAGATTGCCCCGTGTGATACAGGACACGCCTTTGGCTGAAACTCTGGAAACCTCGTCCCAGAATTCAATCTGCGGAGCGCGTGAATTCGCGTCGCCCGATCCCCCGTGCGGCCTCCCCCTCCTGGCCACGCAAAGGCTCTCCTGGCACTCCCTACCCAGTGCCGGAGAGGCGGTGTGGGCCCGCCTCGGCTGGTTGCTCGCCGACTCGCTGCCGGTCTCCTTGCTTGGTGCCCGCCTCTGGAAGCACCTGACCCTCAGAGGTTTCATTGGTCATACTGCTCGACTGTGCCAGCGGGAACCTGAACGCATCCTGACTGCCACCGTGTATCACCCGCCCCACTCGTGCACCACGAGCAGCATGGCTCCATGCACACACGCGCCTCTCCTCCGTAACGGTCGTCCCCCACTCTCGGCGGGCCGAACTCTGATTCAACCGCCGCCGACACCCCGCTCTCCCCGACCAGCAGCGCCGTCCTCTCGGCGCCTGTTGGCTGAACTCCCCTGCCTTCGCTCGACCACCTGTGCGTGCTTCTCCACGGGTGGGATGAACCAGCAGTCGAGCGTGGCCGGCAGGAAGTACCGGACCGGCTCGTGGCTCAGGCCGCGTACCCCGACGGGTGCTCCGGTTCGGCGACATCCCTGCGGGTGACGGAGAGGTAGGTGACCAGTCCGAGGATGACTGCCAGGAACAGAGCGCTGGTCACGACGGCGCCCAGGTCGAGGCCGCCGTTGCTGGTGGGCTGGGAGAGGTAGTCGCCGATCGAGGCGCCCAGCGGGCGGGTCAGGACGTAGGCGATCCAGAAACTCCACACCGCGTCCAGATCCAGCGCGAAGTGCGCGATGGCCACCGCGGCGATGGCCATCGCGAAGAGCACGGCGGACAGCCAGTAGCCAAGGTCTACGCGCTCGGACACCAGGTCACCGGCTGCGGTGCCGAGTGCGAAGGTGAACAGGACCGCCAGCCAGTAGAAGGACTCGCGGCTGGTGGTATCGATGTGGTGGATGGACAGGGTCCGCTCGCGCCGGTGCCAGACGGCGAACACGACCGCGAGGACGATCGCGAAGACCGTGGTGCTCGTCGCCAGCGGCACGCCCACGTTGTCGGTGAGGTTGTCGCTGATCAGCGTGCCGACGACGCTGATCAGCGCCACCGCCGACCAGTACACGCCCGGCCGGTAGGCGCTGGAGCGGAACTGGACCACCAGGACGACGGCCAGCAGGGCACTCATCAGCACCGACACACCGGTCAGCCCGAGACCCGTCTTCTCGTTCAGCAGGTCCGCCGCGGTCTCGCCGACCGTCGTGCACAGCACCTTGATGATCCAGAAGTAGACGGTGACCTCAGGCACCTTGTTCGAACGCAGCCGTCCCCGAGAACCGAAGGGCTGACCGGACTGCGGAACCACCTGACTCTCACACGTTTCATAGGTCACGTTGTCCGACCGTGCCACCGGGCACCTGAACGCATCCTGACTGCTGGCGCGCTTCACCCACCCCGCCCGTCCCGCACGGGCACCATGCCGCCATGCCGCCATGCACACACATATCGCCCACTCCCCTATAGCGGGCCTCCGTCCCGCCCCTGCCCACGTGACGGAAGAGAACCGCCTTGGACACTCCGAGCACCGCTCCCCCGGCGTGGTGCGCGAGATCGCCGCGGCGGGCCACGAGATCGGCGTCCACGGCTGGCGGCACCGGCCGCTGCTGCTGCGCAAGCCCGCGCGCGACTACGACGACTTCGCCCGCGCCCGCGGCACGGTCGCCGACATCACCGGCACCCGGCCGACGCTCTTCCGCCCGCCGTACGGCATCATGTCCACCGCCGCACACGTGGCAGCCCGGGCCTCAAACTCACCCCCGTGCTGTGGACCTGCTGGGGCGAGGACTGGACCGCGCGGGCCATACCCGAGTCGGTCCACCGCACGGTGACCGCGGACCTCGACGGCGGCGGCACCATCCTGCTGCACGACTCGGACTGCACCTCGGCCCCCGGCGCCTGGCGCTCGGCCCTCGGCGCGCTCCCCCGCATCCTCGACACCTGCACGGAGCGAGGCTACGAGGTCGGCCCGCTCTGCGACCACGGACAGCCGCTGCCGGACACGAGCTGCGGGAACCCCCTGCAGCCGCCGATCGTCTACAGCTATGTAGACGATCGGCTCTGGCGTAGTCGTTCATTCCTGTCCGCTCACCGCCGTCAGGGAATGACCGCTCGCCGGATGCACCTGGCGTTGGAGTCCGACCCGGACCGCAAGGCCGTGCTCGCCCGGTTCGTCGACAGGCTGCCCGCCACGGACGTAGAGCTGCTGCGGCAACCGCTGGGCAGTCTGCCGGATGAGCGGTGAGCGGCGATGCGGCGGCGGACCGACAGCGGCGAGGGCGGCCACAAGATCGCGGGCAAGATCGTCATGGCAGCCCTCGCCGCGAACTGGAGCAACACCCCGGAGAGTGACTTTGACGACCAACCGCAACGAGTGGACTTTGCGTCTCGCGGCCCCGATGCGGAGAATTCCCCCGCGGAAGCCGATGGTCGTCGACCGGCCGACACCGCGCCCAGCGGTGTGGATGGCCGGGGCCGGTATCGCACTGTTCGCTCTGGTCGGCGCGAGCGCGCCCAACCACAACACGCTCAGGGCACCGATCCCCTCGCTCCGGCTGCCCGCCATGGCCGGCACCGTCTCCCAGACGGCCACGATCGCGGCCGTCGTGCTGTCGTGCTGGGGCACGCTAAGCATGCTCAAGGCCCATGAGCGGGGCTGGAGACCCGATGCCCGGCTCCTGTTCCGGCTCGGCGCCATGACCGCGCTCGCCGTCGCCAACCTCACCCCCGTCGGCTCCTCCGACACGGCCAGCTACGCCGCGTACGGCCGCATCGCTGCGCTCGGCGGTGACCCGTACGTGACGACTCCCGCCCGGCTGGGCGGCGCGTACGCCCACCTGGTGAGCGAGGCGTGGCGGAACACACCTTCCGTGTACGGGCCGGTGGCGACGTGGTGGCAGGGCGCTGCGGCCTTCATCGGCCAGGAGCGGCCGTGGCTGACCATCTGGGCGCTGATGCTCGCGAACGCCGCCGTCTTCGTGGGTACCGGGTACCTGTTGCTGCGGACCGCCGACGACCCGGTCCGTGCGGGCCTGCTGTGGAGCGTCAATCCGCTGCTGATCGGTGTGCTGGTCGAGGGTGGGCACCTGGACACCCTCGTCGCAGGCCTGGCCGTCTGCGCGGTTCACCTCGCCCGCAGGGCGGCCCGGTGGCACCACGACCTGATCGTGGGAGGGCTGGTCGGCCTTGCCTGCGGTGTGAAGATCAGTGCCTGCCTGTTCGGTGTCGGGCTGGCCTGGCCGCTGCTGCGTTCGGGCAGCTGGCGACCGGCCGCCCGGCAGGCATGCGCGGCCGCGCTGACCCTGGCCGCGCTCTACGGAGCCTACGGCGCGCACGCACTGGCCCCGCTCTCCGCGGCCTCCCGACTGGTCTCTGCACCCTCCTTGTGGGCGGTCTTCGATCAGTGCGCCAGCACGGTCCTGGGCCCTGGCTCGACCGCGGCGATCGTCAGCGTGCTGTGGCCGGTGGTGATGCTCGCACTGGCGTGGGCGCTACGCCGCCGCGCCGCTCCGGACGCCCCCTCCGTCATCGCCCTGCCGTTCGCGCTGGCCTTCGCCTGGGTCCTCGCGGCACCGTGGTCGATGCCGTGGTACACGGCTCTCGCCTGGGCCCTGGCGGCCCTGTTCAGTCAGGGCCGCCCGACCCAGTACCTCACCGTGGCCACCGCCGTCCTGGCCCTGTCCCACAACAGCGGCGGCCACGGCTGGACATGGTGAGAGACCACGCCGGGCCGGCCGCAGAGGTGTTCGGCCAGCTGTCCACAAGGACATCGGCGGCCGACCTCGGACCGCCGGTTTCACATGATGCTGGCTTTGACGGCGTGATGAGCCGGCGCTGACGCACAGGCCCACCGTCCCAGGCCGAGTTTCAGACGCTCCGTACCTGAATCTCATGGTTGTGCGGAACCTGGGAGCGGTCAGGGGAGTCATCCCAGGCGGGGGGTCGACCACCAGAGAGGCATGAGGATGGCTGATCAGAGCAGCCGCCCCGCGCGGAGCGGGGCCGCCTGGCACTGGTGGTTCCTCGGACTCTGGGCGACCGTCTGGTTCCTGGCGGACCTGCGAGGCGGCGGCTACTCGTGGCACTACTTCGCGAACGGCAGCACCTTGCTGTTCTCCGGCTCCGGAGCCTCGCCGGCGGGGGGCCTGCACCTCTATGCGAACTACCCGAACCTGCAGATAGGACCACTGGCCTTTCTCTGCGCCTGGGTTCTGGGGAACCTCGGCGGGGTCGTCGCCGCCCAGCTGACGATGATGAGCGTCGGCCTTCTGGTGCTGCGGCTGATCGAGCAGACGGCACTGGCCCGGCAGCCGGATCTGCGGTCGCCCCCGCAGGCCCTGCGGATGACCGTCGCGGCCGCCGGTGCGGTGTTCCTGATCGTCTGGGCATCGCTGGCGGTGCACTACAGCCACCTCGACGACGTGCTGGCGCTGCTCTTCGCGGCACTGGCGATCCGGGCGGTCCTCGCTGACGTCCCGGCACTGGCGGGACTGAGCCTGGGCCTAGCCGTGGACGCCAAGCCGTGGGCTCTGGTCTTCCTGCCGCTGGCTCTCGCCGTGGCCCGCGACCGACTACGGCATGTCGCGTTCTACGCCGTCGCCGTCGTGGTGCTGGCCTGGCTGCCCTTCGTCGTCGCCGACCCCGCGACGCTGGGTGCGACCCAGTACCACATCGTCAACGAGCCGTCCTCGGCGCTCCGCGCGCTCGGGGTGTCGGCGGCGGGGACCCCGTCGTGGGACCGGCCGGCGCAACTCGTGCTCGGCTGCGTGCTTGGGGCGGCCGCGATCCTCCGAGGGCGCTGGGTGGCGGTGCCGCTGCTCGGCATCGGCGCGCGACTCCTGCTGGATCCCGGCGTCTACGACTACTACTCGGCGGGATTCCTGCTCGGCGCCTTGGTCTGGGAGGCCCTGGGGCTGCGTCGGCCCGTGCCCGTCTGGTCGCTGGTCTCCTTCGGCGCACTCTACCTAGCCCCGAGGCTGACCAACGACGCGCAGGTCCTGGGCGACCTCCGACTCTGGCTGGTTCTCGTGGTGACCCTTAGCGTCCTGCTGGCTCCACGGGACTGGTGCGTCGCGTCGAAACCGAACAAGGTCGCCGCGGGCGCCCTCCGACTGCCTCCCCGAGACCCGTGGGTCGCCCACTCGGTCGGCGCGGAAGCGAGCAGGTGGTCCGTGCATTGCTGAGCGTGACTGACGCGAGCCCGGGCACAGGCTCTCTAGGAACCCAGCAGCTCCGCGCAGAGCGTCGCCTGCTCTCGGCGCTCCAGCGATACTCACCACCTTGACAGGGCCTAACCTGCCCAACAGGCGACCTGGCACCCCATCAGAACGAGCGTCAAATGAGCGTCACGAGCATCATTTCAGCGTCAAGACATCACCCGTAACGCCCACACCGCACATAATGTGCACGGCTAGACCCCAGGACGGGAGCCCTCTGCGGCAGGTTCGAGGATCGCCACCCACTCCACGTGATGCGTCATCGGAAACACGTCGCCCCGAGAGAGTCCGGTCAATTCGCAGATCAGGGCAGTTTTATCGGCTTCTCTAGCAGTCATCGGGCGCGTGGAGCGTCAGATGAGCGCCACGCGGAGCAGTGGTGACGCCAGGCCCTTCGCCACCACACCGATGATGCCGAGCACGGTGGCCACAAGGGCCAGCAGGAGGAAGAGAGCCATTGGTGTCACCTGATGGTGGGAGACGTTGTCGGGGGCATCAGTGGCGGGTGAGGCGACGTTCGCCGCCCTCACCCGTTCGGTAGGCGAGCTCGTAGTGCGCGAAGACCGTCTTCTCGTCCTCCGCGAGCAGTTCGCCGTCCGTGCCGATCGAGGGCGCTTCCTTGACCTGCTTCTTGTCGTAGGCGACCTTCAGCTAGCCGGGACCGGCGGTTGTCCACGTAGACCGCCTCCAGGACGTCGATCTTGTGCCGCTCGTGGTAGACCGCCCCTGGCCTCGCCATTCCCTGATGTCTTGCGCCTCGAACACGGGGCCCCCTCTGTCTCAGGTCAGCTGAAGACCGCTGTCGTCGCTCTCTCGCTCCTTCCTCCTTCCTGCCTTCGGAGCGTCACACCCTGGAGAGCAGCCAACTTGCAGGCCGGACCGGCGGACGACCTTCACTCGCGGCGCGATGCCTCGGCGACCGCCCGGCCGTCGCGGTCCAGCGCGCGGCAGCGTGGGCGATCAGCGGCGCGGCCCGCAACACCTGTCACGGGGTCAGTAGGTGGCCAGGGAGATGGCGATGTAGTGCGCGGTGAAGGCTGCCACGGTCAGGGCGTGGAACACCTCGTGGAAGCCGAACCAGCGGGGTGAGGGGTCGGGGCGCTGGAGGGCGTAGACGACCGCGCCCGCGCTGTAGAGGAGACCGCCGGCGACGATCAGGGTGAGTACGGCCGCTCCGCCGGTGTGCAGGAAGTCGGGCAGGTAGCGCACCGGTGCCCATCCCAGGGCCAGGTAGCACGGGGTGTACAGCCAGCGTGGCGCTCCGACCCACAGGACCCGGAACGCGATGCCGGCCAACGCGCCCGTCCACACGATCCACAGCAGCACGGACCGCTGGTCCGGCCGGAGGAGGAGCACGGCCAGGGGCGTACAGGTACCGGCGATGATCAGGAAGATGTTGGCATGGTCTAGACGTCGCAGAAGAGCCTCGCCGAGCGGCCCCCAGGTGCCGCGGTGGTAGACGGCGCTCGTTGCGAACAGCAGCCAGGCGGTGACCGAGTACACGGCGCAGCCCAGGGCCGCCTGCGGGGTGCGAGCCAGGCAGATGAGCACGATGCCCGCGATCAGTGCGGCGGGAACCATTCCGGCATGGAGCCAGCCACGCAACCTCGGCTTGATCGGTTCGGCCAGGTCGGCCGCCCGCTCCACCAGAGCGGCGACCGGGTGAGCGTTCTTCCCTGTCCCGTCATCTTGTGATCCGACGGGCAGCCCGTCTTCACGGCGCTCTCCACCCCCTGAGGCGGCGTGGATGTGTTCGGCTTCAGCGGCGTCGCGGGACACAGCTTCTCGTCCTCCCTCGGACTCCTGGGCGTCACCGGTGATCATGGGGTCATGCTGGAAGACGACACCCCGACGGCATTCTAGGAGTCCGGCCGCGAACACCACGCCCACGTCGCCGGCATGGTGTTCCGCAACCGTTTGAACTCCGACCTCGTTGATCCTGGCGCCAATCGGGCCTGCCGAGGCCGAGTAGAACAGCTGGTCATGGCAATGATCAGGGCTCCCGAACGGGCATCTCCGCTTGCCTACGCGCAAGGATCGTCGATGCTTCCTGAGGTCTGCCCCCACATATCCGCCCCCTCGCACACCAGTTGGAACACCAATTGGGCCTGGCTCCGCATCTCGAAGCGGGCCAACTCGATGTGGAGCGCGTCGCCGGCATCGCAGTCGTCGCAGCTGCCCACTCCGATGGGTATGCGGCCACCGGCCATCTCCTCGGACTGCCGGCCGCGCTACTTGCCCCCACCAAGGCAGGAGCCCACCGCCTGGCGCGTCCTGCACGCGGACCACAGGTTGGATGATCCGGCTCGCCGGACGGCCTTCCTCGACGCCTGGACCAGCGCCTGAACGTCTGCTCCTGCAAGCTGCGCTGTGCGTGCCGGGCAGCGTGCGTGAGGGCAGTGGCGAAGCTGCCGGGAAAGCCGTAGGTCCCAGCCGTCTCAGGACGCGGCTGTTGGATTCGCCGATTCGGCGGCGCGGCGGTATTCGGCGTTGATGCGCTGGGCTTCCTCAAGCTGGTCTTCGAGGATGACGATGCGGCAGGCGGCCTCGATGGGGGTCCCGTGGTCGACGAGCTCCCGGGCGCGGGCCGCAATGCGCAGCTGGTAGCGGGAGTAGCGGCGATGGCCGCCCTCGGAGCGGAGCGGGGTGATGAGGCGGGCTTCGCCGATGGCGCGGAGGAAGCCCTGGGTGGTGCCGAGCATCTCGGCGGCCCGACCCATGGTGTAGGCGGGGTAATCGTCGTCATCGAGCCGGCCGAAGGAATCGTCTGCTGTCATTACACCTCACTGTGGAACGCGTGGAGGGGCCCTGGTGCCATATGACACCAGGGCCCCGAAGGGAACTGCTACACCATCTGCCGGCCCTGATACTGCGCCGGCCTACTTGTTCCGCAGGCCCACCCGGGAGAGGACGGGAAATGCGGGGATCGCGGATGCGTGACCGGAGACCACCTACCTATCGATGTCCTGCGGTACCCGGGCTCGAGCCTTCCGCCCGGGCGATCCTGATGGCGCTGAAGCCCTCCGTTCTTCCCTCTGAACCAATCACTTACCAAACGGGGACTGCGTACTGCTTGCACTGCTGATACCGCGAACTACTGGTGGCCTCGCCTAGCGCCACCCTTCGGCAGGCAGCTCCGTCGCCGGTCCTGCATCTGCTCTGACTCAGAACCCCACTGCCGAACCTCCCGGCACGCGCGCCCGCAGCCGACGCCTTTACCGAGGAACCACTGACAACCGCACTGCTGGTACTGCGAACTGCACTTACGGAACTGCTACTGCGTGAACTGCGGTCCTGCTCACGGCGGCCCCTGATCACTGCGGGCCACCCGGTCCGGTCGTCAGCCCCGTCGCCGTCCTGCGACAACCCTGGCTTCGGAACTCCACCACCGCACCGTCCTGCGAACTGCAACTACGTGTACTGCTGCCCGGCAGTTCATCTCTGCCGGGCCTCGTTCGATCTCGGCTACGAGAGAAACCATAGCCAGACCACCACCCAATGTCTACTCCAGCAAACATAGATTTCCGCGTGCCCCGAGATGAAGCTATCCGCCTCGATCGGTCTATGGACGGTCGGATCTGCCCCGAAGCTCAGGTCTGGCGCTCGGAGTGCCCCGCAGCCGGGCAGCCCGTTGGGCTGACCGTGACGCCGCCGACTGCGCCGCGGCTACCGTCGGCGGGTACCGGCCACCACTGGGCACCTCATGTTTCCGGCCGTGACACCCCGACAGGCCGGCCGATGACAGGCGTAGCACGAGGGCCCGCGCCGGCCTTGACGATCCCGGCCCCACGACGGAGCAGCAGTTCGTGGAAGCCGTGCACGCCGGTGCCGGTGCCGCAATCCGCGGACTGCCGCTCCTGCTGCCGCGTCAGCGCCTCGAGAGGATCTACTTCATCGGCCCGCGGTAACTCTCTGCGCCCTCGCCCGGCTGGCCGTGCTCGCCCGACCGGTGGCGTCCGCCTCGGATGGGCCGCCCGCTCGAACCGGCGCGGGCCCCCGACTTGAGCAGGCCGTGGGCCGGCACCGTGACACAGGCGTGACGCGGACGCGCGGCAGTGCCTTTGCGGGTGGAGGGGCGGGGCAAGAGATCGGGTAGGCAAGGCCGGGCATGGACGATCCAGAGACCAGGGTGACCCTGATGAACATGACGGCCGTCGACGCCACAACCGTCCGTTCCACGACAGCCGTTGGTGACGCACGCGATACGCCACGGGCCTTCCTCGAATGCCTGCGACAGCCGGCCGTGGCCCCTGACGCAGCGGACACCGTGGTCCTGGTCGTGTCCTGGCTCGTCACCAACGCCCTGCGCCACGGCCCGGGGCCGCTGCACGTAGGAACTGACTGCGCACCCCGACACCATCGAGGTGGCCGTCCACGATCCCAGTCGGCATGCGCCGCGCATGCGCACCCCTGACCCGAACGGCGTCGCAGGGGGCTTCGGTTGGCCCATGGTCAACCGCCTCGCCCGCGCCACCGCGGTCACCCGCCGGGCCTCCGGCGGCAAGACCGTGAGCGGCCGTCTGGCCCGGTGGCGCCACCGCTGAGCACCCGGATGGCCGGTAAATATAATCTGCCCCATGTCGAAGCCTGACGAGCTGCTCGTTGACGTCGCCGCCCTGGTGGAGTCCGGGCAGAGCAACCAAATGTCCCTGACCGTGGTCACCGGTGGCGCTGTCATCACCGGTCGGCTGGCTCCCGAAGCAGTGTGGAGGCAGAGGGTGTCGGATGTGCTGACAGATTCCGCCCGCTTGGGAGAGTTCTCCGCCGCCTTCGACGCCCCCGCGAAGAAGAACGGGCCGCCCACTCATCTGCACTTCCATGTCGCCCGGATCCTGCAGGGCACGGTCGGCATCCCGGAGACAGGCGGAATGTACCGCGTTGCGATCGACGACGTCAGCGCCTGGACCATGGGCGACTTCAGCTATTCCGACCACTGAGCAACCACTGCGACGCGAACCCGCCGCAAGCAGTGTGGGCCCGGCCGGCGCGCGTCGGCCGGGCCCACACTGCCGTTCAGGTGCCGGCTCGTGCTCCTGTTCCCCAGGTCAGACCGTGACGGGGGTGCCGAGCTTCGCGGCAGCTTGCTGGAGCGAACTGGGGAGGCGTACGGGTGCGGCCGTGGGGAGGGTGCGGCAGGTGAAGCCGAGCTGAGTCATCGCCCGGAGGACTTCGGCGGCGCTGAAGTCACGGCGGTCCTGGCGGGTGACGACCACATGAGGCGGACCATATCGCGGCGCTGGTTCGGTGTGACGAGGGTGACGACGCTGCCGGACTCGCCGGCGCGGGCGGTACGTCCGCCGCGGTGGAGGTAGTCCTTGTGGTCGGTCGGCGGGTCGAGGTTGTCGACGTGGATGCCACGCGCCGCGACGTTGGTCGCTACCAGCACGCTGACGTGCCCCGTCTTCGCCAGCGTGCGGGTGCGCTGCGGCTGCGACTTGCCCCCGGGGAGCGCGGCGGCCCGTACCCCGCTGGTGAGCAGGTCCTGGGTGAGCCGGTCGACGGCGTGCTTGGTGTCCAGGAACATGCCGAAATAGGTGACGCAGTGGGGACGTAAAATCCGGGCGTCGACTGCGGTGTAGCTCTTCAGGATGCGCCTGCATCCCGAAAGGGGAGCCGCGTGTGGTGAGACTGCGGATTCCTCCGAGCCGTCCCGCGGGTGAAACCACCGCGGGAAATGGATGCAGCTGGGGCCCGCACCCCGAAGGATGCGGGCCCCAGCTACAAGTCTGTCAGGCCGGAACGATGTTCTCGGCCGTCAGGCCCTTCTGGCCCTGCGCGATATCGAAGTTCACCTTCTGGCCTTCGAGCAGCTCGCGGAAGCCCTGGGCGGCGATGTTCGAGAAGTGGGCGAACACGTCAGCGCCGCCACCGTCCTGCTCGATGAAGCCGAAACCCTTTTCCGCGTTGAACCACTTCACGGTACCAGCAGCCATGTCATATCTCCTTTGGGGCAGTACACCGACGTCCGCACTGTGCGAGCACCGTGTCGCCGCGATGATTACCCCGCCGGAAAATGACCGGAAATAAAAAAAGCGCTCTCCCCGGCAAGAGCGGGGTGGGAGCACTTGAAGTTTCGGGAACCACAACTGCAACTGAGATGGACAGTAGCACGCCGCAACGGCCCGCGTCGGTTAAGTAATTCCACTCCACTTGTTGCGGCAAAAACTCTCACTACACCGTCCGTCAAACTCTCACCTCACGAACACAGATATTGACTCACTCGCAGTGCAACGTTCCCCGCCGGGCCGGCCCTTTTGCGTCTGCGGGTCACCGGTGCCGTGGTGCGGGTTGAACCGGGACAGCGATCCCGTCGTACCGGCCGCCAAGCCCACGATCCCGAACGCGTGGGCCAGCACGGCCTTGAGATCGTCAGAGCACTTACCCAGAGCCTCACTGTCGAGCGGACACTCCTCGGCAAGCGCATCACCGCGGACATCGCCCTCACCACGGCCACCACATAACCGGACCGGTCTCGGCAGTTGCTGTCCGCTCATCGCGACGGCCGCCGGTCGCCCGGCGACCGTGTGCCTCGCGAGACGTGGCCCCCGTACCGTCCACATCGAGCACTCCCCACGGGCACGACCCGGAAGCGCGGAAACCCGGTCTCGAAGCTGGCCGCCAGGGACGCACCGGGCCGCGGCATCTGCGGGAGCCGAGGTGGGCCCGGCGCTCGTGGAACGCCGCAGGCTCACTGTGCCGCGGGAAGCAGCCTCAACCACCACACCCGAACGGCACGGGGAGACTGCATCAACCTGGCCCTCAGCCGCTATCGACCGCCATAAGCGCCCCAGCTGCTCACACACGAGGGAGGAAGCGAGCCTGCGTCCGTTCGCTCCAGCTCCGCGGCCGTGGAACGCGAAGCTGCGCAGCACGTTGCGCGTCGCTGGCGACCTGCGAGGGTGACAGGCAGTGAAGTCCTGCACGGGTTGCACGTCCTGGGCGCCTCAGGCGGCGGTTGTCGGGTTCGCTGATCCGGCGGGGCGGCGGTATTCGGCGTTGATGCGCTGTGCTTCTTCGAGCTGGTCTTCGAGGATGACGATGCGGCAGGCGGCCTCGATCGGAGTGCCCTGGTCGACGAGCTCCCGGGCGCGAGCGGCGATCCGCAGCTGGTAGCGGGAGTAACGGCGGTGTCCGCCCGCAGAGCGCAGCGGGGTGATCAGGCGCGCTTCGTCGATGGCGCGGAGGAATCCCTGGGTGTGCCGAGCATCTCGGCGGCCCGGCCCATCGTGCAGGCGGGGTAGTCGTCGTCATCGAAACGGCCGAACGAGTCGTCTGCTGTCATTGCACCTCTCTCATGGAACGCGTGGAGGGGCCCTGGCGCTATTCACGCCAGGGCCCCGAAGGAACTGCTACACCATCTGCCGGCCCTGATACTGCGCCGGCCTTCTGAGTCCGCACCAGCTCACGGGGGATGAGGGCTTGTGCGGGGATCGCGGTTGCTCGACCGGAGACCACCTCACTATCGATGTCCTGCGGTACCCGGGCTCACGACTTCCGCCCGGGCGATCCTGATGGAGCTCGTCCCTCCGTTCTTTCCCTCTTGGATCAACTAACTGCTGGTACTGCTCTCCTGCGTACTGCTGGTACTACGAACCGCTCAGTGACCTGTCACAGCGCCACTTTCCGGCAGCCAGCCCCGTCGCCCGTCCTGCGTCTGCTCTGGCTTGGAACCCCACTGCCGAACTTCCCGGTGCGCGCGCCCGCAGCCGACGCCTTCACCGAGGTACCGCTCACTCTCTTCACTGCTGGGCCTTGCGAACTGCACTTACTGGTACTGCCACTGCATCAACTGCGGTCCTGCTCACGGTGGCCCCTGATCACCGCGGGCCACCCGGTCCGGTCGTCAGTCCCGTCGCCGTCCTGCAACCACCTGGCTTCGAAACTCCACCACCGCACCGTCCTGCGCACTGCTGCCCGGTAGTTCGTGTCTGCCGGGCCCTGCTGTCTCTCTGGGCTACGAGAGAAACCATAGCCAGTCGATCACCTAATGTCTACTCCAGCAAGCATAGATTTCCGGTTGTTCGGCAGCGAGATAATCGGCCTCGTGTAGCGACGACGGAGTGAGTAAAGCCGTCATGCGCCGGGTTAGCGGGCCGCCGACCAGGGCATGAGCCCCGCGCACACGAACGGGCATGACGATCTCGAGACCGGGGGGACCTGATGGACACGATGAGCGTCAGCGCCGCAGCCGTCCGCTCCACGACATCCGTTGCCGACGCTCGCGAGAGCACCCGGGAATTCCTCGAAGGGCTCGTGCCGACGCTCGCGGCGGAGGCTGCCGAAACCGTGGTCCTGGTGGTCTACAGCGCCATGCGGGGCTCAGACCTGGATTTCCGCGGTTAAGGGGGCGTCTTCCGGATGGACGGGTGCTGACGTCTGCCCGCACCGACCCGCCGCCGAGGCACGCCGGAAGGGGGAGGCGGCGGAACACCAGGTGCCCGGTCCCGCGGCGCTCCGCGGGATTGGGCTACGCGCTTCGCGGACGGCGGCCGAAGTCCGCTTGCGGCTGGGTGGGAGTACGGCGGTATGGATCTCCGCAGCAGGAACAATGTGACGGCCACGGGCCGGGCTCGCCGCAGGTCCGGCTCCTCACAGATCTCCACCACATCGTGGGCATAGCCCTTCAGCGAGGAGTACCGCTCGGGGCTGAAGGCCGACGGATCCGAGCCGCCGGAGCCTACGTAGTCGAACAGCACCACCCGGTACCGCTCGGCCAGGGCGGGCACGGCCGGCCGCCACATGTTCTGATCACAGCCGAACCCGTGCGCCAGCACCACCACCGGCCCATCTGGGCCCGGGCCAGGACCTGGTCATCGACCTGTCCGGCCTGGAGTACTGCGACTCCAACGGCATCACCGCTCTCCTCGCCGCCCGCCAACGCGCCCAAGCCGCCGACGCAGAGACGACCCTGGCCGCCGTCCCCGCCAACACCCTGCGCATCCTCACCGTTGTCGGCCTGGACCAGGTCTTCACCATCCAACCCGGCAGCAGTACCGCGTGAGATTCACGTCGTCACGGCGTCGGCACGGCGACCCGTGCACGGGTGAGCATCGGACCCGACCTCATCACGTGCGCCAAGCGGATCTGTTCGGCTACTCGGGGGCAGGACAGCACAAATCCCGGCAGCCACGGACGTGGCTGCCGGGATCAAAAGTGGTGCGCCTACTTCGGCTTGATGGCGTCCTTGGCCTTCTCCTTGGCCTCGCGCAGGTCGCCCTTGGACTCCTCGGCGTGACCCTCGGCCTTCAGGGACTCGTTGCCGACCGCAGCGCCGACGACCTTCTTGATCTTGCCCCTGGCCTGCTCACCCTCGGCCTGAGCCTTCTCGTCCGCAGCCACAACCACTCACTCCTGTCTCGCTTGAAGGAAGTTTCACCCTCCGTGTCGCCCTGGATTCCACTCTTTAAACCGGAAGGCCGCCGCACGGCTCCTCGCAGCTCCGTGCTCTCTATGAAGTACGCGGGTCCGCAGGAATGGAGATCGCCACGCGGGGCACACGAGGGGGCGGAGGTTGATAACTATGGTTCCTATTCTTCTTGTTCTTCTGCTCGCCCTGATTCTCTTCGGTGCCGGTTTCGCTCTCAAGGCCCTGTGGTGGATCGCCGTCATCGTGCTGATCGTGTGGGTCCTCGGCTTCGTGATCCGCCCCACAGCAAGCGGTGGAAAGCGCGGCCGCTGGTACCGCTGGTAAGCCGCCTGAACAGCGCACCCATACGGGTGGGGCCCGACGCCGCGGCGTCGGGCCCCACCCGTTTCCTGTTTTCCTGTTACCACAGGGATGAAAGTGGTGATTCTGCCGCTTCTGGGTACCTGGAGGTCATGGCCGGAGGTGGCCGTGACGCCAGGAACCGTGGCCTCCAGCACGGCACCTCCGGCCATCCGCATTTCTTCTCGGCATGATGTGTGGGGTCCGGGAGGCCGGGGCACCCGGCTTTCTGAGGAAGCGTCACCGAATTCGATGACGTCTATAACTCCGCAGTTCCGCTGCGGCAGCAGCAAGGAATCTCGAACAGGGAGCCGTTCTTTATGAGTGACAACATCTGGGGCTACCAGCCGACCACGGGCTACACCGCGGGCACCGACCTGACCGGATGGAAGGTCGAGGCCACCGACGGCAGCATCGGGAAGGTCGACAAGCACTCGGACGACGTCAGCTCCGCCTACCTCGTCGTCGACACCGGCGTGTGGATCTTCGGCAAGCACGTTCTGCTGCCCGCCGGGACCGTGAGAACGGTTGACCTGGCCGAGCGGAAGATCTACGTCGACCTCACCAAGGCCCAGATCAAGGACTCCCCCGAGTTCGACAAGGACAAGCACGTCGGCGACGCCGACTACCACGAGCAGGTCGGCGGCTACTACCAGAACCACCGACGCGCCTGACCTCAGCACCACCCCGGAAGTGGGGCCCGCCGGAGACGCTCCGGTGGGCCCCACTTCTCGCGGCCCAGACCAGCCCACGGGGCAAAAACCGGGTGCGCTGGGTCTGCTCTAAAATCGCCTGGCATGCATTCTTCGAACCCGGGTACGCCGTCTGTTGCCGCCGCACAAGGGGCCGGTGACACGAAGCCTGGATCGCAACAGGAGGGGCCTGACATGACAGTGACGAAGACGGCAGAGGCACGGACCGTGGTGCTGCCCGAGATCGCGGACCCGTCGCAGGTCGCCCCCAAGGACGCCCGGCAGTTGTCCAGGCTGTTCTTCGACCAGCTCGGCGTTCTGGAAGAGGGCACGCCCGAGTACCAGTACGCGCGCAACACGCTCATCGAGATGAACATGTCCCTCGTCCAGTACGCGGCCGGGCGCTTCCGCAGTCGGGGCCAGGACGAGATGGAGGACATCGTCCAGGTCGGCACGATCGGATTGATCAAGGCCATCGACCGGTTCGAGCTGTCCCGCGAGGTCGAGTTCACCTCCTTCGCCGTCCCCTACATCGTCGGTGAGATCAAGCGCTTCTTCCGCGACACCTCGTGGGCGGTCCACGTCCCCCGCCGTCTGCAGGAAGCCCGCATCCAGCTCGCCAAAGCCACCGAGGAACTCCGCAGCCGACTGGGGCGCATGCCCACCGTCAAGGAACTCTCGCAGTTGATGTGCCTGAGCGAGGAGGAGGTCAACGAAGCGCGTCTGGCTTCCAACGGCTACAACTCCTCCTCCCTCGACGCCACCATCAGCTCCAGCGAGGACGGCGAAGCGGCGCTGGCCGACTTCATCGGCATCGACGACAACGCTCTCGAACTCGTCGAGGACTTCAACGCCCTCGCCCCGATGATCGCCCAGCTTGACGACCGGGAACGGCGCATCATCCACATGCGGTTCGTCGAGGAACTCACCCAGGCTCAGATCGGCGAACAGCTCGGCATCTCCCAGATGCACGTCTCCCGCCTCCTCAACCGCACCCTCGTCAAGCTCCGAGAAGGCATGCTCACCACCAGCTGACCGCAGCGGCCCGCAGCGAACCGGTGGTGTTTCCCTCCCTCCACCAGGGAGGGAAACACCACCGGTTCGCGTCACGGCATGTCGGTGAGGGCGCCTTCCTCTACGTCCCGTGTGGATCTTTGGGCGGACAAATCTAGGTGATCGGTGACGGAATGCTGGGGGACGGGGCTGAGTCTCGTGGCGTCGGCGCGGGTGGGGAGTCCTAGGGGACGAGGCGGAGCATGGGCTGGTCGATCAGTGCTTGCTGCAGTGCGGCAAGACCTTCGGTCAGTGCGGTGCGCTGGTGGCTGGGCATGCTGTCGAGGGCCTGGAGGAGAAGTTGGTCGCGCCGTCCACAGACCTGGGCCAGGTGTCTACGTCCGGCGGGGGTCACGCACAGCATGACTTCGCGGCGGCTGTCGGGGCACGGCCGGCGGTCGACCAAGCGGCAGACGGAGGGCGGCGATGCGCCCAGGAGCCGGGTGAGCGCCCGCATGCGGATTCCGTTCTCGTGGTCGACGATGTACATCACGCGCAGCTGGGAGACAAAGGGATTACGGAGGCGGCCCGTCGTTGCGGTCTTGTTCCCACATGACGTCGAGGAGTTCGGCGATGCTGCTGGCCTGACGGGCGCGGCGCGGACGGGGTCGAAACCGGGGCTGATGCGCTCGGGCATGCGTTTTCCATCCGCGGGGCCTGGTTCCTGATCAGGGTCATGCACGCGTGGTCGGACGGCGCCAGAGTCCGATCCGGCCGGACGAGACCCTTGGCCGTCGGCGTGGCCGACGAGTACGCCGTCCTCTGACGTATGACGATCCGCCCCCTTGGAGCTCGGTCATAGCGCCGGCTCCTGATGTGTGTGCCTGCCTCACTCGCTTCTCTAACTCCGACAAAGATTGCGTGGAGGGGTGCCCGCGCAGGGCATCCGTACCACCGTCACTCCAGGGCGACCGGCTTCTGGCATCAATGCCGCAGACCAGAGCACACCCGCCGATCGGGAGCGCAATGGCCCTCCGGTGTTCAGTGGCGGTCGTGACCGGCCTGGCGCAGTTGGTCGGTGTGGCGGGTGATGGTAGCGATGCGGGCTGCGAGGTCGGGGTGCGTGGCCTTGAGGTGGGTGCGGGTGTCGGCGAGTGGATCGATGAGCTGGGCGGCGTCGTTGTCGGCGAGGGCTTCGGCGAGCCTGGCCAGGGGTGTGCGAGCACGAGCGGGGAGGTCCGTGAGCGCGGAGACCTGGCCGGCGAGCTGGCGCAGTTCGGCGGCGTTGGCCCGCGCCCAGGTGGTGATGGTGCGGTCGGCGGCCCGGCGGTTACGGGTGGCCTGTACGCGCTGTTCGCCGGTGGTGCCGGGTGTTCCGGGGCGCACGCGCAGGTAGCGGCGTTCGGCGGCCTGGCGGCTGGCGACGCCGAGCGGGTGGGCGAGGTCCGCCCAGCTGGAGCCCGCGGCCCGGGCTGCCTCGATCAGTCCAGGTTCCCATCCTGCGAGTTCGTCGCGTAGCTCACGCAAAAGAAGGAGTGCGGCCAGCGCCTGGTCCGCACTGGCCGGTCCGTCCTGGGGGTGCCCTGGGGCCTGCGGGTTCTGGGCGGTGCGGACGACCTCGCTGATCGTGTTCAGGGCTGTCGCGGCGGCAAGGAACGAGGCAGCACGGTCCTGCGGCTGGGGGAAAGCGGTCATGAAGATCCTCCTTGGTGTCACCCTTCCGGTGACGTGTTCGCTTGTCATCGTTTGGATGACATGTTACAACGGTGGCAGACGAAGCGCATTGGCAGTTCCTGCCAGACCTGTGGAGGTGTATTCGCGATGTTGATGCGCACCGACCCGTTCCGCGAA
>NZ_JBIVXA010000034.1:0-91363 GCF_044768965.1 Streptomyces sp. NPDC090798
CACCTGGGCCGCCTTCCTGCGCTCCCAGGCCGAGGCCATCCTGGCCGCAGACTTCTTCGAGACCAAGACCCTGTCCGGTGCGACCCTGACCGTGCTGGCGGTGATCGAGCACGCCACCCGCCGCGTGAGGATCCTCGGCGCCACGGCACATCCGACTGCGGACTGGGTCACCCAAGTCGCGAGGAACCTCGCCATGGACGTCCAGGACACCGGAGCGAAGATCAAGTACCTGATCCGGGACCGCGACGTCCGCTACCCAGCGGGCTTCGACGCTGTCCTGGCGGACGAAGGCATCGAGGTCGTGCGGACCGGGGTAAGGATGCCCCGCATGAACGCGACCATGGAGCGCTGGATCCGCTCGTGCAGAACCGAACTCCTCGACCGCACCCTGATCTGGAACCAGACCCAACTGCTGCACGCCCCGCACGAGTACGAGACGTTCTTCAACCAGCACCGCCCCCACCGGACCCTCGCAGCCGCCGCACCCCTGCGCCCGCTCCCGGAACCACTCGAATCCGACCGACTCGTCCATCTCGACGTCCGCAGACGCGACCGCCTCGGCGGCATCCTCCGCGAGTACCAACATGCCGCGTGACCAGCACGGACGTGGTTCTCGGCACCTACAAGGCTCTCGATGCGGCCTGACAACGGTGACGAGAGCCGGAGTTGCGTAGGTCGTTGAGCATTGGCCTTCGCCGGCTGCAGACGACGCCCTGGACGCGAACGACACTCTCGCCGGGGCACTGTCCGCGCTCGGGCCGGACGGCGCGGCGACCCTTGCGCCGGTGATAGCCGCCACCACCGACGCACGCCGGCGCCGTCGGACGCGCCGACCTCCCGCAGCTGGGAACGCTTGTTCTGCACGCGGCGCATCGCGGCGTGCCGGGTTCCCCTGCGACTCGAGTCAATCAAAGAGGGCGACGAGCCCGTTCACCCAGATCGCGAGGAATGCGAGGACCGCCACCAGGCATCCGGCCCCTGCCAGGAAGTCGGCGAAGGCGCTGCCCCTGCTGTCTGTCTTCCGGCTGGATGGCGGCGTGTCCCAGTCGACGGGGTGTCCCATGGCCTCGGAGCAGGCTGCTCGTACTGCTGCCAGTTGTTGTCTGGCAAAGGCCGACTGGGCAAGCGACTCAGGGCCTTGCCAGGCAAGTGCCCGCATCCGCTGGGGAGCGGTGCGGTATCTCGCCTCGAAGGCCGCGGTCTCGGATGCGTCCCGGTCCTGTTCGAGGTACATCCAGCGGCCCGCTTCCGCAGGCTCTCCGTACAGTCGGTACACCTCGGCCAGGCGGCGGCGAAGCATCAGGTCGTTCGGAAAGGACGACACCAGCCCGCGCAGGCGCTGGCGCGCGACGGGAACCCGTCCGGCGGCCAGATCTGCATCGACTCGGGCAACGGTGTCTCTCAGCGGCATAAGCGCATGATCGGGTACCGCAGTGACCGCCGTCGACCTGGTTTTTGCCACTCAGCACTCGCTCCCCCGTGGTCAGGACAGCGTCGTGTGCGGGTGTGGCGTACGGGGTTCTGGCGCAAAGGCGTGCACGAGCTGCGGTCAGGGAAGGTTTTGTGTTGACAGCCCGCAGCTTTTGGCGCCTACTGGCCGCTCAACTTCGCCCAGGTGCAGCTGTCCATACTGTCGTGAGGGCCGATCCTGGAGAGTTCCGAGCCGTCACGCCCCACGGCCACGATGAGCGGTCGTATCCCCCCGCGGCCCGTGGACGGGGACTTCCAGACGACGATGAGGCTGCTGTTCCCGGGCACCTCGATCCGTCGCTCGCCGAGGAGGAGATGATCCACCTCCGCGGCCACCTGGAGCTCGTTGGATCCGATCCAGGGGTCTGTCCCGATGGAGTGCGGATGCGGATGCCGCAGGCGGTCGGCACGGCTCAGAACGCCTGCGCCTCCGCCAAGCTCGATCATGCCGACTTGTCCGGGCTGGCCCGCCGCCGGCCTTCCCGTAGGCAGGTCACCATCTGAACTGCTGCCACCGCCCGTGTACTGCCACTCCTCACCGCAGAGCTCCATGAGCGCGGTGTGCGCATCGGCTTTCGCGGCCCTGGGGCGCCACACTAGCCAGACCGCGCCGATACCCGCGTCGAGGTCGACGTCACCCGACACCACGGTCAGCAGGCGGCGGGGCAGCCAACCGGGCTGCGGCGTACGGCCGTTAACCATGCGCCGAATCACCCCCGGCATGATGATCTCCATCCAGCGGTGAATCCGGCGCATCCGACTCAGCTCCGCGGAAGTAGGCATGTTCTCACGGTACCCAGGGTGGGCAAGGCTCATCGCGCCAGTGGAGCCGAAGCCGCGCCGATGACCGTGAGGAACGCCCTGCACGATCCGAGAGCGGGAGACAGCCGGGGCACTACACAAACGTGGGCGTGATCTTCTGGCCGTGATCTTCCGTCAGGTCACCTGCCCACGGTATCCACTACTGAAGGACTCGCGTTGGGGCGGGTTCAGGCCGTGGTGGGCATGCCCGTGGTGCCGGTGATCGCGTTCCAGGTCTCGAAGCACCCGGCGCTGCTTCTTCATGAGCTGGGCCATGAACCGCTTCGCGGCCTTCGTGTCCGACCTGGACCAGAATTTCCAGTAAGTACCCCGGTGTCCTCCCCCCGCGCAGGCGGGGGTGAGCCGGTCTTCGAGCACATCCCGTTCCTGAAGGTCTTGTCCTCCCCGCGCAGGCGGGGGTGAGCCGACGGGGTGGATCCACCGCCTGGAGAAGGGGGAGTCCTCCCCCGCAGGCGGGGGTGAGCCGGCATGCTCGATGAGCTCGAGGCCCGGCAGAACGTCCTCCCCGCGCAGGCGGGGGTGAGCCGCCGTACGAGCGCTCAAGTTCCGCACGGTCGTCGTCCTCCCCGCGCAGGCGGGGGTAGCGGCGTGGTGCACGACTGAGGTCGGGATGTGCTGGCCTGGCCGCTCGGCTGTTGGATGATCAGCGCATGGCTGTGCGGTCGGAGACCAGGCCAGCGATCGCTAGTGCCGTGACCGGATAGGTTCACCGAAGTCTCGTGGTCTGCGGGTGCGTGAGTCACCGCTGCTCCCCCGGTTTCGGCTGGTCGCAGGGCTGAGCGACCTCGTTTGCATGGTTGTAATCAACTTGCTGTCCGCCCCGGCGGGCGGGCAGGGTCTGGATCATGCTTGAACTACGCACTTTGGAATCAGACGACTGGCCCCTTTGGCGGGAGTTGCGACTGGCCGCGCTTGCTGAGGCGCCCTACGCGTTCGGATCGACGCTGGCCCAGTGGCAGGGCTCCGGCGACCGAGAGGAACGCTGGCGCGCCCGTCTGTCGATTCCTGGCGCGCACGATCTCGTCGCGCTCCTCGACGGCCTTCCGGTGGGCCTGGCCAGCGGAGTGCCGGGCGAGGGAGCAGAGAACGTGGAGTTGATCTCGATGTGGGTCAACCCAAAGGCTCGGGGCAAGGGCGTGGGCGACTACCTGATCCAGGCGGTCGAGCGGTGGGGGGCGGAGCGCGGGGCCACGACCCTGCGGTTGTCCGTCATGCCGGACAACCGCAAGGCGACTGCGCTCTATGAGCGGCACGGTTTCACGGACACGGGTGAGCCCGGTGATCTTCTGCCCGACGGCGTTGGCAGGGAGCGGGTCATGGCGAAGAGCCTGGCCGCTGTCTGATCTCCACATCCGGGCACGGCGGGATCCCTCACTTGGTCAGGCTGCGGCGGCGAGGGGGCGTCCGCCCCAGCGAATGCCCTTCTCGCTGCGGATGCGGGCGCGTTCGCGGCGCTGTGCCGCCAGGACGTCGGGGTGGCGGGGGTTCTGGTTGCGCCAGCGCAGATAGCGGTGCAACTGCCGGGCTTCTTGGGCGGTGCCTGGACCTGGTCGGGAAACCGCTTGGCCAGGCCCCGGTATCCGACGTCGACCTTGGCCTTGACCGTGGGATATCGCTCGAACAGATCACCGATCTCTTCAGTGTTCACTGCCGTCTGATCGTGCATACGGCCCGGCCGGATTGCGCCCGTCCACAGGGTGCGGCCCTGCCCGTCGGTGATAACGGTGACCTTCTTCGTGTTCTGCCGCATCTTGCCGGAGACGAAGGCCCGAAGGCCGGGCCTGCCGGCCTTCGGGCGCCGTACCCGCACCTCGGTTCCGTCGACCCGCAGCTCAACGCCCTGCGCGCTGGCGTACGCGAAGACATCAGCCATCGTGTGCATCGACGCCGTAGAAGACGGCCAGAGCCGCGTGCGGAAGCTGGAATCGCAGGACCACCAGGGTGGCGATCATCCGATCGGTGAAAACCAGTTGATGGCGCGGCCCGCCGCCTTCGGCCCGCAGCCGGTCGTGACCACGACGTTCACGCCGCCGAGAGTCCTGCCGCGCCATCCATGGGCCCGCCAACTCGGCGACGAGCGCGCCAAGTCGACGCCTTGAGATGCCAGTGCAGACAGGATGCGAGAGAGCAATACGGGTCAAGGAAGACGTCACAATCTCCCCAACCCGTACGGCTCTCTTCACGTCATGGCCCCGGCCGTTCCTGTCTCTCGCACACCACGCCGCTAGTCCCGCTGGGCGGCGAACAGTTCCAGGTGTGCGCAGGTGGGGCAACGATAGGCATCGATCTGCCAGTGCGGTCGACCCATCCTCTTGGCACCGCCGAGTGGGCCTCGCTGAAGGGGGCCCGCGATCCACCGCGCGAACCCGCGAGCGCCTTGTCCGGAGTCCTCGACGAAGCCCGGCTCTAGCCCCACCGCACCGCATTGGGTGCACCGTATGTTGTTCACCGTGGGAGTGTAGTGAGCAGCTGCGGGCGTTGGTCATTGGGACCAGTTCCCGTCGCCCTCATCCCGCGTGACGCGCAACAAACGGGCCGTGGCCTTTCGTGCACGGCCCCGTAAGCCCGCGCCGTGCCCATGCGGTCGCTGTACGCGGACGTCCTCCCCGCGCAGGCGGGGGTGAGCCGCGCTAGCAAGCGTCCAGCCGCAGTCAGGCTCTCGGCGGCCGTGCGAGGGCGCGGGAGGCCGGGGTCAGTTTCCGTCCTCGTCCTGGGCGCGTTGGTAGAGCTTGGCGATGTTGTTGTCGAAGTACGCGGCATAGGAGACGTCGTCCTCGTCGCCGCCGCCTTCATGGCCGCCCAGGACGCCGATGACGGTGCCGGTGTGGCTCTTGGGGTCGTAGTCGGCGAGCCAGGGGCTGCCGCTCGTTCCGCCCTCGAAGTCGGTGCACTGGATGCGCAGTTGGGTGTCGCTGAATTTCGTGGTGCGGTTCTGGCAGGAGATCGGGGTGTCACGGCTGGTGGGATAGCCGGTGATCTTGACTTCGTTGTTGAAGCCGGGGTCTATGCCGAGGCTGTTGCCGCCCAGGACGTCCTGGAGGCGCTGTCACGTTGACTGACTGGGTGGGATGATCTTGGTTGATCACGCTGGGAGGTGTCGTCCGTGGGGAGTACGGCGCCGTCGTACAAGGGGCACCGGTACCCGGTCGAGGTGATCTCCCACTGCGTGTGGCTGTACTTCCGCTTCCCGCTCAGCTTCCGTGAGGTGGAGGAGCTGATGCTCCAGCGAGGCGTCATCGTCTCCTACGAGACAGTGCGTCGCTGGTGCGCCAAGTTCGGCCAGGCCTACGCGAACGGACTGCGCCGCCACCGGCCCCGGCCCGGAGACAAGTGGCACCTGGACGAAGTCTTCATCAAGGTCAACGGGGAGCTGAAGTACCTGTGGCGTGCCGTCGACCAGGACGGCAACGTACTCGACATCCTCGTCCAGAACCGGCGGGACAAGGCCGCCGCCCGACGCTTCTTCCGCAGGCTGATGAAGAAGACCCGGTCGGTGCCAAGGGTGGTCGTCACGGACAAGCTCCGCTCCTACGGCGCGGCCCACCGTGAGGCCATGCCCTCCGTCGAGCACCGCTCCCACAAGGGACTGAACAACCGGGCCGAGAACAGCCACCAGCCCACGCGGCAGCGTGAACGCGCGATGAAGGGCTTCCGCAGTACCGGTGGAGTCCAGCGGTTCCTGTCCGCGTTCAGCGGCATCTCACCCCACTTCCGGCCCCACCGCCATCTGATGACAGCCTCCGACCACCGAGCCGAGATGACCATCCGCTTCGCCATCTGGGACCAGATCACCGGCGCTGCCAGCCGGCCCACCACGGCCTGAACACAGGCCCGGACCGCGGGCCCACCACGCCCCGACGCACCATCAGACAGTCACTCACCCAACAACGTGACAACGCCGAAGCTGTGCATGAGCGATTCGTGCACCGTTTCAGCAGGTCGGAGCCCCGGGAGTCCGCACTGGCTTATGTGCGGGCCTGATCGCACCCCTGCAGCGGAAGAACGGCTGGGCGCTGGCGGAGGAAGCCGGCCACGCAGGTCCGGACCGCATCCACCGGATGCTGAACGGATCGAGTGGGACGCCGATGAGGTGCTCGACGACGTGCGTCAGTACGTGGTCGAGCACCTCGGCGACCGGGACGCCGGGACAAAACGCTCTTTTATTCCTCGGGGTGCCGTATTCCCTTGAGTGCGATCAAGGTGATGGTCGAGGGACCGGTGCCATCCCTCGTCCGTGCTGCTCAGGCTGGCACTCTTGCGGGTGACTGACGTACAGATCCGCCGACGGCCGGTCGGTCGCGGCGGTACACCGGGTGGCACCAGAGACCATCACGTCGATCCGGAGGTCCACGTGCACTTTCAGCGATCCGCTTTACGGCGAACCATCGCCGCGCTGGCCGTTGCGTCAGGGGTGGCACTGCTGGCACCCGCGCCTGCCACAGCCGTCCCGCACCCGCCGAAGCCGCGCCAGCAGGTCTTCGCCTACGTCACCAGTAACGACGGCCACGTATACCCGATCGACACGAGGACCAACATCGTCGTGGGGTTCGGGGCCACTGAAGTCGGCGGTGGCCCCGACCAGGTGGCGGTTACCCCTGACGGGGCCAGTCTCTACGTGACCAACGCCTTCAGGTACGTGTCGGCGGTCAACATCGCCAAGAAGAGCGTCAAGGACATCCTCTACGACAAGGACGAACTCTCTCCCGACAGCCTCTACGGAGAAGCCATCGCCCCCGACGGCAAGCACGCCTACGTGGCCGTCCAGAATCCCTTCCACGGGGACAAAGTGTCGGTGATCGACACCACCACCAACAAGGCCTCCGCCGCCATCAACATCAGCAGGCCCGATCAGGTGGTGATCAATCCCAACGGCAAGCGCCTCTACGTGTCCAACAAGGGCGGCCTGTCCGTGATCAACACCACCGACAACCAGGTCATCGACACCATCCACCTCAACGAACCGGCCAAGGGCATGGCGATCACCCCCAACGGCAAGCGCCTCTACGTGACCGGGGACAGCGGCGCCGTCTCGGTGATCAACCTCGCGAAGCGGAAGATCGTCCACACCATCCCTGATGCCGGCACCGGCGGGCTGGCGATCAGCCCCAACGGCAAGCGAGCTTACGTGGTCGGCGTCGACACCAAGGTCACCCAGGGCAAGGTGTCCGTGATCAACCTGAACACCGACACGGTCACCAAGACCGTCCACATCGGCGACATCCCGCCGAGCACCGGGTCAGGCAGGTACTTCCGCCCCGCCGAGGTGGCCCTCACGCCCGACGGAAAGAGCGCCTATGTGGTCGGCTCCTACGGCAACGGGACGCCCCAGGGGACGGTTTTCGCGATCAACACCGCGACTGACGCGGTGACCCCCATCACCGTCGGCGCCGGCGACACCATGGGGGTAGCCGTCGGCCAGCTGTGACGGCGACACGAGCGCTCCGGCAGATCCAGGCGGCACGCGCTTCCTGCCGAAGTTCGAACATGAACGCCTCGCCTCCAAAGACGTCCACTGCCAAGGGAATTGATTGGTGAACTCCGCCAGGGCGCGGCGTGGTCAACGAGTGCGCTCCCGGCTGTTGCGTGGGGGAGCGTCGTCGTCTCCGACGGCTCTGCTTCAGCGGCCGGGCGGTTCGGGGTAGCGCCGACGGCGCCGGTCCGGGTCGTCGACGCCGATCTCGTACCAGGGCTCGCCGCGCTTCAGCCGGGGCAGGGTGTTCACCCACACCGCGATGGCGATGCCCTGGACGTCGGCGGTGAGCGCCTGGCGGCGGTTGTCGAGCAGATGCTCCGCCTTGCCCGCCAGGACGACGTGCAGCCGCGGGAAGCGTTCTGAGCGGGTGTAGCGGTGGCGCTGCCAGAACGGGAAGGTACGGCCGTTGGTGCCACGGGCTCCCTCCCAGACACGGTGCCCGGCGTAGCGCTCGTAGTCCCAGACCTCACGGGCGAGGCGTTCCTGGGTCATGGTCCCGTTGTCGAGTTCGAAGAGGCGGACCTCGCTGGTCGCGGTGGGCTGGGCGAGGACGGCGTCGGTGTTGAAGCTCAGGCCGATCTCCTTGATGGCGTGGTTCACCTCCACCTGCCAGTCGGTCAGCGAGCGCCGGCTGCCGTAGGCGAGGATCGCGTCCGTCACCGCGACGCCGTGCGGTCCGAACCCGGCCTTCACCGCCTTCGCGCCGGTGCCGGCCTTCGGTCGGGGAGGCAGCTCGTTGCCGTCGGCCAGCGCCTTCTGCCCCGCCGGGGTCAGGTTCCAGATCGGGTGTTTACCCGCCTTGCCGTTCGTCTCTGCCAGCCCCAGCTCCGCCAGCTCCTTCATCGCCCTGCGCACGTACGACCGGCCGTCCGACTCCTCCGCCGTGATCACCTGAGCCATCTGCCGGACCGTCGCTATCCGCACGCACCCCAGCATCCGCAGCGCATCGGCCCGTACCTTCCCGGCCGTGGGAGTGGACTTCTTCCCCTTCGCCGACGTCTCAGGGGAAGGGAGAGAGGTGTCAGCGTGCCGGGAGGCCCCCTGGCGGGCGGTGTGAGCTGCGGTGATGGGAACGACGTTGGAATCGTTCGCGGCACCGTTCACGGCACTGGATTCCGGGCCGCCCGGAGGGCGCTCAGCACCTCTTGACCAGGTCGGGCGCGGCTCCGGATCGGGCTGCCGGGCGCTGCTGGCGTACGTCATGACGAGGCTCATCTACGAGCGCGAGCAGTCGGCCGAACCCGGCACGTCGCCCGGACATCCGTCCCCGCCGCTGCCCGCTCCACCGGTGCGCCGGCCTCTGTCCGGCGCGAGCGCGGAGGGCCGCCCCCCGACGCGCAACAGACGACGAGTTCGCCCCGAACCCTCGCTCCCGATCCGCCGCTGTCTGCGTCCCCCACCCAACATCAGATACATCCAAAGAAGCAGGCGGGACAGAGGAGAGGGAAGAGGGTTGTCGCGGTGCGTGGTCGGGCCTGGTCAAGGGGTCTGACCTGCACAGACAGCGGGCAAGCCGCTGTGCTTGCCGGTAGGGGACTTGGTAGGGGGAACGGTAGGGGCGCCGGTAGGGAGATTGGCGGCTTGCCCGTGGAACTCGCGCTGTATCCACGCGTCGTGGTCTGGGCGGTCAGGCCTCGATGTCCGCGACGACCACGACGGTGCGCAGTGCGGTGACGAAGTACAGGACGCGGACTCGTTCGATCTCGTCTGCGTACTGGCGGAGTTCGGGGTGGGTGGTGTCGCCGGGGATCGGTTCGCCGATCTCGGGGTCGACGGAGATGCCGACCAGGGCGCGGTCCAGGGCGTGGATCTGGTGTTCGTCGGTGAGGTTCTCCATCTGCTTCGCGGCGGAGTCGCTGAGGGCGATCTGGGCACGGCGTCGTTCTGTCATCAGGCGACGGCCGGGCGCTGGGTGGCGAGTCGGGCGAGGTGGGCCTCGCGCAGTTCCTCCCACGGCATGCACTCCTCGACCGCCGGCAGTCCGTTGGGGATACAAGGTCACCCCGGCTCACCCCCAAGGGCGGTTTCAAAGTCTTTTCGATCAACGATCCGTGCTGGTCACGGCATCGTGACGATGGGGCGGCGGGCCCTCACGCACACAACGAAGCTCCGGTTGATGCCGGTGACCTACCAAGTCGCCTGCACCGACCGGAGCTTCGATGTGTCGTCAGTCTGCCACTGTGTGTCCGGTCAAGTCACCCTCGCGTCGGCATCGCGCGGTCGGCGACCTTGCCTGATCCACGTGACCGGCGCGGCAGGCGTCACCCGTTCGTGAGCGTGCTGCTGGTGGCCTGCTCCGCAGTCATGTGCGGGGCCCGGTCCTTCGCGGCGATCGGACAGCGGCCGCGAAACGCTCCGCAGGACACCCTGGCCCGGCCCGGCGCCCGGACCGTGTCCGCCTTCACCGTTCGCACCGCCCCGAGCACCGCGACGATGGGATGCACGCGTGGGGCTTCTACTCCCCCGGGCCTCCGGTCAGGAGTACACGGTCTTTCCCAGCGAATACGCGACCTCGCCGCCCTTCACGACGTACGCGCGCAGGGTCAGCGGGGTGTCTTCGGTGATGTTACCCGATGTGCAGTCGGTGTACGGAGAGGCGTGCCCGGCGGTCGTGGCTTGCCGGAAGGTGCCGTTCAGATGGGCCTCGATCCCGTAACCATCGCCCAGATAGTCCGACGCACAAACGGTGTCTCCGGTTCCGGGACCGATGACACCGTGGGGGTCCGCGTACCAATCCACCGACCCTGCGAGCACTCCGTCGTTGTAGACGTTGATCGTGTAGTCGCCGTCGGAGAAAGACTGGTAACCGAAGGTGAAAGAGGGAGCGGCGGAAGCGGGCCCGGCGTTCGTCAGTGTCATGCCGGCTGCGAGAGCGAGTGTTCCGGCGAGTGCGCCGAGCCTTGCTGTTGTGCGAGCCATTTCGAGTGTTCCCCTCCGAGATGCCCTGCGTGAAAGGCACAGTCTGCGGCCCTGTCGTGATCTTGTCAACGACGTTCATAGCTGCCATACAGGCTGCTCAGAGGCTCGTACTGCGGGCGGGAGTTGGGGCTGGGGTTGGGGGGCTCACCCCCGCCGGCGCGGACCTGACCGACGTACCGGGCCTTGAGTACCTGACCGGCTCTTACTTGCGCGGCGCGGACCTGGTGGACGCGACATGGTCGGAGCGGACGCGTTGGCCTGATGCCGTTGCCGCGGTGATGCGGGAGCGGTCCGTGCCGATCGGCGGCGGCAAGTATCGCGTGCAGGGTTCCGGGAACACCGGGGCGGATCTGTCAGTACCTCAGGTCCCCGTGCCCTGACTGGGCCCCATGCTCCTATCTCTGGCCCAGAGGCAAAGTAGGAGCGTTCGGCTGGTCAAAGTCCCGGGCCCCTTCCTGCAGTTCGAGGACCGGCCGGGTGGGGTAGAGGGGATGTCTACGGTCCGACCACGGGCCATCACGGTGCCTGACCGCGGATCTCGCGGTCGTCGGCGACCAGAAGGTGCAACCTCCAGCGCGCCGCCCAGCCGCAACCCTCCAACGCAACCCCGAGCCCCAACTGCCGACCGGCTACGGCCACAATCACGCTCATGGATGACTCGGGAACGCTCTGGACCGCCATCGGCTCGATAGGCACAGCCCTTGCCCTCATCGGGCGTGGTCTGGCAGGCCATGCTGACGCGGCAGGCCCTGGAGGTCAGCAGGCTCACAGCCATTGATGCGATCCGAACCCGGCTCGACTCAGAGGCGCCCCAGGTCACCCTCAGGTTGGAGACCCCCGTGTGGCCGCCGCTGGCTTGGACGCCGATGGGGATCGGCGTGTGGCGGGTCGCCCCGCACCATCTCACGGAAGGCTCAGGGCTTCGGACCCTGCAGTACGAGCTGGTGCCCGCGAGACAGCGCACCCACTGGCTTTCACGCGCGCAGAACCGGAAGCTGCCCGACCCCGGCCAGCTGTAGCCCGCGGCCGCCCTGCCCATCAACCGTTCGACTTCCAGTGTCCAACAAGGGTGTTCAACAACTAGGGGTGTCCAGGAACGCGCCCGAGCCCTTTTCTGTACGGTGCCGTGCATGACGACTACCGCTGAGTGGGGGGACGCTGACAGTCCGCTGGAAGCCTTCCCCCTGACCTCCTCCGGCGCCCGGGTCGGGTACGCACGCGTCTCCACGAAGGGGCAGTTGCTCGATCGGCAGCTCGCGGCGCTGGAGTCGGCCGGCTGCGTGCGGGTGTTCGCCGACAAGAAGTCGGGCAAGAACGCGGAGCGCGAGGAACTGTGGAAGTGCCTCGACTACCTCCGGCCCGGCGACACCCTGGTGGTGCCCTCCCGCGACCGATTGGGCCGTTCGATCCAAGACCTGATCTCAATCGTCGCAGGGCTGCGCCAGCGGGGCATCGGCTTCCAGTCGCTCCACGAGGCGCTGGACACCACGACTCCGGGTGGCCGTCTCGTCTTCCATGTGTTCGCGACCCCGACCGGGGCCTGACGCACCTCGAACGCATCACGCAGAACACCCCGCCGCCCGCCCCAGCTTCAGCCACCGACTCACCCTCGTCTGACTCGAGCGACAGACCTCAGCCCGGATCGCCCCCGTAACGAAACGTGCGGGGCCTGCGTCACGCGCCGAGCCAGGCGAGGGCTGCGACGGTCAGGGTGCTGACGCCGGTGTCCAGGGTTGGCTGGGTGACGGGGGCGAAGGCGGGGCTGTGGTTGACCGGGATGTCCTGGGCGATGGTGCCGTTCTTGGCGGCCTCGGCGTACAAATCGGGGTCGATGCCACCGATGCCCCAGTAGGTGAACGGTGCGCCGAACGCCTTGGGGATCTCGCTCATGTCTTCGCTGGCGGTCTGCAGGTCGATGGTGTGTGACCCGGATGTCCTGGTCATCGCCGCGTCGCGCCCTCGGTGCGAATGGACGACGCTGGGTGATCCGCATGGTGAGTGGGCCACGGCCCGGTGAGGGCTTGAAGTCGACGCGTCACTTGACGATCTCCAGCACTGCCATCATGCCCGCGTCCTCGTGGTTGAGGATGTGGCAGTGCAGGACGGTCTTGCCTGTGTAGTTCTTGAATTTCATCCGGATGACGAACTGGCCGTTGGCGGGGACGCTCGCAACGTCCTGCAAGCCGTGACCGTGGTGGGGACGGCCGTTGATGCTCATCAGCTGGAAGTGGTTGGTGTGCACGTGGAAGGAGTGCTCCTCATCGCTGACGTTGCGCACGGTCCACTCCTCAACCGTGTTCAGCTTGGCCCGGATGTCCACCCGGTTCGGATCGAACTGCTTGCCGTTGATGTAGTACTTGGTGCCGTCCTTGTTCTCGGAGAACACGACGCTGCGCCGCACGGCGATCGGAGCGTGGCTCAGGTCCACGTCGGGCGCGAAGGATGAGGTGGGCAGCGGCGCCGGGCTCGCAGAACCTCCTTCGGAGACCAGGGTGGCCAGGGTCGCCTGCGGGAAGGAGTTGCCGCCCGGTCCGGTCGTGTACGGGAGCGTCTGCAGCTGGGTACGGCCGGCCGGACCGCCTTGTACGAGCACATCGAAGCGGGCGCCGGCCGCGAGGAGGAGCGAGTCGCCTGCCCAGATGCGGTCGACGGGGGTGCCGTCGTGAGCGATCACATGGAATCGCTGTCCTTGCAGGTGGACCTTGTAGTAGATGTTGGCGCTGACGTTGGCCAGCCGCCACAGCTGGGTCTCACCCGGCCGAATGCGGATGGTCGGGTTCAGCTGACCGTTGACCGTGCGGTTGGTGGGGGCGCCGATGTGCAGGTCCTTGGTTCTGACCTCGTCGCCCTGCACCTGGAAGTCCTTGAGGGCGATGACGTGCTCAGTGATGTTACGCAGGTTCGCCGGTAGATATTGCTGCAGCCCGTCGACGATGAGGATGCCCGACATGCCCCCTGCGACCTGCGGTGCGGAGGTGAGGTGCGGGTGTGGGTGGTACCAGTAGGTGCCGGCCCGCAGCGTCTTCGGGAACTGGTAGGAATAGTGGAACGTCTCGCCGGGATGGATGTGGATGAAGATGTTGTCGGCGTTGCCGCTCGGTGACACATGGAGTCCATGCAGATGTAGGTTCGTGTCCTCGTTCAGCGTGTTCTTCATGGCCAGGTCGAGCTTGTCCCCTGGCCGGATCCGCAGCGTGGGCGGCATGTAGCTGCCGTTGTAGGTGAGGGCCCACATCTTGCGGCCTCCCAGGTCCACCTGCCGCCTCTCCACGACGAGTTGCACCCGCAGGAGCCCGTCGTGACTCACCATCTGAGCCGGTTCCTTGAGCGAAGCACCTTCCGCAAACGACGGCGTCCGAGTCGGCGAGGACGACAGGGGCGGTTCGGCGGCACAGCCGCTCATCAGGGTGGCGATGGCAAGGAACAAGCCAATGGCGATACAGGGCAGCGTGGATTGGGATCGCATGACACCTCCGCTGACGGGCACCCAGGTCTCGCCTATACGAGCAGCATCGGGCACTCGGCCGAAGCCACACGCACCCCTGCTGGACCGTTCGAGCGACCAGGAACACCCCGATGCCGCCCTGGGGCGGCAGAAACCGGGCGCGCTGCCGCCTCAGTCGAGCTCGAGGTCTGTCTGCAACGGCTGAATCGTGACCCTTAGCCGTGGAAGCCCTCACCCACCGCGCTGCTGCCGGTGACCTGGCTGCACCCCCTGCCCCTGGGCACCAAGAGAGAGGAACAGGAGCTGTTCCGGCGCGTCCTCGCGAGCTTCGAGGCCGACCTGAAGCAAACACGCTGCCACACTGCACCAACGCACCGGCGGCTACTTCAAAGCCCTCGCCTACGTCATCTCCACCGCCGCCGTCATCGCGATCCGCAGCGGCAGCGAGAACATCACCATGACAGAGATCGACGCCGCGACAGCCCAGATCCGCTGATGAACGTACCGAGTTCGTGACCGCTGGTCTCTGCCGGGACCTTCATAGAAGTGAAGGATCAGCGCCGCGAGACAGGCCTGATCGACATGATGACCGCCATGAACGATTTCTTGGACAAGCTGTGGTCGATGGAGTTCGGAGCTGCCCTGCTGGGTGCCCTGGCAGGTGGGGCCTTCACGATCCTCGGGTCGTGGCTTCAGGCCCGAAGTGCCAACCGGGCCACCGCTTTGGCACAGGCCCAGGCGAATGCTCAGCGGGCCTTCGACACGCTCACCGAACTCAAGGTGTACATGGAGGCCCAGACCTTCGTGGGCAGGGGCACGCATGGGACCAGGACGGAGTGGAACCGGCAGCGCAAAACGCTGATCACTACGGCCAACAGTTCGATCATGCTGCTGCCGGATGCGTACAAGGAGACGCGTGGCCCAGCTCTCATGCTGCTCCAGATGATCAAGGAGTGGTACGGGGATCCCGAGTGGCGCGAGTACGAAGCGGAGACGAACCTCCTCCTGTCCGAGGCGTTGAATTTCCTTGGGCTGTTCGTCCGCGGGTCTGCGGTTCCGGAGAAGCGCGAGATGACCGAGATCATCGCGGAGACGCTCGGACAGTACCGGCGCCAGTGGATGACCACCGAATTGGAAGACCTCGCCCGCGAAGCCGAGAACAGCGGCTTGGACGAGGAGGACCAGGAGCGGGCCAACCACTTCGGCACGCCCTGGGGCTCCTCCCCCAGCAGGGGCCCGACCCCGACGCTGCGACCAGTCCGGCCCAGGCTCCCGGCACGCAGTGACGTAAGAATCGCGCAGATGTTGGGGGCCTTCTCCCGCGTGAGGGGTGGCGCGGTGCGGGGCAGCGGCCTCTCCGGTCAAGCGACGACGAACCAGGCGGAGGAGGCGTTCTGTTCGAGGAGGAAGTTCTCCCGGATGCGACGCGAAGAGCCGGTCGAGGGCGCTCCGGACTGCTTCGTCGTCGGATCAGTCGAACATCAGCGCGGTTCTGGCAGCTAGCCGGGCCTGGCTCCGAGCCCTCCCAGATACAAAATCTGCCCAGGGCCGGAATCAGTCGGACGGCATGAGGACGGCGTCTGGCCCGTGACAGGGACAGCGTCGATTCTCCTCGCGGGCCGTCTGTGGAGCCAGAGCTAATAGCAGGTGACGGTACGTCACTGTGCCTGCTTTGGATCAGTGTTGGATTGAACTCACTTTGTCTGTTTGTGGGGCGCAAGCAAGGGGCCTTGTATATGCCTTCCTGACAGAGTGGAACTGCCTGGGTTCAAGGTCCGATGTGTCTCTGGGGAGGGCATGTGAGTGCCGGGGCGGGCGCTATGGCTCTGTTGTTCAGTGAAGCGGAAGGCCGCATCCGGGTATCGGTGACTGAAGCCCCGGAGGGCATACACGCTTTGTCCGTACCGGTGCGTCGTGAGGGGATGAACCGCGCACCGCGTAATCGCCGGGGTTTGCTGCGCATTCGGGAGGTCGACCTGGTGACTGCGCGCGAGCAGCCGGCCTATGAACCCCCGGAGACTTTGGATAGCCGGCATCTGGTGTGGGTGCTCTCGGCGCAGCGGCGCTCTTGGGCCACGGTGGAGTCCCGTTTCGGAGACAGGGCGTGGGATGTAGCTCTGGCGCTGGTGCGGTGCGGAGGTGTGGTTCTGCGTTGCGCGGTTGATGACGATCTCGAGCTCGCCGGTCCGTTGGCATGGCGCCTGTCTCATTCCTGGGCATTGCAGGCGGATGAGTTGCTGCAGGAGCTGCGCGGATGGCGGGATCCCGATGAGGTACGCAAGGAACTGCTTGCGTTGATGGCGCCTGTACCGGAGTTGGAGCGGGAGCAGGTGCTGCTGGATACCTGTCCGGCGGTTCGCCGCTGAGGGTGCCGCAGGACAGTGCGGTCGCGACCGAGGCGTGGACTGCCTATGAGGCGGCGGTGCGCGCGGCGTCGGTGTGGTGGCCGGCGTACCGGGACGGGGAGCGTTTGTCCGCCAAGGAGTTGGCTGGCCTTGCGTTGAGCGGGTCGAAGAAGTGGACCCCTCCGCGGCAGGCGGCTTTCGAGAACCTGGTCGGGATGAGCTTTGACCTGGCGCTCGATGAGGCTGATGTCGATATTCGGGTGCGGGGGCCTTTGCGGTGGCGGGTGGGGTCGGTGGCTGCCGACGCTGCGGTGGCCAAGCCGTGGATCGCTCTGCCTGCTGGCGCTCTGCGGCTGGTGGGGGAAGTCGAGCACGGCGGGCGGGGCGTCTTCTTGGTTGAGAACTCCGACACGTTTGAACGCGTGTGCGCGATCCCGGAGGTCACGTCGCAGTGGCTGTGCATCTGGGGCAAGGGGTACGTCACCAACAAGCTGGTTGCCCTGCTGGAGTGGATGCGTCCGGAGCGGATGGCCATCTGGGGAGACCTGGATGCCGATGGGATTGCCATCATCGATGATCTGTCCCGGCGCTTGGACCGCAAGGTGCATCCGGTGGGGATGGAGTGGAGATGTGGCGTGCCGGCCCCTACCGGGATCAGGAGCCGGAGCAGTATCCGAAAGCGCGCGCGCTGGCGGAGAGGATGGCGGCGGAGGGGCCGGTGGAGCTGCGGGCCCTGGCGGCGGAGATCGCGGTCTCGGGCGAATCGTGTGAGCAGGAGCCGTTGCACCGGAAGGTGCTGCCTCGCTTGGTTGGGCTGTTGGAGGCGGTGCCGGCCGGTGGGTGAACAGCTCGCGTTCGGGGACGGCGATCGGGAGGATCTTGGTTGCAGCGCCTACAGCTACACCGCGCACGGTGACTGGGACCGGCGCCTGACCAAGTCGGAGAAGGCGGCGCCGCGTACGCGCGGACAGCGCATGGGGCGTGAGGAGTTCCCCGCCTGGCCGGGGCTGCAGCAGCAGCGGCGCGAGGCCGAGCGCAAGGAACCCCACGATGCCTCCATTAGCTGCGCGGCTCTCCCCAAAGCCGTGTGAACTGCTCCATCCTGCCAGTCCCGAACATGCAGGAGCGCCGAAGACCGCCACGGCGGGGGGCAATAGCGTGGGCTCAGGGGGCAGGGCAAGCAGTTGCAGGGACAAACTCGTCCACAGTCCGCATCCCTGGAGGCGGGCAGTGCCGCATACGGTGATCTGGCAGCCGACTTGCCCGGACGCGGTCTCGACCTGCCTCGAAGTCCTATGTGCGTCAGGGTCCGGCACAGAAGAGCGACTCGGGGAGCGCAGCTGGGCCAGCGGCACCAGCCGGCCATGGGACTGGCCCTTCTGCGCCCCTTCAACACCAGCCCCTCGACCACCACTACCCGCGGCTCCTCACTCCTGAGCAGTCAACGCTCACGTTCAGCAGATCACGACCACATCACAAAAACCGCAGGTGAAGCCAACCCTCAGAGGCGCACGCTCAACCCAGCTCCAGCCCTACCTGTCAGTACCTTCTATCGAACTCCGCTCACTAAAACTGAACAACTTCCTGCTTAGCCCGTAACGACTGCTCATCTCCAAGCGAGCCGCAACAGCCGCATGAGATGGCCATGGCAGCACCCGGTGCGCACCACCGCTTGCAGCAGGCCACGCCTGCTGCCCAGTGCCACGGACGGCATCAGCTTCCAAGCCCTCTACACCATCCACTGGCGTCCCCACCGGCGCAGCCAACCGTGCGTCGAAGAAGCCGTCCGCGCCCACGTCCACGCCTCAGCACTGGGCACAGCAGCCTGCCTGCCGGCCACCGACCTCCTCGCAGCCCAGGACGCCGTCAACGCCGCCCTGCCTCACGGATGCCGCACTGCGCACTACCGCCTGATCTCCGCCCGAACAGTCCTGCAACTACCCCCCGACGCAGCAGACTTCCTGCAACAGCAACAGGCAGACGACCACCGCATCCGCCGGCTGCGCTTCCTCAAAACCCACCTCTACGACCATCCGAGCCTCGTCGTCCTGGACCGGCTCGAGCACCACTCCCCCGGAACACTCAGCGACGACCACGTCGCCGAACTCCAGCGCCTCGCCCGGCTGATCACCTCCTGCGACCGATGGTGGTCCCCACTGATGCAGCAATGGGAGCAACTCGGCAACGGCTTCCACGACACCGGGAAGCAGCAACAAGCCATGCTCGCCCTTCTCGACTCACTCAAAACCCTCAACGGCGGCAGCCTGCCCACCGGCGCCATCACTCCAGGACCCGACGCCTTCGCCCCTGCGACGCAGTGGAAAGCCCACCCATGAAACTCGCTCTGTGGCGGGCCGTCCTCGACCCCGTCACCAGCCTCCGGGCTCTCTTAGTCCAGCGACGCAGCACCACCCCCCTGTCCTACGACACCGCCTGGCGCCAAGCCCGCATGCACCGTCACCCCGACGACATGCCCTACCGCCTCCACGGCCACCAACCACAACCCGCCACCGACACCACAGACCACCAACCCGCCAACCCCCCATCTACAGAGGTCACTTAAACGACACCCGGCACAGTGGGCGGCCGCGGGGCTACCCCCAGCGGCCCCTGCTCCCGGCCGTCCTCGAGGCTCCCTTGAACGGCCTGCAGAGCCAGTGAAGCGCTCAAAAGCGGTCCCTCGGTCTGAGCGCCTTGATTTCAGCTGCCCGATCAGGAGGGGGCGCGTGCAAGACCTCTACGCGCCGGCTGCGGTCGGGGGGTGGGTATCCGTCTCCGAGACAGCGAGCGCGGCAGGTACGGGGGTCGCCGCGGTGGGGTTGAGACGCCAGGCTGTGGTGAAGGGGAATTCGTTGTTCACCCACAGCACGCCGGCCAGCTCGGGAGGCATGGTCCAGCGCGGCGGATTGGACGGGTCGATCTCGACCGGGTGGTGGATGAACGAGTCGCCGAAGTTGAACTGCATGCTGAGCGTGGGTGCGCCACACAGCAGGTCGTCGAGGTGCTGGAGTCCTAGGCCGGTGAACTTGTCCGCGCCTGCCGCGACGATCAGCGGGAGACGACCCTGCTGCCCGGGGCGGCACGCGCGACGGGTGCCTCAGCGCTGGAAGACCGCTGTCGCCACGGGCACCGCCAGCAGCAGGCTGAGCCCGATCAGGGGCAGCCGGTCCAACCACAGGACGGCGGCGAACTCACGCAGGGTGGCGGAGAGCCAGTACGCGGGAGAGGTCGGCGCCCCCACGACGTGGACGAGGACGCCGGCGCGACGGGCCAGCAGGGCCGTGCGGTAGACGTGGAAGCCGCTGGTGACCACCGTGGCACGGTGCCCGGAAGCGGTGCGGTCCATGAGAGCCGCGCTGAAGCGGAGGTTCTGCCCGGTGTTCACGGAGCGGTCCTCCCGCACGATCCGGTCGGCAGCCACCCCGCGGGCGCGTAGGTAGTCGGCCATGGCGTCCGCCTCGGAGCGCACCTCGTCGCCGCCCTGGCCGCCCGAGACGACGAACACCACACCGTCTGCGTCCGGTGCGCCGGCGGCGTCGACCGCGAGGGCCCGCTCCAGCCTGCGGCGCAGCAGCGGACCGGGCCGGTCGCCATTGAGCCCGGCGCCCAGGACGACGACATGGGTGGTCCCCGGCGGCGGGGTGCTGCGGCCCCGGACGAACACGTAGACGGTGAAGGCGAGGAAGAGCAGGCTGAGGTATCCGGCGGCCGCGTTCACCGCCACCATGAGGGCACCCGCCACCTCGCCCCCGACTGTCTGGACGACCGCGTCGAGGCCGAGCACCGCCAGCAGGGCGCAGCCGGCGGCGCCGGTGGCCAGCAGGGACGCCTGCGGTCCGTAGCGCCGGACCAGGACGATGCCGTCGAGCAGCAGGAGCAGGCCCAGCGCGAGGGTCATGAGCAGGGCGGCGACGGCGAGCACGGTCACGAGGGTGGGGTGAGTCTCCGCACTGCGGGCGGCCTCGCCGAGCCCGGCCGATGTCACCGCGAGGCAGAACAGGACAGCGGTGGAGAACCGGTGCGGCGCCAGCACGGCATGGACGACGCCGCCCACGGCGAACACCGCCGCAGCAAGGTACTCCGGGTGCTCCGGCACGTCCCCCACCACTCCGCTCTCCCGCCCGCCGGGCCTCACCCCGTCCACCCGTCGCCGCCTGCGCATTTCCGGACCCGCGCAGCGCTGCGGGGCCCGGTGCGGACGCCGCCGGATATCCTCGCAGACCCGTCGGGGGGCGCCGTACGCGGGCGGGTGCCGACGCGATGGGCCGGGACCGGCGTACGCCCGTCGCCCGGGTCAGATGTACCAGGAGTGCAGGACCTCGGCGACGGCGTAGATGCTCAGCCGGGTGTGTATTGACCCGCAGGGTTGTTGACGCCGCTGGACCACTCGCCCTACTACGGGCCGAGCGCCACTCCAGCGGACGCTGCCCCCCAGTACCCGGAGGCGCCCGGGATCGTTGGCCGTGCACGGGCAGTGGGCTGCAGGGCGCTCAGTGCTGTTGTGCAGCCGCCGCCGGGAACCGGATCGCATACGGGAGGCGCCGGGGTGGCCGCCGTGCTGCGGGTGGTGCCCGTCATAGGCGAGACGACGTGGTCGTTCTTTAACTGGGTCGCGGCCGCGTACCGGCTGGAGGCCGGTGATCCCACCCGACCCCGCCAGCCCCTCACATAGGAACAGCGAAAGCCATGACAGCCAGCAACCAACCTGCTAGCCACACCACAACATCTGCTTGGTCACCCCAGACAGCGACCACAACCCCGTCATGGACCCGCTACCAGGACATACACTCCGCGATTCCACTGACGCCCACCCTCTGCCACCCCACCGCCCACTCACAGACGCGGAAGCCGACGCGGCCGTCAGCGCATGGCGCTCGGCGTTCCTTCGCATGCCCTACCTGCGTGACGGTCTGGCCCGCATGGGGCGCGGTCGTCGGCACCCGCCACCTGGGACCTTCCCCGCACTCATCGACGCCGTACGCACCAAGGTCGGCGCTGCCCTGAAAGCCACCGGTCACCGGGCAACCGTCACCTGCCGCGTGCGGCCTGCCCCACGTCTACCCCGGCGGCGCCCCCACTTCACCGTGGCTGTGGCCGGCCGGCCCGGCGAGGCGGTCCAGGTCCGGGACGACAGCAAGGCCGCCGCGACCGATGTCCTGCACCGCCACCGCGCCACGATCACACACCATCACGCCGTGGGCCGCGACCACCGCCCTGCCTGCGACCTCCAGCGCCCCGAACCCTTCGCACTGGCGCTGCGAGCCGCCAGGAACAGCCTCGACCCGCACCACATCCTCAACCCAGGTGTCCTGCTCGACTGACAGGCCGCCACGCGGAAAGCGAGCGCCCGAGCCTGATCAGGCGGAGGCGAAAGCGTCCTCGGGGGCGTCGTCGAGGACGAATCCGTTGTCGAGCCGGACGCGGACCGTGACGCGGTGCATCCGTCGATGGTAGGCGACCCACTGCTCTTCCAAGGCCCCCACCTGCTCCTCCAGTTGTTTTCTGCTCGCCAGCGGCATCTGGTCGCCGAAGTCGTCGAGGAGCGACTTGAGGCGCAGGTACTCACGGACCTCGTGGCTCTGCTGCCGGTGATGCTCGTCCACACGCTCGACGGTGCCCTCGATGCCTGCTGCCAGGGCCAGAGAGGCGGCGAAGGCACCCGTCTCCTCCGGGGGCTCCCCGGCGGGGGTCACCTGCCCGGCCAACCGGAGATCAGCCGCCAGCCGCACCCGTTGGCCCACATTCAGCGTCATCGATCCTTCGTCTTCCTCGTCGGTCACCGGCGATCCGGTACACGTGGCGTCGCCAGGCATGCCGGAGAGGACAGGATCATCCCACCCTCACCTCCGGTCCCGACACGATCGAAGCCTTCGCCTGCCCAACAGCCGCACGGCGGGCGAACAGGAGCCCGAAGACGGTCTGCTGGACGGTGGCGAGAACGGCTTGGAGAACGTCGAAGGGGAAGTGGGGCGGGTGTCGACGCGGGCGGCGGGGGTGCTGCGGTTCAGCGAGGAGCCTGACCCGGCCGTGCTGATGCAACTCGTGCAGCTGCGCGCCATCGACCCCGAAGCCGCGTACTGGCGGCGCGGTGTCGAAGCCGCTACACGCTGGCTACATGAGACGGACAGCAGTGAGCTGCGGGTGCCGTTCACTTACGTCACGCCGGAGGACTGGTCCTCCTCGCTGAGGGTGTGGGTAGCGGATCAGCGCCGCTACTATGCGGCCGGAACGCTGGAAGCGTCGCGGGGCGAAGAGCTGGAGCGGCTGGATGGTGTGGTCGGTGCACGCGTCCGCGTAGGACGCTAGGACGCCGGCCTCGTCGTCGCCCGCTCGCCGGCCACAGCCGTCTGGGAGGGAGCAGCGGTGGGAGTGTTCGCCAAGAACCCTCGCGCGGCAGCCCGGAAGGCGGCGAAGAAGGCTGCACGCCGTGCACGCGGGGAAACAAGATGTGCTGTACAGCGGGGAGCTGTCAGAGAGCCGTACGGAGGCACTGGCAGAGATCGATCCTGGGTGGTGCCCGGCGTGGGAGATCGGGTGGCAGCGCTGCTACCAGGCCTGCCGCCGAACGGTCGCCGCCCTGACCGGACTGCCGGACGACTGCCGCACCGGCCTGATCCGCCGCCGCGCCCTGGACCTGTACGAGGCGATCCCCACCGCGCACCACCACGAGCGCGCCGTACGGGAGCTCCGGGACATCCGCCGCCTGAATCAGGCGGTCCCCTGAGGGCCCGCCCGGGGCCGCCGGTCAGGGAGACCCGGTCACCACCAGAGCCCCGTCGCTCGCCCTTCTGGTCTCGCTGAGTCTCAGCTGCGGAGATGAGCACAGCCGCGCACCGCTGCTGTACTGCTCGTACCGGATCAAGAAGGGATAACTCCTGGCCGGAACGGTTCGACCCCGACGATGTGGCGCACTCGCTCCGGCTCGACCAGGACGTGTACCCGCTGCTCGCCTTCGATCAGCCAGGGGTACCCGTTCAGACCCAGGTACTTGCGGGCCAGCCGGTCCATGCCGCGCTCGGCCTCCTCGCCCTGGACGAAGTGCACCACGCGGCCGGAGATCTGCATCCGGTCATAGGGATTCTCGGCATCGGCGTGCGAGAGGTAGACCCGGGCGTCGTTGCGGAGGTTCTCCTCCTTGATCCGGCCGACCGAAGTATTGAAGACGATCAGCCCGTCCTCCAGCCCCACCCACATCGGCGTGACATGCGGCGCCCCGTCCGGCGTCACCGTGGCCACGTACCAGAAGTTCGGCTCCTCCAGCCGCTTCCGCACCCGCTCGTTCAACTCCGCCGCCATGGCCGCTCCTCCCCCTTGATCATCTCTCGAAGAGCCACTTTGCCACAGCCGGTCAACGTCACCCTGGCGAGAACCACCATGCTCCAGTGGGTTCTCACGAGAACACCGTCCAGATCCCTCGAACCCGCTGGTTTCCCGTAACGCTGGGCGGAACTGGCGGCCTGGGAAGGCTTCCAAGACGACGCGGCGGAAGCGCCGGCGCTGGGCTTTCGAATTCCTGCATGAACGGGCAGGTTCCTGGTTCCACTCGCAGAATCTGCCCGTAAGTGCCAGACCCCGTGCACTCGTTGGATCGGTCTTCACATCAACCCCCGGTCTCAGCTGGCTAATACCGCTCTTCCCCGGGCCGCATGAGCCAGCTGATGGCGCCGAGAACGAGGCACGATTCCCGGACCGCTCGCGGACGCGGGCGTGGACGGTCGAAGTACGCGTCAGCTGACCCCAAGACCGACCGCCAGCGTCAGTTCAAGGACCCGGTGTGGCGATACGAGATCCGGAAACAGCTCCCGCAGCTGCGACATCCGGTACCGGACTGTCTGGGGATGGACGAACAACGCCGCCGCCACCTCGTCCCGCCTGCCCTGGTGCAGCAGCCACGCCCGCAACGTCTCCTCCAGCCGCCGGGCGGTCGCGACAGGCAAGGTCCGCAACGGTGCGAGGGCTCGGGCACGCAGGTCTGCGAACGCGTCCACGTCGGCGCTCAGCACCAGCTCGGGCAGGTGGTCCTCGGTGTCGCGAATATCGGAGGAGAGGGAGCGGGCGCGTACGGCTCGTGCGTACGAGGCGGACGCACGAGTCCATGGCCGGGCCGGGCCGACCACGGCGGTGCGGTCGGTCAGCTGCCGCAAGAGATGTGATCGGTCGGCATCGGGGACAAACAGCACACCGGTGGCGTCCGGCAGATCGTCGAGGACGAGGGTGCTCGGGTCGAGCGCGCGGTAGGCAGGCCGGGCCTGGGCGGCGGGCAGCAGAACCGCGGTCAGCGAAACCGGAGGCTGCCACCCGGCCCGTTGAACAGAGGCCAGCAGCACGTCCGGGCTCGCGCCGGCGAGGAGGTCGCGGGCCAGGTGTTCCAGGTGGCGCTCGTGGGCCCTGCCCCGGGCGGCCAGTTCGTCGGCGTGGCCCGCGGCGCTCGCGGCGGAGAGCTCGTCGATGTAGGCGAAGGTCAGCTCGGCGAACTTGGCGACCTCGGCGGCGGGCAGACCTGCGGGTACGGCACCCGCTGCCAGGCATCGCCAGGCCACGCGGGCGCCGACGCGGTAGGCGCTGAGTAGGGCGTCCATCGAACGGCCGTCGCGCACCTCGCCGCGGCCCAGCTCGTAGGCTGCGTCACCGGCGTCGCCGCCTGTGGCGTTCCCGCTCGCGAGGTCCAGGTAGTGCCCCAGGGCGGTGCGGACGGCTCGGCGGATGGTGCCGCCCATGCTGCCCGAAAGGGCGTTGGCGTAGGAAGGGACCTCGTCGATGATCGCCTGGACGACCTCGTCGGCGGTGGTCTTCAGCGCGGCCCGAAGTGCGGTGACCGTCGTCTCATCCAGGGCCAGTTCGCTGGCCCTCCGGATTGCATGGCTCACGTTTTTGTTCCCTGCGAACAATTCAGCCGACCAGATTTACGTCCTGCGGTCAGGACTTTACGCCTTGAGGCGCAGCAAGCTGGAGTCATGACGAGTGCAGCCCTCCGCAGCAGGGCGTGGAAACTGCTGGAGATGGTCACGACGCCGCTGTTGCCGTCGGACTACCTCGACCTGGTCAGCCCGCTGCGTGCGGGCGCTGACCTGCGTGGGCGCATCGAGGCCGTGCACCCCGAGACGGGTGACGCCGTGACCATCGTGATCAGGCCGGGACGGGGCTGGCGCGGCCACACAGCCGGTCAGTACGTGCGGATCGGGGTCGACGTCGACGGGGTGCGCCTGTGGCGTGCCTACTCCATCACCTCGCCGACAAACCGCCAGGACGGCCGCGTCACGATCACCGTGAAGGCGATCCCGGACGGCAAGGTCAGCAACCACCTGGTCCGCAGGGCGAAACCGGGCACGCTGATCCAGCTCGACCAGCCGACCGGTGACTTCGTGCTGCCGCAGGCCAAGCCCGCCAAGGTGCTCTACCTGACGGCCGGCAGCGGCATCACGCCCGTGATGGGCATGCTGCGCGACATCGAGTTCGACGACGTCGTCATGGTCCACTGCGCGCCACAGCCGCAAGACGTGATCTTCCGCAACGAACTGCACGACCTGGTCGCGGACAAGAAGCTGCGGCTCACCGAGGTGCACACCGACACGGACGGCCAGCTCGACATCGCCCGTCTCGACGAACTCGTGCCCGACTGGGCCGAGCGCGAGACCTGGGCTTGTGGGCCCGCGGGCCTGCTCGACGCCGCCGAAGAGCACTGGACCGAGCACGGCGTACAAGAGCGCCTGCACACCGAACGCTTCCGCCCCGGCATCGTCGTCGCCGGCGACGGCGGCGAGGTCACGTTCAGCGCCACCGGCAAGACCGTCGACGCGGACGGCGCCACGCCGTTGCTGGACATCGGCGAGGAGGCCGGCGTGCTCATGCCCTCCGGGTGCCGCATGGGCATCTGCTTCGGCTGCATCACCCCGCTCAAGGCGGGCGCCGTCCGCGACCTGCGCACCGGCGAGATCACCGAGGCCGAGCCGGGCGTCCTCATCCAGACCTGCGTGTCCGCCGCGGCGGGCCCCTGCGACATCGAACGGTAGGAGCACCTTGACCGCCATCGACCCCACCGCCCACCTGACCGCGGAGCAGATCGAGGAGCTCGGCCGCGAGCTGGACGCGATCCGCGACGAGGTGATCGCCGGCCGCGGCGAGAAGGACGCCGCCTACATCCGCAAGGTCATCTCGGCGCAGCGCAAGCTCGAACTGGCCAGCAGGGGCGTGCTGTTGTTCTCGCTCTTCCCGCCCGCGTGGCTGCTCGGCACCGCCGGTCTGTCCGTGGCGAAGATCATGGACAACATGGAGATCGGCCACAACATCCTGCACGGCCAGTGGGACTGGATGCGGGACCCGAAGATCCACTCCACCACCTGGGAGTGGGATCACGTCTCGCCGTCCGAGCAGTGGAAGCACTCGCACAACGAGCTGCACCACACGTACACCAACGTGATCGGCAAGGACAACGACCTCGGCTACGGCATCATGCGCGTCGACGAGGACCAGAGGTGGCACCCGTTCCACCTCGGCCAGCCGCTGTGGAACTTCATCAACGCCTGCTTCTTCGAGTACGGCATCGCGGCGTACGACCTGGAGCTCGGCAAGAACCTGCACAAGCGCCGCCGCAACAACCCGGAGTTCCGCGCGGGGGCCAGGGCCGTGGGCCGCAAGATCCGCAAGCAGGTGCTCAAGGACTACGTGATCCACCCGCTGCTGTCGGGCCCGTCCTTCCTCCCCACGCTCGCCGCCACGTTCACCGCGAACCTGGTCCGCAACATCTGGACCCACTCGGTGATCATGTGCGGGCATTTCCCCGAGGGTGTGCAGGTCTTCGAGCGCCGGTCGATCAAGGGCGAGAGCCGCGGCCAGTGGTACCTGCGCCAGATGATGGGCTCGGCGAACATCAGCGGCAGCAAGGCCATGCACTTCATGACCGGCAACCTGTCGCACCAGATCGAGCACCACCTCTTCCCGGACCTGCCGAGCAACCGGTACGCCGAGGTCGCGGTGAAGGTGCGCGCGCTGTTCGAGAAGTACGAGCTGGAGTACGTCACCGGGCCGCTGCCCAAGCAGGTGTTCTCCGCGTGGCGCAAGGTCTTCCGGCTCTCGCTGCCGAACAGGAAGCCCAAGGTCAAGACACCGGACCGCGAGCAGGAGCTCGTCGCGGCCTGATTCCCGGTATTGGTTCAGAATCTTCCGGCCGTACCGGCGGCACCGCCGGGTTCGGTGAGATCCGTTGCGGACGGTGGGCGGCCGCGACATCAGACCGTACGACACGGGATCCGGGCAGCCCGGTGTCCGGCTGCGCTGCCTGGACGTGCGCCAGGAGCTCAGCACACAGCCCCCGGCGAGGTGTTGGAGGACCTCACACCAGGAGATGCCCAGTGACGTATACAGACCCCGAGAGTCGAGCCAATGCTGAGGCGCACGGTCACCCGTATGCTTCGGAGGAAATCATCGCCGCTGGGTACGACCTGGCAGGCCGGGTCTGCCGAGAACTCCACCGCGCCGGTCTTCCCGCTCATGTCGAGCGTCCGGGAGTACCGAAACAGCCCGGCGTCTGGGTGGAAGCCGACAGCCAGGGTGAGTACGCCGGAGGCCTCTACGTCCGCTGGAACGCCCCAGAACTGGGAGAGGCCGGTATGCGGGCAGTGGCGGAACGGCAGGACCCGGCGGCGCCGGAGTGGAAGCGCCACGCCGAGGTCGTTCTACTCATGCAGACGGCATTGATCGGGATCCTGCGGCTGGCCGGCTTCTCCGTCGTGCGACCCGAGCTGGTGGTGGAAGTCGGCGTCGACGTCACCCGCGACGCTTCCGGCCGATGGCGCAACCCCGCACGCTGGCACCGCGCCCGCCCCGACCTCTCTCCCGCCGATGTCCCCCACCTGACGCCGCTCTGACTGCGGCGCAGCGCGACGGCCCCGGCCGACGCGCGAGGAGCACCGGCGGCGCCCGATCCCCTCGCCCTCCGCCCGGAGCCTGTCCCACCCACCCACTTCCTTGTTCTTCCTGCTGGGGGGCGTGGTCCGGGGGCGCGGAGGGGATGTCGGCCTCCCCAGCACGGCCCAACCAGCGTGGTGGCCTGCGCGTTCGCGGGCAGGCGCGGCAGAGTGCGCGGACGGTTGTCGGCCGGGTTGCCGGAGGGGATGTGGGCCTGGTCCACGGAGGCGTTGTCGCGTCGTGGCCGTGGTCGGGCCTTCGTGGTCGGGGTTCTGGTCGGAGCCGGACTGCTGCTGTGACCGGTACGCGCGGCGCCGGGCAGGACGGTGCCGCACCGGACGGGAAGCGAGCAGATCCGTGATGATCGGCGTGGACGCGGGCAGCGGAGACCGGCTGGCGCTGGGCGTGCTGGTGCAGTACCGGCGGGCCACCACCGAGCAGATGCACCGGGTGATCGCTCCCTCGGTGCGTATCGAGCAGACCCGGCGGCGGCTGGCCAGGTTGCGCACCGAGGGGCTGGTCGAGCGCATCACCCCGTCCACGCCCGTACGCCCTGGTCACGCAACTATGACTGAGCGCTCCGTTGGCCAGTTGAGCGTTCGGTCCCCAGCCTGTCCATCACCCCACCTCCCGCCGGGTGAGCGCGTGTGCGATCGGCTCGCCACTGCGCTGCGCGTACGTCATCCGTTCGCGTACCTCACGCAGGGTCCGGGGACGATATCCAGGCCCGCCACAGCAGCTTTTGTGGAATCTCACACCGGCGTTCAGCAGCACCGACAGTGTTCGCCACGCCGCGACATCCCGCCGCCGAGGCACGGCGAACGCCGAACCTGCATGGATCAGCGGCTCCGCACAGCGGGGACAGGTCCGTTGTCTCGTTCTGTCGTAGGGCTGCTTGTAGGAGGCCCGGCAAGAGAGGCAGACGTACGAGGTCTTGGCATGAGCCATGCGCTCAACCCTAGAGATCATCCTGGGCGTCGACCAGTGAATTGAAGGAGATCGAGAGTCCAGGCAGGAGCGTCGGCGTCCCGGAAGCCGAGATGCTGGATGTTGATCCTTATACCCGCGTGCTCACGCTAGCCAGGGCGATCATCGCAGTCACCAATGACAACTCCACACACCCCAGCGGCCCGTGCTCTCTTCGGCGACGGCTGTGTCCCGCTCGCGCTTCTGGCTAGTCTGCGGGCATGACGGAGCACCCCGGGTCCGGCGCGATGCTGGCGTTTGCTGGAGCACAGAGAGCTCGGCGGGCAGGAATTGGCCGACCTCGCTGGGCTGAACGAGGACGAGGTCCGCGCAGCGCTCGCAGGGGACAGCCCCGGCGAGGAAATGCTCCGGCGGCTTGCGCCCGCACTGGGTTTCCATGCCGTCGATCTGTTCATCCTCGCGAGGCTGGTGGTCCCTGACGACATGGCGCCGTTGGACGCCGCGGCCGCGATGTGGGTGAAGAGCACGGTGACGGATGCGGTGCGTCTCCCCGCAGCGGGACGCCGTGAACTCCTGCAGCTGATCCGCTCACTGTCGCAGGAGTAACGGCGTTCCAGCTTCGCCCCGAAGCCGCTCATGCCCCTCGCCGGCGGTCCCGGCGCTTCGGTGCCCTGCTGGGGATCGACGCCCGCGACCTGGCCGCGCTGACGGGCGTCATTCTGTGTGAGGTGCCGCCGTCTCCGCCCCTGGAGGCCGTGGATGCCGCAGCACTGCTGTGGGAGGGGCGGCGTCTGTCCGCCGCCCAGGCACGACACGTCTCCGAGATTGCACGCTCCAAGCGTGGAGACTCCCGCGACGCGCACCTCATGGAACTGCCCCGATTCTGACACCTGCTGGCAGTCCTGGCGGACCAGATCATCTGAGACGCCAGGCGAATCGGACCAGACCATTTGAGGCTGGGACCACATCGACGGAGACGGGACATCACTAGCGGGGGTCGAGCGAGCCGGCAAAAGGGATCGGTCGAAGCATCCTGGTTGTCACAGGCGAAGCATCCGACTTGTCACAGACGCTCATTTCCGTCTGTCCCCGCGGCCCGCACGACGCTAGCGTCAAGTCCATGATCGTATGGCTCAATGGCACCCATGGCGCAGGCAAGACGACGACCAGTGCGCTCGTGCAGCAACTGATCCCGGATTCACGGGTGTTCGACGCCGAGAAGGTCGGCGAAACACTCATGGACATCACGCCAGGGCTGCCCGCGACAGACAACTTCCAGCACTGGCCACCGTGGCGGCCGCTCGTGGTCGAGACCGCCCGACGCGTCCTCGACTACACCGGCGGCACCCTGGTGATGCCCATGACCGTCCTGGTCGAGCAGTACTGGCGCGAGATCAGCTCGGGCCTTGCCCAGCACGCCATTCCAGTCCGGCACTTCGTCCTCCATGCCGACCAGGACACCCTCCGCGGGCGCATCGCGGGCGACACCGTTCTTGGCCCCAACTCCCCGTTCCGTCTCCAATACCTTGAGCCCTACGCCGAGGCGGCCCGCACGTGGCTGCACGCCGAGGCCGAGGTCGTCGACACCACGCACCTCACACCCGCCCAGGCCGCCCAGCAGATCGCAAAGGCCGTCAAGAGTTGAGAAAAACGACCTGTCGGCGTCAAGCCTCGCTGGTGACCAACAAGCCTGCCTCGGTGCCAACTATCGTGCTTCGGCTCACACATCCGTGTGACTGAGCACTTCAGTTGGCGAGTTTCGCCACGTACTGTGCTCGGGCTGCAACGCCCTGCCCGAACCGTTGTGTCGTGTGGGATGGGCCGTCCTTGCCGTTGGTCTCCGCCAGCCCGAGCTCCGCCAGTTTCTTCATCGCCCTGCGCACGTACGACCGGCCGTTCGACTCCTCTTTCGTGATCACCTCAGCCATCTGCCGGGGGCTCTTGGGCGGGGGTGTCCAGCAGGTGGGCGGTGTTGAGTTCGGTGAGGGCGAGTCGGATGAGGGTGGTGTCGGCTGTCGGGTGGGTGTGGGTGGCGGCCTCGGTGAGGTCGGTCAGGGTGCGGGTGCCGTCGGCGAGGTGGAAGACGGTGGCGCTCAGCGGGCTGAGGAGGTGTCCTTGTTCGGTGTGTTCGTCGTAGACGGCCAGGCGGCCGTCGGTGGTTTTCTTGGCGCGCAGTCCCTCACGGCGGGCCCGGGGGTTGTTCATCGGGGGGCTCCTCCGAGCGCGGGTACGTCGATTCCGGTGAAGGTGTGGGAGGCGAACTGGTCACGCAGGTCTTCCGCCACCAGCTCGATCTGGTTGGTCTGGGCGGCGATGACCGGGACGGTGCGGTAGAGGTCGGGCCGGTCCCAGCGGGCGAGGTACTGGTCGATGGCGGTGTGGCGGTGGATCCAGGCGGTCATGCCCTCGATGGTGTCGGGCAGTTCGTCGAGGAGGTGGGTGAAGGCGCTGCGGTGGTAGGCGATGGCGTGGGTGGTGGTGATGCCGGTGACGTTTTCGAGGTGGCGGCAGCCCTCGGTCTGGGGGAAGGTCCGGCCCCAGTCGGCCCCGCCGAGGTAGAGCAGTGACCAGGTTCGGCCGGTGAGTTCGGTCATGGCGCGGCGCAGTACCCAGGTGGTGCCGGGGAGGAAGAGGACGTCGTCTTCCAGGACGAGCAGGGAGTCGAGGTTGTCGGTGTGGGCCTGCTGGAGGGCCTGGCGGTGCGAGAGTGCGCAGCCGATGTGGTGGTTGGCCGGTGTGGCGACGGCGGGCAGGCGGTGGATGCGTTCGGGCCGCAGGCCCAGCGCGCTCAGGCGTCCTTGCATGGCCTTCCAGCGGTCGGGGCGTTCGTCGAGGTTGATGCAGGTGATGCCGTCGAAAGCGGTGAAGGGGTTGCGTTTTTCGGCCTCGTAGTCGGCGACGGCCTGGCGGACGGCTTTTTCCCCGATGAGGGTGGAGAAGTGGGCGATGGCCTCGTGGGGGCTTTGGCCGAGTTCGTCGTATCCGATGAGGTAGTTGAACAGGCTCTGGTACCAGGTCGAGGCGGCGGCCCTTTTCGTGCGGGGGACGTTGAAGCGGTGCATCCAGCGCAGGGCGGGCAGGCAGAGGGTGGTGTGGCCGGCGCGGCGGAACTTCTCGTGCAGGTGGCCTTCCTCGCCTCCGTGGCCGGCGAGGGCAGGGTTGAGTCCGGGCCATGCTTTGGTGCGGCAGGCGAACAGGCCCAGGCCCTGCATGCCGATCTCGAAGGGCGGCGCGCCGGGGTGGGTGCCGCGTGGGTCGGTGCCCCACACGCCGTACATCCCGCGGTGCCAGCGGGGCTCCCAGTGGGTGGAGACCGTGCGTTGGTCGGTGGACACCAGCGGTCCCTGGATCAGGTCGCCGCTGTCGGGGTGGGTGTCGATGTAGTCCAGCAGAGCGGCGAGTGCCCCCGGGGCCAGCTGGACGTGGGAGTCCACACACATAACCCAGTCCGAGGTGGCCTCGCGGAAGATCCGGTCGCGGGCGGCGGTGCCGGCTCGGCGGTCGTAGGGGACGTAGCGCAGCTGTGGGACTTCCTGCTCCAGCCGCTTGAGCGCCCAGGCGTGTGGGCCGGCGGGGTGGTTGTCGACCACCAGGATGCTGACCCGGTCCATCACCTCGGCGTGGTGGAGCAGCAGACTGGTGACGGTGAAGTACACGCCGTCGTAGTCGTCATACGTTGCCATCCCCACCGTGAGGGTGCGGGGCTCCTGGACGGGTCCCGGTTGCGGGCGTAACCGGAAGCGGTCACCGGTGGCGGCCACCAGCTCCCGCAAAGCCGCCAGACCCGCCTCGTCCGGCGCGCCGGGCCCCGCGCCGGGGGTTTCCTTCGGGGTCATGACTACCTCTCTCAGTCAGTGCCCGTTCGGCAGCCGGGCGGTTTTCCGCGGGGAGTGCCTCTGGGCCGGCGAAGGGATGCGACTGCGTTCCGGCACGGGTACGCCATACGGCTGCCGCGGCCGGTCGACCATTCGGTGGCCGACCGGTCCGCAACCCGATGACGTGCCGATCAGTGCCACGCCGCGAATAGGCGGATCACTGGGAGCGCTCTGTCAGTTTCCGCAGGCGCTCGACCTCGGCGGTGAGCTCATCGACACGCCGGCTCAGAGCCTGGATACAGACCAGGGCCACGCCGTTGGCGTCGACGAGGTTGATGGTCGTATCGTCGGGGTTGAAGCCAAAGGCGTCGTGCCAGTCCTGGGCCATCGGCCCGAGGTGGCGCACCTGGTCCGGCTCCCACAGGTACCGCCAGGTGCTGATCGGCAGCGCCTCCACCGTCTTGAGCACCTGGTAGCCGTTGACCGCGTCGCCTGGGGCCACCTCGGCGCCCTCGTCGGCGGTGTGCTCCAGGACAGCCGGGGCGGCTGTCCTGGACCGCCGGGACAGCCGCACTCACCGGCTCCAGTCGACCGGGACGACAGCGCACTTGAGCCGGCGGTCACTGGGCGGCATGGTGCCGCAGTCCGTGCCGACCGTGATCGCCGCGTGCGCCGTGGCCGTGGTGTGGACGCCGTCACCGACCAGGACGGCGTCGTAGCCGCTCAGCAGTTCCTGGATGGTGCCGGGGCCGAAGTTCTCCGAAGAGACGATGCCGGCGATGCCGTTGTTGTTCGTGTACGCCTGGCCCAGCAGACGGCCACCAGAGGTGTAGAACCGGACCAGCGCACCGACCAGCGGCCGCCCCGACACGACATCGGTGGCGCTCGCGGTGATGTTCTCCAACTGCAACGAGGTCAGGTTCAGCGTGCCCTGACTCGCGTTCAAGGCCGCGGGCGCCAGGCTGGGGCAGTCGTGGTCGCCGCAGATAGGCGGCTGCGCCATCGCGGGCGTGGCCGACGCGACGATGGTTCCCAGCGACAGCGTGCTCACCGCGACGGCCGCGAGTTGAGCGACCCTGTTGTTTGCGAGCTTCATGTTTCCCTTCCAGGGCAACGAGTGGCGGCATATTCGCGGGCGCCATCTCACCCGAACAGCCCACCACCCGAATCCGTCAAACAAGGCAAACCGGTGCACTGATCGCATCTTCCACTCCAATGAGTGAACGCCACACCCGCAGCTGCTTTCGACTCCCGACGATCCGTCGCACAACCGGGCATCCCTGGCAGTGGGCGCGCCCCGCACCTCGCCACATGTGAGTGCCGCCGCTGGTGACGGCACCGAGCCACTCCCCCGGCCACCGGCCCAGACAACACGGCCTGTTTCGCGCTCCCCGGAGTTGGCATTCACACACCGTGACCCGCCCGGGATGCAGACCCGCAAGGTAAAACCCTCAAGATCCGCAAACTGTGAATCGAGGTCACACCGTGCTGGGGGGAACTCTCCCGGCCAGTCAGCGAACTCTATCCACAGGGGAGCCGATCGAAGGCTCTCTCGGTGCGGCACCGGCCTGTCCGGCACCGCGTACCGATCACGGCAGCAGCCAGCCCCGACCAGAGCCCCAGACCACGGTCACGAAGCGACAACACCTCCGTGGACCAGGCCCAAATCCCCTCCGACAACCGTCCGCACCCTCTACCGCGCCTGCCCACGAATCCGCAGGTCACCACGCTGACCCTGCCGTGGTCGGGAGGCCGACATCCCCTCTACGCCCCCGGACCACGCCCCCCAGCAGGAAGAACAGAGAAATGGGTGGGTGGGACATGTCCCGGGCGGCGGGCGACGGGATCGAGCGCCGCTGGGCTTCCTCACGCGACGGCGGGGCCGCACGCGACGCCGGCGACGGAGCGGCGGCGGATTGTGGGGGAAGCCGTTGCGGGCCGTCGGCATGCCAGCCGCCAGTGCGCTTCCCAGCGTCGCCGGTAGCTGGACGCGGCCTTACTCGGTTGTGGCGCGCTTCTTCCGCGAGGAGTCCGGGGCGCCTGACGAGTGCGCGCCACATCGGCGGAATCACGGTCGCCCACTGTGCCGAGGAGTTGGCCACGATCCGGTGATCCGGAGGATTCGCGGGGAAATGGTGTGGTGCCGGAGCGCTGTCATGCACGGCGGCCCGGCACCGGAGTGGTGACGCGCGGCGTTTACCGGACTGCTTACCTGACGTCGACGAAGTCGCCGGGGGCTGTCGAGGCGGCGGTGGTGGCGGTGCCCGCGAAGACGTAGCGGTAGTAACCGTCGACCGTGGCCTTGGTGGTGGTCTTCAGGACGCCGGTGCTGTTGGTTTTGACCGTCTTGAGGGTGGTGTAGGTGCTGCTGCCCTTCTTGCGGAACTGCAGTTTCACGGGCTGGGACACGTAGCCCGCGAACTTGCCGGTCGACCAGTTGGCGCGGGCGAGCTTGCCCGTGACCGTGATGGTCTTGCCCTTCTTGACCGGCTCGGGCATGGCATCCGCGGTCAGCGTGGAGGACTTCTTGATCGCGACGGTGGCGACGTCGTCGTTGTAGCTGGCGTTCGCGTACAGGTCCCAGGCACCCAGGAACAGCTTCCAGGTCCCGGCCACGCCGTTGTTTTTCATGTCGGTGGCGGGGTGGATGTTGAAGACGGCCTTGCAGTGGTAGACGCCCTGGGTCGCGGTCTCCGTGCAGCTGGGGTCGTCGTCCGTCCCCAGGCCGCCGGTGATGCCGTCCGTGGTCGAGCTGTCGGTGCCCTGCCACAGGAAGGCCTCGGTGAGGGCGACGCCGTTCTGGTCGGTGGCGGTGTACGTGACGGTGACGGACTTCGTGCCGGTGGTGCCGAGGACGATGTCCTTGCCACCGTTGATGACCGCGTGCGAGAACTTGGTGTTGCCCAACGAGTCGTTCGGACGAACGGTCTTCGAGGCGAAGGAGCTGAGCTTCGCCGACGCACCCGCACGCTCCGACGCCTGAGCGGCAACCGGAAGAACGAGCGCGGACAGAACGACAGCACCGGAAACAACGGCGACCGCAACGCGTATACGCATGAATCCCCCACGGGAACCTGAGAGGCCGGCCGAAGTCTCCCTCGTGCCGGGCCTGTTGATCTCCGCATCATATGAACTCGGTGCGGAAATAGTGAAGATCCTCTGTGTCCGCTCCCGTCGGCTGACGCACACACGCCGATTCCGGCTCCGCTCTGCCTACCAACGGCTGCCGCCCGGCCGGACACCTTCCGGACCGCTCGGGCGGGCGAACGCCTGTCCATCCGTGCGACACCTTGCCGATGCACGCGACACCTTGCCGACGGCCGCCTTCGATTTCTGCCGCCATTTCGTCCATCACCGTGGCGCTCCGCCTCACCGAGATCAGCGCACGGGCTGTCCCGCCGCCCTGGACGTGACCGCGCCGGCCGTGAGGGGCCGTACCCGTCCACGCTGAACCGTGGTGCCCTTTGAGATCCGACCGGGCCACGGGATCCCATGGTGCGGGAAAGCCCGTTTCGCAACGCCCCCTCGGCCGACGTTCGAGTGACCCATCATCGTGGAATGGCGAGGTGTGCCTGGGATGGGGGACCGCCATCACCGACGGCTGGCGTCATGAGCTGTGTCCGACCTGCCAGACCACGGAGCGGCCCGCCGAGCCGGCAGCACGACAACAAACGGGAGCAGCGAGTCCTCACGCGGCTTCATCTCTCGCGGGCCTGGTCAGGACGCGATGTCCCGGCCTTGTCCGATAGGTAAGTTTTTGGGCAACGTGTGCTCATACCGCACGCGAATGGCGCGGAGGCGGGCACACTGACGCCGGAGGGGGGCGGCATACCAGGCCGGGGGCCGGTGAGCCGCCGCTGGCCGCGTGCGCCTTGGGGGGCGCCGCCGTGGCGGTGGGGGGGATGAGTTGACGCACTCGATTTCCGGGCAGCGCGGTGCCGAAAACGGGCCGTACTCCGGCCTGAGGGGCGGGCCGGTGGTGGTGGTCGGCGCCGGTCCGTACGGCCTGTCGGTGGCCGCGCATCTGCGGGCGGCCGGGGTGCCGGTGCGGGTCTTCGGCGAGGTCATGGGCAGTTGGCGGCATGCGATGGCGACCGGGATGTTCCTGAAGTCGACGCCTGCGGCGACGGATCTGTCCGCCCCGGTTCCGGGGGGCCGGTTGGCGGACTTCTGCCGGGAGACGGGTGAGCCGGAGCTCACGGAGTTGACGCCGATCCCGTGCGAGACCTTCGTGCGCTACGGGATGTGGTTCACCCAGCGATACGTAGGCACGGTTGAGTCGGCCCGGATCACGGCGGTGGAGCGGGACGGGGCGGGCTTCTGCGTCCGTCTGGAGGGCGGCGAGGAGATCGAGACCGCGGCCGTGGTGGTGGCCACCGGCCTGGCCACGCTCGCGCACCTCCCGGGCATACTGCTGTCGCTGGCGCCGGGCGGGCCGGGGCCCAAGGCGGCGCTGTCCCACACAAGCCAGCACACCAACCTGTCCCGGTACTCCGGGCGGCGCGTCGCGGTGGTCGGGGGCGGCCAGTCGGCGCTGGAGAGTGCCGCGCTGCTTCACGAGGCCGGCGCCGACGTCGAGGTGTTGGTGCGTGCCTCCCGGGTGCGTTGGGGCGAGCGCCCTCAGCTGCGGCGGCCGTGGACGCGGCGGCTGACCCAACCGGCTTCCCCGCTGGGCACCGGCTGGATCCTGGCCGCAGTCTGCCGCGCTCCTGGCACCGTTCGGCCTCTGCCGGCCGCCGCACGGATGCAGTTGTTCCGGCGCGCCCTCGGCCCCTCGGGCGGCTGGTGGCTACGTGAGCGCGTCGAAGGCGTCGTTCCCGTCCGCACCGCCTGCCGCGTCGAGCAGGCGCGGCCGGCCGGGGACGAGGTGCAGCTGCGCCTCGGCGGCGGGGGCAATGGGCTGGCCGAACTGGTCGTCGACCACGTGCTGGCCGCCACCGGCTACCGACTCGACGTGGACGCCGTGCCCTTCCTTACGCCGCCGGTGCGCCAGGCGGTGGCCCGCGTGCCCGGGGTGCAAGCACCGCGCCTGTCAGGCGCGTTCGAGTCCAGCGTGCCGGGGCTGTACTTCACCGGCTCCCTGGCCGCGCCCACGTTCGGGCCCATGCTGCGCTTCGTGGCCGGCACCGAGTTCGCCGCCCGGCGGATCACCGAGCGGCTGGTGCGTCAGGATCTGCGCCGTTGACCGCCCGCACCACGGTCCCCGCACGCGTGTCCGATGGGCCTGTTGTACGCGGCGAGCGGCCGCACTTGGGGCCGCAGGCGCATCCGGTGCCCCCTTGCGGGAACATCCAACGGCGTCGGTGCTGGTCACTTAGAGATCGTCTCAACTGGTCTGATCTTTAAGCTGGCGGCCGTGATGGCGATGGTGGGGCGTCCGGTGCCGGACGGATTGTGGGAGTTGTTCCAGCGGGTGGTCCCGGCTGCGCCGGTGCGTCCGCAGGGCGGTGGCCGACGGCGGCTTTGGCACCCGCAACGGGCTGTGGCCGATCGCGAGCACCGACCGAGGGGAGACCATCTTCCTGCTCGCTACACCGGATGCTCCGAAGCTTCTGGTGAACTATGACGAAACCTGGGCAGAGCACCGCATGAGCTTCGCGGAATGGCTCTACCGCTACCTCATCGGCGAAGACATGAGCGGGCCCAACAGCGCGGCCTTTTACCCTGGCCCGGTGCAGTTGCAGCGTCTTCCGATGTCCGCTGACGAACGCCCCGAGCCTTGGTACGGCCCAGACCGCGGCATGTGAGAGGCCGCCGCCGCTCTAGTCACAGCGGCAGCCTATTGAGATCACTTCTCTTACGAGGTTCACTCCGGAGCGCGTGCCGGACTCGATGGCGGGGGCCAGGAAGGTGTGCGAGAGCCAGAAGCCAAGGAGGGCGATCAGGACGACGCCCCAGGTGCGCACGTGACCACGGCCCGGGACCGCCACGTGCCCGGACATCCGCGCGGGTGAGCACGCCTGGCCGGTGGTGTGTGCCACGAGCGGCCCGGGGGTACTCGGGTGGCAGCCACCGTGCGGGGCGCCCCGCAGGAACCCAGGCCGTCACGGCGCGACGGCTGCGGGGCACCCGGCGTCCCACTCCCTCCTGCGAGGCCTCCGATGAGCCGTCTCTTCTCGCCGCTGACCCTCCGCGGCACGACCTTCCCAAACCGGGCCTGGGTGGCCCCCATGTGCCAGTACAGCTCGGTCGACGGCTATCCGCAGGACTGGCATCTGGTCCATCTCGGCTCCCTGGCACGCGGCGGGTCCGGCCTGGTCATGCAGGAGGCCACGGCGGTGGAACCTGAGGGCCGGATCACCCCTTCCGACGCCGGCATCTGGGATGACGGGCAGGCCGCCGCGTACAAGCGGATTACCGACTTCGTCCACGAGCAGGGAGCCATTGCCGGCATCCAGATCTCCCATGCTGGCCGCAAGGCGTCGACGGCACCGCCGTGGGAGGGTGACGTGTACGTCGAACCGGAGGCCGGAGGATGGCAGACGGTCGCACCGTCACCGCTGCCATTCGGCGACTGGCCGGCCCCGCGGGAGCTCGGCGCGGACGACATCCGGGCTTTGGTCCGGGCCTTCGGCGAGGCCGCCGGGCGGGCGCTGTCCGCCGGCTTCGAGGTCCTGGAGATCCACGCCGCGCACGGCTATCTGCTGCACCAGTTCCTGTCACCGCTGTCCAACCACCGCAGCGACGAGTACGGAGGCGATCTCGACGGGCGCAGCCGTTTCCTGGTCCAGGTCACCGACGCCGTACGGGCGCAGTGGCCGGAGGACCGCCCGCTGTTCGTACGCTTCTCGGCCACGGACTGGGCCGACGGCGGCTGGACCCCGGAGGAGACGGTCGAGCTGTCGCGGCACCTGGTGGCCCACGGCGTCGATCTGGTGGACATCACCAGCGGCGGGCTCGTCCACAACGCCCGTATCGAAGTGGAGCCCGGCTACCAGGTGCCCTTCGCCCGAACCGTCCGCGAGGGCGCGGCCCTGCCCGTCTCCGCGGTCGGCCTGATCACCGCACCGGAGCAGGCCGACCAGATCCTCGTGGACCGCTCGGCCGACGCGATCATGCTCGCGCGCGAACTGCTGCGCAACCCGACCTGGCCGCTCCGCGCGGCCCACGTGCTCGGTGACGACGTCCCGTGGCCGAAGCAGTACCAGCGTGGCCGCCTACGTCATCGCTGAGGCCGTCGTCGCCCGAGCAGCCGGGAATTCGGCACAAGACAATGAGGTTTCCTCCGATATGAGCGATCAATGCACCAATGCCGCTCTTCCGGTGCCCCAGGGCGAGTCGATGCGGGCGCTGCTCGCGGCCGACCGTGTCGCCACGCTGCAGCAGATATCCGCCCTTAGCCGTGAGTTCGAAGGGATCGTCGAGGCGAACGCACTGGTGGCCATTGACGACGAGCACGACCCGGAGGGGGCGAGCACGGCTTTCGAGCGGGCGCACGTCGCCTCTCTGCTGTCCCAGTCGCGCGAGCATCTGAACGATCTCGATCGCGCCCTGGAACGGTTGGAGAGAGGCGACTACGGGCGCTGCGAGCAATGCGGTGAGCCGATCCCGACGGAGCGCCTCGAAGTTCGCCCGGCGGCGAAAACCTGCGTGCGCTGCGCGTCCGTAGCTCGTTGAAGGGTCACAGTTGAGGGCGCGACATGTCGTCCTGCCCCAACTCGGCGTACGGGTAGATGCCGAGTTCCTCCGCCGGCGGCCGTTCACCATCTGACCTTCACCCGGCTCGATCAGGAGAAGACACGGCCTGGCTCATCGGATACCGCCGACCACACCGCCGCTACGAACGCAAGGCCGACCACTTCCTCGCTTACACGAGCATCGCCTGCACCCTCATCTGCTACCGCAAACTCACCAAATGAGATGTCTTCTTAGGAGGGCCGGGGCCCCGCGGCGCGGCGGAGCCGGTTGGCGATCGCCAGTCCCAGCCCCTCCTCCACGGGCAAGGACGCCACGATGAGGTCGCACCCCCGCTGGTCGAGCTCGCGCAGGAACGCATACAGCCCGCGTGCGTAGGTGGCCATCGAGGCGGGGAGGGCCACCCCGGCGTGCACTTTCACCGCAGTGTCGGCGAAAGAGGGGGGAAGCAAAACGCCCACCTGGTGCCCCAGTTCCTGCGCGAGCTCCGCTTCGGCGACAACCTTCTCCGGCTCGACGAGGACGACCCGCGCCCGCGGCGCGTAGTGCGACGGATGCTGGCCCGGCACCCGAACACGGCTCGTCGGGGGAACCGCAAGCGCGCACCCCAGCACCTCTTCGAGGTCCTCGCGCGTCACCCCGCCGGGCCGAAGGACGCTCGGGGCATCGCCCGTGGCGTCGACGATGGTCGACTCGACGCCGATCTCGCATGGGCCGCCGTCCAGCACGAAGTCGACGGCATCACCGAGCTCAGCACGGACGTGGTTCGCCGTGGTGGGGCTGACTGAACCGAAGCGGTTGGCGGACGGGGCCGCCACACCACCGCCGAAGGCCGACAGCAGCGCAAGTGCGACGGGGTGGTCGGGCACGCGCACGGCCACCGTCTGAAGGCCACCGGTCGCTTCGAGCGGCACCCGGCGACCGCGCCGCAGGACCAGCGTGAGTGGCCCCGGCCAGAAGCGTTCGGCCAACAGGCGCGCCGTCGCGGGCACGTCCTCGACCCAGTCGTCGAGATGCTCCGCGCCGCGGATGTGGACGATCAGCGGGTGGGAGGGCGGACGCCCCTTGACCTCGAAGACTCGCGCGACGGCGGCGGAGTCCTCGGCATTGGCGCCCAGACCGTAGACGGTTTCGGTCGGGAAGGCCACCAGGCCCCCGGCACGCAGCACACCGGCCGCCTTCTCGATGCCACTGGTTGTTGCCGTCACCCTCGTACCTCTCATCTCACTGCTCCGCTCTCCACATCCCATGGTCTCGTCGGCTCAACGACGAACCAAGGCCGATGGCACCGCGTGAGCCCGTTCCGGTCCCGCGCACCGCGGTCTGCTCGTCCATCAGCGCGCGGGCCTGCCCGTACGACAGATGGACAGCCGGCAGCGGGTTTCACCGTGCGAAGGCAGCAGCCCTGCTCAGGCCATGGGAGGCGACCAGCTGCGCACTGCCATCGGCCAGCCGGTAGGACAGACCCGCCACGGCGAGGCGGCCGGCGGCCACCCGCTCGGCCACGACGCGGGAGCGGTCCAGCAGCAGGTCGACGGTGTGCCGAATGTGCTCGTGGAGAATCTCCTCGGCCTGGTCGCGTCCGGCGGCGCGAGCCGCCAGGACGCTCGGGGTCACCCGCTCGACGACGTCACGGACGAAACCGGCGGGCGCCCTACCACCATCGGCAGCGGCGCAGGCAGCCGCGATGGCCCCGCACGAATCATGCCCCAAGACCACAACCAGCGAGCAGTCCAGCACGCTCACCCCATACTCCACGCTGCCCAGCACCTCCGAACCGACCACATGCCCTGCCGTGCGGACCACGAACAGATCACCCAGCCCCCGGTCAAAGATGATCTCGGCTGCCAGCCGGGAATCGGAGCACCCGAACAGCACCGCAAAGGGACTTTGAGCCGGCGCGGTCTCGGTGCGCCGTGCAGCATCCTGGTTGGGGTGCTCCGGCAAGCCGGTGACGAACCGATGGTTGCCGCCAAGCAGCATCTCGAAGGCATCATCGGGAGTCGGCGTCAGCATCTCAGTCATGGCCGCAGGCTACGGCCGACCCAATCGAAACGCGCGGCCAGACCCCACGACCCACGGTGGCATACGGCCAGTGCGGCATGGTGTGGGGCAACAGGCCTGGAAGTCCTGGCGGTTGGAGCAGCACTAGTCTCGCCTCCACAGCGGGGTCGGGCAGGTCAGGAGACACGCAGGAGCGTGGTGGCGGGGCGGATCGCGCCGGGCCCGAACTTGGCGCGGATGCGGTCGCTGACCTCTTCGGCGACCAGCCGGGACTCTCGCGCACCGTCGAACCTGACCTGCTCGACGACCTGGCCGGCGGCGATCAGGTCCTCACCTTTCAGCGTGATCCCGGTGAGGAGGCCTCGCTGCAGTCCTGCCGCATCGATCAGCCGGTAGGCCAGCGTGCGCAGGTCGTCATCGTGTGCGGAGGCCTCCGGGAGCCGGCGCGTCTTCTCCCACGTGATGCCTCCGGCGAAGCGCAGCGCCAAGCTCAGGCCACGGGCCGCCTGGCCACGACCACGGAGCTGGAGGGCGACGGTGACGACCAGGTCGAGCAGGGCCGCGCGGACGGCGGCGCCGTCCAGGGTGTGCCGGGGGAAGGTGCGGCTCACGCTCGCGGAGGCGGGCAGGGCGTGTGGGATGACGGGGCGGGGGTCGATGCCGCGGGCCCGGTCGGCCGCCTGGCGTCCGGCCCGGCCGCCCAGGAGACGCTGCACCGTCGCCAGCGGAACGGCGGCGAGCAGGCCGACGCAGTGGACACCGAAGTTCCGCAGGTCCTGGGCCTGGCGGGGGCCGATGCCGTGGAGGGCACTCGAGGAACTTCGACCTGTTCTTGGTCTTCTTGATGTGCCCGTAGAGCTGGTCCTTGGTGAGGTCGTAGGCGGCGAACAGGTGCCGGACCCCGTGCGGGCGGGTGTAGGTCGCCCGGCGGCGGGGCCGGGGCTCGCGATCGGGATCCTTGTGCCGACCGCCACGTTCGGCCCATTGACGGCCGGAGTGGGGCTGGAGGTTGAGCGGCCCGAATTCGTCCATGCAGAAGACGACTTCGGGCTCGCCTTCTCGGCTATGACCTCGCCGTCGGCGATCGCGTAGAGATGCTCGACCCGGGCCTTCTTGGCCGCGTAGTCCGGGTCGCGTGAGGTCTTCCAGGTCTTCACGCGTTGAAAGGAGACGTCCTCCTCGCGGAGCAGGATGCGCAGGCCCTCGTGGCTGATGTCGTCGACACCCCCTCGGCGACCAGGAAGTCGGCCAGCTTGGCCAGGCTCCTGCTCGGCCGGCTTGGACTTGGCGATCTTCTTGATCTCCCGGCGCTCGGGGAGGGTAAAGGTTCTCGGGCGGCCGCCCTTGTACTTCGGGTAGAGCGCCTCGAAGCCGTCGGTGTTGAAGTTGTGGATCACGTCCCGGACCGGTCCGCACTGGTGAATGTCACCTCGGCGATCTTCGCCACCGGCATGGCTTGCGCGGATAACAGCACCATCTGGGCCCGCCGCCAGGTCACCACCGATCCGGTGCCTCTGCGGATGATCTGCAGCAGCCGCCTGCCCTCATCGTCATCAATCTCCCGGACCCGCACACGTTCAGCCACTCCGTCATTCTGGCTGTCTGATGCCGCCCGGCGCAGCAACCCAGCGATGCGTCATGACAGGGCGAACGTTGCCTGATGCGGCACTAGGAAGGCCGCGTAGAGGTGACGGCTGCCTCCTCGGCAAGGGAGCAGCCGCCAGCTTCATCGGTTCAACTGCGTCTCGGGCTCTACACCGCGGCAGAAGCCGCTTCGTCAGCGAGCGCCTTCAGGATGGCGGTGCTGACGGGAAACGCCTTCCCCCACGCCGCGAGCCACTTCGGGCGCTCCTCACTGGGCACGCCACAGCCCGCGAGAAACGCCACGTACTGCTTCTCGTCGGCGGGGAGCGTCTGCCGGTTGACGATCCTGGCCAGCGTGCTCAGCGGCAGATGGAGCGGCTCTCCACCTTGATGCTGGAGTTGGCGCAGCGGAGGGGCTCCGGCACGCTCGTACAGGGCGTACAGGGCGTGACTGAGGTCGGCCTGGTCCGCGATGTACTCAGGGCGGGGGCTCTTGAGGTGCAGAGTGCCGCGTTCTTCCATGCGGGCCCTGCGCCATAGCCGTTCAAGTTCGGGGACTTTCGGGACGGGGCGTGCGTGAGGTGCGGCAGCGGAGAAGCAGGCGATGCAGAACTGCATCACGGTGAGCCATTTTGGGAGAACGGCGCCTGAAGCGGCGCGCTTGAGGGTGGCTGGTGATACGCCGATGACGGCCGCCATCTCGTCGTACGTCGCGCCGGATGCGGCGCGCAGGTCGCGGAGATAGCGGGCAAGCTGCTTGCGGTGCGGAGGGCCGGTCAGCGGGCCTTCGGGACGTCCCATACCGGTGCCCCTCTACTTGCCGCTCGCGGCGGCGAGGATGCCGTGCGCGAGGGCCGTGGCGAGGCGGCGGCCGCCGGTGACGGCGATCGTCACCGCTGCTCCGATACCTCCGCAGCCGGCCAGGAACGTGAAGACGTCGGCGGGCGGCATGCCGCCCGCGATGTACAGCAGGCTGCCGATCATCGGGAACACGGTCGTCGGCAGCACCTGGGCCACGGTCAGGCGACCCGCTGAGTCGCCCTGCGGTGGAGAAGCCTCATCCCCGGGTGCGGTAGGGCCGGAGGCCTTCGAGGAAGCGGGGCAGGCGTCGTTCTGGGGCACGAGAATCCCTTGGTCGATCGAATACCGAGGGGTGCAACCCGCTTGAGTGGTAACGCAGTTGGCGCTGCGTCACCTACGGGGCACCCCGAGTGTCCCAGGGGGCCGGTGCTGTCCCACAATCAGCACCGCGACCGAGAGTCCCATTGGTCCGTTTTTCCGGTTTATTCGTTCAGCGGTGTCTCAGCCCTCGTACGAGGCGCACGGCCTACGGTCAGTGACCAGACGCTGCCCGAGTCCCCTGGTGGGGGAGCTGGAAGCGTTACAACCGGCGCCCCGGCCGTCAGGGCAACCCCGACAACGCCGAGCGTTGGCTCACTGGTGTACAGGTATCTTTTGCGATGTGCTTCATTAGCAGAGCACACTGACAAATACTTCGACGTACCTACGACGAAGAACGAGTCCTGGTCAACTGGGTGCAACCAATAACCAAGGGCATTAGCGGCGAGATTAGTGTTGGCGCACAATCTCACCAGCAAAGGGGAGGCCGGCCACCGGCCTCCCCGACGCATTTCTAAGCATCCGAGCACCGAACGGTGCCGCACCCGCCGTCGCCCTGGCCCGTCCCGCTCGCCGGCACTCTTGCCGCTCCCCCGCCTCGCGAGCCCGTCCCGGACACCTGCCCATCGGCGTCCCCCGAAGGATTAGGCCATGCCAACGTGACTGCCGCGCAGCACACCCTTCAGGAAAATGTTGTACGACGGCAGGCTGCAGGTGGCTGGAGGCGGAGTAGTGCCGGTAGAGCCAGGGCCGGCTGACGGGCCCAGTGGTCAGGGCGCTGCGGTGGGTGAGGAGGAAGTACGGGTTGGCGGTGTACGGCCAACGGTGATTGCGGTGGGTGAGGTAGGCCGCCAGGCGTACACGTACCGGTTCGGCAACGGGGATGGTGCGGCTCACAAAAGAATCTTGCCTCCCGGCCCAACCTCTTTCGGTGAACATCCCTTATAGCTTGCGTCAGTTCGGGGCGAGTGAGATGAGAACGGGATGATCGAGCAATTCGTGGCAGGAGCGAAGGGCGTGGGACGGACCGTGCGGGGGTGCGGAGGCCTCCTGCGGTATCTGACAGAACGACTCCATGCGCGCACAGCTGTGCAGATGGAACGCGAGCGCAACGCGCACACCGTCACGGTCCTGCCGTTGATGAAGCCCGGCATGGACTTCTTCGAGTCCGAACCGGGCGGCCGCACCCGGGTGATCCGCACGGCTGCCCAGGAACTGTCCGAGACACCGGCGAAGGAGATCGCTTCGTCGTGACGGACGACGTGAACAACGGAGAGCGGCGGTCTGCTCACGAGGAGATCGCCGCCCTCTACGAGATGCACCGCAAACGCATGGTGGGATGGCTCATCCGCCAGGGCGTTCCCGAGGATGTGGCGGAAGAGATCGCCATGGACGCCTTCCTTGCCGTCGGTCGCCGGTGGGAACAGCTGCGTGATCAGGCGCCGGTGCCCTACGCCTATGCCGTGGGGGGCAGGCTGTGCGGCGCCTACTGGCGGACCCGGGCCAGGCACCGCAGAGCCGAGCAGGCGTTGCAGCACAAGCGCTCCGTGCCGCCGAAGGACGCCTACGCGGCATTGATCGACAACATGGTTCTCACGGACGCGGTCGCCCAGCTGCCGCCGCGGCAGAGGGAAGCGGTGGTGCTCAGGCACCTGCAGCAACTCAGTGTGGAGGAGACGGCCGACATCATGAGCGTGACGAGTGCGACGGTGAAGACCAATACCCGTGACGGGCTGCGGGCATTGAAGCAGATGCTGGAGAAGGACTTCACCGACGGGAACGAGGAGGAGTGACCATGAACGGTGAACACGTGCACAAGATCACCGGTGGCTCGCCCGACAGCCCCCAGCGGGTGACGGCGTTCATGCAGGCACTGGATCGGATGGAGTCCGACCCCGACGAGGGCGCCAGGATCGACGCGATCATCGCCGCAGTCGAAACCGAAGACACCTCCCTCCAGGCCCCATCGGGGCGCGACGGTCTGAACCTGACGATCGAACGCCTCACCGTCGAAACGACGGCACCCGCCCAGGCAGCCGGAGCACCTTCGCACCCGGAGCCCCACCCAGACACTGCCTACGTCGTGCGGGATATCGCCGAGAGGGCCCTGCAGACCGGTGCCAGCGCCGACCTCCATCTGACACCGCAAGGCGAACTCCAGGTCAGCATCGCCTCTCAGCCGCGCAGCCGATGGGCCCGGCATCACGCCGGCACCTCCAGCATCGTCGCGGCGGTCATGACCGGCCTTGTCGGCGCTCTGACCCTGGCCAGCATGCTGCTCAGTTTCACGGTGCTCACCGTCGGGCTGGCGGCAGTATTCAGCACGGGCAGCCTGCTGCTGGTCGGCCAGTCGTGGCGAGCCCAGGCCATCGAGACCCGGCACCGCACACAACACGCGGTCGCTCCGGCCTCCCACCCGCCGCAGGCCCTTGCCACAGAGGAAGCAAACAGTGCAGGAATCGACGTCATCTGACACCGGATCGACGCGTGAGTGACGTGCGGTAAGCCCACCGGGCGCACCCAACGACCAAGGGAACGACGGCCGGACCCGACCGGCACACGATGCCACCACCGCCGAAGAGACCTGGCTACCGGCCACCCCGGCGCCTTTGTGAGCGCTTTGGGGCGATGAACGGTGCCGCGGCTGCCTCGTCCTGCCCGGTCTCAGCCGTCGGCGCTGCTCGCCGTTCCCCGCCTCGCACCGAGCACCGTAAAACGACTCGCGGACCGGCCACCTAGCCGTCTTCGTCCGGGACGGCACAGCCCCGGCACCTCAGGGCAAGCAGCTGCGGAGTCGGCGGCGAGAGCCGGCGGAGCAGCAGACAGACAGGAGTTCGAGGAGCTGGACCGGCGCAGGTGACGGCGTGCAGCTGCAAGGCCGGCCCGGCGCGGTGTACCTGGTCCGACGTGCCGAACGCCGGAAGGCCCCGTCCCGGACTGATCCAGGACGGGCCCGAAAGAAAAGACGTGGCCGTGAAGGAGCGGTCGCCTACGCGGCGAAAGGCTCCATGAGGCTTCAGCCGAACGATCTTCCTCATGGGCTAGAGGTGAGGCCCGGGGACACTGTCCCCTTCACAACCACGCCCACCACAACACAGACCACCCCGCAGCCATTCCCGCACCCGGGCAGGACCCCGCACTCGCCTCCGCGGCAGACGGCGCCCCCGCCCGGGGGCGTGGGACGGCGCGTGCCGGACCTCGAGGAACCGCATCGGCCAATGACTACCGGCGGGCTGCTCAGGACCCCGCTGCGGTGCGGGGTCCGCACCCGGATCCGGGCCCGACGGCCGGCAGTGCTCGATTCTTCCGGGTACACGGGGCGGATCGCGGCGTGGAATGAGTGGCTGCCGGCTGGCATGCGATGCGAGCTGCCTTGAACCGCAGGTACTCACGGGCAGCAGGCAACGCAACGGCCCCTGATCGATTTACCTGGTCAGGGGCCGTTCACCTGCCGTAGGTGTGGGATTGAACCCACGGTGACATCGCTGCCACGACGGTTTTCAAGATTGTGTGCGGGGCGCGGTCTGCCGACGCAGTCCCCACGCCCTGAACCGGCTGCTCGCGAAGATGCCGACGCCGATGGACAGTGCGATCAGCAAAATCGAAGCCCCGCCGTCCAGGGTCACGTGGCGGCCCTGGGCTGCCGTGGTCCCGAGAAAGGCGACGAGCGCAGTGAAGGTCGCGGCTGCCACGGCAAGGGCGATTGCCATTTCAGCCCACCACATCGCCTGAGTCGGTCGAGTCGTCATGGCGTTGTTGTACATCGCGCAGGTCGCTGCTGTACAGCTGCGAAGTACAGCAGCCACCGAGACCGGAGTCGACCGCCAGCACTCTCCCATAACCGTCTGACCAGGCGAACCTCAGGGACTGTCACACCCATCGTTCGCATCGCGGGGCGGCTCCGTATGTGATCGAGGTGTGGCAGGGTGCGCACATGTCCGTCGACGTTGCCTATCCCATCTTCCGCACCGACGATCCCGCATCGGCGCTCCGAGTGGCGCGTCAGCTAGTCAAAGTGGGTGATCAGCAGGACGCGTGTGTTGACGTTGACGTCGAACTCCGCACGGTCGAGGACGTACTGCACGCCTGGAGAGCGCTGCCCGATGCCTGGTTCAGGAAAGAGGACACCGAGGACTGGGTCCGTGATCCGAGCGACCCGACTGGATTGCACGTCGGAGTCCACGCGCCCAGCTCTCCACCGATCCCGCCTTCTTGTCGGCGCATCTTCCGCTCTGGGCATCGATGGTGGATCAGCCGGTAGGAAGCATTGAGGACACGTTCACGACCGTGGCCAGCAGGCATGTGGCAGGGATCCGCTGGTCCTTTCTGGGATGGCCGGAGGTTCCGGAACGTGGCCTGTACGCGGAGTTCAATCACGCCGAGGTTTCTGTGCTGTTCAACGCCGCCACCCGTGAAATGGACGAGCGCATCGACGGGCACACTGTCTTCGTGCACGTCCGCCGCGGAAACGGCGACGGACACGAGGAACGCCAAGCGTCCTGGCTGGCCGAACAGATCGGCCAGACCGTTATCGGTCCGCCGCAGCTGTGATAGGGCCCAGACACGAAGGTTCCTCGGTCGTCCGAAGCCAACAAGACATCAAGGACACCGCCCCAGGCCGTGCCACTCTCGTGCCAGAACGGACGGGGAATCACGGGGAATCAAAGCACGGAGCGGGCAGTAGGGCCGCACTGCGCCATGCCATGGAACCCGCAGCTCGGGCCCGGGATAGCCCCACCTCGCTCCTAGGACGTCGTCTCACACCGTACGGCGCCAGACTTCCCGCTCCCCTTCGGCCAAGAGCCGCCCTTACGATGATCACCGTGACCGCCCGCCGCACTCTTGGCTCCGGCCCCGAGGCTCCCGCGCAGAGCATCCGCGCTGTCCAGGCCGACCTTCTCGACGCACTGCCCGGCGTCCGTCTGCCAGACCTCGGCGAGTTGCGCGCCCGCGGAGTCCTCGGAACCCACCCCGCGGCGCTGCCGAGCCCGCGACGAGCCCTCGGCGCCGGCCGCACGGACGACGCGGTCCCAGACCCCTCCGACCCGCTCCGGGCGGAGTAGACGACGGCAGACCGCCTTCCCCCACCGTGATCGAGCTGCGCCATCTCATGAGCTGACAGCCCGACTACCTCCAGCCCGGCGACACCCTGGTGGTGCCGTCAGTGCCGACGTTGTGGCAGCACCTGCGCGAGCAGGCCGACGCCGGACAGGGGTCACCCGAACGGCCTACATGCCCTCGCCTCGGGCATGCGGCCCTCACCCGTTCAGCCCACACTGAGCTTGGACCTTCTGCCGTCGCGCCGTTCCCGTGGTCACCGCTTCGTCGGGAGGCATCGTGGTCGTGCTGGCTCTGCTCGTACCGGAAATGCTCCTGCTCCTGATGCTGGCGCTGGACCTCTTCGAAGACCTCCTGTTCCCCTCACCATCACCGCCCCCTCCGGATGACAAGCCCACGGAGCAGGTCGACAGCCACGATCACGGACAGCGAGACACCTAGCGGTCAACGCTCCCGGAATTCTGAACCTCGAATGCGCAGGTCACCGTGCGGATCGTCGACACCGCCGCACTCGCGGTCGCCGGCGACCAGAAAGTGCAACCTCCAGCGCGCCGACCAGCCGCAACCTCCAACGCAACCCCGAGCCCAACTGCCGACCGGCTACGGCCACAATCACGCTCATGGATGACTCGGGAACGCTCTGGACCGCCATCGGCTCGATCGGCACAGCCCTTGCCCTCATCGGCGTGGTCTGGCAGGCCATGCTGACGCGGCAGGCCCTGGAGGTCAGCAGGCTCACAGCCATTGATGCGATCCGAACCCGGCTCGACTCAGAGGCGCCCAAGGTCACCCTCAGGTTGGAGACCCCCGTGTGGCCGCCGCTGGCTTGGACCCCGATGGGTATGCCGGTCGCCCCATGGCCGAACGGTCAGGAATGGAGCTTCCCCCGCGACCGGGACCACCACAGGATCGTGTTTCAGCAGGTCCTCGAACTGAAGAACCTCAGCGACCAGCGCGTGCAGGTGCGGTGCGTCGGAGACCTCGTCGTCGCGGACGACGACCGGAGGCCCCGAGCCGCTGGCGTCATCGTCTTGGAGCCGGGCGAGAACAGCGAGAAGGTCTACCTGCAGCGCGACTTCACCATCGGCGAGCTGGCGGAGAACTGCACAGCCGAGCAGGCCGGCCACGAACTGCCCCACCGTGTGAGCGGCACGGTGACGGTCGAGGACGACCGGGACAACGGGAACACTGACCGCTGGGACCTGCTGCTCACCGGGTGCCCAGTCCACTCCGACCCCGAGCGGGACGGCGTGTGGCGGGTCGCCCCGCACCATCTCACGGAAGGCTCAGGGCTTCGGACCCTGCAGTACGAGCTGGTGCCCGCGAGGCAGCGCACCCACTGGCTTTCGCGCGCGCAGAACCGCAAGCTGCCCGAACCCGGCCAGCCGTAGCCCGCGGCCGCCCTGCCCATCAACCGATCGGCTGCTGGACAACGGTGCCCGGACGTCGCCACGCCCAACCGGAGACAGCTTCCGGTGTCCAACAAGAGTGTTCAACAACAGAGGGCGTCCAGGATGGCTGTGACGTTGTTCAGCGGCTCCGGCATGTTGGCTTCGAGCGGCCCCAGTTGGTGGTGACGTCGAGGCTTCCGGACGCCTTGAAGTGGCCCCGGCAAACGGCTTGTGATGGGACCACCTGAGGCGTCTTGTCGCTGTGGCGCCAGCGCAATCTCTAGGTGTCTGTGATCTTGGGGTGGCAGGATCGGCTGATGGTTACGACGTGGTGCGCGATTGAGGGCTGGGGGTTCCGGCCTGGCGGTTCGGCTGATGGGTGATCACCTCTCGGCGGCGCGGTCGGAGACCAGGCCGCCCACTCCCGAAGAACACCGAAGGCATCCGGTGCAAGCTGAAACGCCTGGTCACACGGGGCATCCTCACCGAACCCGAACCCGGCCTGTTCACTCAGCCCCGCACCTGACCACCAACCCACCCCGCCGACCAGGGCCCCTTACCCAACCCCAAGACCGAAGCGGGCATTACATCACGTACCGCACTCTCAGAGGCGACCGAACTGGATCAACGCTGTTGCCGCATTGCTTCCTCGACCCTTGCCCTGGTCCGCCTTATCGCCCATGGGCCGGCTATCAGGGCCGCAAGAGCAACCACACCCGAACTGACCAAGGTTTCGGTCCACGGTGTTCCGCTCTGCCTCCACACCACGATCGCCGACGCAGTAGCCACAGCGTCGACCCCGAGCAGGACTGCCCATAGGCGGCCCGTAGACATCGATCTATCAGACATAGGCCGTACCTTACGACGTGGTGCGTGATAACGATCGAGGCACTGCCGAGGCATGAAGTAGGCCGTGCGGCTTGGGTGTTGTTGTGACGCAACACCTGGGACGCACGGCCTTGTCCAAGCGAATCTTCACCGGCCTCCAGCCGCGGCGACTCGGCAAACTCGTCGTCGAGCTCGCCAGCGCCTGGATGGCAGCTGAGGATTCCCGGCTGCGAGAACGTCGAGGTCACGAGCATATGCGCGCGCCCGGGGCGGGCCCGACCACGAGCTTCGGAGGGTGCGCGTCTGCAGCATCCGCCCCGGTCTTTTCAACTGATGGTTATACATGCCTGTTTCAGTGGCAATCGTCGGAATATGACGTGGTGGCAGGCGGCGCTGTGGGGGCTTGGCCGGCGGTGGATCGGCTCGGTGCTGTCCCTGTCTGCGGCTGTCACTTCAGGGGGTTGCACGTGGCCGTGGCAGTTGAGCGCGCTCGGAGCGGTCGAGCCGGTCAGCTCTTCTTCGCTGCCAGGGGGGTGGCCGCCCCGCGCACTCGCCGCGTCCAGGGCCTCAGCACCATACGCCCAGGTGGTTTGATCGGCGCACCCCGTCGACCGGCCCTACGTCCACCCTATCTTCAGAGCGTAGCCAAACGGCTACGTTGAGTGAAAGGAGACAGGGATGCGTCCGATGTCCATGGGCCGACTGGCGGCCCTCGCCTCGACGGCCCTGCTGGTAGCCGGCGCGGTGAGTGCCGGATCGGCCCAGGCGCAGTCCGCTGCCCAGGCACGGTATCCCGGTGGGCTCGTCACCTACTCGATCGAGTTCTCCAACCCCCAGGAGAAGGACGACAACGACCTGCCCGAGCCCTACGGCAAGGTCTTCGTGACGGATCGCGGCCTCCGGCAGACCACCCTGTGGGAGCACCCGGACCTGGACATCAACACCCCCACTGTGCCGCGCTACCCCGAGGCCGGCTTCACACACCGGTACGCCGACCACCTCATCACTGAGGTCTGCGCGTTCGTGGGTGAGGACGACACCGGCATCAACGCAGACGACGTCCTCGCCGAGGGCTGCGAGCCCTTCCACGGCCCCGGTGCGTACACGATCCCCGGCCCAGACGGAGAGGTAACCATCACCGTCTACCACATCGGCTGATCCGCTCGCCCCTTGGTGCCCTGCCCCCCCTTCCAGGGGCAGGGCACCCGCATTGGCACTGAGCGCCAAAGCGTCCGCATCACTGAACGTCCAGAGCGCCGGCGTGCCGGCCGGCTCCGCGTCCGGTCACTCCTCGGCGGCGGCGAGGGCGGCCAGTTCGCGGTCGACCGCCACCTGGTGCGCCTCGGCGTCCTCACGCGCTTTCTTCGGGCTCCAGCGACCTGCCATCACGAAGACGAAGGGCAGGAAAAGCACCTGGCCGCCGACGCAGATCCACCACCAGTCGCGCCACTCGCCGGGCCCGTCCTTCGACGCCTTCTGGACCTCGGGGCCGTACTCCTGCAGCAGCTTCAGCTGCGGCGCCGCCTTCTGCACGACACCCAGGTTCTCCGCACCGACCTCCTTGACGGCGCGGGCGCCGAGCGCGGGGGGCACCGTGGCCGGGGTGTACTTGTTCAGCTCGGCGAAGAGCTGAGGGTGCGCGTTGACGATGGCCAGCGCGGGCGCAGCCTGCACCGAGGCGGCCTTGACCTCGGTGCCGTGCTCCACGAGCGGGGTCACGGACGTCACCAGCACCGGGATGAAGGCCGCGGAGACGGCGACCACGATGCGTACCGTCCAGCCCCACACCGCCAGGCCCGCCGCGGTTGCCGCCGGGTTGTGCTTCTCCACGGTCTCGGTGAAGCTCGCCATCCAGGGCGCGTAGGCGATGCCGCTGAAGACGCCGATGCCGATGAACAGCCAGGCGAAGGTGTAGTAGTCGGTTGTCAGGTGGGTGGCGCGGGTGGCGAAGATCGCGGTCACCACGATGGAGCCGACCGCACCGACGATCATGAAGGGCTTGCGCACCTTCAGCCGGTCCGAGAGCAGGCCGACCAGGACCAGGGCGATGGCGTTCGCCCCCCAGTACCAGTTGGCCAGCGCGTTGGTGCGCTGCTCGCTGTAGCCGAAGGTAGTCGCGAAGTAGACGACGAAGTTGCCGACCGCCGCGTAGTACAGCAGAAGGAACACGGCGATGGCGAAGGCCGAGCCCAGCACGTCCAGGCGCATCATCTGCCGCCACTCGCCGCGGCGTACCGCCTCGGTGTCCAGTCCCTTGGCGCGCGCCTCGACCAGTGCCCGGTCCCGCAGCGACACCATGGTCTGGTCGCGCAGCGCCGGGGACAGCTCGCGCAGCGCGAAGATCGCGACGACGAAGACGACGAACCCGGCGATCGCCGAATAGCGCAGCTCGTCCTGCCAGGTGGCGCTGTCGAGGGTGTTGCTGGTGACGGTGGTGACCACCAGAGAGCCGATGACCGGGCCCATCGTCCAGTACCCCATCGCGGTGGCCCGGCCGAGCTGTGGGGAGAAGTCCCTGATCAGCGCAGGGGTGGCGACCAGCACGATGCCCTCGATGAAGCTGACGAGCGCGAAGAGCACCAGATAGGTGGTCTTGTTCGCCGCGTTCGGCAGCCCGAAGAAGACCAGCAGCGCGGCGAGCAGCAGCCCGTAGACCACCAGATTCGCCCGGCCCCAGCGATCCGCAAGACCGGCCACGAGCGAGGCGAAGGCCCCGACCGCGTTGCCGATCACCGAGACCCAGACGAAGTAGCGGTACGTCATGCCGAAGTGCGTGATGATCGACGTCGCCACCGCGTACTGGATGTACAGCATGTAGTACAGGACGACGGTGGTGATGACCACGATCGCGAGATACGCCATACGGCGACCGGTGGGCGGGTAGTCCGCCAGGTCGCGGCGGTACAGCCGGGCCAGCGGGCCGCGGGCGTCCACGGCGGGCCCATCGGGCGTGGGTCTGTCGGCGTCGAACGCCGTCGGAGTGGCGGACATACGGCTCCTTCTGGGGATACGGAAACCGGGTGTTTGTGTCGGGGCGACGGGGGCGCGCTGCGCCCGGCTCCGAGAGCGTGGCCAGAGGCTAGTACCGACTAGTCGGTACGCCTAGGGGTCTGCGCAAGGTCATTCACCCCGTTCATCACCCGGCCGCCGACGGACCCCAGCGAAGCCGTCCAGAGCGACGAGCAGATCCGCAGCCGCACCATGACCCTGCTCATCGCCGGCCACGACACCGCCGCCGGCGCTCTGGTCTGGGCTGCACCAGCTCGGACTCCCGCTGGTCTTCGCCGACGACGGCTCAGCAGTGCAGGCGTCACCCGCACCCGAGCGTCCATTCACCTACCCGTCCTCGTGCTTCGTGACGGGCGCCATCCATGGGACGTCAGTCCCGTGCTTGTCCGCCGGACAGCGGGTCTGCTTCCACCAGGGCTACGAGCCCTCGGAACGCTATCGTCACGGCATGGCACAACTCCGCCGCGTTTTCGGCATTGCGAGGCGTCGTGAGAGCAGCCTCGGACGGTTTGCCTGTGGACAGAGTTCGCCGCCGGACATCCGGCTCGGTGAGGAGCCGTCCATGTTTCGGAACCCTGCCGCGCCGCTCGCCCCGATGACTCCGCACGAGGTGATCAGCGCCTTCGAATACCTCCGAGCGGTCAGGCCGTCTGGCTTCAACGGTCTGGTCCGGCCCCCTTTTTCCGGCCCGAGCCGGCCCCATGTCGTGGTTGTCCCGGTGCGGCTTCCGGCGTGAGTTGGCCCCGGCCGCCGGTTCGAACTGGCTCCGCCAGCGCTGCGGTCACCCGGTGAGAGACAAGACAGCAACGTTGTGCCGGGACTGTTCGCGCAAGACTGAACGCGACGCCGTCAAGGCGCCGTGCCCTCAGCGCGGTCGGCCCGGCTGTCCGCGTGAGGACACCGGCTGGTGCGGGCGTTGCTCCCGCCCGCGCCGGACCAGGCAACCGCCCCGGCCCTGCCGCGCATGCGGCCGCGTTCGGCGGCATGCGGGGCTGGGACGGTGCTCAGCCTGCTGGCGGCGTCATCCCGGCCGGCCCTTCGTCCGGGCCGAGAACCTGATCGCCGGACTCGCGGAATCCTCGCACCGGGCGGGCGGCGGAGGGGCCATGAGTACGGTCAGCAGACTGATCGGGCACTTCTGTGACCGCTGCGGCCCCGGAGCCCGCTCCGGCCGGCCGATCGCCCTGGGGTGGTGTTCTGGGTGTGCGCGTCGGGTGAGTGTCCCGGCGCGGAGGGGACCTGCCCGGTCCGGCGGGGTGTCACGGCGTGTGGGGAAGCGATCGGCGAGGGAAGCGGTCGACGAGGTTCATGTGTCGGTGCGGCCTGGCCGTGGTCGGCGTGGCGGACGCTGAGGGCCAGAGTGCCTTCGCCTTGCGTGCGGCGTTCGTCTTCATGCGGGTGCGGGCCGCCGTGGGGCGCGCGATCCGGGATCCCGGTCGGCCGGGGGTGCGGCCGTGTTGCTGTGCGGGCAGGCGCCGGCGTTCCGCAGTGGGGCGGCTCGGGCCGCGTCAGCTGTGGTTCAGGGACCACACGACCTGGTCCTCGTACCAGCGGGCGGCGCTGACACCGTGCCACGAGGCCGCTGCGTCGACCTGGTCCTCGTACCAGCGGGCGGCGCTGACGCCGCGCCACGAGGCCGCTGCACCCTCGTGGTCCGCAGCCCGTACGTAGCGCACAGTGACCTGCCCGCGGCGGTCGCCGTCCGTGTGGCGGCCGACTTGCTCGCTGCTGGTCGCGGAGGTGACGGACACGTACTGCGTGTGCTGCACGGGCACCGAAGTCGTGGCCGCCGACGCCGAGCCGCCGGCTCCGAGAAGGGCTCCGCCGGCCAGTGCCGTGGAGGCGAGTGCGATCGAGACGCGCTTGGTCATGCTGTTCATGGTCATTTCCCTTGCGAGACTGCCGCGGTTTCGCCGGACTGGCGGCCGCCGCTTCTGTGTGAACCGAGATCCGGAAATCCCGGGTCAGTCGGCTTGCCGCAAGGTCATCCGGAGGGGTGCCTCACGTTCGGCTCTGCCCACCGTACCCGAGGGGTGCCTCATGTTTGCGGTGAGGCTCATCACAGCACGTCGGAGGGGTGAGATTGCGATCGGAAACATGACAACAGCCGAATTCGAGGGGGGCCTCATGTTACGCTCGAGTCATGAGCCACCACCACGCCCCGCCCGCGAGGGAGACCCCGGCGAAACCCCTGCGCCGTGACGCCCAGCGCAACAGGGACGCGATCGTGGCCGCCGCCCGCACGGCCTTCTCCGAGCAGGGCCTCGGAGCGTCCCTGGAGGGCGTCGCCCGCGAGGCCGGCGTCGCGATCGGCACGCTCTACCGCCACTTCCCCACCCGGCTCGACCTGGTCGAAACACTCTTCAACGCGAAGTACACGGAACTGCTCACCGCCGCGGAAGAAGCCGCGGCCCTGGACGACGCCTGGGAGGGGTTCTGCCGCTACCTGGAGAAACTCTGCCAGCTGCAGGCCTGCGACCGCGCCTTCAACGACCTGGTCTCGGCACGGCTGCCCCTTCACGTGGCCGGCCGTGAGATGTACGAACGCGCCAAGGAACTCTGCATCCAGATCATGCGCAACGCCCAGGAACAGGGCGTCCTGCGCGGCGACGTCACCGCGCAGGACATCGCCTTCGTGATCTGGTCCCAGGCCGGGATCATCCAGGCCACACGCACCATCGCCCCCCAGGCCTGGCGCCGCCACCTCCACCTGATGCTCGACGCCTTCCGCACCGAGGGCGCCCACGAACTGCCCGAACCTCCCCTGACCAGCCAGCAGGTCGACCAGACCCTCGTCACTCTCGAGTGCACCGAAGAGGGCTGCCGCGAGCAGTCCTGACCACACGAGAGACGAGGCCGCGGACAACAGCTGCGCATCACACCGGACCGGCGCCACACCGGAACCGGTACCTCGGCCGACCGGCCGGGAAGACCCCGGACAGCACTCCGGGCGGCGCGGCCACGGGCCGTGCGACCGCCGTCTTCCGGCTGCCCCGGCCCGTGCCGTCACACACCACTGCGTCGGCCTCGTCGAAGGCGCGCTCCCCCGCGGCCTCGGCCACGTCGACGGCCAGACCCGAAGCCCTCCTCCGCATCACCCACGCCCGCGCCTACGCCGCCACGGGTGAATCTCCCGCGGCGGCCCGCGGTTCCGGCCGGTGGCAGCGCAAGGCGTCGAGACCCTGCCCTCACCATCCCTCGGCCGAGGGAGCGACGAGGGCCGCGGCGACAGAAGGCGGGCGACCACCCTCGGCCCGGCCGCCAGAGTGTCGCAGGGCAGGATCTCCATGATGGTGGGGTCCGGCGGACGCCCGTCTGGGGGGTGGCCCTTCTCCTCGAGTCGGGCGAGTTCGCGTTCAAAGCCGGGACAGTGTGCTTGCTGCTTGCGCCACCCTGGAACCAGCCGCTTTCGGGACCGCCCCGGCATCAGCGAGTGCGGACGGGTCAGTGACCGCCCGCGTCGACGACCTCGATGTCCTCGATGTTCCGCTCGATCGCGTCGGTCGGCAGGGCCACGCGGATCGCCCAGTGGTAGATCGCCAGGGAGAACACGGCCACGACGGCGATGTCCGTCCACATCGGCAGGTTGCCCTGGCCGTTACCGAAGGTGCCCTGCCAGGAAATCACACCGATGCCGAGCAGGTAGACCGGCAGCCACTGGGCGGACTTCCAACTGATCCGCGGAGCGTTCGGCAGGCCCTTCTTGGTCGCGTAGAGGGCGTAGCCGCCGAGCAGGATGTAGCCCAGGACGATCGCTTCGCCCAGCTTCTCCAGGGTCTGCCAGCCGCTCCAGTAGATGATCAGGCTCGCAACGATGAACGCCAGCGGGGAGAGCACACCGCCGAACGGCAGCCGGTAGCTGCGCTCACGGTTCGGCAGGCGCCGGCGCAGCGCGCCGAAGGCCAGTGGGGCGCCCGCGTACATCAGCACGCTGGCGGAGGTGATGAAGCCGACCAGTTGCTGCCAGCTCGGAAACGGCAGGAAGCAGACCACGCCGGTGACGAAGGACATGATCAGGCCGTACACCGGGACCCCGCGTGAGTCCGTGCGCTCGAAGGCGCGCGGTGCGTAGCCGTTCTTGCTCAGACCGTAGGAGATACGGGAGGTGGAGGTGGTGTAGATCAGACCGGTGCCGCCCGGGGAGACGATGGCGTCGAAGTACAGCACCACGGTCAGCCAGCCCAGACCGACAAGGGTGGCCAGACCCGCGAAGGGGCCACTGATACCGACGAAGTCGAGCTTGTCCCAGCCCTTGGCGAAGGTGCTGCCGGGCAGCGCGCCGATGAAGACGACCTGCAGCAGGACGTAGATCAGCGTGCCGATGGCCACTGAGCCGAGCACCGCGCGAGGGATGTCGCGCTTGGGGTTGCGGCTCTCGCCCGCCAGCTGGATCGCCTGCTCGAAACCGAGGAGGGCGAAGACGATGCCGCTGGTGCTGATCGCGGCGAGTACGCCCTTGGAGCCGAACGGCGCGAAGCCGTGCGAGGTGAAGTTGCTGCTGTGGAAGTGGGTCGCAGCGAGGGTGAAGATGGCGAGCAGCGGCACGAAGATCTTCAGCCAGGTGGCAGCGCTGTTGGTCCGGGCCAGCACCGTGACACCGAGGAAGTTCACGGCGACGAAGACGCCCATGAGGATCACCGCGACGATGAAGCCGCTCGTCGTCAGGGTGCCGTTGTCGTTGAGGAAGCTCTGGGCGAAGTGCCAGTGACCGGCGTAGCCGATCATGGCCTCGACCTCGATCGGCGCCACGGTGGCCGCCTGCAGCCAGGCGAACCAGCCGAAGGACATGCCTGCCAGGCCGCCGAAGGCGTAGTGCGGGTAACGGGCGGTACCGCCGGCGACGGGGAACATTCCGCCCAGCTCGGCATGAACAAACGCCAGCAGCACGATCGCGACCGCGCCGATGCCCCAGGAGATCAGAGCCGCCGGGCCGGCGGCGACGACGGCGTTCTTCGCGCCATACAGCCAGCCGGATCCGATGATCGAGCCGGCGGACGCCCAGAGCAGTCCGATCAGTCCGACGTTCCGCCGGAGGGAGCTGTGGTGCTGGCTCGTGCTTGGTGGGGCGAGCTGGTCGACAGATGCCATGGGGCGGCCTCACGGGTGTTAGCGGTGCGTTAAAGAGCTGCCACAGGCTAGGTTCGGAATGTCGCCATGCAACAGCCCAAAGAGCTGAATGGTTATTTTCATCACATCGCCTTCATGTTCGTCCGCGCAGCTCGGTGGCCACCGCTGGACATGGTGGATCCCGTTCGGCGACACGCCGGCATACAGCTGACCCTGGCGCGTCAACCGGGCGACCCTGCGTGAGGGGGTGCCGCGGGGCCGCGACATCACCGTCGCGGCTGCGAAGCCGGGCGACCATCGGAACACCTACAAGGTGAAGCGGCTCTGGGAAGCACGCCGCGGCGTGCGGGCGCTGCGCGTGCGCCCCCTCGCACCCTGATGGCCGGTTCTTCGCGCCCAGAAGTGGTGCAGGGGCCCAACAATGGGCACGCGCTCAACATCACAGGACTGGCGTACGGCAGGCTGAAGGGGCGGCAGTGATCCAGGTACTTCTCGTGCACGACGGATGTCTCGTCAGATCGGTCCTCGCGCAGTGGCTGTCACGGGAGCCCGACCTGCGGGTGGACGACGTCCCCTGGCGCCGGGCGTCCTGTCACGTGCGCGCGTTACGGCCCGACGTGTGCGCGGCGGATCTGGACTGCTCGGACACGGCCGGCATTCCGCCCCTGGGCGAGTTAGGTCCGCGGGGCGGCGGCCAGGCCCTGCCCCGCTTACTCGTACTTGCCACTGCGAACAGGCCTGGCCTGCTGAAACGGGCCCTGGAGGCGGGCGCGCTCGGCTACGTCGACAAGACGGGGACGCCCGAGCAGCTGCTGCGCGGAATCCGGAAGGTCGCTCAGGGGGAACGTTTCGTCAGCGAGTCGCTGGGGTTCGGATTCCTCAAGGCCGCCGAGATGCCGCTGACCCGCCGGGAGCTGAGCGTGTTAACCCTCGCCGCCGAGGGGGCCTCCGTCGCGGAGATCGCCGGGAACCTGCACCTGTCCCACGGGACCGTGCGCAACTACATGGCGGCCATCACCCGCAAGACCGGCGCCCGCAACCGCATCGACGCCATCCGCATCTCCCAGGGCCAGGGCTGGCTGTGAGAGCTGCCCGGGTTCCCAGCCACCCACGAGGTCGCGGTAGAGGGGCGAGCGGCGCAGCACCTCCTCATGCGTCCCGAAGGCGGTGCGCGGGCCGTCCATCACCAGCACCCGGCCGGCGCGGCGGGCCGAGCTGATGCGGTGGGCCACGACCACCAGGGTGCCGCCCGGCCGGGCCGCGAACGCCCGCTCCGCCCGTTCCTCCGCCACCGGGTCCAGATGGCAGGTCGCCTCGTCCAGCAGGACGAGGGGGGCGGACGACAGGTACGCCCGCGTGAGCGCGATCAGCTGGCGCTCACCCGCCGACAGCGCCGCGGGATCCACGCTCGCCCCCGGCCCGCCCAGCGCGTTGAGCAGCGGTGTGAGCCCCACCGCCTCGGCCGCGGCGAGCAACTCCGCATCGGGGACGGGATCCGGCCGCAGATGGGCGAGGTTCTCCCTGAGGCCGCCGCTGAACACGTACGCCTCCTGCGGGATCAGCACGCGCCCGGCGGCCGCCTCGCGGCCCGGCACCCGGCACCCGCGGATCCGTATGTCTCCGCGTACCGGCTCCAGCAGTCCCGCGACCAGCCCGGCCAGCGTGGACTTCCCGACCCCGCTCGGGCCTACGACGGCCAGGTGGGCGCCGCTGGGCAGCACGAGGGTGAGGTCGTCGACGACGGGGGCGCAGGCGGGGCCGTAGGAGAAGGTGAGGGACGTGAGAGCGAGGGCCGGGGGCACTGCCGGGGTGGAGGGGGACGGAGGCGGGGTGTGCGGGGTGAGCTCGGTGACGGCGGGGCGGGAGACCGCGGGCGGGGGCGGCGTCAGCCGGCGCAGCACCACGGTCAGGCGCGAGCCGCTGGTGCCCAGGCCGTGGATGAGGCCGGTGAGGGCGGGGAGGAGGGACTGGCTGACGTAGGCGAGCGCGCCGAGCACGGCGCCGGGGGTGACCCCGTGGTCGAGGAGCCAGGGGGTGCCGGCCAGGAGCAGGACCAGGGGCAGGTGGCCGCCGAGTGCGAGACAGACGACGCGGGCCACGCCCCAGCGGGCCAGGGCGCGGGCCGCCCGCTGCTCGGCGTCGGCGAGGGCGCCGGCGTCCGCGGCGATCCGGTCCTCCGCGCCGGCCGCCGTGACGTCCCGCAGCCCCGGGCAGACGGCGCCCAGGTTCTCCGCCAGGGCCTCGTCGGCGGCGAGGTACGCCTCCTGCCGTCGCGCCAGCGGACGAAGGGTCGCTGCGAACAGAGCCACTCCGGCGGCGAGCGGCGGCACGACGGGCAGCAGCAGCAGCGGGGCGAGCGAGCACAGGCCCACCAGCGCGCCGACGGACGTGAACACGAACGAGCGCGAGACCATCACCAGGCCCGCGAAGGTGTCCCGGGCGATCTCGACCTGCTGGGTCAGGCCGGACAGCGCCCCGCGGTCCCCCTCCCGCACCCCGCGCCGCACCACGCCGGTGACGAGCCTGTCCCTGAACGGCTCCACCAGCGCGGCGACCGCCCCGTACACCCGCCCGGTGCCGTACGCGCCGACGAGTACGCCGAGCCCGGCTGCCGCGAGCCAGCCGAGCCCCACGGCGGCCCGTCCGGCCAGGAACCCGTCGTCCAGTGCCCGCGCGAGGGCGTAGCCGAGGAGGAACGTCTGACCCATCTCGAGCACCGACCAGCCGGCGAGCCGCACCACCGCCCGCCGGCCGACGTACGGAAAGCGCAGGGCGCGGTGGCCCAGCTGTCCGTGCAGCCGGTGGAGTCCGTCCCGGTGGGTCACGCTCCCGCCTCCTCCTCTGCGGCCCCGAACACCGCCCGGTAGCCAGGCAGCCGCCGCCACAGCTGTGCATGCGTGCCCACCGCCCGGACCCGCCCCCCCTCCAGCCATGCCACCGTGTCGGCACGGGCGGCCGTCGCGGCCCGGTGGGCCACCACCAGCCGGGTGCCGGTCGCGGCGCTGCCCAGGACGGCCTCGGTGACCTGGTGCTCGGTCACCGTGTCGAGGCTGGAGAGCGCGTCGTCGAGGACGAGCAGACGACCGCGCTGGGCGAACGCCCGGGCGAGGCCCAGGCGTTGGGCCTCGCCGCCGGAGTGCGGGGCGTCGGCGACGGGCGTTGCATAGCCGTCGGGCAGGCGGCGGACGAACGCGTCGGCGCAGGCCGTGCGAGCGGCCTCCCGGACGCGGGCGGGAGAAGGGCGGCGCAGCCCCAGGGCGATCGTGTCCTCGACGGTCGTGCCCAGAAGGGCGGGGCGGTCGAAGGCGTACGCGACCGCCGCGCGCAGTTCGGCGCGGGAGAGGGCGGGCAGCGCGACGCCGTCCAGCAGCACCTCGCCGGCGTCCGGGTCGGTGAGCCGGCCCGCGAGCGCGGCCAGCAGCGACTTGCCCGCACCGGAGCGGCCGACCAGGGCGAGCGTCGTTCCGCCGGGCACGACGAGGTCGACGCCGTCGAGCACCGTGCGTGCGCCGCGTCGGGCGCTCACCCCGCGCAGCTCCAGGCGGCCAGGGCCGTCGGGCGGCAGGCTCCGGTCCCCGTGCGTAGGGGCGGGTTCCGCCAGGACCTCGCCCAGGCGGCGGGCCGCCGTGCGGGCGCGGACCAGGCCGGAGAGCTGCCCGACCAGCACGCCGACCCCGGTGGCGAGGACCGCGTAGCGGGAGGCCGCCAGGACGTCTCCGGCGGAGAGCCGGTGCCGGCTGAGCAGCATGCCCGCCACGGCCACGACGGCGAGGTGCAGCAGAGGCGCCACCGCCACCGCCCGCGCCGCCGCCCGCCCCTGTACCCGCCACATCCGCCGACCTGCCCGGGAGAGTTCGGGCAGCGGTCGCAGGATCCGTTCCGCGTCCCGGTCCGCCGTACCCGCCGCGCGGATGGTGCGGGTGCCGCCGACGGCCTCGGCGAGCGCGGACGCGATGCGCCCCTGCACCCGCTGGTAGTCGGCCACGCACGTCGAGGTGTCCCGGGCCAGGGAGCGCAGCAGGAGCGTCAGCAGCGGCGCGCCGGTGAGGAACGCGGCCGCGAGCCACGGGTCGATCACACCGAGCGCGACCACTCCCCCCACCGGGCCGGCGAGTGCGGCCAGCAGCGCGGCGCGGGCGCCGGGCGCCGTGCCGGCCTGGGCGGCGTTTCCCACGAGTCGCGCGACGAGGTCACCGGGGCCGAAGCGGAGCGCCGCACGCGGCCCCAGCGCCAGGACGTGACCGGTCACCCGGCGGCGCAGGAAGGCGGTGGTGCGGGCGTCGAGGGTGCCGGCGAGCACCGTCTCGCACGCGTCGAGCCCGGTCAGCAGCAGGACGAGAGTCGCGCAGATCAGCACCCAGCGGGTCGCCGGGGCGTGGGCGAGCAGGAGGTCCAGGGCCCGGCCGAGGGCGGCGGGCAACAGCAGTCCCGCGCCTGTCGCCGCCACGCTCACCAGGCAGAGCGCCGCCCAGCGGGGCCCGCTGTGCCGGCTCGCCGCGGTGAGCAGTCCACCGGTCGTCGGGTCCATCGACATCGACATCGTGCACCCCCTCGGAGCTTCCGCGCTTCTGCGCTTCTGCGTTTCCGCCCGATCGGGCGGACGACCCCGGGCGGCCCCATCCCTCGCGGGAGCGGACCGCCCGGAGCGTTCAGCGTGAGCCGTTCGTCAGAGCGTTCGGCACCGCTTCGTCAGAGACAGAGCAGAACGCTGGCCGCGCTGACGCACGACAGGAGGCTGACGGTGCTGTTGCCGCCGCCGGTGTGCTCGTCGGATTCCATCGTCTGCAGGTCGAGCAGGGCCATGGTGTGTCCTTTCGTCGGTGTCGGTTGTTCGTCCCGTGGGGACAGGGTTGCGCCACGACTCCACCGGATGGCAGAGCCATGTCATAGGGGCCGCCGATGCGGCGGCGGGAGGAACGGCAGGTGCGCGGCAACGCCCTTGTCGCCCGAGCCGAAGGCTGCGGCGAGGGCGAGCAGCGCGCCCGCCGTTCCGGTGGCCAGGTCCATGGAAAGGCGCATCATCTGGTGCCCGGGGAAGGCGAGTTGGCCCTGGTACGGCATCGCCGACCAGCCCAGCCCGGCGATCTGCTCGTCGAGCCGCGCCCGCGTCGCCCCCGGCGCGGTGGTGCGGGCGAGGTGCAGGATCATCCCGGCACGTCCCTGGAAGAGGCCGGGCTGCGCGTAGAAACGGGAGGTGGCCGCGGTGAGGATGCCGGCACGGGCCCGCGCGAACTCCGCGCCGGCGTCCGGAACGTGCGCCGCATAGTCGTCGAGCACGAGCCCCACGCCCACGCTCCCGTCCCCGAGATACGGCATGGTCCGCCACCCCTCGTCGACCTCCACCGCGCCCCCCTCACGCTCGGCACAGCACTCCAGGTCCCGCCGCAACGCCACACCGGCCGCCTCCAGCAGCGCACGCTCGCCGGTCTCCTCGTACCGCCGGAGGAGGAACAGCGCGGGCCCGCTCGCGCCCCGCATCAGCCCGGCCCGTCGCCGGGGCGCGGCCGGCGCCGGTTCGGCGAGGCGACGTACGAGGAGGTCGGCGGCCTCGGCGGCCCGCTCGCGCAGTTCCGACTCGCCGGTCGTGGCGGCCAGTCGCCCCAGCACCAGGCCGAGGCCGGCCAGGCCGCCCTGGAGGTCCGAGGACAGATGCTGCCAGCGTTCGCGCAGGATACCGTCGACCAGGTCGAGGGCCCGCTGCCGGTGTCCGAGCAGGTCGAGGGTGTGGGCGACGCCCGCGAGACCGTCGTACAGACCGAGCGGGGTGCCCGTCGGGGCCGGGGCCGTGTGGTCCAGGAGCCAGCGCTCGCCCTCGTCGTGGCGTTCGGCGCCGGCCGCGGCCAGGGCGTACAGGACGCCGGCCGCGCCGTGCGCGAGGCCGAGGCCGCCGCCGTCGGAGAACTGGGCGACGTCGCCGGGGTAGAGCCGGTCGTCGCGCTCCGGGGTCGCCGAGGCGAGGATCGCCTTGATCATCGAGTCGCGGCTGTGCGGCCAGTCGCCCGGCTCCACCCGGGAGGCGGGGGCCGACGGCACCCGCTCCGGCGCGCCGGTCCCGCCGGCAGGGGCCCCGGTGCCGCAGACATCGCGGGTGATCTCCGCGACCGCCTCGTCCAGGAACTCCCTTGGCACGTCCGGGAACTGCTGCGCGATCACCTCGGCCAGATGGGCCGCCTTGCCCCGGTCCACCACGAGCAGCGTGGTGACGGGCAGGAACAGGGCGAGCCGCAGACACGCCAGCGCGTACCGGTCGACGTCGGCGCCCCGGCGGTCCGGTGGCGCGAAGAACCCGGGATGCGCCACGACCTGGCGGCCGTTCTCCTCGGCCGGGGCGGCCGCCTCGAAGTCGATCAGGAACACCGACTCCTCGTCGGGCGCGACCATGATGTTGAAGACGTGCAGGTCGTTGAAGACGATCCCGCGCGCGTGCACCTTCTCCACCGCGCGCTCCACCGCCCGGTGGATGCCCACCGCCCATGCCGTGTACGCGGCGACGGCCTGCGGGTCGGGGTCGGGAGAGAGCAGCGGGTGCCGTTCGGCGAAGAAGGAGTTCAGCGGGCGCCCCGCCACGAAGTCCATGACCAGGAAGCGGTGGTCGCCGAGGGTGAACCAGTCCTGCACCTCGGGCACCACCCCGGTCCCCGCCACTGCCTCCAGCGCCCGCTTCTCCCGCTCGAGCCGGGCGATCGCGTCCGCCCCGTCCGAGGCCAGCCCCGCGTGCGGCCGCCCCTCCTTGAGCACCACCTTGCGCCCGTCCCGGGTGTCGGTGCCCGCGTACACTCCGCCGCCGTTGGAGAAGTGCAGCGCCTTCTCGATGCGGTACGGCAGCTCACCCACCGTCGTGGTGTTGCGCGCCGCGAGATGCGGCTCGAGGAACGCGGGGAGCGCCACCCACTCCGGCACCTGGAAGGACGGCGCCCGCCGGTCCGGCACCAACGTGCCCGAGCCGTCGCGCACCGCCGGCACGAGCGAGCCCCGCTCGTCGACGACGTACATGCGCGCGAACGCGCCGTAGCGGACGTACAGCGGCCCGTCGTGCCAGCGCAGGTCGGTGAGGATGTAGGGGCCCTCGAAGCCCTCCAACAGGGAACCCAGCTCGCGCAGGACCGTGTGCAGCTGCTCCTCGTCGGCCGGGTAGACGGTGACGAACTTGCCGCTGGTGTCGCGGCCCGCGTACTTGGTGTTGCGCAGATGCAGCAGATGCGGGCCCGGTACGAACTTGAACGGGATGCGGCGGGGGAAGCAGTAGTCCCACACGATCGCCGCGATCCGATCGGCGTTCGCCCGGGTGGCCGAGGCGTGGATCTTCCAGCCCTGGGCCGGCGCCGCCGCCGGGGCGCCGTCCGCGCCGAGCGGCGTGAGTGTCAGCCAGTCGCCGACACGGGCCGTCGCCCAGCCCTCCGGGATGGGCCTGCGTGCCGTCTCGAACAGGGGAACAGTCCCCTGAGCCGCCCCCGCGACGCCCGTCGCCAGCCGGTCGGGTGTCTCGTAGAAGTGCGCGTCCGCCAACGCGTACACCTCGTACCGCTTGTCCATGCCTCCCCTTCCGTGGCCCGCCCAAGAGACTCGCAAGCCGGCCTGGGGCACTGACAGTCACGACTGTCACGAGCTCACTGTGCGAAACGCATGGGTAAAGACATGTTCGGCTCGTTTCGATCCCGGCCCCGCGCCGCCCCCGCGCCGACTCCTGGACAAATGTGCTCCGCAGGTCGCTCTCGTGGGGCGCCGGGCCGCTCTCGTGGGGCGCCGGGCCTAAGAACTCGTCACACGCTTTCGAGGGGGTGCCCGTATGGAGGCGCAGCCTGCGCCGCGAGGAGCACCCCGTGGTGTACCCCTCCTGCGCACTGAGCTTGGAGATCGACCTCTCCTGCACACTCCTACGCTTACGACGAAGCCGGGAACCAGGTCTTTGCCTCCTGGCCGAACCACGCCGGGCACGAGGCCGCCGGTCGGTGACAAGGGCTACGACTCCCACCCCACAGCCGGGACACGTCGTGGAGCCGAACAGGTGGGTCAGATGCTCTGCGGCCGCTGACTGCCCGGCCCTGACGGCCACACCATGCAACCGAGACGCCAGCGGCGGCAGGTCCGCGGGGGCTGCACGGGCGGATCCCGGCGAGTATGGGTCCCTCGCGGCCGACAACCGTTTCGCTCCAGTTGGCTGCCTGCACAGCGGTGACGCGGCCGGATGCATCCAGGGTGATGCGGCGTGGACCGGTGACGTGATCGTCGATCCCGACGACGTTGCCGTACGGCGCGATACACGCAGGTGCGCTGCCGGATCGCCTGGCGACGGGCTCCTGCCACAACGGTCCGGGTTGTGAGCCGTCCGGCTGAGTCGAACGCGTTGGTCCAGGTGAGGACACCACCAATGCGGCGTGATGCTTCCCGGCCCGCGACGTCGTGGGCGAAGTCAATGCCGCGGCCCGCGGCGAGCATCTGGGCAGGGCGCCCTGCTTTGTCGTATCTCCAGCCGGCGGTGGCTCCGGTCGGGGTGGTGCGGCTGATGTGCCGCCCCCACTCGTCGTAGATGTGGGTAAGGGTAGGGCCGTTGACGGTTTCGGAGAGTCGTTGTTCACCGAGAACTGGCACGACGGCGTACTCGGCCTGGTCAATGAACGCGCTCTCCCGCGTGGCCGGGTACCTTTCCCAGCAGAGTCAAGGACGGCACGGCACTTACGGAAGACTGGTGCGGTGAAGCGGCACAACAGGCGGAGCGGGTTTTACGGGGCGATGACGGGCACGGCCATGGCGGCCGGCGGCTGCGGCACAGGGGGCGGCAGCGCAACCGGCCCAGCCGCCACTTCCTCGCAGCTGGCCCCCAGCACCGCTCCAAGCGCCACCGCCTGGCAGAAGTGGGGTCTCACGCCGCTGCCCGTGCCCCCGAAACCCCCGGCCGACAAGCCCGTAAAACTCTCCGCCACCGGAACCGTCCCGGTCTTCGAGCACGTACCGACCTCGCAGAGGGTCGTCTTCATCACGGTCGACGACGGAGCGGAAAAGGACCCCAAGTTCATCGATATGATAAGGGACTTGAAGATTCCGATCACGATGTTCCTCATGAACGACACCATCAAGTCGGACTACGGGTACTTCAAGCCGCTGCAGGCGATGGGCAATCACATCCAGAACCACACCCTGCACCACCCCGCGATGAACACCGTCCCGTTGGCCCGCCAGAAGGCGGAAGTGTGCGGCGACCAGAAAATCCTCACCCAGCAGTACGGCACCGCACCGCTGCTGTTCCGCCCGCCCTACGGCGCATACGACAGCGACACCAAGACCGCGGTGGGGGAATGCGGGCCCCGGGCGATCGTCCGGTGGCGGGAATCCATGCAGATCGCCACCTTGCGGTATCAGGAGGCGGACAAGAAGCTGCGCCCCGGCGACATCATCCTCGCCCACTTCCGCGGACCCAAGGAACTCAAGGGCACCACGATGACGGAGATGTTCGGCAATCTGCTCGAGCGCATCAAAAGACAGGGATTCACCGTGGCGCGCCTGGAGGACTACATCCAGCCACCGTCCGGTTGAGACCGCGGGACGAACCTCCCCCGCGCCACGGTCCCGGCGGCGGGGCCTGTTCAGCGGCCACCGAAGCACTACCAGTACTCCAGTGAGACTTCGTGATCCAGCTAGGCGTCGAGGTAGTGGTAATCCCCATCCGGGAGGCCGATCACCAGGCCCCCGTTGTGGACCCTCCACTCGCTCATGCCGTCGACGTCGTGGCTGACCAGAAACAGCCCCTGGGGCCTCTCGTCGTACTCGTCATCCTGGTAGGAGGCCGGGATCTGGGCGATCTGACGCAACCTCTCCTCGAACCAGTCGAGGGACACCGCGCGGATGTAGCCCCCGTAGAAGGCCCACCTGGCGCCGTTGTACTGCCGAGCGGGGAAGGCCCAGCCCCCGCTGTAGGTACGCTCCGGATCGTCTGCTTCCACGATCTCCTTGATCTGGGCCAGCTGTCCGTCGTCACACTGCAGCCAGCCCCTGACCGAGACCATGGTTCCCACGGCGATTGCTCCTCATTCGTGTGGCGCGGCGCTCTGGCACACGGTTCCTATGCGCTTGCACGCTAGGGGCGACCTGCTCGGTCGCGCAAAGGGATTGACCGGTGGATCAGCCGCCTCGGGCGAGAGCGCGCCGTCCCCATCCGGTCGGCCCTCGCGATTTCGCCCTGGGCCCGGGTGAGTATGAGAACGGCCAACGCGTGATCATCAGGGGTTGTGTGGATTCCTGAAGATCGTGCGATGGCCGCGGGCCCGGTTTCGCCGAGTGGAACCGCGGGCGACGGCGCGGGCGTTCATCCTCGGACTGCTGTCCGGCGTCGAACGCGAGAACTGCCGGCAGCTGGCCGAGGAGGCTGGCCATGGCCGCCCCGGCGCGATGCAGAGGCGGCTGCGAAGCGCACGCTGGGACGCCGACGGGGGTGCGCGACGAGGTCCGCTCCTACGTGCTGGAACGCCTCGGCGGGGACGGCGTGTTGATCGTGGACGAGACAGGGTTCCTGAAGAAGGGCCCGCGTTCGGCCGGCGTGCAACGGCACTACACCCCCGCCGCCGGCCGGATCGAAAATGCCCAGGTCGGGGTGTTCCTCGCCTACGCGTCCTCGCGAGGCCAGGCCCTGATAGACCGTCGGCTCCACCTCCCGTCAGTCCATGGTCAGACCAGCGGCATGGTGTCCAGGCCGTGCGGGTCCCGTCCAGGGCCGACGGCCGGGTCGGTGTCGGGCTCGTCGAGGAGCCGGCGCAGGACACCAGGTCCGCGTCCTGGCGGGTCGTGCCGCCAGACGCGGCCCTTGCCGAGCCGTCCGGCGACCGGGCCGGCCGCGATGTGCCGGCGGCAGGCCTGGCACTCGATACGGGGCAGCTTGACGCCCAACAGTGTTCCCGGGGCCAGCAGGTGCGCGGGGCCGCCAGTCAGCCGGGGGCGGGGCCGCGGCGCGGCAAGCTCCCCTGCCGGGTCTCGTCCGCTGCCCTGGTCGGCTGGGAGCTGCTGCGGCGGGCGACCTGCAGACCGGGTTGCGGCCACTGGCACGTGAGGACGCGGACCGTGGTGTCGCCGAGCAGGTCGACCTCCACCTGGTAGCGGACCGTGCCGTCCGGCCAGTCCTGCCGGGCCAGAACCGGCGCGTGCCGCCACCGGCCGGCGGACATCACCCGCAGCGCGGGCCGGTCGGTGCGAGGCCAGGTCCACACTGTGGGCGGGGGCCCGTCCTCAAGGCGCCAGCCGCCAGGGGCGGGCCGGCTGCGCGTCTGAGATGGTGCTCATGCACTCGACTGTAGGTCCGCGCTGCGTGAGGCGCCGCGGTCCTGCCGCCCAACTGGCACGGGTCGCCCTCTCACTTGACCAGTGCTTGAATGGAAATACGGGGCGCGCTTGGTATTCATGACGACACCGAAGCCGACAACTCACGCCAGGACCCCATCTCGTCCCCGTGCAAAATCTCGCGGCGCAGTGCTCCTCAGCTCACCGAATGAAGGCTGAGTGACTGTAGTTCCCTAGGCGGGTCACCATGCGAAAGACTTTTGTAGCTACGGCGGCAATACTGATGCTGGCGGGGGGTGTCCCCACGGCATCGGCAGCCACAACGCCGCGTACTGCCGCAGGAATCGCTGCTGGGGCCGGCGCCCCCTTGGTGCTACCCGCAGCAGCGCTCAGCAACACGAGGCTCACGGTGCAGTGGGACGGTCGACAGTTCAACCTGACGGTCACATGGAATATCGGCTACACCGCAGCGGAAGTTGCGAGGGGAGCCACATTCCAGACCTGTATGGGCGTGTGGGAGGACGACGACTTCGCTGATGACCTGCTCGCAAACGGCTGCGCGAAGGAGGTCACCGTTAGAGCGCGAACGCAAGACCACAGCGTGACGCAGCGGGTCTCTATGAACAGGGCAGCGATCAACACCGAGATCGGAGACGAGGAAGTGTACGCCAGGGCCTACGTCAGCACACCTGCGCTAGTACAGGGCTTGAACTCCAACATCGTCGAGGTCGATGACTAGCTAAGCCTGTTCTTTATCTACCGTCCGCGTCATAGGGCGGGGATGGGCGGTTCCAGACGGCGTCTGAGCGGCTGACAACTTGACGAAGTTCGCGGGCACTTCGGGGTGATAGGGCCTGAAACACGGTGTCGAGGAGGGCTCGGGATTCGAGGGGGTTGCCGCAGCAGTACCAGTGCACGTTGCCCCACTCGTAGTCGTGCCACAGATCCCGCTCGGACTGGTGGACGTAGTTCTTCCACAGGCCCACAGCTGTGCTGACATCGCCTGGCTGCAGATAGTTGCGGGTGTGCTCGAGGCGGCTGATCTCGGACAGTGCACGCGAAGACAGGCCGTCGATGACCGGGCTTGCACCCGTTGTCAGGTGGCTGCCGGGGGCGCCGGCACGGATCTGTCCTGGCCGTCTACGCGGCATGGACCTTTCGGTTCGTCGTCATGCGGTACATGGTGCCACGGTCTCGAATGGCGTCTCGAACGGATTCGCTCGCATGGGGATTCGCCGGACGTGGGGGCGGCCTTCGCCTGATCATGTGCTCCGACCAAGGTGCACGTGACCACGACGAAGGCCGTGAGGGTGAGTCTGCTGCCTGATGCTGTCCGAAGGGAGGCGTTCGCGGAAGCGTCACGCTTCCGGGGCGAGTTCTACGAGTGTCTGACCGCCCGGCGCGACGAGTTGTTCGAGCTCGTGGACGCGGTGCTGTGTGCGGATGGGGCGGTGAAGTCCCCGGTGGACCTGACGCTGCTGCCCGAGCATCGTCGCGGGCACGGAGCGATGTACGGCGGCCTGAACCACGGCCGGATCGACGTCGACCGGCTCCAGGCGGTGCTTGCCGGGCTGCCGCTGCCGCGTTTCGAGGGCGGGCGTCTGGTTCTGGCGGTCGACGTGTCGCCGTGGCTCCGCTCGGACGCGCCATGTTCAGCGGAGCGGCTGTTTTGCCATGTCTACGGCCGCGCGAAGACAGCATCACAGTTCATTCCGGGCTGGACCTACTCCTTCGTGGCCGCGCTGGAGCCGGGTGCTACCTCCTGGACCGCGATCCTGGACACGGTTCGGCTCGGCCCGGCGGACGACGCGACCGCAGTCACCGCCACCCAGCTCCGAGGAGTCGTTGAACGCCTCATCGCCGCAGGCCAGTGGCAAGCCGGGGACCCGGCAATCGTGATCGTCAGCGACGCCGGCTATGACGTCACCCGCCTGGCCTGGGTCCTGCGCGACCTGCCCGTCGAGATGGTCGGCCGGGTCCGCTCCGACCGCGTCATGCGCCTGCCGATGCCGCCGAGGATGGGGCGTCAACGGTCGGCCTCCCAAGCACGGCCCGGAATTCCGCTTCACCAAGCCGGACACCTGGCCCGAGCCCGCAATCACCACGGTCACCGACACCAGCAACTACGGCAAGGCCGAAGCCCAGGCGTGGGACCGGGTGCACCCCAGGCTCACCCACCGCTCCTCATGGCTCGACCACGACGGCGAACTACCCTTGGTCGAAGGCACGTTGATTCGGCTGAAGGTCGAGCATCTATCGAAGGACCGTGATGCTCCGCCGGTGTGGCTATGGTCCTCCAAGACCGGTGCCACCCCGGACGACGTGACCGTTTCTGGCAGGCATTTCTCCGCCGCTTCGATCTGGAGCACACCTTCCGCTTCGCGAAGCGGACCCTCGGCTGGGCCACTCCGAAACTCCGTACTCCCGACGCAGCGGACCGCTGGACCTGGCTCCTGATCGTCGCTCACACTCAACTCAGGCTCACCCGTCCCCTCGCCGCGGACCTCTGCCGGCCCTGGGAGAAGCCCGCTACCTCCAACCGGCTCACCCCGGCCCGGGTCCGCCGGGGGTTCAGGAACATCCGCGCTCATCTCGCCTGCCCGACCCGTGTTCCCAAACCCCGAGGCGTCGGCCCCGGACGGCCACCCGGCGCCAAGAACAAACATCGGGCACCCCGCTACGACGTCGGCAAGACCGTCAAACGCCCCGAGACGCTCAAGGCCATCGGCAAGCCTGGAAGATCTTGGTAGATAAAGAACAAGCTCAGCGCCTGTTCCTGATGCGGCCACGCCATGACGGTATTGGTGGATCCTGGGTTCGTTGCGCGCGGCCGTCAGCCGTGCTTGGCTCGCCCGATGAACTTTCTGTTGACGGCGAGTGGCCTGCGCAACGAGACACTGCGGGATGCGCTGCGGGACATGCTGGGAAAGCCGTTCGGATCGGCGAACGTCGTGTACGTGCCCACGGCATCAGTCGCCGAGCCCGGGGACCACGGGTGGTTCGTCGCGGACATGAACCGGCTGCACGGCCTCGGCTGGCGGGAGTTCGACGTCCTGGAGCTGAACGGCCTGCCCCGGCAGATGGTGCTCGACCGGCTGCTCCACGCCGACGTCATCTATGTCGAGGGCGGCAGCCACTACCACCTCGCGCGCAGCATCACCGGCAACGGCCTGGCCGACGGCTTCCTGGAGGCGCTGGAGAACCGGGTCTATGTGGGGGTCAGCGCCGGATCAATGATCTTCAGCCGTAATCTCACCGGACACTCCGCCGACGTCATCGGGGACACCACGGACCTCCACGTGCTCGGCGCGACGACCGTGGAGCCGCCGTTCGGCCTCTTCGACTGGTATCTCAAGCCTCACCTGTACTCGCCGGATTTCCCCGAGCGGGACGACGCCTGGGCTGATCGCATCGCTGCGCGGGCGGACTTCCCGATCTACTTCATCGACGACGAGACGGCCGTTCGCGTCAGGGACGGCAAGGTGGATGTCATTTCTGAAGGCCGGTGGCGGTTCCATCCGTGACCAAACGCGTGGTGGGAAGCCCCGGCGCCTCGCCATCAAGGTGACGGCCGCCCACGTGATCAACGATTCGCTCATCTCAGGGCGTTCATGGTAGGCATCTGATCTGCGACAACAGGGGGCCTGGTGCTGCTGGTTGTGGTCACCGCTGCCAACGTGACCGACCGGGATGCGGCCAAGGAACTGCTGTTCCGTCTCGGGCTCACGCACCCCGGGATTGCCATCGTCCGGGCCGACTCCGCCAACGCCGGAAAGCTCGTGACCTGGGCCAAGACCTACCTCGACATCACGATCAAAACGGTGCGTCGCCCGCCGGACGCGAAGGGCTTCGCCGCCCTTCCCCGCCGCTGGGTGGTTGAACGGTCATGGTGTGGATCATGAGGGCCCGCCGGCACTGCCGCGGGGTGTCTTCCCGCTGGCGAGGCGGACCTGGCGGCGGAGCTGGTCGCGGAACTGTGGCTTCCATCATGGCGAATGTGATCTTGTCCTGATGAGATCGCCGGATGCTCGGTCTCCTCCTCCGTCTCCTGCCGTTCTGGGTCCGCGAGCCCCTGCTCATCGCGGTCGGGTCTGTTCTCGGCGTACGCATCATGTATCTCGCCGTCCGCGATCACGATCGGGTCGCGGCCGGTCTCGGCGTGGTGTTCCTCGTGTTCACCGCAATACGCGTCTACGCGGTGATCCGGGCCCTGCGCGCACGCCGGAACCCGAGTCCGGCAGCCTCCGCAGACGGGGCGGCAGTCGATGCTGCCGCCCAGCCCCAGCCCCAGCCCCAGCCCCAGCCCAAGCCCCAGCCCCAGGCCCAGGCCGGAGCCGGGCCGCGTCCCAGGCCGGGCACTCCGGAGAAGGAGCACAACGCATGGAGCCAGGCCGTCGCGGCCGTGGCCGTGTTCGGGGCACTCGCGGCCGCGCTGTGGGTGGCCCCCCGCTTCATGCCGTCCGACGACAACGCCCCGCAGCCCGCCTCGTGTTCGGACGAGGCACACGAGAAGCTCCCGAAGGCCTACAAGGACACGCCCCAGCCTGTGACCGCTGAAGAGCTGTGCAAGGCGCTCAACCGGCCGGACCTGGCCAAGCTCCTTGGAACGCCCGGAGAGATCGCGACCACTGTCTCCAGCACCAACAACACCGCTCCTCTGACTGATGGAAAGGTCGCCCAACCGGAGGCCGAGGTCACGTTCGACACGTACACCGTGAATGTCTCGGCCACTTACGACGAGCTGTCGACCGACCAGTACGTGAAGCTGATGAAGTTCGGGGACGAGAAGGACATCAAGACGCTTACGGTTCTCGGCCGGCCCGCGGTCCTCTCCTCGGATCACACCATGAAGCTCGAGATCAATCTCGGGAGTGGCGGATCCGGCGGACCGGTCGAACAAGGCCCCCTGGCCAGGACGCTGTCTGTGGCCCTGGACCGTAATGACCGGGGCGGCTACTGCGACATCACCGTGTGGAGCACGTCCGGAACCCTCCCGAACGACAGCGTTCTCCTCAACATCGCCGAGAAGGTTCTTCCGAGGATTCCCGAACGAACTGTCCGATGAGACGCCGAAAACATCTGGTGAACGGGTCTCTCAGATGGCGTGAGGAGTGACATCCGGTGCGGGGGCGCCCCAAAAAGGGGGCGGCCCCGCAGGTCAGTTGACCGCGGTCATCGTGCACTCGACGGACGTCGAGTTGACGTTCGCCGAGTTGTACATGTGCATGGTGCCGTCGATTGGATCAGTGGGTCGGGTCCGGGTGTGCCGTTGACTGATGCGCAGTGGGCGCGGATCGCCAACCGGCTGCGGATGCGGGCCGTCGACGGCACCTGGGAGCGCGTGTTCACCGCGCTGATGACCCAGGCGGATGCCGCCGAGGATCTCAACTGGTCCGTCTGAGCGGACTCCCCCATCGTGCGCGCTCACCAGCACGCGGCCGGGGCCCGCAAAAGAAGCCGGTCCTGATCGTGGACGACACCGGCTTTCTGAGGAAAGGGGTCCGCTCGGCGGGAGTGCAGCGGCAGTACTCGGGCACCTCGGGACGCAGGAACACCACCCGGCATGACGCCGTCGCCACTCGCTGGGCCGTGGACCACCCGGTCCACGACCTGTTTCCCGGGCTCCCGCGCCAGAAGCGGAAACGCCGCTCGTGCGGCGAGGGAGCCCACGGCTCGCGGATCCACGACCGGGCCCGCGTCGAGGTACGGCCCTGGCACCGGCCGGATCGCCGCACCGGAACGCTTCCCGTCAGGCGCGTCAGCCGATGGGCTCCGGCATGGGCCGGACATCGTAGGCGAGGCTGATGACGTCCCCGTCCGCCGGGTCGGCCAGTTCGACGCGCCAGCCGTCGGCGAACTGGTCGACGCCGGCAGCCATGGGAATGGTGCCGGAGATCAGGACGGTCCCGGGGCTCAGCTCGCCGCGGGAGCGCAGGACGTCGACCCAGTAGGCCGGGGTGAGGAGTTCGGCGAGTGTGCCGGTCTGGATCTCGGTCTCGGTGCCGGCATGGCTGACCCAGGCGCGCAGGGTGATCTCGTCGATGCGGGACTCCACGTCGGCCAGGCGCCAGGCGCGGCGGGCGAGGACGTCGGGGCCGGCGTTCTTGCTCCACGCCACGCCATGCACCTCCAGGTCGCGGTCGGTGTGGTCGCAGGCGGCGGTCAGCAGCAGTTCCCCGCCCTCCGCGACGACCAGCGCCCACTCGGCCTCGCCGGAGGTGCGGCCGTGCTGGACCGTGACGCGCTCGGTCTGCTGGGCGAGGTACGGGGAGACGGGGTAGAGCGCCGGCGTCACGGACGGGCCCGGCACGCCCAGCTCGGCGAGCTCCGCGACGTGCGCGGCGACGTCGTCCTGGCTGCGCCCGGCGTACCCGGCGTTGAGGACCTGGACGACATCGACCTCGCGCGTCGATCCGTCGGGCAGTTCGAAGGTCAGCACGGCCATGAGGGCACTCCCAGGAATCGGGGATCGGGGATCGGGGATCGAGAAACGGGAAACGGGAACGGGGATCGGTCCGCGGATCCTGATTTCTCCGCGGTTAACTTCCGGCGCAGGGCTTGCGCATACGACCTGTATACAAGAAGTATGCCGGAAGGTCGATGTCCCCGAGCAAGGATGGGCACCATGCACGACACCCCGAAGAGCGACGCCGGGGCCGCGGAGAAGCGCTCCGGCGTCCGCCGCGCCTTCGTCGCGAGCCTCACCGGCACGGCCCTGGAGTGGTACGACTTCGCCGTCTACTCCGCCGCGGCCGCCCTGGTCTTCGGTGATCTGTTCTTCCCGTCGGAGGACCCGCTCACCGGCACGCTCCTGGCGTTCTCCACCTACGCGGTCGGCTACGTCTCCCGCCCCATCGGCGGATTCGTCTTCGGCCGGCTCGGGGACGTGATCGGCCGCAAGAAGGTGCTGATCGCCACACTCGTCCTGATCGGAGTGGCCACCTTCCTGATCGGCCTGCTGCCCGCATACGGAACGATCGGCGTGGCCGCGCCGATCGCCCTGGTCGTGCTGCGCTTCGCCCAGGGCGTCGGCGTCGGCGGCGAGTGGGGCGGTGCCGTCCTGCTGTCCAGCGAGTTCGGCGACCCGCGCCGCCGGGGCTTCTACGCCTCCGCCGCGCAGGTGGGCCCGCCCGTGGGCAACCTGCTCGCCAACGGTGTGCTCGCCGCCCTCGGCGCGCTGCTGAGCGAGGCGCAGTTCGAGTCGTGGGGCTGGCGCGTAGCCTTCCTGCTGTCCGGCGCGCTGGTCGCCTTCGGGCTGTGGATCCGGGCCAAGCTGGAGGAGACCCCGGTCTTCAAGGCGATGGAAGCCGAGCAGTCCCGGCCCGAGGCCCCCATCCGCGAGGTTCTCACCACCCAGCCCCGCGCCCTGCTCGCCGCGATCCTCTGCCGGGTCGGCCCCGACGTGCTGTACGCCATGTTCACCGTCTTCGTGCTGACCTACGCCACCCAGGAACTCGGCATGGCGCGCGGCTCCGCCCTCGCGGCCGTCCTCATCGGCTCTTCGCTCCAGGTCTTCCTGATGCCGCTGGCCGGCGCGCTCTCCGACCGCGTCAACCGGCGCCTGCTGTACGGCGTCTCCGCGGTGGCGGCCGCGGTGTGGCCGTTCGTGTTCTTCCCGATGGCCGCCGGCGGTTCCTGGCTGCCGCTCGCCGCCGGGGTCCTGGTCGCCCTGGTGATCCACTGCTGTCTCTACGGACCGCAGGCCGCCTTCATCGCCGAGCAGTTCTCGCCCCGGCTGCGCTACACCGGCTCCTCGCTGGCCTACACCCTGGCCGGGATCATCGGCGGCGCCATCGCCCCGCTGCTGTTCACCACCCTGCTGAGCGCCTACGACAGCTGGGTACCGCTGGCCCTCTACATCGCCCTCGCCTCGGCGGTCTCCCTGGTGGGCGTCCTCCTGGGCCGCAACCCCGAGGCCGCCGTCGACGAGGACGTACGGCTCGCCGCGCCGCAGACCCGGGCCGCGGCGGACGTCCCCCTTTCCCGCTGAGAACGGCCACAGAGCCCCGACCCAGACACAAGGAGGCACCGCACCGTGCGGATCGCCCTGAGCCAGCTCACCACCGGCCCCGACCCCGAAAAGAACCTGCACCTCGTCGAGGAGTGGACGCGTCGCGCCGCCGACGCCGGAGCCCGCGCCGTCGTCTTCCCGGAGGCGTCGATGGCCTGCTTCGGCACGCCGCTGGCCCCGCTCGCCCAGCCGCTCGACGGGCCGTGGGCCGACGGGGTCCGCGAGATCGCCCGGGCGACCGGCACGGTCGTCGTGGCCGGCATGTTCACCCCGGCCGACGAGGGACGGGTGGCCAACACCCTGCTGGCCACCGGACCCGGCGTCGAGGAGTCGTACGACAAGATCCACCTCTACGACGCCTTCGGCTTCCGCGAGTCCGAGACCGTCGCTCCGGGCTCGCGCCCCGCCGTGATCGACGTGGACGGCGTCCGGCTGGGCCTGGCCACCTGCTACGACGTCCGCTTCCCCGAGCTGTTCAGGGCGCACGCCGACGCCGGGGCGGTGGGAACGCTGCTGGCGGCCTCCTGGGGGGCCGGCCCCGGCAAGCTCGACCAGTGGGAGCTGCTGGTGCGGGCCCGCGCGCTGGATGCCACCGTCTGGGTCGCCGCCGTCGGCCAGGCCGATCCCGGCACCGGTCCGGGCCCTGTGCCGACCGGCATCGGGCACAGCCTGGTGGTCGGCCCGGACGGGACGGTACGGGCCTCCCTGGGTGCCGTGCCGGAGCTGCTGGTGACGGATCTGGACGTGGAGGAGGTCGGCGCGGTCCGTGAGAGGACGTCCGTGCTGGCGAACCGGCGGCCGGAGGTGTGGCGATGAGCGGGCCCGAGCTGGAGTTCCACCGGCCCGACGGGCCCTGGCGCGCCCCGGCCGGCGCCGGACCCGGCGTCGAGGAGTGCGTCCTGGCCGAGGACCCCGCGAGCAGTCGGCGCACCGCGCTCGTCCGCTGGGCGCCGGGCACCGACACCTCGGCCGCGGGCGTGGCCCGGCACGACGTATGGGAGGAGGTCTATCTGGTCGAGGGAGCGCTGTACGACCGGACGCTGGACCGGACCTTCACCGCGGGCATGTACGCCTGCCGTCCCCCGGGCATGCCGCACGGACCCTGGACCTCGCCGGACGGCGTGACCATGCTCGTGATCACCTACCCCTGATCCCGGCGGGCACGGGAGCGTCCCTCGGCAGCGGGGACGCTCGCCGGCCTAGCCCGCGAGCAGCACCTTGAGGGTCGACTCCAGGTGGTGGTCGATGGCCGCGCACACGGCCTGTGCGTCACCGTCGGCGAGGGCGTCCAGGATGGCCTCGTGCTCGTCGAGCACCGCCTCCTGCCGTCCTTGCTGGTTGTAGACGGCGGTCACCCCGGCACGGACCTGGCGGCTGCGCAGGCCGTCATAGTGCCGGTCCAGAAGGGCGTTACCGACGGCCGACACCAGGGACGCGTGGAACCGGTGGTCCACGGCGATGAACTCCCGGGTCTCCTCGGCGCCGGTGAGCGCACGCTGCCGTTCCAGCAGGGAGCGCAGTTCCTCCAGGGGTACCCGCTCCGCCGCGACGAGCTGCTGGGCCGCGTACCGCTCGACGACGCCGCGCAGCTCCATCAACTCCCGGACCTCCCGCCCCGTCAGGGGTGTCACCCGGGCACCGCGCTTGGGCACGAGTTCGACCAGGTCCTCGGCGGCGAGCAGCAGCAGCGCCTCCCGGATGGGGGTGCGGGAGACACCGATACGATCGGCGAGCTCCTGCTCCGACAGGAAGGCCCCCTGCATCTCGGGGTCCGTCAGCACCGTGTCCTTGAGATACGCGTAGGCCTTCTCCCGACCGGACGTCACGGCAACCCCCAGACATCGCATACAGTTTGTATACCGACGCTACCACGCGCTTTCCCGCGGAGGGCCGGGTCGCGAACCGCGTTGGGGGACGCTCGGGCCCAGAGTTGCACTGCGCCGTTCAGGGATCGCCGTACGACGTAGGCGCCACCCGGTTGGATCCCATGCCCCTGGTGGACGGCGCCGGCATACACCAGGGACTGCCCGATCTCGACCGCCGGACCCCCGAAGTGGTGTTCCTGCGGCACCCAGGAGTGCGGGAAGAGCCGCCGCAAGGTCCCGTCGGCACCCACGGCCGCGATCCACTTGTCCTTGTGCGGTTTATCCAAGCAGTGTCTACCAGGACATACGGGCGGCTCGCGCACCGGACTGCGAACCCGTGATTGAACAGGCCGAAGCGGCCGACCTCGGGACCGTCCACCGGACTGTCGAGGTCGAACATCATCAGCCGTGCGGGACGTTTGCTGCGGCCGTCCGACGGCCTCAGGAGCCGCAGGTCAGTCATCTTGTCTTTGGGGACGCCCTGCGGGCGTGAAGACATCGGCTGGAGCCCCGGCCGGCCCTGGTTATTGCTCCGGGCGAATCCAGGTCTGGGCGATTTCCGCGACCCAGGTGGCCGCCGCCTCGGGAGCGGATGGGGGTGCGCCGACGACGACGAGTTCGGTGACGCCTGCCGCACCGAGTGCGGGGAGGTGCTCCGGGGTGCCGTCGCTCAGCGCGACGGCGACTGTGAGCTCGTCGAAAGCGCGACCGTGGCGGGCGCACTCGTCGGCGAGAACGGCGATGCGCGCCGGGACGTCGGCCGCCGGGACGTTGAAGCCGTACCAGCCATCGGCGAGCGTGACCGCGCGGCGCAGGGCGGCGTCGCTGTTGCCGCCGACCACGACCGGGAGCCGGCCGCCGCGCAGCGGCTTCGGGTTGACCCGGATCGCGTCGAAGCGGGTGAACTCCCCTGTGAAGGAGGCCGGGTCCTCGGCCCAGAGGGTGCGCATCGCGGCGAGGTACTCATCAGTGCGCTGCCCGCGCCTGGCGAAGGGGACTCCGAGCGCTGCGAATTCCTCCGCCGACCAGCCGACTCCGACCCCGAGGCTGAACCGCCCGGCGCAGAGCACGTCGAGTGTGGCGGCCTGTTTGGCGGCCAGGACCGGGTTGTGCTCAGGCAGTAGGAGTACGCCGGTGGCGAGCTCGATCCGGCTGGTGACCGCCGCCGCGAAGGTCAGGGCAAGCAGCGGGTCCAGCCAGTCCGTGTCCGCGGGCACGGCGATCCGGCCGTCCGCGGAGTAGGGGTAGCGGGAGGCGGGCGCATCCACGAGTACCACGTGCTCGCCGCACCAGAGCCTCGCGAAGCCGTGCGTCTCCGCGGCTGCGGCCACCGCGCGGATCACCTCGGGACGGGCACCGTCACCGATACCGAGCGCGTGCAACCCCACTCGCATTCTCCACCTCCGGGCGTCACCTTAAGCACGAAGCGCGGACGCGCTCGGGTGACGTGGCGCGCCGCGCGCGGAGGCGGCCGGGCTGTCGTCCGGACGAGTGAGACCGCCGCCCCCGTGCCTGCGCCGTGATGATTGCCCCGAGCGGGGACGCTGCGCCGTGAAAGCATGTGAGGCTGGTGCCCGCCCGGTGGACTGCGGTCGTCTCTTGGGATCTTGAGCCCGTAGGTCGGCCTGGTGCGGGGGCTGTTGAGGGGCCACGCACTGTTGCTTTGAGCACGCCGGTCAGATTCCCGTCTCCCCTCGGCCCCTGCGGGCGGGCACCGCCTGCCCGCGTACGAGCGCCTCCACCGCTACGTGCCCACAATCCCGGGGCGCCGGCCAACCCTCAGGGAGCCGGAGCTGGTCGTCCGCTCCTGGAGCCGACAGGAGCCTTCTGCCGATGCCCCACTGTGCCTGTGTGTGCCGGGCAGGTGGCGTCTTGGGGGCTGGTCAGGCGTCTTGGGGGCTGGTCAGGTGGTGGCGGGGGTGTGGAAGTAGTGGCCCTTGGCGACGTCCTCGAGCAGGCTGGGGCGGGTGGGCTGCCAGCCGAGCAGTTCGCGGGTCAGGGTGTTCGACACCGGGACGTCGAGGCTCATGAAGGGGCTCAGCCAGGTGAAGTGCTCCTCCGCGGCCTCGGGGGCCACGGAGGTCACCGGTACGTCGAGGTGGCGGCCGATCACCTCGGCGATGTCGCGGAGCGCGACGCCCTCCTCCGCGACGCCGTGCAGCGCCGATCCGGCGGGCGCCTTCTCGACGGCCAGGCGGAACAGCCGTGCAATGTCGAGGCGGTGGACCGCCGGCCAGCGGTTGGCGCCGTCGCCGATGTGGGCGGAGACGTTCTTGGCGCGGGCGGTGGCGACCAGGTGCGGCACCCAGCCGTAGTCCCCCTCGCCGTGGACGGTCGGAGAGACCCGCACCACCGATGAGCGGACGCCGCGCGAGGCAAACGCGAGCGCGGCCTGGGCGGTGGCCGACCGAATCACATACGGCGAGCCGTCGATGGTGGGCGCGTCCTGCTCGGTCACCGCGCGCCCCGTCGGGAAGCCGATGAAGCCGGTGGCGAGGACGAGGGGGCGATCAGTGCCGGCGAGCGCATCGCCGAAGGTGTCGACGACGCGGCGGTCGGCATCGGCGGCGCCCTGGTAATCGCCGGTGAACGCGCGCTCGCCATTGAAGGCGAGGTGGATCACCCCGTCCGACGCGGCGGCCGTGTCCCGCAGGACCTCAAGGTCGTCGAGGGTGCCGCGGACGACCTCCACGCCGGCGGCGGTGAGCGCGGCGGCGGAGGCGTCGGAGCGGGCGAGCCCGACGACCTGGTGTCCCGCGCCGATGAGCTCGGGAACGACAGCGGAGCCGATGAAGCCGGACGCGCCGGTCACAAAGATGCGCATGGGAAACCCCAACACTTGACTTCAGTTACTGCAATCGACCTTAACAGCTGATTGCAGTCACTGTAATCACGTAGGATCTGCCCATGGGTAGATGGGAGCCGAACGCACGCGGGCGCCTGGCGACAGCGGCACTGGAGCTCTACAACGAGCGCGGATACGAGCAGACAACCGTGGCGGAGATCGCCAAACGCGCCGGGCTCACGGAGCGGACCTTCTTCAATCACTACGCCGACAAGCGCGAGGTACTGTTCGCCACCGCCGGCGAGTTCCAGGACCGGTTCGTGGGGGCGGTCTCCGGTGCCCTGAAGTCCGTGGCGCCGATCGACGCTCTGGCCGCGGGTCTTGACGCGATCGCCGAGATGCTCGCCGGCCAACGCGACTTCGTACGCACTCGACAGGCTGTGATCATGTCGAACCCCGAGCTCCAGGAGCGCGACCTGATCAAGCTCGCCTCGACCTCGGCCGCGCTCGCCGACACCCTGCGCCGGCACGGCGTTACGGAACCGGACGCGAGCCTGGCCGCCGAGGCAGGGGTCGCCCTCTTCAAAGTCGGCTTCCATCGCTGGATCGCGGCGGACGAGGAACGCGAGCTGTCGCTGTTGATGCGGGAGGCACTGGACGCGCTCAAGGCCGTGACCGCGGGCGCTTAGGGGTTTCCCGGGGATTGCCGAGCGGGCGTGTACGTGAGGTCGTACCGACCTCTGCGCATGAGGACGTACGCGGACAGGAGTAGTGGGCTGACCATCGCGATCCTTGATGGACGGGCATCGCGGCCGGCCGGCTTCCCACGCGGGCGTGTGCAGGCGGGGCGCCATGGTGTCGCCGGCGCAGGAACTTCACCCACAGCCCGGGCGTCGTCCGGCAGTTCGTCGAGCAATACCACGGTCCCTGCCGCGACCGCATGCTGAGGGCCGCCGTGACGGCCTGCCTCCCGGCGGACGTCGACTGGGCACTGGAGGTCGCCGGCGCCATCACCGCGGCCCGGCTCGGAGACGACGCGCTCGGCGACATAGCGGTCGCGATCGCCGAGAGCGCCCGGTGAGCTTGTCGCCGTTGGACGGCTCAAAGAACTCGGCCGCCCGGAGCCCCGCGACGACTCGACACCTGTTCGACACCGCCCGCGCAGACGCGGGGACCGAGGTCGCGCTCGGCGGCATCCTGCACGACTACCAATATGCGGCGTGACCAGCATGGGTGGGGGTTACGGCAAGCGCAGCCCGCGGTGTTGCGCAGGGTGAACGGTCAGGTAGTGACGGGGCCGCACAGGAGGGGCTGGAACAGCGGGGTGGGCTTCTTGTCCTTGGACAGGATCTGAGAACCGTCACCGAGGTGGATGTTGAGGTAGGTTGCGCCGGTCAGCTGGGCGGACTGATCGGGGACCTTCACGGTCATGTCGATGACGCCTTGGTCATCGGCGGTAAGGTCTCCGAGCATCACCAGGACCGGGCCCTGCTTGGTGCACGTGCCCTGGTGCAGGTGCGCCGCGTGCCGGGAGTTCGCTGCCAGTCCGGTGGCCTTCACCTTCACGGTGTAGGTCTTGGTGGCGGCGTCGTAGGCGACGGTGGCGTCGCCCTCCCGCTTGGTGGAGCCGGCAGGCTGCACCTTCACGGGTGAGCCGTCGGGCACACCGCTGGGCAGCGGCACGCACGCGATCGGTTCCTTCTGCTGCCGGGAGTCGCCGTCACTCAGCCGTACCACCAGGACCGCGTTGCCGGGCAGCGCCCGAAGTCCTGACTGCGTGCTTTGGACGGTGGTCTTGAGGTTGCCGAAGTCGTCGTCGGTGACGGTCGGGAAGGACACCAGTGCGGAGTCGGACCGCGGTTGGGCGCAGCTGCCCGGCACTATGTCGACAGCGTGTTTGATGCCGGGTGCGAGACCGGTGATGTCGAACGCGGCGGAGACCTTTCCGCCCGGCAGGCCGAGCCTGACTGTGCCGACCGGCTGAGCCTTGACTGCGACCTTCGCGGAGGAGAAAGCGCTCTTCGACGCGGAGGGCGAGGCGGAGTCAGCAGCCAGCGGCGAGGCCGAGGCGGGCGCCGACGACGAGGCCGAGGGCGAGGACGAGGACGAGCAGGCGGTAGCAGCCAATGCGGTCGCTATGGTGATGACGGCGAAGGTCGCACGCCGGGTGGCTGTGGACATGGGGATCCCTTACTTCGGCAGTGTGATGTCAGCGGCTCGTACGAGCAGGGTCGGCAGACCCGTTCCCGCTGTGATCTCAGTGGGGGGTTTTGCCCGTTTCGTCATGTTGTACGCGCATCCGCAGTGGAATCCACTCCACTGGTCGCTGCATGCAGGACGGCATGCAGGATGACGGTGCCATCTCACTGCCGCCAGACGGCGCACCCCTCGGCGTGTAGTTCGTGCAGCCGGTGTTGCAGGACGAAATGGGGGATGCGCGGGCGGGGTGGGGGAAGGCGAAGGGGGAAGAGGACTTCTTCCAGGCGGCCGCGTGTACCACAGCCGTCTCGGTGACCACCTCCTCGAGGCCGGAGAGGCAGGCCACATTGCCTTCGGGCAGGCCGAGCTCGGTCATACGGCACCTTTCCCACGGCGCGGCGTTGAGGGGTGTCGAGTGCCGCAGCCGACGTGCTGTTCGGCGAACAGGGTGTGTCCCCTGTCCGCATCCGTTGCGTGGTGCGGGAGGAAGTGGTGCTCGTGGGCGGTTGTCGGCCCGCACCAACCCGCCACCCGTGCGAGCACGCGCCCAGGCGTCTCGCTTGTCCTGTCAAAACTGCCGCACGCCCCGGGCCGGACGGTGTCCCCCGAGCGGAGGACCAGACGGTGGACGCTGCTCATGCGCGCGTCTCTTGCCGGGGTCTACGACGGGTGCGGCGGGGCTGTTGTGGTCGCCGGCGGACTGTGGAGAAGCGGCCGTCGAAGGTGACCTGAAAGGTGTTGAGTGCGGTCTGGACCAAGCAGGCTGACACAGGTCAATCTGCTCCTTCTCCGGCGTTCGCCGTTCCTCCGGCCGGACGAGCAGGAGTGGGCACAGGCCTTCGCACAGCATGTGGCAGAAATCGACACCCTGGTCCGGGCAGAGATGCATGACGGTCGGCCCGACGCGGATACCAACTCGGTTTCCTGCGTGCCAAGTTGGATGAACGGTACGCTGCGGTCGTACGCGGAGACAGCGAATGATTCCGCATCATCGAGAGTCCTGACCTGCGGGGGTATCCCATTTCGCGGCTCGCGTGGTACCTCGGCCGTGATCGCCCGTACGGGGATTCCGGCATCACACTTTCGGGACGACTTCTACGGATGTCCGACCGCCCCGCGTGACGAACTGTTCGAGCTGATGGACGCGTTGCTGTGTGCGGTCGGAGCGCATGTGGTCAGCAACCGGCCAGGCGCCGTCACGTCGGCCGCCTGGCGGATCCCCCGCTCGCCTGTGGTCCTGTGCCAGTAGTGGGAGCTCGAATCGAGCGGGCGCCCACCGGAAACCGCCGGCCGGATCGGGGGTCACGATGGGGGGTGGTGGATCCGCCGTTCGGCCTACCCGGAGTCGTGTACGCACGACCTACCCTCGAGTCATGTACGCACAACGTCGTCACACCTACCATGATGGGGACATGTATCGCGCTCTTCGTCCTGGCCTGGGGCGTCGTGCGTATCTGGTCGGTTCCCGCGGCGGTCGGCATGTGCGTGGTCGCCATGGTGATCCCGCCGGTGGCCGCCATCGTCGCCAACCGGCGTGGCCCCGACGACCGCTGGTGGGACGCCCCGTCCGGCGACCCGAAGTCCGACGAGTGGTGGGACGAGATGGACGGCAGACAACGTCGCTGAAACCCGTTCCACGGCCACAAGGCCGGTGCCTCCTACGAAACGTGTGGTCGCCGGCATATGGGAATGGTCCCCGTGCACCGTGGCAGATGTCAGGGCCGCAGGTGACACTGGCCTGGCCTGCCACCGCGACGGGTGTGCCCCTGCGGGGCTGTGCCGCCTGCATCGGCACCGTCCGGTTGCCCCGTATCGCAGAGAGCCGAGAGCAGGCATGCGAGAAGGCGTATGGCGCGCCACAGGCTCCGCAGCGGCTGCCGTCCGATCGGTGTCAACGCAGGACATGCGGCCGGTCCGGTCAACCGGTTCCCGGCCCGCTCCGGTGTGGCGCCTGAGCAGCGCGTACCCGGCGGCAAGCACCCCGACGCGACTACGACAGCCCCACCATGCGGTCCCCCGATCGACGGATCCGACCGGGCACTGGAATGCGTTCAAATTGTGAACAGTTCCATCGACGACTCCTGAAGCCCACAAGGCAGAGAAGGATCACGAACCATGGCGTGTCCGTATGCTCCCGATCAAAGCCGAGCCGGTTATACGATTCAGCAGATAGCCGACCGATTCGAGGTCTACGCCCGCAGCGGAAGGTTCATCGGAGAACACCTCCTTCGGACCTCGGCAGAGCATGAGGTGGCCGTGCTTGAACGCGCCAATCGAAACAGGGAATTGCCTTCCGGTCCTGGAAAATAGCGCAGGGAAGCGCCGGCAATGAGGCGCACCGGGCGCGTGAGTGCGGATGGGAAGTCATGGACAGGCCCGGACATTTGGGCAGCTGCGGCTCGGGGTGGCGTCGGTGGCTGATGGCTGCTGTGGCCCAGCCCAGCCGGTCCCGGCTGTCCACCCTCTCCTGCAGCTGCTCCTACGGCCTGCGGGTCGGGCCTGATCCGTCCTGCCGGGCATGGCCGCGGCCTTGAAGGATCCCGGGCCGCCGCTCTTCGGTGGCCCTATCGCCGACCTGTGGGGCCGCAAGCGCACCTTCGTCACCGGTCTGATCTGCTTCGCGGGCGCCTCAGCCCACGGCGGCGCCGCGCAGGGCGAGGCCATGATGCTCGGCGCCCGCGCCCTGCAAGGCGCGGGCGCCAACTCCGGCCCCGTCATGGCCAGGGACATCCCGCCGGCCGCGAACGGTCCGTGCTGTGTGACCGCGTGCTCCGGGTCTCGCACAGCGCGGACACCTCGAATCCAGTTCGTCCATGCCTTCGCGGACAGTGGTCTCGCCGGCTCCGGCCGGCCCGAGCACCGCGCGGATCCCGCCGTGCCCCACAACCGGGCCGCTGCCCCCATCAAGCAGTCGACACTGCCGATCGTCCAGCTGCGGAAACAACACCCGCGACTTCCCCGCGGGTTGATCACGGAGGTCTTCAGAACGCGCGTACGCAGCGCGTGAAGCAACCCGTCGATTCCCTGCGATCCCTTAGTGCTCCAGCCGTAGTTCGTGATCTTCATTCCTGAGTGGCTTGTCGTCGGTAGTGGCTGGCTCGGGATCGGGCCTGGTGGCGGCGTCGCCAGTTCGACCAATCGATCCGGTGGGCTGTGTCGTGGACGGGTCGGACGACGAGGGTGATGAACAGGCGCTGGATCCTCGTTGCAGGTGAGCGGAATGAGGGCATCGGGTGCGGGGCGGGTGTGCTCGTCTGCGCGTACGACGGCGAGGGAAGCGTGCGCGAGCATCGCGAGGGTGACCCAGCGGGACCAGGAGGTATAGCGGCGGACCTGGTGCTCGTCGAGTGCGGCCAGGCCCTTGCCCGACTGGAAGAACTCCTCCACCCGCCATCTTGATCCGGCGACTCTGACCAGCACGGTCAGCGGCACGGATGCGGGCGAGTAGCAGCGGTAGCAGGCGAGTTCGCCGGTGCTGCGGTTACGGCGGATCAGTAGCTGACGACTCCCGGGGCGGGGGTCGGGGAGGTCGATGACTGCCCAGTTATAGACGCGGTGGCCCTTGGCCCCGGCCCCTGCGGAGAGCTTCTGCCAGGCCCGCTTGGGCACCTTCTTGGCCAAGATGTCCGCACCGAACTTCCCCGCACCGGTGGTGACTTCGTGCGAGCAGGCCACCGCGAGGACGTAGCCCGTGCCGCGTTCCTCCAGCGCGGTTCGCAACTTCGGGTTGCCGCCGTAGACCTCGTCGTCGGCAACCCAGACCCCGGCGACAACCGCGAAGCTCAGCGAGATAAGGGACACCCTCCGTCTCGGTGAACTCGGGTAGGCGGAGAAGCACCACTCACCATCGTGATCACGGATGCGAAGGCCGCTCGTCGGTAGCCTGCGCGTGGGACTGGCTCGTCAGACCATCGCGCCATCGTCGAGCGGCTTCAGGCTGGTCCTCACGCGCGTGAGGAGCCGTCTCGATGAGATGCAGGAGGACCCAGGCCACGCCGAAGCATTCGTCGTCGCCGAAGCAGTCCGCCAAGGCATGGGCCTCCTCATCGGTCACGGGTCGCTCAATAAGACCCAGAAGAGCTCCCGCGCGTTCGACGGCCTCCTCAAGAGCCTCGTCGGGCTCGCCGTCCTCGGACGGGAGTTTGCCCAGGGCGGTGAAGTCAGCAACCTCCGGACGGATCACGACACATCCTTCCTACCATTGCGGTGAAGCCGCCGTGGCGGCCTCACCGCAGGCTATCGGGACGGGAGACCTTCTCATCCGTGATCACGATCTACGGCTGGAGTATTAGCTGCCATCGGCCGATCAGTGGGCAGGGCTTCGGCGTAGTCGGATGACGTCCGGTTTGTGATCATCCGAGGCCGAGGAGTTCGAGTGGGCGGTGGGGGTCGCGGGCGTTGCGGCGGAGGCCGGCGGCGATGC
>NZ_JBIVXA010000035.1:0-89195 GCF_044768965.1 Streptomyces sp. NPDC090798
ACTTCTTCGCACTTCCTGGAGTCCGGGACGAGAAGGACTACTACGCCCGCGGGCTGGTGGGGGGGGGGGGGGGGGGGGGGGGGGGGGGGGGGGGGCGGCGGGCGGGGGGGGGGGGGGTGTGGGGGGGGGGGGGGGGGGGGGGGGGGGCGCGGCCGCCCCCGCCGGCCCCCCCCCCCCCCCCCCCCCCCCCACGACCGGCACCCCCCTCACCCCCGCCACCCCCCTCACCCACGTCAAGACCCACGCCCCCGACCTCGCCACCGCCTACCAGGAAGCAGGAACGGCCCTCGGAAAGAGGGACCTCACCGGCACCCGCGCCAAGGTCTACCTCGTCCTCGACCGCTCCGCGTCCATGCGCGCGTACTACAAGGACGGCTCCGCCCAGGCCCTCGGCGAACAGGCCCTCGCCCTCGCCGCCCACCTCGACCCCGAGGCCAAGGTCCAGGTCGTCTTCTTCTCCACAGAACTGGACGGCACCGGCGAGCTCACCCTCCCCGAGCACGAGAACAAGATCGACGACCTCCACGCCGGCCTCGGCCGCATGGGCCGTACGAGCTACCACATCGCGGTGGAAGAAGTCGTCACGCACCACCAGAAGTCCGGCACCACGGACCCGGCCCTGGTGATCTTCCAGACGGACGGCGCCCCGGACGCCAAGACCCCCGCCACCCAGTCCCTCACGGACGCGGCGAAGGACCACCCCACGGTGTTCTTCTCGTTCGTCGCGTTCGGCGAGCACGACAACAAGGCCTTCGACTACCTCCGCAAGCTGAAGACCGACAACACGGCCTTCTTCCACGCGGGCCCGACCCCGCGCGAGCTGACCGACGCGGAGGTCTACGAGGGCGTGCTGGAGAACTGGCGCCCGTAGCACCCCGCAGGCCGGACAAGAACAACCGGAGGCCGCCCGTTTCCCACCCTTTGAAAAGGGAAACGGGCGGCCCACCCATGTCGGCTACGATTTCAAGGTTCGCAAGACGACCGACGGTACGACCAGCACCGACGATCGTCACCCCACGTAACGACACGTAACGACTTGGGAGCAGCCGCGATGGCTCGACACCTCATCACCAGCGCCCTTCCGTACATCAACGGGATCAAGCACCTGGGCAACATGGTGGGGTCCATGCTCCCGGCGGACGTGTACTCCCGCTACCTCCGCCAGCGCGGCCACGACGTCCTCTACATCTGCGCGACGGACGAGCACGGCACCCCGGCCGAGCTGGCGGCCAAGGAGCAGGGCCTCCCGGTCGACGAGTTCTGCGCACAGGCGCACGACGCGCAGAAGGCGGTGTACGACGGCTTCGAGCTGGCCTTCGACTACTTCGGCCGCAGCTCCAGCCCGCAGAACCGTGAGATCACCCAGCACTTCGCGCGCCGCCTGAACGAGAACGGCTTCATCGAGGAGCGCGCGATCCGCCAGGTGTACTCCCCGGCGGACGGCCGTTTCCTCCCGGACCGCTACGTGGAGGGCACCTGCCCCCACTGCGGCTACGACAAGGCCCGCGGCGACCAGTGCGAGAACTGCACCCGCGTCCTGGACCCGACCGACCTGATCAACCCGCGCAGCGCGATCTCCGGCTCGACGGACCTGGAGGTCCGCGAGACCAAGCACCTCTTCCTCCTCCAGTCGAAGCTCCAGAGCGAGGTCTCGGAGTGGGTGGCGCGCCACGAGCACGAGTGGCCGCAGCTCGCCTCCTCCATCGCCCGCAAGTGGCTGACGGAGGGCCTGCACGACCGCGCGATCACCCGTGACCTGGACTGGGGCGTCCCGGTCCCGGCCGACACCTGGCCGGAGCTGGCGGCGGAGGGCAAGGTCTTCTACGTCTGGTTCGACGCGCCGATCGAGTACATCGGTGCGACGAAGGAGTGGTCGGACCAGGACCCGGAGAACCGCGACTGGAAGTCCTGGTGGTACGAGGCGGACTCCGGCGAGAACCCGGTCCGCTACACGGAGTTCATGGCGAAGGACAACGTCCCCTTCCACACCGTCATGTTCCCGGCCACCGAGCTGGGCGTACGCGAGCCGTGGAAGAAGGTCGACTACGTCAAGGCCTTCAACTGGCTGACGTACTACGGCGGGAAGTTCTCCACGTCCCAGAAGCGCGGTGTCTTCACCGACCACGCGCTGGACATCCTGCCCGCGGACTACTGGCGCTACTTCCTGATCGCCAACGCCCCCGAGTCGGACGACTCGTCCTTCACCTGGGAGCACTTCACCGCCACGGTGAACAAGGACCTGGCCGACACCCTCGGCAACTTCGTCAACCGCGTCCTGTCCTTCTCCAAGAAGCGCTTCGGCGAGGAGGTCCCGGCGGGCACCGGGGCGGGCGAGGCGGAGGCGAAGCTCGGCGAGGAGATCGCGGGCCTGCTGGCCGAGTACGAGACCCAGATGGAGGCCCTCCAGTTCCGCAAGGCCGCGGCGGCGCTGCGCGCCCTGTGGTCGGCGGGCAACTCCTACCTGGAGGAGAAGGCCCCCTGGCTGGAGATCAAGACCGACCCCGAGGGCGCGGCCCTGACCCTGCGCACGGCGATGAACCTGATCCACCTCTACTCGGTGGTCTCGGAGCCCTTCATCCCCGCGTCCTCCCGCGCGATGCGCTCGGCGTTCGCGCTGACGGACGACACGGCGGCGTGGGTCTCGGCGGACGAGGCGAGGTCCCTGTCGGCCGTCCCCGCGGGCACCCCCTTCACGGTTCCCCCGGTCCTCTTCGCCAAGATCACGGACGAGGACCTGGAGTCGTACAAGGAGCGCTTCGGCGGCGCACCGGAGTAGTGACGGCGTAGAGCGGGGCCCGGCACCGAAGAGGTGCCGGGCCCCACCCTTTTCCCCGCCTCTTCCCCTCCCTTTCCCCGCCCTCAGCCCTCTTTGTCTCCCCCCTCCGTCTCACTCCTCGGCCGGAAACCGACCCCGCTGGTGACATGTTCTTGACCACCCGTATGGTTTCGCCATGGCAGTCCCTCCGGTCATCCCGATCGCCTACGAGCCGAAGTCCCGCACCGAGAGCATCGGTCGCTACGCGGACGGCCAGTTCCTGGCGTCGATCACCTACGCCTTCCCCGAGGGCTACCGTCCCGACGATGGCTGGGAACAGCACAAACGCCTCTACACGGTGCTGCACACCTTCGACGCCGAGGGCCGCTACCGCGACTCGGAGATCTGGTGCGCGGGCACCTGGGCCGAACAGCAACTGGCGCCGGACGGACCGGACTCGGTGCTCTCCCGGGCCAGGGCCCATCTGGCGAAACTCCTGCGGAGCCTGCCCCGCCGCTCCTACACGGACATCGCGATCCGTCCCTTCCAACGCACCGTGGACGGCGTGCTGTTCGGCCTGGTGATCAGGGAGGACGAGGAGGAGCTCTGGGCCGAGCTCTACCCGGACCGCCTCGCGTTCGCCGAGCCGTGGAACGGCCAGTACGACACCTGAGCCGCGCGGCGGCATCCGAGGACCTGGCGACCCGGGGCTTTCCGGCCCCGGGCGCCTTTGGCGTCCTCTACGAGGTCAGGACCGCACCGGTGGTGGTGGCCAGCTCCGTCGGCAGGTTCTTCGCGGAGGTCTGGAGACCGGCGGTCAGGGCCGGCGTCCAGTTCACCGTCGTCTTCAGCTTCTTCGAGTTCGCGGCGTTGTACGCGGCGACGAGGTCGGTCGAGGTGCCGTTGACGAGGTTGCCGCCGCCGGCGACCGAGCCGGTGCCGTCGCCGCTGAGCAGCTTGGAGATCTTCCCGCCCGTCGGGACCTTCCAGTAGTTGTCCTCGGCGACGACCTGGGCCTTGGCGCGGGAGTTGATGCTGTAGAGGGGCGCGTACCCGTTGACGGTCGTCGTGTCGAAGTAGTTGTTGTAGATGTGCACCTGCCCGATCCGGGTCAGGGGAGCCCGCTGCACGATCCCCTTCCACACGTTGTGGTGGATGGAGACGCGCAGCTTGCCGACGCTGTCGGTGTCGCTGCTGCCGATCAGCATGGTCTTGTCGTGGTTGGTGAACTGGTTGCGCTCGACGGTCACCAGGTCCGAGCCCTTGGTGATGTCGAGGTCACCGTCGTGGATCTGGTACTCGCGGCCGTAGTACTTCGGGTTGGCGCTGTCGAAGTGCGACGCGTCGGTGAAGGTGTTGTGGTCGGCCCACACGTGCGTCGCCCCGCGCAGGGTGACGGCGTCGTACGCGGAGTTCCAGTTGCCGCTGTCGCCGTCGGTCGGGTCCCACTGCGGGAAGCAGTCCTCGGTGGCGCTGAAGGTCAGGTTGCGGATGATGACGTTGTCGACGCCCTGCACCTGCAGACTGCCACCGGTGATCTCGGCCTTGGTGCCCGGCACACCCACGATGGTGGTGTTGGCGGGCACCTTGAAGACGATGTTCTTCGCCTGCTTCTGCTGCGCGGCGTCGCGGGCCTTCTCCTGCGTGCCGGAGGGCAGCTTGGAGGTGCCGTACGTGGCCGGGTCGTAGGCCTTCAGGTAGGCGGCCGACGAGTACCCCGTACCGGCGGAGTAGTCGGCGCAGGTCAGCTTCTTGCCCGAGTCGTCGGTGTTGGCGTCGATGACACCCTTGACCTGGATGATCTTGGGCGTGGAGTTGGAACTGCTGCCCAGCGCCTTCACGAGCTGGGCGCGGGTGCTGACGGTGTAGACGTGCGAGGAGTCGGCCTGCGAGCCGCCGGTCGTCCCGGACCCGGATGCCGCCCAGCCGTCCTTGGCGGGCAGCACCTGGTGCGCGAGGTCGACCGTACCCGCGTTCGCGTTCATCACGAACGCGACGCCGCCGAGGCCCGCGGCCGTGACGGCGGCGGCGGAGACGATGACGGCACGACGCTTACGGAGGGACCTGCGGTGCGAGGGGGATGCCACGGATGAGTCCTTACGTGGATGTGGAGCACGTGTGGTGGTGCGCGAAGCCCCGCTGAACGGTGCTTCTGACCCATCAGTGACCGCGGAGTCCGGAAAGGTTGCCGGCCTTTTCAACTCATCGAACGGGCCCCCGGAACATCATCGGCACCGGCAAGTACATCTGGTTCGCCGAAAACGAAGACGGTCAGGCTGAAGGCAACCAGAACTGGACCTCCGGCCGACCATCAGAAGCGCCCGCCGAAGTCCCCCAGGCCTCCGAACCCGCCGAATGCTCCAGGGCCGCCCATCGGGGCACCCCCGTGCGTCCACGGTGAACCGCCCCGGACGTCGTTCAGGAGACAGCCGGTGTCTGTATGGCGGAGGCGAGGAGCAACAGTTTGTCGGCGCTGTCGGTGCCGGGGTCCGGGTGGTAGACGACGAGCGTCTGGCCTGCCGTTCCGTCGATGCCCAGCCTCTCCCGGTTCAGCCGCAGGCCGCCGACCTGGGGGTGGTCGATGCGCTTGGGTGCGCCTTCGCACGCCTCCACGTCGTGGCGGGCCCAGAGCCGGCTGAAGCGGGGGCTGGCCAGGCAGAGTTCGCCGACGAGCTCGATGAATCGGGGATCGTCGGTGTCGGTGCCGACGGACTCGCGGAAGCCGGCGACCATACCCCCGGCCGCGCTCTCCCAGTCCGGGTGGAGCGCCTGCTCAGCGGGGTCGAGGAACAGGGTCCGCAGGCGGTTGGCTCCCGCCACGAGGCGCGGTGACAGAGCGGTCGCCAGGGCGTTGGCGGCGAGGACGTCGAAGTATCGGCCCTCGACCAGTGCGGGCAGCGGGAGCGTGGCGAGGAGCTTGGCGATGCCCGGAGGAACGGTCTCCTTCCGGCGTCGGTGCCGTCGGGGTCTGTCGGCGCCGAGGCGCAGCAGGTACGCCGTCGCGTCGTCGTCGAGCCGCAGCACACGGGCGAGGGACTCCAGGACCTGCACGGAGGGGTTGCGGTCGCGGCCCTGTTCCAGGCGCAGGTAGTAGTCGGCACTGATGCCGGCGAGCATCGCGACCTCTTCCCTGCGCAGACCCGGCACGCGCCGTACCCCCGAAACGGGGATACCGACCTGTTCGGGAGTGACGAGCTCACGGCGGGCGCGCACGTAATCGCCCAGCAGGTTCGGTTCGCCGGTCATCTCCCCACAGTAATTCGCGCCGTTGCGCGCGTGCCTGGTCCTGTCACCCCCAGGATCGCGGGGGCCCTGGCTCGGTCGGAGCCTGGGCGGCAGCCTTCAACACGATCCAGCCCGGCCAGACCGCCGCCGGCCACACCGGCGCCGGACTCACCGCCGGTATCGGCGACGCGCAAGGAGCGAAACCATGCCAACGTATCTGCTGGTACACGGCGCCTGGCACAGCGGAGAGTGCTGGGAGCGGGTGGTCCCGTCGCTGGCGTCGGCCGGACATCGGGTGGTCACGCCGTCGCTGACCGGCTACGGCGACAAGTCGCATCTGCTCACCCCCGAGGTAGGGCTCGACACGCACGTCGGCGACGTCGTCGGGCAGATCGTCGAGGAAGACCTCACCGAGGTGATCCTCGTGGGACACAGCTACGCCGGGCTGGTCATCTCGTCCGCGGCCAACCAGGTCCCGGACCGGATCGCGCGGTTGGTCTACCTCGACGCGATGGTCCCCGAGGACGGCGAGAGCGCCGCCGACGTCCTCCCCGTGACCCAGGCCCTGATCGACCTCGCCGTGAAATCCGACAGTGGCTGGCGGGTTCCGCCGCTGCCCGAAATGCCGCCGCCCTCGGGTCTGTTCGGGGTCACCGACCCGGCGGACGTCGCCTGGCTGCGCACGATGCTGTCCGATCAGCCGGTGCGCTGCCTCCAACAACCGGTCCGGCTGGACAACCCGGCCGTGGAGACGATCCCGCGGACGCACATCCACTGCACGGTGGGCAAGCCGGAAGGCTTCGAGAGGCGACCCGTCCCCGCGATACAGCCGAACGGCACCCCAGCACAGGTGTGGGAACTGGCGACCGGCCACGACTGCATGGTCACCATGCCGGTCGAGCTCGCCGACCTGCTGCTCAAGCTCGGCTGACCCTCTCATCACGCGCCAACGGCCCGAAGGGCCCGGGACCGGTGGAGTCCCGGGCCCTGGTCGAGCGAGCCGGTGGATCAGCTCGCCGAGGGCGACGCCGACGGGCTCGGCTGTGTGTCCGAGCTGTCGTGCGTCTCGTCCGGGGCCACGCCCATCGTCAGGTGGGCGCGGACTCCCTTCGCGATGTTCCTCTTGTGGTACTTGAGGTACAGGAGGCCGCCCGTGTGGCCGTTCTGGGGGTAGATCGTGTCCTCGGTGAGCGTGGTGCGCGTGGTGGTGTTGGTGGAGTACGGGGCGACCTCCGCCGACGCCAGCACCGACTTCTCGTCGAAGAAGAACTGGCCCGTGTGGCAGGTGTGCCCGCCCTCGTAGCCCGCGTCGGTCCAGGTGCCGTCCACGTGGACCTTCGTGTGGATATGCACGGCGCGGCCCCGGTACCAGCCCGGGAAGATCGTCTTGAAGGTGACATGTCCGTGCCGGTCCGTGCGCCAGGTGCCGCGCAGGAAGCGGTCGTCGTCGGTCGGCTCCTGGTGGCCCCCGCCACCACCGCCCGGGCCGCCGGTCGGCGGCTCACCGGTCGGGGTGCCGGAGGGCGGCGGGCCCGTCGGGGCCGGGCCGCCACCGCCGTTGCCGCTCGACTCGTAGCCCGAGTAGACGCCCGTCGCGCTGCAGTGCCAGATGTCCACGGCCGCGTTTCTGAGCGGCTTGCAGGTATCCGCGTCGATCACCTTGAGTTCGAGGGTGAGCGGGATGCCCTCCTGGTCCTCGGTGATGTCCCGGCGGATCTTGTCGGCGTCGATGTAGTACGGGCCCTCGACCAGCTCCGAGGTGAGCGCGTAGCACGCTTCCGCCGAAGCGGGCGTCCGCGGAGCGGTCTCCTGCGCCGAGGCGTTCACCGACAGCGCGCCGCCGACCCCCACCGCGGTCACTGCCACGCCACTCGCCATCAGGACCGTGCGGCGGGCCAACTTACCTTTGTTTTCGGGTACTTGAGCATCCGTCATGACCCGGGACGGTAGAGGTGAGAAGCCTGGGAGAATATTGGAATGCGCTGTGAAACGTGGTACGCAAGCGAAAGGGCTCGAAACCGGCGTCGGTTTCGAGCCCTTCGGCCTGACTGAGGCCGAACTGCCTACTTCGGCTGCGGCTTCCGCACCGACAGGTGCAGCTCACGCAGCCGCGTCTCGTCCAGCTCCGTCGGCGCGCCCATCATCAGGTCCTGCGCGTTGCCGTTGAGCGGGAACGCGATCGTCTCGCGAATGTTCGGCTCGTCCGCGAGGAGCATGACGATGCGGTCGACGCCCGGGGCGATACCGCCGTGCGGCGGGGCGCCGAAGCGGAAGGCGCGCAGCATGCCGGCGAACTGCTCCTCGACGGTGTCACGGTCGTAGCCCGCGATCTCGAAGGCCTTGAGCATGATCTCGGGCTCGTGGTTGCGGATCGCGCCGGAGGACAGCTCGACGCCGTTGCAGACGATGTCGTACTGCCAGCCCAGGATGTCCAGCGGGTCCTGTGACTCCAGGGCCTCCAGGCCGCCCTGAGGCATCGAGAACGGGTTGTGCGAGAAGTCGATCTTCCCGGTGTCCTCGTCCTTCTCGTACATCGGGAAGTCGACGATCCAGCAGAACCGGAAGACGTTCTCCTCGAAGTTGCCCGAGCGCTTCGCGGCCTCGACCCGCACCGCGCCCATGATCTTCGAGACCTCGTCGAACTCGCCCGCGCCGAAGAACACGGCGTGGCCGGGGGCCAGGGAGAGGCGCTTGGTCAGCTCGGCGACGTTGTCCTCGGTGAGGAACTTGGCGATCGGGCCCGTCAGCGAGCCGTCCTCACCCACCCGGACCCAGGCCAGGCCCTTCGCGCCCTGCTCGACCGCGTAGTCACCGAGGCCGTCGAAGAACTTCCGGGTCTGACCGGCGACGTCCGGCACCGGCAGGGCGCGTACGTGCTTGCCGGCGAAGGCCTTGAACTCCGAGCCCTCGAAGATGTCGGTGATGTCGACCAGCTCCAGCTGGGCGCGCAGGTCCGGCTTGTCGGAGCCGTACTTCAGCATCGCCTCGCGGAACGGGATGCGCGGGAAGGGGGAGGTGACATGACGGCCACCGCCGAACTCCTCGAACAGCTCCGTCATCAGCTTCTCGATGGGCTGGAAGACGTCCTCCTGCTCGACGAAGGACATCTCCACGTCGAGCTGGTAGAACTCGCCCGGCGAGCGGTCCGCGCGCGCGTCCTCGTCGCGGAAGCAGGGCGCGATCTGGAAGTAGCGGTCGAAGCCGGAGATCATCAGCAGCTGCTTGAACTGCTGCGGGGCCTGCGGCAGGGCGTAGAACTTGCCCGGGTTCAGGCGGGAAGGGACCACGAAGTCGCGCGCGCCCTCGGGGGAGGTGGCGCTGAGGATCGGAGTCGCCATCTCGTTGAAGCCCAGCGCCGTCATCTTGTGACGGATCGCGGAGATCACGGCCGTACGCAGCAGGATGTTGCGGTGCATGCGCTCGCGGCGCAGGTCGAGGAAGCGGTACTCCAGGCGCCGCTCCTCGTTGACGCCGTCCTCGGCGTTGATCGTGAACGGCAGCGGGGCGGCGGCGCCGAGCAGCTCGACCTCGCTCACCTCGACCTCGATCTCGCCGGTGGGCAGGTCCGGGTTGACGTTCTCCGCGCCACGCGAGACGACCTTGCCGTCGATGCGGACCGTCGACTCCTTGGAGACCTTGTCGAGGGCCTCGTAGGCGGGCGTGCCGGGGCGGGCGACGAGCTGCGTGATCCCGTAGTGATCGCGCAGATCGATGAAGAGGATGCCGCCCAGGTCTCGGCGATTGTGCAGCCAGCCGCTCAGCCGGACGTCGCTGCCGACGTCAGAGGCGCGGAGCTCGCCGCAGGTGTGGGACCTGTACCGATGCATCGTCGTTCATCCAGTCTTCGCGGATCGGGGTCTGTTTCACATGAGCTTGGGTCTGTTTCACGTGAAACTTCCGGGCCGACGCCCGGATCCCCCAAGGGTACCGGCCGCCCAAAGATCACCACCCCGAATACTCTCGGTGGCACCTTCCGATCACCTCTTCATACAGTGGGTCAATGCGCACTGGTGAGCCCCTGCCCGCCGTGGGGGACGTACTGGCCGCCCTTGCGACCGGCGTGTGGCGCTGGGACAACGCACACGGGCAGGTCACCGTCGACGCCGAGGCCGCCCGGCTCCTCGGGTTGCCCGCGGAAAGGGCGACCGTCACCGAGGCGGCCATGCGCTCCCGGTTCCACCCGGCCGACTGGAACGAGGTCGTCAGCGTCGTACAGCTCGCCATCGCCGAGGACACGCTCGCCGAGGTCCGGCTGCGGATCATGGACGAGCACGGGCGGGTGATCCGTACCGTGCGCAGCCGGTCCAAGCCGACCGTCGACCCCGAGAGCGGGGAGTTCCTGCTGTTCGGCACGCTCCAGGAGGTCACCGAGTCCTCGGGGGCCAGCGCCGCGCGCACCCCGCTCACCGGCGACTGGCGCCGCTCGCGCGAGGCGTTCCTGCTGGACGCCGGGCGGGCGCTGGCCGAGGCGCGGTCCACGGCCGAGGTACTGCGGGTCGCGGCGGGCCTGTCGATGCCGGGGTTCACACCGGACGGGCTGGCGGTGTTCGGCGTGGACGGGGACCGGCTCACCGTCATCGGCCATCACGGGCAGCAGCCGGGGGACGAGGGCCCCTTCACCCATATGTCCCTGGCCACCGACTACCCGGCCGCGGAGGTCGTCCGCACGGGCCGCGCCGTCTATCTCTCCTCCCCGGAGGACTACAAGGAGCGCTATCCGGTCTCCTGGCCGCTCGCCGAGCACTTCGGGCGAGAATCCTGGGCCTTTCTGCCGCTGACCGTGGCCGGGCGCACGATGGGTGCGTGGATGGCGGCCTTCACCTACCCCGTCAGCTTCACGCCCGACGAGCGCTCGGTGCTGACGACCGTGGCCCGGATGCTCGCGCAGGCCCTCTCCCGGGCCGTGGCCGCCGAGACGGAGCGGGAGCTCACCGACGGCCTGCAGCGCTCGATGATGCCCACCCTCGGCCCGCAGATGCCCGGCATGGGGGTCGCCGCACGCTATGTCCCCACCGGCGGCGGCCTCCAGGTCGGCGGCGACTGGTACGACGTGATCCCGCTGCCGACCGGCCGCTTCGCCCTGGTCATCGGTGACGTCCAGGGCCACGACGTGCGCGCCGCCGGGCTGATGGGCCAGCTCCGTATCGCCCTGCGCGCCTACGCCTCCGAGGGCCACCGGCCCGACGCGGTCCTCTCCCGGGCCTCGCGGTTCCTGTGCGGGATCACGGACTCGGTGACGTACGGCTCCACCGGCGAGAGCGGCGGCAACACCGCCGACCCGCGCTTCGCGACCTGCCTGTACGTCGAGGTGGACCCGGCGACCGGCATCCTGGACTTCGCCCGTGCGGGGCACCCGGACCCCGCGATACGCATGGCGGACGGGACGGTGCTGATACGGCCCACGGCGGGCGGACTGCCGCTCGGCATCGACCCGGACGCCGACTACCCCACGACCCGGCTCGCCCTGGAGCCCGGCGAGACGATGCTGATCTGCACCGACGGGCTGATCGAGACCGGCGGGCACGACCTCGACACCGGGTGGCGCCGTATCCGCCACATCCTGGAGTCCCACGACGGCGACATGGAGGAGCTCGCCGACGCGCTGGTCCAGGGCGTGCACGGGCCCTCCTCGCACCACACCCCCGGGCCGCTGGCCGACCGGCGCGAGGACGACATAGCGGTGGTACTGCTGAGCCGGCAGGGCAACGGGTACGGCGACACGGTCGAGGCCCCGCTCTCCCCCTCGGTGCGCCGCACCGCGCTGACCGTGGCGCAGGCCGAGCCCGAGCGGATCGCGGGCGCCCGCCAGCAGCTGCGCGAGATGCTGCACGACTGGGCCTCCGACGACCAGCGCGACTCGGCGGTCCTGCTCGTCTCCGAGATGCTGACCAACGTCCTCGTCCACACCGACGCCGACGCGCTGCTCGTCGCCGAGGTGACCGGCGGTACGGACGACCGCCGGATGCGGGTCGAGGTCACCGACGCCAGCGACGACCTGCCGCACCGCCGCCACCCCGGCGAACTGGCCTCCTCCGGACGCGGGCTGATGCTCGTGGAATTCCTCGCCGACTCCTGGGGCGTCGACCCTCGGGGTCAGGGCAAGAGCATCTGGTTCGAGTTCTACGAGGCGTCCGGTGGGGGCTCGGAGGCCGGTGGGGACGGGGCGGCCGACTCGTAGTGGGTCCGCAGCTCCGCGAGGACCCCGAAGCCGGCGGCCGTCAGCGGTACGGCGAGCAGCATGCCCAGGATGCCCGCGACGGACGCGCCCGCCGTGATCGCCAGCATCACCACCGCCGGATGCATCTGCACGGTCCGGCTCTGGATCATCGGCTGCAGCACATGCCCTTCTAGGACCTGCACGGCGAGCACGACCCCGAGTGCCCACAGCGCGATCACGAACCCCCGGTCGGCGAGCGCGACCAGCACGGCCACCGCGCCGGAGAGGAAGGCACCGAGGTAGGGGATGAACGCCCCCACGAAGACCAGCGCACCGAGCCCGACCGCGCCCGGGACACGCAGGATCAGCAGCCCGATCGTGATGCACAGGGCGTCGATGAGGGCGATCACCGTGGTCCCGCGCATGAAGCCCTGGACCGCGTCGAAGGCGCGGCGAGCCATGGCCTCCACCGTGTCCGCGGTGCCGCGGGGCGCCAGCGAGCGCAGCAGCCCTGCGGTGCGGTGGGAGTCGCGGAGGAAGAAGAAGACGAGCAGCAGGGCCAGTACGGCCATGGCGATGGACTCGCCCACCACGCTCACGCCACTGATGACGTTGGACGCGGCCGTCCCGCCGAACTTGGTCAGCAGGTCCTTGGCATTGGCGGCGAGGTCGTCGAGGGAGGTGCCCGCCGCGCCGAAGTGCTGGGCGACGGACCGCGCGGCCAGCTTGAGGGAGGCGATGATCTGGTCCCCGGTGTCGATGAGGGCGGCGACCACGATGTAGACGGCGCCGCCGACGACCACGACCACCGCGACACAGGTGAGCCCCGCGGCAAGCGACCGGTTGACCCCGACGCCCACCAGCCGCCGGTACATCGGCCCGAGCAGCGCGGTGCCGAGCAGTGCGAGCAGCACGGGCACGATCGCCGTACGGAACTCCCCGCACAGCCGGATCCCCACCCACACCACACCGGCGACGAGCAGGATCACGGCGCACCAGGCGGCCAGTCGCCGGGCGCCCTCGGGGAGTAGCTGCACGCTTCCACCCGACCACGCGCGGGCCGGGCCGTCCCGCCGGGACGGCCCGGCCGGGTGACACGGCGTCAGCGCGAGAGGCACCGTCCGACGGGCGGAAGGCCCCGTCCGGGGTACGGACGGGGCCTTCCGTGGTCGGGCGAGAAGCCCTGAAGCGGCCCGGGAGGGGATTACATCCCGCCCTCGGACATTCCGTGCACCGCCGGGACGGTGCCCAGGCGGCCCTTCTGGAAGTCCTCGAAGGCCTGCTGCAGCTCCTCGCGGGTGTTCATCACGAAGGGGCCGTAGTGGGCCATGGGCTCGCGGATCGGCTGTCCACCGAGGAGCACGACCTCGAGGTCCGGCGTGTTCGCGTCCTGCTTCTCGTCCGCGCGGACGGTCAGCGAGCCGCCCGCGCCGAAGACGGCGGTCTGGCCGGTGTGGACCGGCCGACGGCCCGTACCGACGCTGCCGCGTCCGGCGAGGACGTACGCGAGACCGTTGAAGTCCTCGCGCCACGGGAGGGTCATCTCGGCGCCGGGCGCCAGGGTCGCGTGGACCATGGTGATCGGCGTGTGCGTGATGCCGGGGCCCTGGTGGCCGTCGAGCTCACCGGCGATGACACGCAGCAGCGCGCCGCCGTCGGGGGTGCTCAGCAGCTGGACCGAGCCGCCGCGGATGTCCTGGTACCGGGGGGCCATCATCTTGTCCTTGGCCGGGAGGTTCACCCACAGCTGGAGGCCGTGGAAGAGGCCGCCGGACATGACGAGCGACTCCGGCGGGGCCTCGATGTGCAGGAGGCCGGCGCCCGCGGTCATCCACTGGGTGTCGCCGTTGGTGATGGTGCCGCCACCACCGTTGGAGTCCTGGTGGTCGAAGACGCCGTCGATGATGTAGGTCACGGTCTCGAAGCCGCGGTGGGGGTGCCAGGGGGTGCCCTTGGGCTCGCCCGGCGCGTACTCCACCTCGCCCATCTGGTCCATCATGATGAACGGGTCGAGGTGGCGGTAGTTGATCCCGGCGAACGCGCGGCGGACCGGGAAGCCCTCGCCCTCGAAGCCGCTGGGCGCGGTCGTCACGGTGAGCACGGGACGGTCCACGGCGCCGGCCGGCGCGACCACACGGGGAAGGGTCAGCGGGTTCTCGACGGTCACTGCAGGCATGTCGGTACCTCCTTGTGCTTCGAGTTTAGTTGATTGTTGAACTTTCTGCCACCCACAACGACGGACGCCCGGAGGGCATTCCCTCCGGGCGTCCGGACTGTCGTAGGGGGGTGAGCGCTACCCGTACATACGGCGCATGGCGAAGTCCACCATCTGCTCCACGGCCTTCGCGTCGAAGACCATACGGTGCTCCCCCTCCATGTCGAGGACGAAGCCGTAGCCGGTGGGGAGCAGGTCGATCACCTCGGCGCCGGTGATCACGAAGTACTTGGACTCCTTGCCGGCGTACCGGCGCAGTTCCTTGAGCGAGGTGAACATCGGGATGACCGGCTGCTGGGTGTTGTGCAGCGCCAGGAATCCGGGGTTGTCGCCGCGTGGGCAGTAGACCTTCGACGTCGCGAAGACCTGCTGGAAGTCCTCCGCGGACATCGATCCCGTGGTGAACGCCCGCACCGCGTCCGCCAGCGAGGGCGGGGACGGCTCGGGGTAGAGCGGCGGCTGCTGGCCGTAACCGCCGGGCATCTGCTGCTGCGGCGGGGCGTACTGCTGCTGGGCGCCCGCATTCTGGTCGTAGCCGTACATGCGTCAAAGAGTAGTCGGCCACATATGGGCCACCAGGGGTTGATTCTTATTACCGACGGGTAGCATCATCGTAGCTACTTGCCGGTACGTGTAACGAGGCTGCGAGTACCTCCGCCTCCCCAATCCCTTACGGAGCCGTCGCCATGGGGCACTACAAGTCGAATCTCCGCGACATCGAGTTCAACCTCTTCGAGGTGCTCGGGCGCGACAAGGTGTACGGCACCGGACCGTTCGCGGAGATGGACGTCGACACCGCCAAAAGCGTTCTCGAGGAGCTGACCCGTCTCTCGGAGAACGAGCTGGCGGAGTCCTTCGCGGACGCCGACCGCAACCCGCCGGTCTTCGACCCGGAGACCAACACGGCTCCCGTACCGGCATCGTTCAAGAAGTCGTACGAGGCCTTCATGGACTCCGAGTACTGGCGCCTGGGCCTGCCCGAGGAGCTCGGCGGCACCACCTCGCCCCGCTCCCTGATCTGGGCGTACGCGGAGCTGGTGCTCGGCGCCAACCCGGCGGTCTGGATGTACTCCTCCGGCCCCGCCTTCGCGGGCATCCTCTTCGAGGAGGGCACCGAGGTCCAGAAGCACATAGCGAAGATCGCCGTCGAGAAGCAGTGGGGCTCCACCATGGTGCTCACCGAGCCGGACGCCGGCTCGGACGTGGGCGCGGGCCGCACCAAGGCGGTCCAGCAGGAGGACGGCTCCTGGCACATCGAGGGCGTGAAGCGCTTCATCACGTCCGGTGAGCACGACATGTCGGAGAACATCCTCCACTACGTGCTCGCCCGTCCCGAGGGCGCCGGCCCCGGCACCAAGGGCCTGTCCCTCTTCCTCGTCCCGAAGTACGAGTTCGACTTCGAGACCGGCGAGCTGGGCGAGCGCAACGGCGCGTACGCGACGAACGTCGAGCACAAGATGGGCCTCAAGGCGTCCAACACGTGCGAGATGACCTTCGGCGACCGCCACCCCGCCAAGGGCTGGCTGATCGGCGACAAGCACGACGGCATCCGCCAGATGTTCCGGATCATCGAGTTCGCCCGCATGATGGTCGGCACGAAGGCGATCTCCACGCTCTCGACCGGCTACCTGAACGCGCTGGAGTACGCCAAGGAGCGCGTCCAGGGTCCCGACCTCGCGAACTTCATGGACAAGACCGCGCCCAAGGTCACCATCACGCACCACCCCGATGTGCGCCGCTCGCTGATGACACAGAAGGCGTACGCCGAGGGCATGCGCGCCCTGGTGCTGCACACGGCCGCGATCCAGGACGAGATCCAGGTCAAGGAGGCCGCCGGCGAGGACACCGCCGCCCTGGAGGCCCTCAACGACCTGCTCCTGCCGATCGTGAAGGGCTACGGCTCCGAGAAGGGCTACGAGCAGCTCGCCCAGTCGCTGCAGACCTTCGGCGGCTCCGGCTTCCTGCAGGAGTACCCGATCGAGCAGTACATCCGCGACGCCAAGATCGACACCCTGTACGAGGGCACGACCGCGATCCAGGGCCAGGACTTCTTCTTCCGGAAGATCGTCCGCAACCAGGGCGCGGCGCTGAACTCCCTCGCCGAGGACATCAAGAAGTTCCTGGCGCTCGGCACGGGCGGCGAGGACCTGTCCGCGGCCCGCGAACAGCTCGCCAAGGCGGCCGTCGAGCTGGAGGCCATCGTCGGCCTCATGCTCACGGACCTGGCGGCCACCGAGCAGGACGTCAAGAACATCTACAAGGTCGGCCTCAACACCACCCGCCTGCTGCTGGCCTCCGGCGACGTGGTCGTCGGCTACCTGCTGCTGCGCGGTGCCGCCGTGGCCGCCGAGAAGCTGGAGACGGCCTCGGCGAAGGACAGGCCCTTCTACACCGGCAAGATCGCCGCGGCGAAGTTCTTCGCGGCCAACGTCCTGCCCGGCGTCACCGGCGCCCGCAAGCTCGCCGAGGGCGTGGACCTGGACCTGATGGAGCTGGACGAGGCGTCGTTCTGATCCTCGCGGCCTGAGGGCATCGCCGTCGGCGGCCCGTTCCCGGAGCGAATCTCCGGGGACGGGCCGCCGTCGTATGCGGCCACAGGAGGCTCGCGGCAGCCCGCACCGGGCCCGGAGACCAACCGGAACCTGCCCCTCCAGTCAGATGTCCGTCCTTCACACCCCTCTTACGAAGGGCCGTCCGCATCACCGGGAGCGGGCCCTCGGGCGTCGTTAAGGTGAACCCATGAGCACAAGCCCCCGCTTCGACCGCGGCCACACCGACGACCTCATGACCTTTCTCGCGGCGAGCCCGACGCCGTACCACGCCGTGGCGAACGCCGCCGAGCGGCTGGAGAAGGCCGGATTCCGTCAGGTCGCCGAGACCGATGCCTGGGAGGGGACGAGTGGCGGCAAGTACGTGCTGCGCGGCGGCGCGATCGTCGCCTGGTACGTGCCCGAGGGTGCCGAGCCGCACACCCCTTTCCGGATCGTGGGCGCGCACACCGACTCCCCCAATCTGCGGGTGAAGCCACAGCCGGACAGCGGGGCGCACGGCTGGCGCCAGGTCGCCGTGGAGATCTACGGCGGCCCGCTGCTGAACTCCTGGCTGGACCGGGACCTGGGCCTGGCGGGACGGCTGACGCTGAAGGACGGCTCCTCGCGTCTGGTGAACATCGACCGACCCCTGCTGCGCGTGCCCCAGCTCGCCGTGCACCTCGACCGTTCCGTCTCCACCGACGGCCTCAAGCTCGACAAGCAGCGCCATCTGCAGCCCGTCTGGGGTCTGGGTGACCCCGGCGAGGGTGATCTGATCGCCTTCCTGGAGGAGGAGTCGGGGCTGCCGGCGGGCGAGGTCACCGGCTGGGACCTGATGACCCACTCCGTCGAGCGGCCCTCGTACCTGGGCCGCGACAAGGAGCTGATGGCCGGACCGCGCATGGACAACCTGCTGTCCGTGCACGCCGGTACGGCGGCGCTGATCGCGGCGGCGACGGGCGAGGGCTCTCCTTCCGGCTCCCCCTCCGGTTCAGGTTCCGGTTCGGTTTCGGGTTCTGGCTCGGGGCTTTCGTACATCCCCGTCCTCGCGGCCTTCGACCACGAGGAGAGCGGCTCACAGAGCGACACCGGCGCCGACGGTCCGCTGCTCGGCGGCGTGCTGGAACGCTCGGTGTTCGCGCGCGGCGGCTCGTACGAGGACCGGGCGCGCGCCTTCGCGGGCACGATCTGTCTCTCCTCCGACACCGGCCACGCCGTCCACCCCAACTACGCGGAGCGGCACGACCCGACGCACCACCCGCGCGCGGGCGGCGGCCCCATCCTCAAGGTGAACGTCAACAACCGCTACGCCACGGACGGTTCGGGCCGCGCGGTCTTCGCCGCCGCCTGCGCGAAGGCCGGCGTGCCCTTCCAGTCCTTCGTCTCCAACAACTCGATGCCCTGCGGCACCACCATCGGCCCGATCACCGCGGCCCGCCACGGCATCAGGACCGTCGACATCGGCGTGGCCATCCTCTCGATGCACAGCGCCCGCGAACTCTGCGGCGCTGATGACCCGTTCCTGCTGGCCAACGCGCTGGTGGCATTCCTGGAGGGATAGTTCCGCATGCCCGGCGCGCCGCCGGGTACCCGGACCGGGCCTGAGAGAAGCCGAGTTGGTTACAAGGAGGCGACACCCATGAGTCTGGGCGGATGCATCATCCTGATCGCAGCGGGGGCGGTCCTCACATTCGCGACCGACTGGCACATGAAGGGGGTCAACCTCGACCTGGTCGGCATCATCTTCATGATCGTCGGGCTGATCGGCGTGGTGACGTTCAGCAGCATCGCCAGGAGGCGCCGGGTGGTCATGCCGCCCAGCACCCCGGTGATCGAGGAGGAGCGGCACGGGGGCGGCTACGGCGTGTAGGCGTACGTCTGAAACAGTCGTCGCCCGCAGGCCCGGTTACAGCTGTGGATGTACGGGTCAGTCGGCCATGCCCGCCAGCACCAGCGGCAGCCGGTCCGCGCCGCCCTCGGTGAGGCGGACCGGTACTCCCCAGTCCTGCTGGTGGACATGGCAGGCCGGGTACTCGTTCGCCGGGTCGTCGTCGCAGGACGCGGCCATCGCGGAGACATGCAGGACGCCCTCCGCGACGGCCGGGTTCAGCTCCAGGGCGCGGGAGAGATCCGTGCCCGCGCCCGCGCCGCCGAGCAGCAGCTCGGGCGGGGTCGAGGAGACCAGGAGTCTGGTGGACGGGCCGATGGGGCTCCCCCCTGCTCGAGCGGAGTCGAGAGCTTGGGGGAGGGTGTCGAGCTTCTGGCCGGCCGGCGCCTGGAAGATCACGTCCAAGCGGAGCCCGCCCGGCGTGACTTCGGTGGCGGCGCGCTGGGTGCGGTGGGCGACCGACTCCACCCGCACGGCTTCCTCGGGGAGCCGCAGCCGGGTCAGCCGGTGCCGCGCCGACTCCACGACCACGATGTCGTCCCCGACGAGAACCGCGTCGCTGGGCTCCCTCAAGTCGGTCGCCAGCGTGGTCACTTCCCCCGTCGCGGGGTCGTAGCGGCGCAGTGCGTGGTTGTACGTGTCGCTGACCGCGACCGAGCCGTCGGGGAGGGCCGTGACGCCCAACGGGTGCTGGAACAGAGCCTGGTCAGCGGCCCCGTCCCGGTGCCCGAAGTCGAACAGACCGGTGCCGACGGCGGTGTGCACGGCCCCGTCGAGGTCCACCCAGCGCAGGGCGCTCGTCTCGGAGTCGGCGAGCCAGAGCCGGTCGGCGGTGGCGGCGAGCCCGGACGGCTGCGCGAACCAGGCCTCGGCCCCCGGCCCGTCCACGAGCCCCTCGTTCGTCGTACCGGCGGCGACCCCGACGGTGCCGCCCTCCGGGTCGTACGCCCACAGCTGGTGCACCCCGGCCATGGCGATCCAGACCTTCCCGCCGAACAGCGCCACGTCCCACGGCGAGGACAGGTCCACCTCGCGCGCCGGGCCGGACGTCGGCGAGCCCTGCCACCACTGGCGGCCCGTCCCCGCGAGGGTGCTGACCTCGCCGGACGCGAGGTCGAGACGGCGCAGCGCGTGGTTCACGGTGTCCGCGACGACGACCGAGCCGTCGTCGAGCAGCGCCAGCCCCTGCGGCTCGCTGAACCCGGCCTCCTCGGCCGACCCGTCCACGAACCCCCGCACCCCGGAGCCGATCCGCCGTACGACGCTCTCCCCGTCGCCCTCCAGCTCGACGAGCTGGTGCCGGGTCGTGTCGCTGACCAGGAGGTTCCCGCTCGGCAGGGCGAGGGCCTTGCCGGGGAAGCGGAGCGCCGTGGGCTCGGGCTCGGGCGCCACGTACGGCCCATCGCCGCGGCGCAGCGTCCCCTTGGCCGCGTGCTCGGCCTCCAGCTCCTCCACCAGGCAGGCGATCGCGTGCGCGTGCCCCTCACCGGCGTGCTGTGCGACCACGTACCCCTCGGGGTCGATCACGACGAGCGTCGGCCAGGCGCGCACGGCGTACTGCTTCCAGGTCGCGAGTTCGGGATCGTCGAGCACCGGGTGCTCGACCCCGTACCGCTCCACCGCGTCCACGACCGCCTGGTGCTCGGCCTCGTGCACGAACTTCGGCGAGTGCACGCCGATGATCACCACCGTGTCCCGGTGCTTCTCCTCCAGCTCCCGCAGCTCGTCCAGTACATGCAGGCAGTTCACACAACAAAATGTCCAAAAATCAACAATTACGATGCGGCCTCGGAGTTCGGTGAGGCCGAGCTGTCCACCGACTGTGTTGATCCAGCCACCCTTACCTGTCAGTTCGGGGGCCCGGACGCGTGCTCGCTTTGCCATGGCTCAAGCCAACCACACAGGTGTGACCCGGTCGCCGCGTGATGGTCTTGCAGTTCCCGGGAACCGGTACCCGTATGAGATTCCTCGTACGCGACCGGCTCCTCGGCTTCGGTGACGACTACTGGATCGAGGACGACCACGGCAACAAGGTGTTCCTCGTCGACGGCAAGGCGATGCGACTGCGGGACACCTTCGAGCTGAAGGACACCCGCGGGCGTGTCCTCATCGACATCCACCAGAAGATGTTCGCCCTGCGGGACACGATGGTGATCGGGCGGGACGGGGAACCGCTGGCGACGATCAGACGCAAGCGGCTGTCCCTGCTCCGCAACCACTACCGGGTGTCCCTGGTGGACGGTACGGAACTCGACGTCAGCGGCAAGATCCTCGACCGCGAGTTCGCCGTCGAGTACGAGGGTGAACTGCTGGCGGTGATCTCGCGCCGCCTGCTGCATGTACGGGAGACGTACGGCGTCGACGTCGTCCGCGAGGACGCGGACCCCGCGCTGCTGATCGCGGTGTCCGTGTGCGTGATCCACCTGGCGGAGAAGGAGCGGGGCGAGGACTGACTCAGCGGCGCGGTGCCGCCAGTCCCAGCATCCGGTCCTTCAGCGCCGGGAACTGCTCCCGCGTGGTCGCGACCTTCCCGGGGTCGAAGTCCACCGTGAGCACCTGCTCCCCTGCCCCGGCCTCCGCCAGGACCTCCCCCCACGGATCGACCACGATCGAGTGACCGGCCTGGGGAACGCCCGCGTGCGTGCCGGCCGTTCCACAGGCAAGAACGAACGCCTGGTTCTCGACCGCGCGGGCCTGGGCGAGCAGCGTCCAGTGGGCGCGGCGCCGCTCGGGCCAGCCGGCCGACAGGACGAGGGTCTCGGCGCCGGCGTCGACGAGCCCGCGGAAGAGCTCGGGGAAGCGGAGGTCGTAGCAGGTGGCGATGCCGAGGGTGGTCTCCGGCAGACGGACCGTCACCAGTTCGCCGCCCGCGCCCATCAGTACGGCCTCCCCCTTGTCGAAGCCGAAGCGGTGGATCTTGCGGTAGGCGGCGGCCAGGTCGCCGGAGGGGGTGAAGACGAGGGAGGTGTTGTAGAGCGTGCCGTCGGCGTCCCGCTCGGGGATCGACCCGGCGTGCAGCCAGGTGCCCGCGTCGCTCGCCGCCTTCGCCATGACCTCGAACGTCGGGCCTTCGAGGGACTCCGCCTCCGTGCCGAACGAGTCGTAGGCGAACGCCCCGGTGGTCCACAGTTCCGGCAGCACGACCAGGTCGACTCCGGCTTGTTCTCGTACCAGAGCCGCCACACGCCGCCGACGCGAATCAACCGATTCGCCGTCGTTTACGTCGATCTGGAGGAGAGAGGCGCGCACACTACCACCGTCCTGGCATTCGAGCCGTCCATACAGGCCTACGATCGTCACACGAAAGCACTGCCGGGGTGCCTCACAGCAGCGTAACTTAGCGTCCCAAGACACCCGCTGCCTGTGCACTGCCCGCGTCCAACCGCCCGAGGGGTCCCGTTCCGTGAGTCTGCATCCCAGCCTTCAGTCCTACGCCGACGCCTGGACCCACTCGGTCGATGCGATATCCGAGTTGGTGTCGCCGCTGGTGGAAGGTGAATGGAACCGGCGCACGCCCTGCCCCGGCTGGTCGGTGCGGGATCTCGTCTCGCATGTCATCGGGCTCGACTGCGAGATGCTGGGCGATCCGCGGCCGATCCACACGCTCCCCCGCGACCTGTTCCACGTGACGAACGAGCACCAGCGGTACATGGAGATGCAGGTCGACGTGCGCCGCCACCACACGGCGCCGGAGATGACCTCCGAGCTGGAGTACACGATCATCCGCCGCAACCGTCAGCTGCGGAACGAGTCGCGGCAGCCGGACGCCAAGGTGCGCGGGCCGCTCGGGACCGAGATCACCCTCGAACAGGCGATGCGCAGGCGTGCGTTCGATGTGTGGGTGCACGAACAGGACCTGCGGGTGGCCCTCGGCGTGCCCGGCAACCTCGACTCTCCCGGCGCGCACATCGTCCGTGACGAGCTCCTCGGGGCGCTGCCGAAGGTCGTCGCCAAGGACGCGGGAGCGCCCGCGAACTCGGCGGTCGTCTTCGACATCCACGGGCCGCTGGAGTTCCTGCGGACGGTGCGGGTCGATGCGGACGGACGCGGCTCGATAGACGGCGCCCCCTCTCTCGGCCCGGCCGCCACCCTCACCCTCGACTGGGAGACGTACTTCCGCCTCGCCTGCGGCCGTGTCACGGCCGAGGCCGTCTCCGACCGCATCAAGACGGAGGGCGACCCGGAGCTGACCACAGCCATCCTGAGGAACTTCGCCATCACGCCGTAGCGCGGGGTTCTTCGACTGCGGGCGAATGGGAGCCTGCGGGTGGACGAGGGCTGCGGGTGGACGAGGGCTGCGGGTGGGCGGGGGCTGCGGGTGGGCCGGGGCTGGTCGCGCAGTTGTCCGCGCTCCCGCGGGGGCGTTACGCGGGGACGTGTACCGTCTCCACGCGGCTGGCCACCAACCGCTCGCGCTCCCTGCGCGCCGCCTGCTTCCGCAACCGGAAGATCTGGCTCAGCCCCAGCGCCTGAAGAACGAACACGGCCGAGAAGGCGACGCGATAGTTGTCCCCGGTCGCGTCCAGCAGCACGCCGATCGCGAACAACGTCGTCATGGAGGCGACGAAACCACCCATGTTGGTGATCCCGGACGCGGTCCCCTGCCGCTCCGGCGGATTCGCGGGCCGCGCGAAGTCGAACCCAATCATGGAAGCCGGCCCACACGCCCCGAGCACCGCGCACAGCACGACCAGCAGCCACATGGGATCCCGGTCACCGGGATACGCCAGCGCACTCGCCCAGACCACGGCCGTCGCCGTCACCGTCCCGAGCGCCAGCGGAAGCCGCGCCGCGTGATGCCGGGCGACGATCTGCCCGTAGACAAGACCCACGAACATGTTGGACAGCACCACGAGGGTGAGCAGTTCACCGGCCGTCGCCCGCGACAGCCCCTGCGCCTGGACCAGGAACGGCATGCCCCACAGCAGCAGGAAGACCATCGCCGGGAACTGTGTCGTGAAGTGCACCCACATCCCCAGTCGCGTACCGGGCTCCCGCCACGACGCCGCGATCTGCCCCCGCACATACGCGGCGCCCTGGTGCGGGAACGGTTCCGGCTCGTGCCCCTCGGGGTGGTCCTTCAGGAAGAGAAGGAGGAGTACGAGGACGACGACCCCGGCGAACGCGCTGCCCGCGAACGCCGTCGTCCACCCCACTCCGTGCAGCAACCGCGCGATGACGAGGGTGGAGACCAGGTTGCCCGCCATGCCCACCAGACCGGCGAGCTGCGCGACCAACGGCCCCCGCCGCGCCGGGAACCACCGCGTGCCCAGCCGCAGCACGCTGATGAACGTCATCGCGTCCCCGCAGCCCAGCAGCGCGCGCGAGGCCAGCGCCATCCCGTACGTGGAGGAGAACGCGAAGCCCAACTGGCCCGCGGTGAAGAGCAGTACGCCGATGGTCAGCACCTTCTTGGTGCCGAGCCCGTCGACCAGCAGTCCCACGGGTATCTGCATGCCCGCGTAGACGAGGAGTTGGAGGATCGAGAAGGTGGAGAGCGCGGAGGCGTTCACATGGAAGCGGTCCGCGGCGTCGAGCCCGGCCACTCCCAGCGACGTACGGAAGATGACGGCGACGAAGTAGACGGAGACGCCGATGCCCCAGACGCCGATCGCGCGGCGGCCGCCGGGCGGGTCTCCGGGGAGCGAGACGGCCGAGTGGGAGCTCATCGGACCTCTCCCCGCGCCAGGTTCGAGAACCAGCTGACGTGATCGTGGACGATGGTCACCGCCGCCTCCGCGTCGCCGGACCGCAGCGCTTCGAGGATCGCCTCGTGCTCGGTGAGCGTCTTGGTGATCCGGTCGGGGTGCGCGTGCATGACGGCCACGCCCATCCGCAACTGCCGGTCGCGCAACTGGTCGTAGAGCCGGGAGAGGATCTCGTTGCCGCCGCTGCGGACGATCTCGGCGTGGAAGCAGCGGTCGGTGACGGCGGCGCCGGCCAGGTCTCCCGCGGCGGCCTGCTCCTTCTGCTGCGCGAGGAGTTCCTCCAGACGCGCGATGAGATGCGGCGACGCGGGTACGGCCTTGCGGACCGAGTGTTCCTCCACGAGTTGCCGTGTCTCGACCACGTCCGCGATCTCCTGCGCGGAGACGGGCAGGACGAGCGCGCCCTTCTTCGGGTAGAGCTTGATCAGGCCCTCGACCTCGAGCCGGAGCAACGCCTCGCGCACCGGCGTGCGCGACACCCCCACGGCCTCGGCGAGCTCGCCCTCGGTGAGCAGCGTCCCACCCTCGTAACGGCGTTCCAGGACACCCCGCTTGACGTGGGCGTACACGCGGTCGGCGGCGGGGGGTTGCTTGGTGGCGGGCGGAGCGGACACGGATGGCGCGGCAGGCATGCGCACATCATAGATACAACACGTACACATGGTCGCGTGCCGTCCAGGATGCGGACCAGTACCCTTCTCCCGGTCAACGCCCGCCCCTTGACGTAACCCACGTCACACAATTCCACCCCATCTTCCGTGCATCCCTTTGGGTCCCTCACGAGTCCGTACGTAAGACGGCACTGTCATGTGCCGTTCTCCCAGGGGCATTTCGCGCATTCGGAGCGTTCATTTTGATTACCGGCATTAAGGGCACGCGTTTCCGCCGAGCCGCCGCTGTCACCGTTACCACCGGCGCCGTACTGGCGGCCGGAGCCTTCGGGGCCGCCCCCGCAGGGGCCGTCACGACGCCCACCATCGCCGCCGCCGGCGGCTACGTGATGAACAACGGCACGGCCAAGACCTTGTACACCAAGGCTGCCGACACCAAGCGTTCCACCGGTTCCACCACCAAGATCATGACCGCCAAGGTCGTGCTCTCGCAGCCGAACCTCAACCTCGACGCCACGGTCACGATCCAGAAGGCGTACAGCGACTACATCGTCGCCAACACCGCGTCCTCCGCCCACCTCATCGTCGGCGACAAGGTCACCGTCCGCCAGCTCCTCTACGGTCTGATGCTGCCGTCCGGCTGTGACGCCGCCTACGCGCTCGCCGACAAGTTCGGCTCGGGCTCCACCCGTGCCGCCCGTGTGAAGTCGTTCATCGGCAAGATGAACAGCACGGCGCGGAGCCTCGGCATGACGAACACGAAGTTCGACTCGTTCGACGGCATCGGCAACGGCAGCAACTACTCGACGCCGCGCGACCTGACGAAGCTCGCCAGCAGCGCGATGAAGAGCACCACGTTCAAGACGGTCGTGAAGACCAAGTCGTACACGGCGAAGACCGTCACGAAGACCGGCAGCACCCGCACCATGGCGGCGTGGACCAACACGAACACGCTGCTCAGCAGCTACAGCGGCACCATCGGCGTGAAGACCGGCTCCGGCCCCGAGGCCAAGTACTGCCTCGTCTTCGCCGCCACCCGCAACGGCAAGACGATCATCGGCACGGTCCTCGCGTCGACCTCGATCACCCAGCGCGCCACGGACGCCACCAAGCTCCTGAACTACGGCTTCGCCAAGTAGTTCTCGGACACCAGTCGAAGGGGGCCCGTCGCTGATAGCGACGGGCCCCCTTCGTCGTGCCGGGCGCCGACTACGCGCCGACGCTCACGCCCAGGTGATCAGCCGCTTCGGCTGTTCCAGGATCGCCGCCACGTCGGCCAGGACCTTGGAGCCCAGTTCGCCGTCGACCAGGCGGTGGTCGAAGCTCAGCGCGAGTGTCGTCACCTGGCGGGGCTTGACCTTGCCCTTGTGGACCCAAGGCTGGAGCTTGATCGCGCCGATCGCGAGGATCGCCGACTCGCCGGGGTTGAGGATCGGCGTGCCGGTGTCGACGCCGAAGACGCCGACGTTCGTGATCGTGACCGTGCCACCCTGCATCGCGGCGGGTGAGGTCTTGCCCTCGCGTGCCGTGGCCACCAGCTCGCCCAGGGATCCGGCGAGTTGGGGGAGCGTCTTGGTGTGGGCGTCCTTGATGTTCGGGACGATCAGACCACGCGGGGTGGCGGCGGCGATGCCCAGGTTCACGTAGTGCTTGAGCACGATCTCCTGGGTCGCCTCGTCCCAGGACGCGTTGACGTCCGGGTTGCGCTTGATGGCGACCAGCAGGGCCTTGGCGATGAGCAGGAGCGGGTTGACCCGCAGGCCCTGCATCTCCTTGTCCTGCTTGAGCTCCTCGACGAGCTTCATCGTGCGCGTCACGTCGACCGTCACGAACTCGGTGACGTGCGGTGCCGTGAACGCCGAGCCGACCATCGCGGCAGCCGTGGCCTTGCGGACCCCCTTGACCGGGATACGGGTCTCACGCGCCGTGTCGTACATGACGACCGGAGCGGGAGCCTGGGCCTGGGCGGGAACCGGCGGCGCCGTCACCGCCGGCTGCTCCGGGGCCGGAGCCGGTGCGACCGCCGCGTGCACGTCCTCGCGCGTGATGATGCCGTCCGGGCCCGAAGGCGTGATCGTGGCCAGGTCGACTCCGAGGTCCTTGGCCAGCTTGCGGACCGGGGGCTTGGCGAGGGGGCGCTGTGTGCCCGGCGCGGACGCGTGGCCATGGCCGTTGAGCTCGCCCTGGATCGCGGTGGCGGCCAGGAACGTCTCGGGCGGCTGGGCCGGGACCTCGGTGCCCTTGCGGGGGCGGCGCTTCGTGGAGGCCTCGGCCACCCCGTACCCGACGAGGACCGGCGTGCGGCCCTCGGGCTTGGGTTCCTCGGCGACCGGTGCCTGGGGGACGGGGGCGGCGGGCGCCTCGGCCACGGGGGCTTCCACGGCGACGGGGGCCTGCCCGGTCGGCGCCGATCCGCCGGCCACGTCCACCGCGATGATCACCTGGCCCACGTCCACCGTCGTCCCCTCGGGGAAGTGGAGTTCGCGCACCACGCCGTCGTACGGGATGGGCAGTTCCACGGCGGCCTTGGCGGTCTCGACCTCGCAGACGACCTGGCCGTCGGTGACCGTGTCACCGGGCTGGACGTACCACTTGAGGATCTCCGCCTCGGTCAGTCCCTCGCCCACGTCGGGCATCTTGAACTCGCGGAGCCCCGACGCGTTCTCAGTCATCGTCGTCACGACCCTCTCCTCAGTACGCCAGCGAGCGGTCGACGGCGTCGAGCACCCGGTCCAGGCCCGGAAGGTACTCCTCTTCCAGGCGCGCCGGCGGATAGGGGGCGTGATAGCCGCCCACCCGCAGGACGGGTGCCTCCAGGTGGTAGAAGCACCGCTCCGTGATGCGGGCGGCGATCTCCGCGCCCGTACCGAGGAAGACCGGAGCCTCGTGCACCACGACCAGGCGGCGGGTCTTCTCCACCGAGGCCTGGACGGAGTCGAAGTCGATCGGGGACATCGAGCGCAGGTCCAGGACCTCGATCGACTTGCCCTCCTCCTGGGCGGCCGCGGCCGCCTCCAGGCAGACCTTCACCATCGGGCCGTAGGCGGCGAGCGTCAGATCGCTGCCCGCGCGCGCCACGACCGCCTTGTGCAGCGGTCCGGGAATCGCGTCGGTGGTGACCTCGCCCTTGTCCCAGTAGCGCCGCTTCGGCTCGAAGAAGATCACCGGGTCGTCGCTCTGGATGGCCTGCTGCATCATCCAGTAGGCGTCCGACGCGTTCGACGGAGAGACCACCTTCAGGCCCGCCACGTGCGCGAACAGCGCCTCGGGGGACTCGGAGTGGTGCTCGACCGCGCCGATGCCACCGCCGTACGGAATCCGGATCACGACGGGAAGCTTGATCTTGCCGAGCGCCCGCGCGTGCATCTTCGCGAGCTGCGTGACGATCTGGTCGTACGCCGGGAAGACGAAACCGTCGAACTGGATCTCCACCACCGGCCGGTAGCCGCGCAGCGCGAGACCGATCGCCGTGCCGACGATGCCCGACTCGGCGAGCGGGGTGTCGATGACCCGGTCCTCGCCGAAGTCCTTCTGGAGCCCGTCCGTGACCCGGAAGACACCGCCGAGCTTGCCGACGTCCTCACCCATGATCAGGACCTTGGGGTCGGCGTCGAGGGCCGTGCGCAGCGACTCGTTGATCGCCTTGGCCAGCGCCATCTTTTCCGCAGCCATCGCTACTTGCCCTCCCCTGCATCCGCGAACGACGCCTGGTAGGCGGCGAACTGGGCCCGCTCCTCGTCGACGAGCGCGTGCCCGTCGGCGTACACGTTCTCGAAGATGGCGAAGTGGTCCGGGTCCGGCATGGCGCGGACGACTTCGCGTACTCGTTTGCCCAACGCCTCGCTCTCGGCCTCAAGTTCCGCGAAGAATCCCTCGTCCGCGTGGTTTGAAGCCTCCAGGTACGCGCGCAGGCGCAGGATCGGGTCCTTCGCCTCCCACGCCTCGCGCTCCTCGTCGGCCCGGTACTTGGTCGGGTCGTCGGAGGTGGTGTGCGCGCCCATGCGGTAGGTGTACGCCTCCACGAGGGTGGGGCCCTCGCCGCGGCGGGCCCGCTCCAGCGCCCACTTGGTGACCGCCAGGCAGGCGAGGACGTCGTTGCCGTCGACCCGGACGCCCGGGAAGCCGTAGCCCTGCGCGCGCTGGTAGAGCGGGACGCGGGTCTGCTTCTCGGTCGGCTCGGAGATCGCCCACTGGTTGTTCTGGCAGAAGAACACGACCGGGGCGTTGTAGACCGCGGAGAAGGTGAACGATTCAGCGACGTCGCCCTGGCTGGAGGCGCCGTCCCCGAAGTACGCGATCACGGCCGAGTCCGCGCCGTCCTTGGCGATGCCCATGGCGTAGCCGGTGGCGTGCAGCGTCTGCGAGCCGATGACGATCGTGTACAGGTGGAAGTTGTTGCTGTTCGGGTCCCAGCCGCCGTTGTTCACACCCCGGAACATGCCGAGCAGGTTGGTCGGGTCGACCCCGCGGCACCAGGCGACGCCGTGCTCACGGTAGGTCGGGAAGACGTAGTCGTCCTCACGGGTGGCCCGGCCGGAGCCGATCTGGGCGGCCTCCTGGCCGAGCAGCGAGGCCCACAGGCCCAGCTCGCCCTGGCGTTGCAGGGAGGTGGCCTCGGCGTCGAAGCGGCGGGTCAGCACCATGTCCCGGTACAGACCGCGCAGCTCTTCGGGGGTGATGTCGGCGACGTACGGGTCGTACGTGGCGTCGTTGACCCGCTCGCCCTCCGGCGTCAGCAGCTGGACGAGCTCGGGACCGGGGCCCGATGCGCCAGGTGCGCCGGGTACGCCCGGTGACTTCTTGCCGGCCGCGCTGGTGCGCTTGCTCGCGGCGCTCTTCGTACCGGTCGTACTGGCGCCGCTTTTCGCAGCGGTCGTACCGGCGCTGCGTCGCGGCTTGCGCGCGGCAGTGCTCTCCACGGTCACGTGTGCTCCTCCGTCGGTCCGGCCCCCGGGGTTGCCGGGTGGCCAGTGCGGCTCGCCTGTTCCAAGTACCCGTGCACGGGGTGGGTGCACTCGGCCGGGAACAGGCGTGACAGGTGCCCCGGCGAGCGCCCTGCAACGGCCACGTTACCCAGTGCTCCACAATTCTGTGAAACCCCTCCTGACCTGCGTTTTTGCTTGGACTTCCCACTATTTATTAGTCGGATTTCCAAGTAATGCACGCAGGTCGGGAACAGTCGCTGGTCACAGCACTGGTCACAGCCTCGCAGGGGGCCGGAACACGGGCACGTTATCCCGGTCACCCCGGGCACGGGAAGAGTTCACCCCGGGCAGGGCCAAGGGTGGTGTGTGACACTGACTTTGTGCCCGAAAGCCGAAAAATTACCGTATTTCTCCTCGACGATCACGAGGTGGTACGGCGCGGTGTCCATGAGTTGCTTTCGGGAGAGGACGACATCGAGGTCGTCGGCGAGGCCGGTACGGCGGCCGACGCGCTGGCGCGGATCCCGGCCACGGCCCCGGACGTCGCGGTGCTGGACGTACGGCTCCCGGACGGCAGCGGGGTGGAGGTCTGCCGCGAGATCCGGTCTCGGAACCAGGACATCAAGTGCCTGATGCTGACCTCCTTCGCCGACGACGAGGCGCTTTTCGACGCGATCATGGCGGGCGCGTCGGGCTATGTGCTGAAAGCGATCCGCGGCGCTGAACTGCTCTCGGCCGTACGCGATGTCGCGGCCGGCAAGTCGCTGCTCGACCCCGTGGCCACCGCCCAGGTCCTGGAGCGGCTGCGGCGCGGCGGCGGCGGCGAGAACGACGACAAGCTCGGGCACCTCACCGAGCAGGAGCGCAGGATCCTCGACCTGATCGGCGAGGGGCTCACCAACCGCACGATCGGCGAGCGGCTGCATCTCGCCGAAAAGACGATCAAGAATTACGTGTCGAGCCTGCTGTCCAAACTGGGCATGGAACGGCGCTCCCAGGCCGCCGCCTATGTGGCGCGCATCCAGGCGGAGAAGCAGCACCACTGAGTGCGGCACCAGTGAATTCGGGTCACTGGGCGTGGCGCCGCCGATAGCGCCCTACATGCCTTTCGGGACCTTTGGCCCCTCTTCAGGGGGCGGGTGCCTCTTTTCCGGGGCCATCAGGGTGCCGGAAATTGGGGGCATGCCCATCGACGAAGAGCTCGCCGTGGAACTCCTCCGCCGTACCGACCACGGCCGGTTGGCCGCCAGCCTGCGCGCCATGCCCTTCCTCGCCCTCGCCCGCCACGTCGTGGTGGACGGCCGCGTCCTGTTGCGCCTGCACCGGGGCTGCGGATACCACCGGGCCTGCCTCGGGAGCGTCGTCGCCTACGGCACCGACAACCTGGCTTCGGCAGGGCCCGGCGAGAGCGTGTGGTCCGTACAGATCGTGGGCCGGTGCGAGGCCGTGGAGCCGACCCAGGCCCACCGCGAGCTGTTCGGGCCCGCGCCGCGGTTCATGGACGGCGAGCCCTTCGACCCGGTCCATCTGAGCATCGAGCCCCAGTTCTCCACCGTCCATTCCGCGGACGATGCCATGGAACGCCAGTTCCGGCGCACCCTGTGACTGCCCCGTGATCGAAGACGACTGTCTGTGACAAACCCAAGGTCAGAGGCCCGGCTCGTGCCCTAGCATCTGGCGCGTGCCGCGCCTATCTGCACCACCCCCGGTGTCTCACGCGCCCCCTCTGGGCGCCCTCCTCCGCCAGTACGCCGCCGGGTCCGCGCTGACCTGCGACCCCGTCGAACAGGGGCTGCTCAACCGCGGCTACCGGCTCCGCACCACCCGCGGCCGCTACTTCCTCAAGCACCATTTCGACCCCGAGACGGCCAACCCGGTCGCGATCGCCCGCCAGCACCGGGCGACTCAGCGTCTCGCGGACCTCGGCGTCCCCGTCGCCCCGCCGCTGACCGGCACCGACGGGCGCACCGTCGCCGTGATCGGGGGCCACGCGTACGCGCTGCACCCCTGGATCGACGGCCGGCACCGGCACGGCGGCCAGCTCACCACGGAGCAGTGCGCACGGCTGGGGGCGCTCCTGGGCGTCGTCCACGCGAGCCTGGAGCGGGTGATGCCGACGGAGGGCCGCATCCCGGCGAGACCGGCCGACGTCACCGGGGCGACGGAAGGCTCGGCGGCCGCGGAAGGCTCAGCGAGGGCGGGCGCGGGAGGCTCAGCGAGCGCGGCGGCGGGGGGCTCGGCGGCGGCGGAAGGGGTGGATCCGGCCCGGGGAGCCGACCCCGCCGACACCTTCGCGCTCATCGACCGCCTGCTCGCCCAGGTGCGCCGCCACCGCCCGTACGACGCCTTCGACGAGCTGGCCCGGCACCGGCTCCTGGAGCGGCGCGCCCTCCTGGAGCGGCATGCCGACCGACGGCCCCCGCGGGGCGGCTCGGTGGGCTGGGTGCACGGCGACTTCCACCCCTTCAACCTGCTCTACCGCGACGGCGAACCGGCCGCGATCGTCGACTGGGACCGGCTGGGCGTCCATCCCCGCGCCGAGGAGGCCGTACGCGCCGCGGTGATCTTCTTCGTACGTCCCGTCGGCGCCCTGGACCTGGCGAAGGTACGGGCCTACGCGCGCGCGTACCGGCGTACCGCGGGCGCCGGCCCCGCCGAGCTGGCGGCCGCCGTGCACCGGGTGTGGTGGGAGCGCCTCAACGACTTCTGGATGCTGCGCTGGCACTACGAGCGCGGCGACACCCGCGCCGATCCGCAGTTCCCGGCGGCCTCGGCGCTGGCGGTGTGGTGGACGCGGGAGTACGACGCGGTGTGCGAGGCGTTCGCGGGCTGATCGCCGATCCCGCGCGGGAGGAAACACCACGCGCGCGTGGCGCCCGTTTCGGGCTTCACGCGCGCGTGGAGGATGTTTCCGTCGGTGGACTTCAAGGGCCCTGCGAGCTGCCCTGGCTGCCGCCGCCGCCGGCGTCGCCGCCGTCCGTCGGATTGACCGGCGTCGGCGGATCCTGGCTCTGGGTCGCGGGGTCCGAAGGCGTGGTGTCCGTCGGCGTCGTGTTCGTGGCCGGGTCCGACGGCTGGTTCGAGGGCTGGCTGCTGTAGCTCGGGGACGGCGTGTAGGACGGCGTGTAGTCCGAACCGCCGCCCGAGCCGGTGCTGTCGTCCGTGGAGTTGGCCGTCGCGGTGTCCGTGGGGCTGTCGCTGGGACTCTCGCTGGGCTGGTTGTCCTTGGCGGACGGCGTGGTGGTCGGCGAGTGGGTCGTACCGCTCCCGCCGCCACCGGTGCCACCGGTGTTGTGGAGCGCGAGCGCGACGCCCGCCGCGATCGCGATCACCGCGAGGACCGCGAGGATCCACAGCTTGCCGCGGCCGCTGCCGTGGTTGCCGTGCCCCTCGAAGCCGCCGTCGTCCCCGCCGCTGCCGTACGGCGGGATCATCGGCGCCGGGATCTGTGTGGTGCCGGACTCACCGGGGTGCGGCATCGCGGTCGTACCCGCGAAGCCGGACGCCGGGGTGTGGAACCCCTCGTGCATGGCGACCGGGCCGGTGTTCCAGGTGCCGGTGTGCCCGCCCTGGTCGTACAGCATCTGCAGCCCGTACTGGACGAGGCCGCGCATCTCCTCGGCGGTCTGGAACCGGTCGTCCGGCTCCTTCGCGAGGGAGCGCATGACGAGCCCGTCGAGCTCCGGCGGCGCCCCCTGCGCGACCTCGGAGGGGGGTACCGGGATGTCCTGGACGTGCTGGTAGACCACCGACAGCGGCGTCTCGCCGGTGAACGGGGGCCGCAGCGCGAGCAGTTCGTACAGCAGACAGCCGGTCGCGTACAGGTCCGAGCGGTGGTCGACGGCCTTGCCGAGGGCCTGCTCCGGGGAGAGGTACTGCGGTGTGCCCATGACCATGCCGGTCTGGGTCATCGTCGACTGCGCGCCGTGCAGGGCGCGCGCGATGCCGAAGTCCATCACCTTCACGGCACCGGTGTTCGTGATGATCACGTTCGCCGGCTTGATGTCGCGGTGCACGATGCCGTGCTGGTGCGAGTAGGCGAGCGCCTCCAGGACACCGGACACGATGATCAGCGCCTGCTCGGGCCCGGGGGCCTCGGCGTTGATCAGCAGGTCGCGGATCGTGCGGCCCTCGACGAGCTCCATCACGATGTACGGCACGGTCGCGTGCCCGACGACGTCCTCGCCCGAGTCGTACACGGCGACAACGGCGTGGTGGTTGAGTCCGGCCACCGACTGCGCCTCACGCGTGAAGCGGGCCTTGGACACCGGGTCCTCGGCCAGATCGGAGCGGAGCAGCTTGACCGCGACGGTGCGCCCGAGGCGCACGTCCTCGGCCGCAAACACCTCGGCCATGCCGCCCCGGCCTAGTCTGTGGGTCAGCCGGTACCGGCCGTCCCCCACAAGTCCGCCATTACCCCACATCTCCGGCGCATCTGACATACCGCCGCCAGTCGCCTCGGGGTCGGACGGGCCCTGAGCGCGCTGCTGCTGTGCCATCAGTCCTCGCCGTCGTTTCTGCCCGCGGTCTGCGCGGTGGTTGTTACGGTCTCCGTCGGGCCACGCTACAGGCTTCGCGCAAGGCTCCGGCCCGAGATGGAAGTGAGATGGACCGGCCATGAAACCTGTCCAGGGTGTCGGCGTGCAAATTCTGTGTACCGCTCGTACGGCACCTGTAACGCTTCCGCGACGCTTCTTTCGCAGACGGTCACGGAACGGGCACCGCGCTTGACGTGTCAGTGCCCTACGGCAGACTTGGCCGGGAATCAGCCAATCGATCACCGAGACACAGATCGGTCACAGCGCGGACTCGGACGGACTCGGTGCGGATCACAGCACAGTTGACCGCGCGGAGCGCGTGCAGGACAGCTCGCAGCACAGGCAGAACAATCCGCGCCAATGGGGGACGCAGAACATGAGCCAGGACGGCGCACAGGGCCGGTACGCGGGACGCGCGGTCGCCGGCGGCCGCTACCAGCTGCGTGATCTGCTCGGCGAAGGCGGCATGGCCTCGGTGCACCTCGCCTACGACTCGGTGCTCGACCGCCAGGTCGCGATCAAGACACTGCACACCGAGCTCGGCCGCGAGCAGGCCTTCCGCGAGCGCTTCCGCCGCGAGGCCCAGGCGGTGGCGAAACTCACGCACACGAACATCGTCTCGGTCTTCGACACCGGCGAGGACGAACTGGGCGGCATGACGACGCCGTACATCGTCATGGAGTACGTCGAGGGCCGCCCGCTCGGCTCCGTGCTCGACCAGGACATCGCGCAGTACGGCGCCATGCCCGCCGACAAGGCCCTGAAGATCACCGCGGACGTGCTGGCGGCCCTGGAGATCAGCCACGAGATGGGCCTGGTCCACCGGGACATCAAGCCGGGCAACGTGATGATGACGAAGCGGGGCGTCGTCAAGGTGATGGACTTCGGCATCGCCCGCGCCATGCAGTCCGGCGTCACCTCGATGACGCAGACCGGCATGGTCGTCGGCACCCCTCAGTACCTCTCCCCGGAGCAGGCGCTCGGCCGGGGCGTGGACGCCCGGTCCGACCTCTACTCCGTCGGCATCATGCTGTTCCAACTGGTCACCGGGCGGCTGCCGTTCGAGGCCGACTCGCCGCTGGCCATCGCGTACGCGCATGTCCAGGAGGAGCCGGTCACGCCCTCCTCGATCAACCGCTCACTGCCCCCGGCGGTGGACGCGCTCATCGCCCGCGCGCTGAAGAAGAACCCGAACGAGCGTTTCCCGAGCGCCGAGACCATGCGCGACGAGTGTCTGCGGGTGTCCCAGTCGCTGCAGGCCGCCGCGCCGAGCATCGTGCCGGGGGCCAGGACGTCGAGCGGCGCGGGTGTCGGCTCGGCCGTCTTCCCGCCCGTCGACCAGGCGATGCCGGCCCCGGGTCCCGTACAGACGCCGTACCAGCCCAATCCCTACGGGGCACCGACCCCGCCGCCCTCGCCGTCCCAGGCGTACGGGTATCCGCAGCAGGGGGGCTACCCGACGCCGGGGATCCCCGCGTACGCCCCCCAGCAGGGCATGCCGACCCCGCCGCCGTACCACCTCACGCCCCAGCCCCGGACCTCCGTTCCGGGCGGCTCGGGCGGTTCCGGCGGCCGCAAGGGCAACAAGGCGGTCGTCGTCGGCTCGGTCGTGGTCGCGCTCGTCGCGATCGGCGGTCTGATCACCGCCCTCGCGCTGAACAACAACGGCGGCGGCGACAACCAGGGAGGCGGCGGCAGCAGCCCCTCGCCGTCCGTGGTGGCGGGGCACAAGGGTCCGGACACGTCGAAGACGATCGACAAGGAGAAGTGCACGTCTCCGCAGGAGTCGTACGACGACCCGAACAAGATCCAGGTCCCGGACTTCCAGTACAAGAACCTGGCGTCCGTGAAGTCCTGCTTCCAGGCCGCGGGCTGGCAGATGAAGATCAAGCACGTCGACGAGAACACCTACGGCCAGGACACGATCATGGATCAGTTCCCGTCCGCGGGCGTAGACGTCGATCCCAAGAACATGCCGGAGATCGAGCTGAGCGTCTCTTCGGGCAACCCGTCCTGAAACGCCCCACTCAAGCACTCGGAACACTTACAGGTGCTCATAGCGCGCATGGGCACCTATAAGCGCGTATAAGCACCTATAAGACAGGCCCGGCACTTCACGTGCCGGGCCCGTTTCGCGAGAAGGGGTCGCCCGGGGCTACAGGTACGGTCCGCCGGAGCGGCCGCCCGCGCGCGGGTCCTCGTCGCCCTCCAGACCGCCGACGCCCGGCGGGAGCGCGCGGCGCATCTGCTCCAGCTGGGCCCTGGCCGCCATCTGCTGGGCGAACAGGGTCGTCTGGATCCCGTGGAAGAGGCCCTCGAGCCAGCCCACCAGCTGGGCCTGCGCGATACGCAGCTCGGCGTCGCTGGGGGTCGCGTCGTGCGTGAAGGGCAGCGAGAGCCGCTCCAGCTCCTCGACCAGCTCGGGCGCCAGGCCGTCCTCCAGCTCCTTCACGGAGCTGGCGTGGATCTCCTTGAGCCGGACCCGGCTCGCCTCGTCCAGAGGTGCGGCGCGCACCTCTTCGAGAAGTTGCTTGATCATGCTCCCGATACGCATGACCTTGGCGGGCTGTTCGACCATCTCTGTCACCGGGACCTCGCGGGAGTCCTCGTCTCCGGTGCCACCGAGAGCCATCCCGTCCTGGCCCACGACCAGGATCTGGGGGTTCTCCGGCGACCTTTCGTTCCTCGGCATCTCCATGCGGCCATTCTCTCGCACACCTCCACCCCATCACTGTGGTGCCCCCCATACAGCGTGATCCACCGTCCAGGTGAGCGTCGAGATGCCGGGAAGGAGGGGTCGTGTGAGGCTTGCCCCATTGATCACTTGCCCCATTGATCATGGGACTCCTCACCGGGAGGGGGTCACCCACGTGACTCCACGGCTCACCGCGCTCCGTGTGACCGGACTGCTGCTCGTCGTGACGACCGGCGCGGTATCCCCTTCGTACGCCGTCTCGCGCGCCGTCCCGCACGTGGTGTCCTATGCCGCCGATCCCGCTCCGAGCGCCGGTGCCTCCCGCGCGGGGAGCAGCGCGGGCGAGGGCCGCACGCGCCCGGGGCGCGAGGAGCCCTCGGCGCCGGACGAGGACGGGAGCGGAAGCCGCGAGGACACCGTGCCGACGTACACGGACCACGACCCCGCCGGGGAGAACGCCGCGTCGGACCGCCCGGAGGGGACCGGTGCCCCCGATCCGTCGCGGCCCTCGGCCGTGCCGGTCCAGCACAACGAGGTCGGCCCGGCGACCACCCCCGAACCGGTCCTCAGGATCCTGCCCCTCGGCGGCGGGCTGATCCTCATCGGCCTCGGCCTGGGCCTCGCCTTCCTCGCCCTGCGCCTGCGCCGCGGCTGAGCGGATTTTCCTAGTCCTTGCCGGGGACGACGAGGAGGATCTTGCCGATGTGGCCGCTCTCCTCCAGGATCTGGTGCGCCGTCGCCGCCTCGCTCATCGGCAGCTCGCGGTCGACGACCGGGCGTACATGGCCGGAGGCGATCAGCGGCCACACGTGCTCGCGCACGGCCGCGACGATCGCCGCCTTCTCGCCGAGCGGGCGGGCGCGCAGCGAGGTGGCGCTGATCGCGGCACGCTTCGTGAGGAGCGCGCCGATGTTCAGCTCACCGGTGGCACCGCCCTGCAGTCCGATGATCGCGAGCCGTCCGTTGACCGCGAGGGCCCGCACGTTCCGGTCGAGGTACTTGGCACCCATGTTGTCGAGGATGACGTCGGCGCCCGAGCCGTCCGTGGCCCGCTCGATCTCCTCGACGAAGTCCTGCTCGCGGTAGTTGATGAGGACGTCCGCACCGAGCTTGGCGCAGAAGTCGAGCTTCTTCTTGGTACCGGCCGTGACGGCGACCTTCGCACCGACGGCCTTCGCCAGCTGGATCGCCATGGTGCCGATGCCGCTGGAGCCGCCGTGCACGAGCAGGGTCTCGCCCGGGCGCAGGTGGGAGATCATGAAGACGTTGGACCAGACGGTGCAGGTCACCTCGGGCAGCGCGGCCGCCTGCTTGAGGTCCAGGCCCTCGGGAACGGGCAGCAGCTGCCCTGCCGGGACAGCGACCTTCTCGCCGTATCCGCCGCCCGCGAGCAGCGCGCAGACCTCGTCGCCGACGGCCCATCCGGAGACTCCGGGGCCGATCTCGACGATCCGGCCCGAGCATTCGAGTCCGGGGTACGAAGAGGCGCCGGGCGGCGGGTTGTAGAAGCCCTGCCGTTGCATCAGATCGGCGCGGTTGACGGCGCTGGCCACTACTTCGACGAGAACTTCCCCGTCACCGGGAACGGGATCCGGCACATCCGTCCACGTGAGCACTTCGGGGCCGCCGGGCTGGTTGATCGTCACTGCCTTCATGAAGCTGACGCTACCCCTGTCACACGGTGAGAAGCCCGCTGGTGCCGTCCTCGGCGAACTGTCGGCCCTCGGCCCGGCGGAGCCGGGGTCATGCGAACGCGCGTGCCTGTGTTCGCTGGTTGGGGTGGTCGCTGCGCGATACGGGTACGGGTGTGCGGCAGTCGCACATACGGTCTCATTGGAGGGCTCGGGATGCCACGGTGTTCCGGCCGGGGACCATCGGGGGGAGAGAACGAGTGCGTCGCCCGCTCCCAGAAGGCCCACCGTGACGCGGAAGACTGCGGCCCCGCGAGGCTGGACAGGATGCTCACCGAAAGAAAGGCCGGCCCGCATCGACGGGCTACCGGGACGCGAAGCGGTGGCGGGCGAAGACGTACGAGAAGATCGCCCGGCAGCGGCAGGACACCGGCCGCAAGTGGGCGAAGAAGGTCGTGCGGGACCATGACGTCGTCGCCGTGGAGGACTTCCGTCCGAAGTTCCTCAGCCGTACCCCTACACCTGCACCACGTGCGGAGCCGCATCCCCCAGGGACAAGGACTCCGCCCGCGTGACGCTCGTCCGGGCTGGTCCGAACCCGGCTGGTGCCGATCGCGCAAGACCCGATCGCTCGCTGAGCGACCGAGCAGCGTGAGCCAGGAACCCCCCTCGCTCAAGAGGGAGAGCATTCAACGTCCGGTTCATGCCCCCACTCATCTCAGGCATTCCCCATACCGGCCAACGCCCAGGGTAGATCGAGGAGTTCCAGCTCCTGACCCGGACGGGCGCCACCGGGCGGTACGACCGCGAGGGCGTCGGACGCCGCGATGCCCCGCAGCATGGCCGGACCGTTGTAGTGCAGCGGCACGGCCCGGTCGGCACGCACCACGACGGGGATGAGCCGGGTGTCGTACGGATGCCCGTGGACCGCGTCCCCGAGGGGCAGCGTGTACGGCTCCAGGGCCTCCCGACCTGCCAGGATGCGCAGGAGGGGCTCGGCGAGCGTCAGCAGGCCGGAGACGGCCGCCAAGGGGTTGCCGGGCAGGCCGACGAGGTGCTGGTTCTCCTTGGTGCGGGCCAGGACCATGGGGTGACCCGGGCGGACCTTGACACCGTCCACGAGGAGTTGGGCGCCGATGCGGCTCAGGGTGGGGTGGACGTGGTCGACGGGGCCCGAGGCGGTGCCTCCGGTCGTGACGATCAGGTCGGCGTCGGAGCGGGTGATCGCCTTGTGTAGAGCCTTGGCGTCGTCGCCCAGCCTGCGTACCGCGAGGACCTCGGCACCGAGGGCGCGCAGCCAGGGCGGCAGCATCGGACCGAGCGCGTCCCGGATCAGGCCCTCCTGGGGGAGCCCCTCGGTGAGCAATTCGTCACCGAGGACGAGGACTTCGGCGCGGGGGCGGGGGACCGCGGTGAGTGTGTCGTATCCGGCGGCCGCGGCGAGGCCCAGCACGGCGGGGGTGACCAGGGCGCCGGCCGGCAGGAGCTGGTCGCCGCTGCGGCACTCCTGGCCACGGGGCCGGATGTCCTGCCCGTGCACGGCCTCCCGGGTGGCGTGCAGCCGTCCCTTGTCGTCGAGGCGCCCGTGCTCGCTGCGCAGTACGGCGGTGGCGTCCTGCGGGATGCGCGCGCCGGTGGCGATCCGCACCGCCTCGCCGTCGATGAGCGGCTCCGGCTTCGCGTGGCCCGCGAGTACGCGCTCCTCGCGGAGGTCCCAGGGGCCGGGTCCGGCGACCGCATAGCCGTCCATGGCGGAGGTGTCGAAGGAGGGGAGGTCGGTGAGTGCGGCGAGCGGGGCGGCGAGGACCAGTCCGAGGGCCGCGTCCAGGGACACGGAGACGGGGGCGCGCCGCGGGACGGAACGGGCGGCCCGCTCGGCGGTCGTACGGGCCTGGGGCCAGGGGGTGGCCTTGTGCCCGTCGCCCTTGCCCTTGGCGCTGTCGGGGGCGTGGGTGCCGTTCTCGCCCTGCGACGTGGGCGCGGGGACCGCGGGGGTGCCGTGGCCGTGCCGGGGGTCGGACGCGCCTCGGGGGTCCTTGACCAAGGCCAGGGCCTCCTCCACGTCGAAGTCGTCGGCGTCCTGGCCGAGGGGCCGGGCGCGGGGCGCGTTCATCCGGCGTCGGGGGTCGGCTTGGCGTCCGAGGTCGGCTTGGCGTCGGGGGTGTCCTCGGCCGCCCAGCGGAGCGCGAGCGCCGCGGCCTTGCGGGATGCCTCCGCGACGGCCTCGGGGCCTCCCCCGGCCTGTGCGGCCGCGTACCCCACGAGGAACGTGGTCAGCGGCGCCGCGGGCCGGGCCACTCCGTGCGCCGCGTCGCGGGCCACGTCGAGCAGGGCGCCGGTGTCGACGTCCAGGTCGATGCCCAGCTCGTTCTTGACTGCGGAAATCCATTCATCCAACACGTTCCCATGCTCCCTGATGCGGGCCCGAGCGGCGGCGATGTCGTCCCAGGTGTCGCAGTCGAAGGACGCGACGGGGTCGGAGATACGGGTGAGGTCGAGCGCGGCGGTGAGCCGCCGCAGTGGCAGCCCGGTGACTCCGTCGTGGGCGGCGGCGAGCGCGGCCAGCTCCCTGCGCAGGGCGTCCGCGCGGTAGGCGGCCACGAGCGGCTGGTCGCGGCCGTCGGGGTCGGTGAGCAGCACACCGTCGGGTTGCGCCGGGCCCTTGGGGGCGTCGCCCGTCCGCAGGGCGTCCAGGAGGCGCCGTACCGTCGCCTCGTCCAGGAACGGCAGGTCGGCGGAGAGCACCACGACGTGTTCCGCCGAAATGTGCCGCAGGCCGGCGTCGAGCGCGGCGAGCGGTCCGCCGCCGGGCGGGTCCTCGCGCGCCCACTCCACGGGGCGCCCGGTCTCCCTGGGCTCGGCGACGACCACCGTGGTGGTGGCGGTGGCGCAGGCGGCGAGCACCCGCTCGAGCAGCGGGCGCCCGCCCACGCGCAGACCGGGCTTGTCCGCGCCGCCCAGCCGGCGGGCGGCGCCGCCCGCGAGGACGACGGCGTCGTACGGGGCGGCGGGGCCGGGGGTGCCCGGTGGCTCGGACGCGGTCATCCCCCGAGTATGCGTGCCGCCGCGATCACAGGGAACGCAGGAGCACCGCCGGCTGTTCGACGCAGTCCGCCACATGCCGCAGGAAGCCGCCCGCCGTGCCGCCGTCGCACACCCGGTGGTCGAAGGTGAGCGAGAGCTGGACGACCTGGCGCACGGCCAGCTCGCCCTCGTACACCCAGGGCTTGGGGACGATCCGGCCGACGCCGAGCATGGCGGCCTCGGGGTGGTTGATGATCGGTGTGGAGCCGTCGACGCCGAACACTCCGTAGTTGTTCAACGTGAAGGTGCCGCCCGTGAGTTCCGCGGGCGTCAGCGTGCCGGTGCGTGCGGCCTCGGTGAGCCGGGCGAACTCCGCACTCAGCGATTCCGCGTCGCGCGTGTGGGCGTCCCGGACGACGGGGACGACGAGACCGCGCTCGGTCTGTGCCGCGAAGCCCAGGTGGACGTGGTCGAGGCGGACGATCTCACGGGCTTGCGTGTCGACCGTGGAGTTGAGCTCCGGGTAGCGGGCCAGTGCCGCGGTGCAGATGCGGGCGAGCAGCGCCAACAGGGAGATCTTGGGGCCGCCGGCGGCGTTCATCGCCCTGCGCGCGTGCAGGAGTTCCGTCGCGTCGGCGTCCACCCAGCAGGTCGCGTCGGGGATCTCGCGACGGCTGCGGGAGAGTTTGTCGGCGACCGTGCCGCGGATGCCGCGGAGAGGGATGCGGGTGCCGGCGGTGGCACCTGCGGGGGCCACCGGGACGGGTTCGGGGGTGCGCGGGGCGAGCGGGGTCTGCGGCTCCCGGACCGGGGCGCCGGCCGAGCGCAACGCGTTCTCCACGTCCGACCGCAGGATCAGCCCGTCGGGGCCGGAGCCCACCAGGGTCCGCAGGTCCAGGCCGTTTTCCCGGGCGAGCCTGCGGACGAGCGGGGAGATCACCGGTACGGGGCCGTCGGCGCGTACCGCCGCCGCGATGTGGTCACGGGCCGGGCTTGGCTCCCGCGCCGGGGCGCTCGGGTGGTTGTCGGCGGCGGGGTGGCGCGCGGGCCGGGACTGCGTGTGCGCCCCGGGCGGAGTGGTCGCACCGGCGGCCGGGCGTACCCTTCCGCGTCGCGCCGGTGGCGCCCCTGTGCCGTACCCCACCAGCACGTTGCCGGAGCCCTCGGTCTCTTCGCCGGAGGACGGCGCGCCGACCGCGACGGTCAACAGGGGGGAACCCACGGGCAGTTCCGTGCCCTCCTCGCCGAAGCGTGCGGTGACCACGCCTCCGTAGGGGCAGGGGACCTCGACCATCGCCTTGGCCGTCTCGACCTCGACGACGGGCTGGTCCACGGCGACGACGTCGCCGACCTCCACCAGCCAGCGGACGATCTCCGCCTCGGTAAGGCCCTCACCGAGGTCGGGGAGCTTGAACTCGAGCACCTGGGCCATCAGCTGTCCGCCTCCCATTGCAGGCGCCCCACGGCGTCCAGGATCCGGTCGACGCCGGGCAGGTGGTGCCGCTCCAGCATCGGCGGCGGGTACGGGATGTCGAATCCGGCGACGCGCAGCACCGGCGCCTCCAGGTGGTGGAAGCAGCGCTCGGTGACGCGGGCCGCGATCTCGCCGCCCGGGCCGCCGTAACCGCCGGCCTCGTGGACGACGACCGCGCGTCCGGTCCGCCGCACCGATGCCGCCACGGTCTCGTCGTCGAAGGGCACGAGCGAGCGCAGGTCGACGACTTCGAGGTCCCAGCCCTCGGCCCGCGCCGCCTCGGCCGCCTCCAGGCAGACGGGCACGGACGGCCCGTACGTGATGAGCGTGGCGCTGCGGCCCGGGCGCCGCACCACCGCGCGGCCTATCGGTTCAACGGCCGGTGGCTCGTCGGGGTTCCAGGAGTCCTTCGACCAGTACAGGCGCTTGGGCTCCAGGAAGACGACCGGATCGTCGGAGGCGATGGCGGCGCGCAGCAGCCCGTAGGCGTCGGCGACGGTCGCGGGGGTGACGACATGGAGTCCCGGAGTCGCCATGTAGTACGCCTCGGAGGAGTCGCTGTGGTGCTCGACGCCGCCGATGCCGCCGCCGTAGGGGACCCGGATGGTGATCGGGAGCGGCATGGCGCCGCGGGTGCGGTTGCGCATCCGTGCCACGTGCGAGATCAGCTGCTCGAACGCCGGGTAGGCGAACGCGTCGAACTGCATCTCCACGACCGGCCTGAGCCCGTACATGGCCATGCCGACGGCCGTCCCCAGGATGCCCGCCTCGGCGAGCGGGGTGTCCATGCAGCGGTCCTCGCCGAACTCCTTGGCGAGCCCGTCGGTGACACGGAAGACGCCGCCCAGGGTGCCGACGTCCTCGCCCATGACGTGGACGGTCGGGTCGGCGGCCATGGCGTCGCGGAGCCCGCGCGTGAGGGCCTGCGCCATGGTGGCGGGTTTGAGCGCGACAGTCGTCATCGGGCCGTACCCTCCGCCTCGGCCTCGGCCGCGAGCTCGGCGCGCAACTGCGCTTCCTGCTCGCGCAGTTGTGGTGTGGGCTCGGCGTACACGTGGGCGAAGAGGTCCATGGGGTCGAGCACCGGGTCCTGGTTCATGCGGGCGCGCAGGTCGGCGGCCATGGTCTCGGCGGCCTCGCGGGCCTCCCGTATGCCGTCGTCGTCGAGCAGGCCGCGCTCGGTCAACTCGTGCTCCAGGAGGGCGATCGGGTCGTGCGCCCGCCAGGTCTCGACCTCGGAGTCGCCGCGGTAGCGGGTGGCGTCGTCGGCGTTCGTGTGGGCTTCCATGCGGTACGTCACGGCCTCGACCAGCGTCGGACCGCCTCCCGCGCGCGCGTGGCGCACGGCGTCGCTCAGGACCTCGTGCACGGCCGCCGCGTCGTTGCCGTCGACCAGCCGGCCGGGCATCCCGTAGCCGACGGCCTTGTGGGCCAGGGAGGGGGCGGCGGTCTGCTTGGCGAGCGGGACGGAGATGGCGAAGCCGTTGTTCTGGACGAGGAAGACGACCGGGGCCTGCCAGACCGCCGCGAAGTTCAGCGCCTCGTGGAAGTCGCCCTCGCTGGTGCCGCCGTCGCCGACCAGGGCGAGCGCGACCACGTCGTCGCCCTTGAGGCGGGCGGCGTGCGCGAGGCCCACGGCGTGCGGGAGCTGGGTGGCGAGGGGGGTGCACAGGGGTGCGATGCGGTGCTCGTGGGGGTCGTAACCGGTGTGCCAGTCGCCGCGCAGGAGGGTGAGGGCCTGGACGGGGTCGAGGCCGCGGGCGACGGCGGCGAGGGTGTCGCGGTAGCTCGGGAAGAGCCAGTCGCGCTCCTCGAGGACGAGCGCGGCGGCGACCTCGCAGGCCTCCTGGCCGGTGCTGGAGGGGTAGACGGCGAGGCGGCCCTGCTTGGTGAGGGCGGTGGCCTGCGCGTTGTAGCGACGGCCGCGCACCAGTTCCGCGTACAGACGGCGCAGCAGGCCCGGGTCGACCTGCGCGGCGGCTTCGGTGCCGAGGACGCGGTGGGGCAGCGCGTCGGGCAGCAGCGGCGCGGGGTCGGTGCGGGGCTGCCAGGCGGGCGGCGGCGTGGGCCGGTAAGCGCCTCGCTGCTCCATGACCGTCATGACGGCACCTCCTCGTGGGAGCGGCTTCGGGCGCGGCACGGCTGTGAGGCGCCTCACCTACCGATTGTTCGGTCGTCGGCACATTTTGGCTACAGGCACCGCCAGGCTGTGGACAAACGGTTCTGCACAGCCTGAGATGGACGCAGTACGTCCATGGTAGGGAGGCGGGGGGACATGGCACCTGAACAAATGGCCGAGCCGCCGGAGGCCGGCCCCGTCCCGCCGCCCGCCCGTCCGCTCGACGCCATCGATCAGGACATCCTGCAGATGCTCCAGGCGGACGGCCGCGCCTCGATACGCTCCGTGGCCGAACGGGTCCATGTGTCGCGCGCCAACGCCTACGCGCGGATCAACCGGCTCATCGAGGACGGCGTGATCCGCGGCTTCGGGGCGCGCGTCGACCACGAACGCGCCGGGCAGGGCACGTCCGCGTACATCACCCTCAAGATCGTGCAGAACTCCTGGCGCACGGTCCGTGAGCAGCTCAGGGTGCTGCCCGGCGCCTCCCACATCGCCCTCGTGGGCGGCGACTTCGATGTCCTGCTCCTGGTGCACACCCCCGACAACAGAGCCCTCCGCGAACTGGTCCTCACCCGCCTCCAGGCCATCCCCGAGGTCCTCAGCACCCGAACACTCCTGGTCTTCGAGGAGGAGGACCTGGAGCCGGAGGGGTGACCGAGCCCGAGGGGTGACCGAGCCCAAGGGGTGACCTCCGTGCCGGGGCCGGCCGAAGCGTCACGCCTCGTTCCGGAGCCCTCCGAAGACCAGCTGCGCCACCGCGTCGGCGACCTCGCGTTCGCCCATGCCCCGGCTGTCGGGGCGGTACCACTCGACGAGCGAGTTGATCATTCCGAAGACCAGGCGGGTCGCGAGGCGGACCTCGATGTCGCCGCGCACGTCCCCGTCGGCGGCCGCCGCCTTCAGCAGTTCGGCCACCTGGTGGTCGAACTCGCGGCGCCGCTCCAGGGCCCAGCGCTCGGTGCCCGTGTTGCCGCGCACGCGCAGCAGCAGGGTCACGTACGGGAGCTCCGCGGTGAGTACCTCGACCATGCGCCGTACGACGTACTCCAGGCGCTCCACCGCACGCCCCACGCGCGCGTGCTCCTCGTCGAGGATGCCGAAGAGGCCGTCCAGGGCCCGGCTGACGGCGCGGCGCAGCAGCTCCTCCTTGCCCGTGACGTGGTGGTATATCGACGACTTGGAGATGCCGGCCGCCTTGGAGAGGTGCTCCATGGAGGTGCCGTCGTAGCCGCGGTCGTTGAAGACCTGGACAGCGACGGAGAGCAGGCTCTCGGGGGTGTACGTGTCGCGCTTGGCGGTGGTCATGAGGTTCCCTCGCGCTTCTCGGTGGCGTACGCGTGGCGGTAGAGCGCGAGAGAGGGCGCGTAGCGCCCGGAGGGATCGCGCTGGTGCAGGTCGTCCAGAAGGGAGCAGGCCCAGCTCCGGCCGAGCCTGCGGCTCCATTCGAAGGGGCCCAGGGGGTAGTTGACCCCGAGCCGCATCGCGGTGTCGATGTCCTCCTCGGTGGCGACGCCCTTGGCGACCGCGTCGTGCGCCAGGTCGACGATCCTCGCCACGGTCCGGGCGACGATCATGCCGGGAGCGTCCCCGATGACGCTGACGGTCTTGCCCAGCGCCTGGAAGAGGCCGACGGCCTCGGAGAGGGTCTGCGGGGCGGTGTCCTGGGAGGCCGAAAGAGCGATCCTGGTCGCCCGGCGGTAGTCGAGCGCCAGGTCGAAGTAGACGACGTCGCGGAACTCGACCGAGGTCTGGCCGTCGGCGAGGACCAGCTGGCCGCCGCTGGGCAGCACCAGGCGGGTCCCGTGGTCCTCCTCGTCCTCGCGGACCTGGACGCCCGCCTCACGGATCAACGTGAGCAGTTCGGAGGCCGGACCCAGATCACCCTCGGCCACGACGTACGCGGGCGCCTGCGCCTTCTCCGCGGTGTGCGGCTCGGGCCGCTCGGCGTCGGCCCCGTGGTCGTACCAGCCGTGCCCCGTCTTGCGGCCGAGCCGGCCGGACTCGACGAGCCGCCGCTGGGCGAGCGAGGGTGTGAAGCGCACGTCCTGGAAGAAGGACTGCCACACGGAGTGCGTCACGGACTCGTTGACGTCCTGGCCGATCAGGTCGGTCAGCTCGAAGGCCCCCATCCGGAAGCCGCCGCACTCGCGCAGGACGGCGTCGATCGTCGCGGGGTCGGCGGCCTGCGCCTCGTACACCGCGAAGGCCTCGGCGTAGAAGGGCCGGGCGATGCGGTTGACGATGAAGCCGGGGGTGTCGGCGCAGGCGACCGGCGTCTTCCCCCAGGCCCGTGCCGTCTCGTACGCGCGCGTGGCCGACGAGAAGTCGCTCGCGTACCCGGAGACGACCTCCACCAGCGGCAGCAGCGGCGCCGGGTTGAAGAAGTGCAGTCCGACCAGACGGCCGGGGTTGCGCAGGGCGCCGCCGATGGCCGTGACGGACAGGGACGAGGTGTTGGTGGCGAGCAGACAGTCGTGCTCGACGATGTCCTCGAGCTCGCGGAACAGCTCTTGTTTCACCTCGAGTTGTTCGAGCACCGCCTCGACGACGAGCGTGCAGTCCGCCAGCTCGGCGAGGCTGTGCGCGGGGTGCAGCCGGGCGCGGGCCGCGTCCCGGTCGGCAGCGGCGAGCCGGTCCTTCTCGACGAGCCGGTCGAGGCGCGCGCCGATCGCTGCGGCCGCCGCGTCGGCACGCCCGGGAACCGTGTCGTAGAGCCGCACGGGGTGGCCCGCGACGAGCGCGACCTGGGCGATGCCCTGGCCCATGGTGCCGGTGCCGACGACGGCCACGGGGCTGTTGAGGTCGAGTGCTGTCATGTGCGCGATCCTCCCGCACGGGGTTTTCCACAGATGCGGCGGACCCCCTTGTCCCGACCGATCGTTCGGTTACTCTAACTCTGTCCGGCTATTTCTGCCCAGGTCATGAGCTCAGCGAAGAGTTCTTGAGACGAGGAGATGGTCCCGCATGGCCGCCGAACTGACCGCGCACGAGCTGACCGCCCAGCACCGGCCCACGCTCGACCAGGCACTGGAAGCGATCCGTACGCGCGCGTACTGGTCCCCGCATCCCGAGCACCCGAAGGCCTATGGGGAGAACGGCAGCCTGAGCATGGCCGAGGGCAAGGCCGCCTTCGACGCCCTCCTCGGCAGCCGCCTCGACCTCGGCCAGCCCGGCACCGACGACTGGGTGGGCGGCGAGACCTCGCCGTACGGCATCGAGCTCGGCGTCACCTACCCGCACGCGGACGTCGACGTGCTGCTGCCCGCCATGCGGGCCGGACAGCGGGCCTGGCGCGACGCGGGCGCGGAGATGCGCGCGATGGTCTGTCTGGAGATCCTCAAGCGGATCGCCGACCGCACGCACGAGTTCGCGCACGCGGTCATGCACACCAGCGGCCAGGCCTTCATGATGGCGTTCCAGGCGGGCGGCCCGCACGCGCAGGACCGCGGCCTGGAGGCGGTGGCGTACGCGTATGTGGAGCAGGTCCGCACCCCCGACACCGCGGAGTGGACCAAGCCCCAGGGCAAGCGCGACCCGCTCGCGATGACCAAGCAGTTCACGCCGGTGCCGCGCGGCATCGCGCTGATGATCGGCTGCAACACCTTCCCGACGTGGAACGGCTATCCGGGCCTGTTCGCCTCCCTGGCCACCGGTAACGCCGTGCTCGTCAAGCCGCACCCGCGCGCGGTGCTGCCGCTCGCGCTCACCGTCCAGGTCGCGCGCGAGGTGCTCGCCGAGGCGGGCTTCGACCCGAACCTGGTGGCGCTGGCCGCCGAGCGGCCCGGGGAGGGCATCGCCAAGACCCTGGCCGTGCGCCCCGAGATCCGGATCATCGACTACACCGGGTCGACGGCGTTCGGCGACTGGCTGGAGACCCACGCCCGCCAGGCGCAGGTCTACACGGAGAAGGCCGGCGTCAACACGGTGATCGTGGAGTCGACCGACGACTACAAGGGGATGCTGTCCAACCTGGCCTTCTCCTTGTCCCTGTACAGCGGCCAGATGTGCACGACCCCGCAGAACCTCCTCATCCCCCGCGACGGCATCCGTACGGAGGAGGGCCCCAAGTCGTACGACGAGGTGGTCGCCGACCTCGCCCGGTCGGTCGACGGACTCCTCGGGGACGACGCCCGCGCCAACGGGCTGCTGGGCGCGATCGTGAACCCGGACGTCAAGGCACGCCTGGAGGCCGCGGCGGGGCTCGGCGAGGTCGCCCTCGCCTCGCGGGAGATCGGCAACCCGGAGTTCCCGGACGCGGTCGTCCGCACCCCTGTGATCGTCAAGCTCGACGGCTCGCGGAAGTACTGGGAGGGTGCCGACGACGAGGCCGCCTACATGAACGAGTGCTTCGGACCGGTGTCCTTCGCGGTCGCGGTCGACTCGGCGACGGACGCGGTGGAGCTGCTGCGGCGGACCGTCCGGGAGAAGGGGGCGATGACCGTCGGGGCGTACACCACCGACGAGGTCGTCGAGGAGGCCGTGCAGGAGGCCTGTCTGGAGGAGTGCGCCCAGCTGTCCCTGAATCTGACGGGCGGGGTGTACGTCAACCAGACGGCGGCGTTCTCGGACTTCCACGGCTCGGGAGGCAACCCGGCGGCGAACGCCGCGCTGTGCGACGGGGGCTTCGTGGCCAACCGGTTCCGAGTGGTGGAGGTCCGGCGTTAGGACCTGATCCGCCGGACAGGACCTAGCCTCCTTGCGGGGCGCTCCAGTGGAACAGGGCCATGGCCACGCTCGTCGCCAGGTTGTAGCTGGAGACCTGGGGACGCATCGGGAGCGACACCAGGTGGTCGGCACGCGCGCGCAGGTCGGTGGAAAGGCCACTGCGCTCGGAGCCGAAGGCGAGCACGGCGTCGTCCGGGAGCTTCAGTCCCCGGATGTCCTCGCCGTCCGGGTCGAGGGCGAACACCGGCCCGGACGGCAGCTCGGCCACCGTCAGCCGTTCCACGGCGGTCGCGAAGTGCAGGCCCGCCCCGCCCCGCACCACCGTGGGGTGCCAGGGGTCGAGGGTGCCCGTGGTGACGACGCCGGTCGCGCCGAAGCCGGCCGCGAGGCGGATCACGGCGCCGGCGTTCCCGAGGTTGCGCGGTTGGTCGAGGACGACCACGGGGGCGGTGCGGGGCGTGCGGGCCAGCGCCCGCAGGTTGGCCTCGCGGGAGGGGCGTACCGCCAACGCGGCCACCGCGGTCGGGTGCGGACGCGGGACGAGGGAGCGGTACGTGGCCTCCGGGACCTCCACCAGGAGAGCGTCCAGGGTGTCCCGTACGTCCGGGGCCAGCTCGTCGGTGAGGGCGAGCACCGCCTGCCGGTCGCCGGTGACCGCCACCAGGACCTCGGCCTGGAAACGCACGGCGTGCTTGAGGGCGTGAAAGCCGTCGAGCAGGACGGAGGTGTCGGCGAGGCGGTGCCAGGCGCTCACGGGGTCCTTCATGCGGTGAAGCCTACGTGCGGTTCCTCGGCCGGCTCCGGGGTGCGCGGCTCCTGAGCGCGCTGGCCCGGCAGCTTGCGGGCGCCGGGCGCAAACACTCGTCCACGCGCGCGTGCCGCCCATCCGCCGAGGCGCCGCAGGAACGACGTCGGCAGGAACACCGCGTCGGCGGCGATCATCGCGAGCGAGAAGAACGGCAGTCCGAGGACCACGGCGATCACGGCGTGCTCGGTCATCATGGCGGCCAGCAGGACGTTCTTGACGCGCCGGTTGATCAGGGTGAAGGGGAAGGCGACCTGCACGGCGACCGTCCCGTAGGTCACCAGCATCACGATCGTGCCGTGTGCGGCGAGCAGGTCGGACAGGGCCGGCCAGGGGGAGAAGTAGTCCAGGTGGAGCGGGTAGTAGACGGCGGTGCCGTCCTGCCAGCGCGAGCCCTGGATCTTGTACCAGCCGGCGGTCGCGTAGATCAGACACGCCTCGGCCATGATCACGAGCAGGGCCGCGTTGTGCACGGCGTTGGCGATGACGTCGAGCAGGATCCGGGGCTCCGCGGTACGCGCCAGGCGGCCGACGGCCCACCACAGTGCCAAGACCACCCACAGCCCCCAGAAGACCACCAGCCAGCCGGGGCTGAGCCGCCCCGCGCCCGTCGCCGCGGCCAGCAGCAGGCCGAGCGCCGCCCACAGGACGAGACCGACCCGGTCCTGGACCCCGGCCCGCGGGGACTCCCCACGTGCGCGTGCCTCCCGCGCGAGCCGGGCCCGCCGGGCGTCCAGCGACCACACCTGTCCACAGCGCGTGAACACCAGATAGATCGCCATCAGGTGGATGACGTTGTCGCCGCCGTCCCCCATGAAGATGCTGCGGTTCTGCAGCGAGAGCACGCCGACCATGAAGAGCACGGACATCGTGCGGGTCCGCCAGCCCAGCAGCAGCAGGAGAGCGGAGAGCACGGCCAGGGTGTAGACGATCTCGAACCACACCTGGCTGTCGGACCACATCATGATCGTGAAGGCGTGGTTGTCCGCGACGAGCCGCTGGGCCAGGTCCCACTTCCACGGTCCGTCGGGCCCGTACATCTCCTGGCGGTGCGGGAACTCGCGCAGCAGGAACAGCAGCCAGGTGGCGGCGAAGCCGATGCGGATCACGGCCGTCTGGTACGGGCCGAGGGCGGCGTCGGTGACCCGGGCGATACCGCGCGAGATCGACACTGCGATGCGGTTCATCGGGCGCTCGCCTCCGTCCGCGCGTCCGTCACGTCCTCCTCGGGAACGGTCCACCAGGGCAGCTCGCGCAGGACGGGCGTGTCGGACACCTGCTCCTCGCTCCATTTCGGGGGCGGCACGTTGGTGGTACGGGAACGGACCTGGACGCTTTCGACGACGCCGCCCTTGCCGCCGGCCCCCTCACGGTCGAGACGCAGCACGACGACCCGGCGCATATAGCGCTGGGAGAGGTCGCCGCGCAGGCCCACCGGGCGGTTGTCGTTGTCGTGCGTGCCGATGTAGAAGTCCCAGGCCCGGCGCAGTTCGTTCTGCTGGGTGTGGCTCGGCAGCAGATTGCCGTCGATCGCCGCGCCGTCCAGCGCGGACAGGTCGTACCAGCCGGTCTCGGTGATGCCACCGTCCGCGCCGCGGACCTGGGCACGGACCTGGACGTCGATGTTCTGCTGCAGCGGGTTGGGGGCGAAGAGCTTCCAGTTCTGCTCGAACTCCGGGTAGATCCAGTCGTCGATCGCCCGGCCGTGCTGCTTGGTGACCGTGTTCGAGGGCGCGACGTGCAGGAACACCATGCCGAGGTGCACACAGGCGACCACCGCGACGACCGCGAGGGCGAGGGCGGCGACCACCTGGGAGCGGAGGGGGAGGGAGGCTATGCCGGAAGCGGGTCGCTGAGGGACGGATTCCTGGTCGGCGGATTCCTGGTCGGCGGATCCTTGGTCGGTGGATCCTTGGTCGGCGGATCCCTGGTCGGTGGAGGGGGTGCTGTCGGGGGTGGAACCGGCGGAGGCGGGGCCCTCGGGCAGGGAGCCGTCAGGGCCGTCCGGCAGGTGCCGGGCCTTCGAGCCCTCGTCGTACGCGTCCATTCCGCCCCGATTCCCGATCCCGGTCCGATTCCCGCCGCCGGGCCGCGGCGTGCGCACGGGAACGGTACTCAGGCCGGACCGCCCGGCACAGCCCCATTCGGCACAGCGGGCACAACAGCGACACAACAGCGACCCCGCGGTTATCCACAGCGGTGGACACCCTACGGCCGACCGCCCCACCACCGAATTCGGCAGACCGAACGATCGGTCTGTCGGGGTGCCGGGCCTTCCACGGTCGAACCGTTCCCTTCTTGTAGAACCTGTTCTATCTTGACGCTCCGTCAGATCCGGTGTCCGCCGGGTCGGTGGGCCGGTGCGTGGGAGGACAGGACCGTGGACTTCACCTTCACCGAGGAGCAGCAGGCGGCGGTCGAGGCGGCGAAGGCGGTGTTCGGCGGGGTCGCGCCGGACGCGGTGCCCAGCCCCGCGGTCACCGCGGGCGCCGTCGCCGACGACTTCGACCGGGCGCTGTGGGCGAGGCTCGCCGACGCGGATCTGTTGAGTCTCCTGCTCGCCGCGGAGTACGGCGGGGCGGGCCTGGACGCGATCGCGCTGTGCCTGGTGCTGCGCGAGGCGGCGAAGGTGCTGGCGCGGGTGCCGTTGCTGGAGAGCAGCGCGGCGGCGGTGGCCGTACAGGCGTACGGCGGCGAGGAGTTGAAGGCGGAGCTGCTCGCGCGGGCGGGCCGGGGCGAGGTCGTGCTGACCGTCGCGGCGAACGGGCGGACCGGGCACGACCCGGCCGAACTCGCCGTGACCGCACGGCGGGACGGTGACGCGTGGGTGCTGGACGGGGTGCAGACGGCGGTTCCGTGGGCGGAGAACGCCGACTTCACCGTCGTACCCGCGACCGTCGTACCCGCGCACACGGGCGGCGGCCGGACCGTCCTCGCGCTGGTGCCCCGGGTCCATGAGGGGGTCGTCCTCGGTGAGCAGATCTCCACGAGCGGGGAACGGCTCGGCGAGCTGCGTCTGGAGTCCGCGCGGATCACCGCCCGGGATGTCATGGAAGCGGACGGGGCGTGGGAGTGGCTGCGGGAGCTGTTGGCCACCGGGACGTGCGCGCTGGCGCTCGGACTCGGTGAGCGGGTGCTCGCGATGACGAGCGCGTACACGGGCAAGCGGGAGCAGTTCGGGTTCCCGGTCGCCACGTTCCAGGCCGTCGCCGTGCAGGCCGCCGACCGCTATATCGACCTGCGGGCGATGGAGGCCACGCTGTGGCAGGCCGCGTGGCGGATCAGTACGGGGGCAGGGGGTGCGCTTCCGGCGTCCGGGGACGTGGCCGTCGCCAAGATCTGGGCGTCGGAAGGGGTACGGCGGGTCGTGCAGACCGCGCAGCATCTGCACGGGGGGTTCGGCGCCGACGTCGACTACCCGCTGCACCGGTACCACGCATGGGCCAAGCAGCTTGAACTGTCGCTCGGCCCGGCGGCGGCGCACGAGGAGGCACTGGGAGATCTGCTCGCGGCCCATCCCCTGGGCTGAACGCCCACGCCCGCAGTGCGTCTGCGCCTCTCCAGGCGTGGGCAAGCTCCGGACAGCGGTGGCGATCGCCGCTCAGCGGAGGCAGTCGCGGGCGCGAACCCGTGCCAGTGGCTACCGCGGGCGCGAACCCCTGTCGGCGGCACGGCAGGCGCAAACCCCGGCCGGCGGCTACAGCAGGAAGCCGGGGGTGCCCCGCCGGTTGGCTACAGCACGAAGCCGGGGGTGCCCTTGTCGTCCACGACCGGGCGGCCGGCGGCGGCCCAGACCTGCATGCCGCCGTCGACGTTCACGGCGTCGATGCCCTGCTGGACCAGGTACATCGTGACCTGCGCCGAACGACCCCCGGAGCGGCAGATCACATGGACCCTGCCGTCCTGCGGCGCCGCTTCGGTCAGCTCGCCGTAGCGTGCGACGAACTCACTGATGGGGATGTGCAGCGCCCCCGCGGCATGGCCCGCCTGCCACTCGTCGTCCTCCCGGACGTCCAGCAGGAAGTCTCCGTCCGCGAGATCCCCGACCTCGACCGTGGGCACACCAGATCCAAAACTCATGCCCCCGACGCTACCCGACCGGGCAGGCGGCCCGAAGCCCCGCCGGACAGGACCTAGCCGACCAGCCGGGCCAGCTCCTTCTCGCGCTCGTCGACCTGGGCCAGCAGCTGCTCGGCGATCTCTTCCAGGAGCCGGTCCGGGTCCTCCGGGGCCAGCTTGAGCATGGCGCCGATGGCGCTCTCCTCCAGCTCGCGGGCGACCAGGGTCAGCAGTTCCTTGCGCTGGGCGAGCCACTCGAGGCGGGCGTAGAGCTCCTCGCTGCGGCTCGGCTTCCACTCCTCGGGCACCGGGCCCGCCGCCCACTCCTCGGACAGCTCCCGCAGCAGGGCCTCGTCGCCGCGGCTGTACGCGGCGTTGACCCGGGCGATGAACTCGTCGCGCCGCCTGCGCTCGTCGTCGTCCTGGGCCAGGTCGGGGTGGGCCTTGCGGACCAGCTCACGGTAGAGCTGACGGGCCTCGTCGCTGGGGCGCACGCGCTGCGGGGGGCGTACGGGCTGGTCCGTCAGCATCGCCACCGCCTCGGGGAACAGTCCCTCGGAGTCCATCCAGCCGTGGAAGAGCTCCTCGACCCCGGGCATCGGCATGACCCGCGCCCGCGCCTCGTCCGCCTTGCGTATGTCCTCCGGGTCCCCGGTGCGCGCGGCGACCACCTCGGCGATCTGCGCGTCCAGCTCGTCGAGCCGCGAGTACATCGGGCCGAGCTTCTGGTGGTGCAGGCGCGAGAAGTTCTCGACCTCGACGCGGAAGGTCTCCACGGCGATCTCGAACTCGATCAACGCCTGCTCGGCCGCCCGCACGGCCCGCTCCAGCCGCTCCTCGGGCCGCGCCTGCGCCTCGGGCGCCGTCTTTGGGGCGGACTCGTCGTGGACATCCGCATCCCCGGCGCCCTGGGGCCGGGCATCCTCGGCCTGGGTACGGTCGGACTCACTGTGCTCGGCTTCCGGGGTCGTCACCCGACCAGACTAGGCCCTGTCGTCAAATGACTCGCGGCCTTCCCCCGGCCGGGGGAAGTGCGCAACGCCCCAGCCTCGCCGCTCTCGCCCCGACCCCGCTGCTCCCTGACCAGCCCCGCCGCTCTCGCCCCGGCCCCGCTCCTCTCGACCCGGCGGCGCGGCGGTGTCCCTCTCGGGGCTCACACCCCGAGCTCCGCCGCCACCCGACCCTCCCTGACCGCCGCGACCAGCTCCGCGTGGTCCGCCTCCGTGCGGTCGGCGTAGGCCACGGCGAACGAGGCGATGGACTCGTCCAGCTCCTCGCTCTTCCCGCAGTACCCGGCGATGAGGCGGGGGTCGGCGGTGTGGGTGTGGGCGCGGGCGAGAAGGGCGCCGGTCATGCGGGCGTAGTCGTCGACCTGGTCGGCGGCGAGGGCGGCGGGGTCGACGCTGCCCTTGCGGTTGCGGAACTGGCGTACCTGGAAGGGGCGGCCTTCGACGGTGGTCCAGCCGAGCAGGATGTCGCTGACGACCTGCATGCGCTTCTGGCCGAGGACGACCCGGCGGCCCTCGTGCGGCACCTCCGGTATGGCGTGCCCGGCCGTCGCCAGATGCGGGAGCAGCGCGGAGGCGCGGGCTTCCTTCACCTGGAGGACCAGGGGTTCGCCGCGGTGGTCGAGGAGCAGCACGACGTAGGAGCGGGTGCCGACGCTGCCGGTGCCGACGACGCGGAAGGCGACGTCGTGCACCGCGTACCGGGCGAGGAGGGGGAGACGGTCCTCGGAGACGGTGGTCAGGTAGTGCTCCAGCGAGGCCGCGACCGCCGCCGCCTCCGCGTCGGGTACACGGCGCAGCACCGGAGGCGCGTCCACGAAGCGGCGGCTGCCGTCCTCCGCCGGCTGGGTCGACTTGGCCGCGAACCGTCCGCTGGTGTTGGCCCGCGCCTTCTCCATGACCCGCTCCAGGGTGCCGAGCAGGTCGTGGGCGTCGGCGTGGGAGACGAGTTCCTCGTCCGCGATGGCGTTCCACGCGTCCAGTACCGGGAGCTTGGCGAGCAGCCGCAACGTGCGTCGGTAGGCACCGACCGCGTCGTGGGCGGCCTTGCGGCAGGTGTCCTCGTCCGCGCCCGCTTCCCGGCCCGCGAGCACGAGCGAGGTGGCGAGGCGCTTGAGGTCCCACTCCCAGGGGCCGTGTGCCGTCTCGTCGAAGTCGTTCAGATCGATGACCAGGCCGCCGCGCGCGTCGCCGTACAGGCCGAAGTTGGCCGCGTGGGCGTCGCCGCAGATCTGGGCGGCGATGCCGGTCGTGGGGGTGCGCGCGAGGTCGTAGGCCATGAGGCCGGCCGAACCGCGCAGGAAGGCGAAGGGGGTCGCGGCCATCCTGCCGACCCGTATCGGAGTGAGCTCCGGGATCCGGCCGAGGTTGGACTCCTCGACGGCGGTCACCGCGTCCGGGCGGCCGGTGTCGAAGGTCAGCTCCGCGTGCGCGCCGCGCGGCACCCGTCGGCGCAGCGCCTTGCCCTCTTCCTTGGGCGCGGCCTGCACGGGCCGGCCCGCGAATCCGCGCACTCCGAAGACCCCGGAGATCCTGGACGCCCGCCGGCCCTGTTCGCCCTGATGGTCCTGCCCGCCCGGCCCGCTCCGCTGGTCCTGCTGCACCCGATCCGCCGCACCAAGATCCGTCATACCGAATACCTCCCCCGTCACGCACGAACATCAACTCGTGATGACCGTACCGCCGGTGGCTGAAACGCGTCAGACCCTGTGGACAACTCCCGGCCTGTGGAAAACCCGGCCCCTCGCGATCAGCTCACCATCAGCCTCGGTTCAGGGGCACTTGCGGAGTTCACCCGGGCATGACGGGCTCTCCGGCAGGTGCTTCTCCGCCCAGGTTCCGAGTTCCACGAGCGCGGGTTGCAGCGCGGCGCCCGCCTCCGTCAGGCCGTACACGACCCGCAGCGGAGGGCCCTCGTCGACCTCGCGGACGACCAGCCCCGCCGCGCCGAGTTCCGTGAGGCGGTCGGAGAGCATCCGTTCGCTGATGCCGGGGATCGCTCTGCGCAGGTCGGCGAAGTGCGCGGGGTGCGGCAGCAACACGGCCACGACCAGGCCGGTCCAGCGCTTCCCGAGCAGTTGGAAGACGCGGGCCATGCCGTCGTCGACCCTCTGGCACGGCCCTGCGTCGTGAGTCCCCGGCTCTGGCATGGGTCCAGAGTACTGCGTTCCCGTGGGGGGATGAAAAAAAGTAAGTAGCTGTGTTATCTCTAGTCCAGTACAAAAAGTTCGCCACCTTCCCCTGGAGATTCCCCATGGCCACCCTCCTGCACGTCGACTCGTCCGTTTTCCCGGGCGCAGCCTCCGCCTCCCGCACGGTCACGGACGCGTTCCGCAAGGCCTGGGAGGAGCAGCACCCGCAGGGCACCGTGATCTACCGCGACCTCGCCGTGAACCCGGTGCCGCACATCACGGCCGACGCCCACACCGCCGGTTTCGCCCCCGCGGACGCGCACACCCCCGAGCAGGCCGCCGCCTTCGCCGAGCGCCTGACGTTCATAGAGGAACTGGAGCAGGCGGACGCGATCCTGATCGGCGCGCCCATGTACAACTTCACGATCCCCTCGACCCTCAAGGCCTGGCTGGACCAGGTGATCCTCATCGGCCGTACCGCCATGAGCGAGGACTCGAAGGTCAAGGGCACCCCGGTCACGGTCGTCGCCAGCCGCGGCGGCTCCTACGCGCCGGGCACCCCGCGCGAGGGTTACGAGTACGTCCAGAACTACCTGGAGGCGATCCTGCGCGACACCCTCGCCCTGGACCTCCACGTCATCGTCCCGGAGCTCACGATGGCGCCGCACAACCCGGCGATGGCCGACCTGATCCCCCTGTACGAGGCCTCCCGCGCCAAGGCCGTCGACGAGGCGGTCACGAAGGCCAAGGAGTTCGCCGAGCGCTTCGCCGCGTAGCCCCTCCGGGGGAGGGCCGAACGAGTCCCTGCCCCGGTACGCCCCCACGACGAGACGGCCCCGCAGGTTCGTGACCTGCGGGGCCGTCCGTATGGGCCGCCGAATGCCCACTGCCGCGGGGGATGGATCACAGCGGGCATCCGGCGGCGGTACCGGGGGACGAGCGGGCCGAGCGAGCCGGGCGGGCTACTTGAACGCCGGGAGGCTGCGGCCCACCCAGCCGGAGAAGGGGGTGGCCGGGCGGCCCAGGACCTTCTCCACATCGGGGCTGACCCGCTGTTCGGCGGGGAGGGGGGCGCCGAGGATGTCCAGAGTGCCGGGGATGACGTCCTCGGGCATGAACTGGGCCATATGGGTGTGGGCGGCCTCGCGGGTCAGTTCCACGAAGGTCACTTCCTCACCGATGGCCTCGGCGATCACCTTCGCCTGCGCACGCGGGCTGACCGCTTCGGGGCCGGTCACCTCGTACGTACGACCGGCATGGCCGTCCGCGCGCAGGACGACCGCGGCGACCGCGGCGATGTCCGCGGGGTCGACGACCGGCAGGGCCACGTCACCGAACGGGGCGAAGACCGTACGGTCGGCGCGGACCGACTCGGCCCAGGCGAAGGCGTTGGAGGCGAATCCGCCCGCGCGCAGGATCGTGAAGTCAAGGCCCGAGCCGCGTACGGCCTCCTCGAACTCGCGCAGCCTGCCGTGCGAGGCGGCGTCGGGGCGGGTGGCGTTGATCTGCGAGGAGAGCAGGACGACCCGCTTGACGCCGGCGTCCCTGGCGGCGGCCAGCAGCTCGGTCGCGGCCTCGCCGTAACCGAGCAGTTCGCCGGCGAGCAGGATGAAGAAGGCGTCGGCGCCTTCGAGCACCGGCCGCATGCTCTCGGCGCTGCCGAGGTCGGCCTGGGCGTGGCGGACACCGTCCGCCGGGGAGGGCAGCGGGCGGCGCGAGACCGCCACGACCTGCTCCCCCGCCTCGGCGAGCGCCTCGATCAGCGGACGTCCGACATTTCCGGTGGCTCCAGTGACGACAATCATCACAAACAACTCCCTAGTGCGTTAATCCGAACCAGTAATCAACAGTCATCGGCTTCATTGGTGTGGGGCATGTCGTGGGGCGTGGCATGGGGCGTGGCGTGGGGGGCGGTATGGGGGACGGTGTGGGAAATCCGCCGGTCATCCGTGGTTGGCGGCCATGACAGGGACGCTAGCATCCTCCGCATAGTAGGTACCTACAGGAAAGTTGCTATCCAAGCGGGCCTCTTCCTCGCGCCCGCCGTACACCGCGGTGAGCGAGCGGCCCAGCCGTACGAGCGATTCCCGCGCCTCCGGCGGATCGAGCACCTCGACGCGGCTGCCGAGACCGGCCAGTCGCGCGGCGAGCACCTCCACCGAAGGACCGTCGGCCGTGAACTCGACCCGGCCGTCGATCTGGGCCTCGCCCGTCCGCAGCCGCCCGCCCAGCAGTTGCCGCAGCACCGGCAGGGCGTCGCGGTCGGCCCGCGCCCGCACGGTCGCCGCGGTCAGCCGCTGTTCCACCTCGGCGGCCAGCTCCCGCCAGGCGGCGGCCAGGTCGAAACCCTCCGGGCGCCGCACCGGCTCACCGGTCCGGGTCGCGGAGGTGACCCGGCTGAGCCTGAAGGTGCGCAGCCCCTCCTCGGTCCCGGCGACGAGGTACCAGCGGCCGGCCTTCGAGACCAGGCCGAGCGGGTGCACCGTGCGCTCGCCGGGAGCCCGGTCGGGATGGGCGTAGCCGAGCCGGACCTGTTCGCCGTCGAGCACCGCCCGCTCCAGGGTGTGCTGGTGGGGGCCGCTGCCACCCGCCGTACGCGACCAGTCGACACCGTCGATGAGGATGGCCTTGGCGGCCGCCTCGGCGTGCGGCCGCATGGGCGCGGGCACCGCACGCATCAACTTCCGTAACGCGGCCCGCAGTTCGGGCGAGGCCGACAACGGGCCCGCGGCCAGGAACAACGCCCCGATCTCCCGCGAGGTGAAGCCGGTCAGATCGGTGCGGGCGCCGCCGACCAGGCTCCAGCCGCCGCCCCGCCCGCGCTGCGAGTAGACGGGGACACCGGCGGTGGTGAGGGCCTCCAGGTCACGGCGCGCGGTGCGCTCCGACACCTCCAGCTCCTGGGCCACCTCGCGCACGGTCACCCGCCCGCGCGCCTGGAGCAGCAGCAGGGTCGCCACCAGACGGTCAGCCTTCACAGCAACCGGCCCCCTCCGAGGTGTCGAGATCTGACATGCCGAGATCCGCGATGTCGAGATTCGAGATTTTGTGATTCGAGATTTTGAGACGCTTTGAGCCAATACATCTATTTTCAGCAAGATCTGATGAGGCTTCAGTAATAGGCCACAAGATGACCTGTTTGACCTCGACGATGAAGACATGACTCAAGACATGGCTGACAGCACCAATCCCCCCGCCAACCCGCCCACCGACCCCCGTGGAGGTCTGTTCAAGGCCGTCGAGCTCACCGGACGTACGCTCGCCGAGCTGCGCCCCGAGCAGTACGACACCGTCACCCCGTGTCCCGACTACTCGGTCCGTGACATGGCCAACCACGTGGTGTCCGTGCTGCGCCGGGTCGCCGTCATGGGTGCGGGCGGCTCCTTCATGAGCGTTCCGCACTTCGCCCAGGACGTCGCCGACGGCGACTGGGCCAAGGCCTGGGCGGAGGCGACGAAGGAGTTCGACGCGGTGTGGTCGGACCCGGCCGTACTGGGCCGCCAGATCGGCCTGCCCTGGGGCCCGGTTCCCGGGGTGGTCGCCTCGGTGATCTACACCAACGAGTTCGTGCTGCACGCCTGGGACCTGGCGAAGGCGACCGGTCAGAGCCCCGAGTGGGACCCGGAGATGCTCGCCGCGCCGCTGGCCAACATGCGCCGGGCCGTGCCCGCGGAACCCCGCGGCGGCCAGGTGCCGTTCGGCCCGGTGGTGGAGGTGCACGAGGACGCTCCCGACATCGACAAGCTGGTGGGCTGGTACGGACGTCGTCCCTGACGGGGCGACGCGGCGGACGATCGAGCGGGCGGGCCGCCGGACATCGATCCGGCGGCCCTTCCGCATGTCCGGGTTCATGAAATGTCCGGGTTCACGAAGCGTCAGGCTCCGATGCCCTGGGCGAACTTGAAGTAGCGGTACGGGTCGTACTTCGCCTTCACGACCTTCAGCCGCGCGTAGTTCTCGGCGTAGTACGACTGCCGCCAGTTCGGCAGCTCCGCGTCCATCCAGTTCTGGTACGTCTCGCCGTTGGACAGCGGGTCGACGGTGTCGAACCCGTGGTCCACCCAGCTCGTGGCGACGGCCTTGGCCTCGGCGGTGACCTGGGCCGGGTCGTTGATCAGGACCCGGTAGTTGACGGAGAAGAGCGAGTCACGGTGCACGTACGCCGTGTCGGTGCGGGCCGGGTCGTTGGCCGCGCCCCCGAAGAAGTGGAAGTCGAGGTACCGGGCCTGCCCGGCCTTGCGGTCGGCGTCGAAGGCCGTCACCACGTTCGCCCAGTCGCTCTGCGCGTAGGGCGCGCTGCCCAGCCTGGTCCGCTCCAGACCGAAGGCCGGCCGGGCGAGCACCCCGCTCGGCGACTTCCCGGCGCGCTGGCACTGGTCCTGGGTCAACGTGCTGCAACCGAAGATCATCATCATGACCTGCTGGTACGTCATGACCGCGTCCTGACGGGCTGTCACCGCGCCGGTCAGCGACAGCAGCCGCGCCGCCTCCGCGGCCAGTTCGGCCGGGGTGCCGCGGGAGGCGAGGAAGACGTTGAGCGCCGGTACGGTGCCGGGCGCCGCGTCGGCCTGGACGAGGTAGGCGCCGCCGCCGATGGTGCGGGGGGCGTCCACCAGCCACTGGCCCACGCCGTGCAGCACGTCGGCCGCGCGGTCGTACGGGAAGATCAGGTTGCTGATGGCCATCTGGTCGCCCTCGTGCGGGGTGACCGTGAAGCGGGTGACGACGCCGAAGTTGCCGCCACCGCCGCCGCGGATCGCCCAGAAGAGGTCGGGGTGGCTGGTCGGCGAGGCGGTCACCACGCAGCCGTCGGCGAGGACCACCTCGGCCGAGGTGATCGCGTCGCAGGCCATGCCGGTCGGGCGGGTCAGGAAGCCGAAGCCGCCGCCCTGGAGGAAGCCGCCGGCCGACACGGTGGGGCAGCCGCCCTCGCTGACCACCAGGTTGTGCGGGGCGAGCGCGTTGAGTATCTCGACGTTCTTGGCGCCGGGACCGATGTCGACGGTGCCGCTGCCGACGGTGATCGCGTTGAGCCGCGACACGTCGATGATCAGGCCGGGCGTGGTCGAGTAGCCGCCGAAGCTGTGGCCACCGCTGCGGACCGCGGACGGCAGTCCGTTGTCCTGGGCGAAGCGCAGCGCGACGGAGACGTCGGAGGAGCTGACGCAGTACGCGACGGCCTGCGGGTTGACCGAGTCGAACTGGCCGAGTTCCAGCTGCTTAGCCACGCCGTAGCCGGAGTCGGTGGGCAGCACCAGCTGCCCCTGGAGCTTGCCGGCGAGGCTGCTCCAGGGGGCGGAGGAGCCCGCGGAGACGGGGGTGTTGGGCAGGACGGCCAGGCCGACGGCGGCGGTTCCCGCACCGATCAGTGCTCTACGAGTGATCACGGATATCCCAAGGTTCCAGGAAACGGTGGATGTAGGTGGAAATCAGTGGGGGGAGACGTAAGGAGAGGAGCGAGGAGCAAGGGGGCCGGCGCCGGACCCACTGGGGGAAGGTGGGCCCGGCGCCGGATCCGGGGGGGGAAGTGGCTCTGTGAAGTCGGGCCCGGGAGTCGGGCCCGGGGGGCGCCGCCTTCGAGGCGGGGCCTTAGAGGCGGGGCCTTAGAGATGAGGTCTCAGAGATGAGGCCTCAAAGGCGCGGCCTTCGAGGGGGCCGAGGTCAGGACACCTTGCGGCCGCGCACCCCCTGTTTGACTACGCCGGCCAGCATCGAGCGGCCGAGGTCGCGCATCTCCTTGGGGCCGGAGGTGCTGGCCCACCACATGAACTTCATCATCGTGGGGGTGGTGGCCCGGAAGAACCGGAGGTCCTCGGGGCCCTTCCAGCCGAAGGGCGTGTTGACGGACTCGCAGTCGCGGATCGCCTCGAAGACGATGTCCGCGGCCTTGTCACCGTCGATCTCGCCCGCCTCGTACCGCTCGCAGGTCTCGGCGGTGGTGTCGAAGAGGACCTTGAAGGCGTGGCTGTCCGGCCACCACAGGCCGGTGTAGGGCGCCTTCTCCATCTCCTTGAAGTGCCGGTCGTCACCGTCGAGCTGGAAGTTCTGGCGCGCCATGATCTGGCGCATGGTGGCCGGCGTGGTGAAGCAGGCCCACACCCGGAACACGGCGTTCCACAGCCGGAAGTGGCTGAAGGCGATGTACGAGCTGTTGACGATCTTGTCGTTGTACTCCAGGAGCCCCTGCTCCAGGCGCTCCACGTACTCGAAGCGCTCCTCGGTGAAGTCGTTCTCGCGCAGGGCGTCCAGGATCCGGTAGGCGAGGGCGTCGACCACCTCGAAGGTGTTGGACAGACCGCGTGAGTACAGCGGGTCGATGAAGCCGGCCGCGTGCGACATCAGGCACCAGCGGGCGCCGATGGTGCGCTTGGAGGAGTACTGGAGGCGGTCGGTGGAGACCCACTCGCGGATCCGCTTGGCGCCCTCGAACTGCCGCTTCACCGCCGGGTACAGGTCGAGGTAGTGGTTGAACTCCTGGTCCGGCGTCATGTCCTTCGGCTTGGGGTACAGCCGCTCGTCGAAGGTCAGGCCGACACTGCAGGCCGGGTTCTTGGAGTCCTTGTAGTTGTCGAACGGGATGATCCAGAACCAGCCCCGCTCGATGAGGTGGTGCAGGGTGCCGCCGTGGAAGGGCGACTCTGCGGGCGGGCGCAGCGCCTCCGGGTAGTTGCACACGTCGTCGTACGGCTTGATGCCCACGTAGTGCGTGAACAGTGAGCGCGCGTGGTGCTTGTGCCGGGGCGGGTTCTCGCGCAGGTCGAACTTCTGCGCGAGCGGGGAGCGGAATCCGCTCGCGTCGATCAGGTACTTGGCCCGGAAGACCTCGCCGTTCCTGCCGGTGATGGTGACACCGTCGTCGTCGACGTCGAGGTCGGTGGCGAACCAGTTCTGGCGGAGTGTGCAGCCGTACTTGGCGGCGACGTTCAGGTAGTGCGAGTCCGTGTCCTGGCGGAAGAGGTGTACCGCCTCGGTGAGCATCTTCGGGATGACGAACATCGTCGCCTCGTGCGGGTCCGGCTCGCGGTTCGGCCGGTGCGTGACGAAGCCGAAGCTCTGCTTGCGGCCGTGCGTCGGACCGATGTGCTCGGTCACCGCCTTCACGTCCAGCATGTGCTTGATCTCGGGGACGTCATAGCGCACGGCCAGAATGTGCAGCCATTCGACGAGCTGCGGGTTCTGGGACTCGCCGACGGCGAACCTGGGGTGCTGACCGGCGTCGATGAGCACCACGTTCGCGCCCTGACGGGCCAGGATCGCTCCCATGATCGAGCCCGCGAGGCCCGACCCCAGGATGGCTACGTCGCATTCGGTCCACTCGGCGGCCTTGTCGGCCTTCTTCGCTTCCTCAGCCTTGGTGGGCAAGACCGCACTCCTCTTTCTCGTTTCACGGACGGGTCGGATGGGTGGCGCGCGTCCTACAGGAGGGATTCGGATCAACGGGCCGGGTCGACAGGTCGGGTCGACCGGGGGATTCAGGCGGCGGTGCCGGGCTCGCCGAACCACTGGGCGAGCGCGTCGGTCAGGCCGTCCGTGGAACCGTCGGCGCCGACCCAGGCGATGTAGCCGTCGGGGCGTACGAGGAGGTCGGCGGCCGGGGCGGAGGCGTCGGGTCGGGTGGCGGTGACGACGTCGACACGGTCGGACCAGGCGGCCGCGGCCTCGCGCAGCGCCGCGTTGTCGTGCAGGTCGAGGAGGACCGGGCGGCCCTGGTGCAGCAGGTCGTACGTGGTGGTCTTCTCGTCGCCGACCAGCAGATCCTGGTCGGGCAGCCGGCGGCCGAGCAGCGGGTGACCGCCCTCGACGGCGCCGTAGGTGATGTCCAGGCCGGTGACCAGGCCGACGAGGTGACGTCGTACGTCCTCGATCCGGACCAGTTCGGCGAACAGGTCGCGCAGCGGCTGGGCTTCGGGACCGCCGAGGTAGAGGGTGCGCTGGACCAGGGTGTTGTAGACGATGCGGGCGCCGACCGGGTGGCGCTCGGAGTGGTAGGTGTCGAGCAGGCCCTCCGGGGCGTGCCCCTTGACCGCGGCGGCGAGCTTCCAGCCGAGGTTGACCACGTCGCCGACGCCCGCGCTGATGCCCTGGGCGCCGATCGGCAGGTGGATGTGGGCGGCGTCGCCCGCGAGGAAGACCCGGCCCTTGCGGTACTCGGCGGCGTGCCGGCTGGCGTCGGTGAAGTAGCTGGTCCACAGCTGCTTGGCACCGCTGATGTCCTCACCGGTCACCCGCTGGAAGGCGGCGGCCACCTCCTCGAAGGTGGGCGGCTCCTGGGTGGGGCGGACACCGGCGCCACGCTCGAAGACCACCACGCGGGTGGCGCCCGGGCCGAGCGGCAGGACCACGACCATGCCGGCCTCGCCGACCTCACCGGTGGGGCGCAGCCGCAGCTGGACTCCGGCGACGTCCGCCATCTTCATCTCGATGGTGGCGCTGACGCCGGGGAAGTCGATCCCGGCCAGATGGCGGACGGTGGAGCGGGCGCCGTCACAGCCGACGACGTACGCGGCGCGCAGTGTCTCGACGCCCTCGGGGCCCGCGACCTCGACCTGGACCCCGTTCTCGTCCTGCGTCAGGCCGATGACCTCGTGGCCCCGGCGGACGTCGGCGCCCAGACCCACGGCCCACTTGTTGATGATGGCCTCGGTGCGCGACTGCGGAACACCGCGGACACCGAAATTGCCGCCCTCGACAATACGGTAGTCGATGGGGAGTCCACCGAAATGGCCGCCGGGTATGGTCTCCAGCGGACCGAAATCCTCGAGAAGTCCGCGCTGGCCGAATTCCTCGATCGTACGGGCGGAGAATCCCAGCGCACGGGACTGCTGCATCGGCTGTTCCAGCCGGTCGAGCACGATGACCGAGAGACCCGACAGGCGCAGTTCTCCCGCGAGCATGAGGCCCGAGGGTCCCGCTCCGGCAACGATCACATCGGCATTGAAGGCGTCCATATTCCCTCTCCCGCTGGCGTTTTCTCCAGTATTCCGAGGGCTCCCGGGAAGCTGAATGGCCGTCGATACAGAACTCTGACAAGTTCTGACAAGTTCGTCAGAGGCCTTGCAGCTACTGGGCAGTACGGGGTGACGAGTACTGGGCAGGTACAGGCGGAGCATGCGAGAGGGTGCCGGAAGTGTCTTCCGGCACCCTCTCGCCCCGTATGCGCCCCGGGAGTTCGGTACAGGCCGTTCAGTACAGGCCCATCACGCGGTCGACCGCGATCTCGATGACCGCGAGGCCCGGGGGCTGCGGCGGCTGGGACCAGTACCGCTTGGCGTAGCGGCGCATCCCCTCCACCACCCGGGACGGGTCGGTGGAGACGGTGGCCGGGCCCTCCAGGGTGATCCAGCGGGGGCCGACCAGCTGGCACACGGCGGCCCGGCCGCCGGCCCTGGCTAACAGGTTGCGGGACTTGCGGCGGTGCACCGTGGTCATCACCCGGGCCAGGCCCGCCTCACCGTCCCAGGTGAACCGTACGGGCGCGACGTGCGGCGTGCCGTCCGGGCGAAGGGTGGTGAGGGTGCATAGGGCGTTCTCGGCGAGGAACTCCTCCGCCGCGGCGGACAGGGGCAGGGGCTTGGACATGGCCGGGTCCGTTCTTCCGTCGTCCGACTTCGGTCTCTGGTCTTCCGTCAGGCGTGCGCGGGGACGGCCGCGGACTGCTCGGAGGACTTGGTGAACGGCAGCAGCACCAGGGTCACCACGAAGGCGGCCGCGGCGAAGCAGGCGCCCACGAGGAACGCGTCGTGGAAGACGGTCGTACGGGCCTCCTGGACCAGGGCGGGAACACCGTGGGCCTTGGCCGTCAGCTCGTCGACCCGGCGGAAGGCGTAGGTCGCCGCGACCGCGAGGCCGAGCGCGCCGCCGACTTCCTGGGCGGTGTTGATGAGACCGGCGGCCAGACCCGACTCACGCTCCTCGATTCCCGCGAACGCGGAGACCTGCAGCGGGACGAAGGACATTCCGAGGCCGAGGCCCATCAGGACGAAGGCGGGCAGCACGTCCGTCAGGTAGGAGGCGTCGGACGGGGCACGCCACAGCAGCATCATGCCGGTCGCGGCGAGCGCGAGGCCGACCAGCAGGACGGGCTTGGCGGCGACCTTGGTGACGACCTGGGAGGCGACGCCGGCGCCGACGGCGGTGAGCACCGCGAGCGGCACGTACGCGAAGCCGGTCTTTACGGCGGAGTAGTCGAGGACCTGCTGCATGAAGAGGCTGGCGAAGAAGAACAGGGTGACGCAGGTGCCGAGCAGCAGGATGGCGATGCCGTTGGCGGCGCGCAGCGAGGGGCGGCGGAAGATGCCGAGCGGCATCAGCGGCTCCTTGGCGCGGCGCTCGATGACGACGAAGGAGACGAGCAGGATCGCGGAGAGGATGAATCCGCCGATGACCCGGCCGGTGGGGACGTTGGAGTCGGAGACGGTCTGGCCGAGGGTGAAGATCAGCAGGACCAGGCCGGCGGTGAGGGTGACCGCACCGGCGACGTCGAAGGACTTGCTGCGCTGGGCGGAGCGGCTCTCGCCGACGACCATCGGGGCGACCAGGGCGCCGATGACGCCGATCGGGACGTTGATGAAGAAGATCCAGCGCCAGCCGGGCCCGTCGGTGAGCAGACCGCCGAGGGTGACACCGGCGACGGCGGCGAGACCGCTGAGCGCGCCCCAGGCACCGAGCGCCTTGTTGCGGGCCGGGCCCTCTTCGAAGTTGTTGGTCAGCAGGCTGAGCGCGGCGGTGGCGATGAACGCGGCCCCCAGGCCCTGGGCACCGCGGGCGCCGATCAGCATCGCGGCGTTCTGCGAGACCCCGGCGAGCAGCGAGGAACCGGCGAACAGGAGCAGGCCGGTCTGCAGCATCCGGCGGCGGCCGAGGGTGTCGGCGAGCCGGCCGGTCAGCAGCAGGAAACCACCGAGAAGCATGCCGTAGGTGGTGACCACGTACTGGAGAGCGGTGGTGGAGATGTTGAGCTCGTCCTCGATGGTCGGCAGGGCGACGTTCACGATCGACACGTCGAGGAAGGTCATGAAGCCGGCCAGGCAGAGGAAGGCCAGGATGAGGCCGGGGCGGCGGGCCGGCCCGGACTCGCCCGCCACCTGGGCGGGGCTGTGGGTGGACTCTTGGATGGACATGTCACTCCCTAGGAGCATGAGGATTCTCGGACGGGGACGTACAGGGAGGTACTGGCTTTGCTGGCTTCTTGGAAGCTAGCATCCTGGGTATAGTAGGTACCTAGAGGAAAGTGACTTCCGGAAGGTGATGGTCGGAATGAAGGACACAGCCACGCAGGGCCGCAGGGCCGCGAGCGGCGCCGCCGACGCGACCGGCATGCCGGTCATGACCAGCCCCGAAGCCGCGCACGCGGCCGGCGCCGGCTCCCAGCAGGCGTGCCCGATCGCCCCGGTCCTCGACATCGTGTTCAGCCGCTGGACCACGCCGATCCTGTGGACGCTGAACGCCTTCGGCACCCAGCGCTTCGTGGAACTGCACCGCAACATCGGCACCATCACGCCGAAGGTGCTGACGCAGCGACTGCGCCAGCTGGAGCGGGACGGGCTGGTGATCCGCACGTACTACCCGGAGGTGCCGCCCCGCGTGGAGTACGAGATCAGCGACCTGGGACGGACCCTGGCCCCGTTGTTCGCCTCTCTCTTCGACTGGTCGACCGGCCACCTGCCGCTGGTGGAGCAGGCGCGGCAGGCGTTCGACGAGGCGGAGGAGCAGGCCTCGGCCCGTCACTGAACCTGGTGAGTCCCTCAGCTCCATGCCGGTGTCCGCATGGAGCCCTGGAAGAAGATCAGCGGGTCCTCCTGTTCGGCTTCGGAGGGCGCGCGCAGACCGACGACCTCGCCCAGCAGGATGGTGTGGTCGCCGCCGTCGTACTCGGTGACCAGCCGGCACTCGAGATGCGCGAGCGCCTCGCTGAGCACCGGCAGGTCGAGGACGGACCTGTGGTGCGGCACCTCCTCGATCCGGGCGGTCCGCCGACCGGCGAAAGCCCAGGCCACGGGCTCCTGCCGCTGCGTCAGGAAGTTCACGACGAAGCCGCCGGACTCCTGGACCACGGGCAGCAGCCGGGAGTCGTCGTGCAGGCAGATGAGCACCAGCGCCGGGTCCAGGGAGACCGAGGTGAAGGAGTTCACCGTGGCGCCCGTGGCGTTGTCGCCGCTGCCCGAGGTGATGACCGTGACACCGGTGGCGAAGTGTCCGCACACGGTGCGCAGCGCGCGGCCGTCGACCGGACCGAGCTGCTCGGGGATGGCTTGCGAAACGGGGATCACGACAGCCCTCTCGTTCTCGGATACGGGGTTTCGGAGTTACGCGGTCACGCGGTCACGCGGTCACGCGGTCACGCGGTTCGGTGGTACCGGGTTCGGGGGTGCGGAGTTACGGGGGTGCCGGGGGCGTTCCTGATCAGGCGGCGCGCGAAGCCGGGGCCTCGGACGGCTCGGACGGCTCGGGCACGACGGCCGGCACCGGACGGCGCCTGGACAGCAGCGGACCCGCCATCGCCGTCGTGACGAGCGCCATGATCACGAGCATGGTGAACATCCGGGTGTCGAGCACCCCCAGGCTGACGGCCGCGTTGAGGATGATGAGTTCGGTCAGCCCCCGGGTGTTCATCAGCAGCCCCAGGTCCTTCGACTCACGCCAGGAGAACCCGGCCAGCCGCGCCGGAAGGATGGCGCCGACCAGCTTGCCGGCGCAGGCCACGACGATGATCGCGACCAGCGCGACGCAGTCACCGGCGGTGAGCGAACCGAGGTCCACGCCGAGCCCGGTGACGATGAAGAAGACCGGGAGCAGCACGACGCTGACGTGGTCCATGGGCTTGCGCAGATGCTCCGCGAGGACCATGGCGGGCTCACGGGGCATCACGAAACCGAACAGGAAGGCCCCGAAGATGGCGTGGATGCCGATCCAGGTGGTCAGCCAGGCCGAGGTCAGGGCGCCCGCGCACAGCACCGCGAGCAGCGCCGACCAGCGCTCGGTGGCCGCCCAGCGCCACACCAGCCGGGCCACCAGCGGCCGTACGACCAGCAGCATCCCGGCCACGTAGAGCACGCTGTAGAGGCCGATGCGGGCGAGGTCGGAGTAGTTCCCGTTCGCCGTGACCAGGGCCGAGACATAGGCCAGCAGACACCAGGCGAGCAGGTCGTCGATGGCGGCGCTGGCCAGCGAGAGCGAACCGGCCCGGGTGTCCAGGAGCTTGTTCTCGGTGAGGATCCGCGCCAGCACGGGGAAGGCGGTCACCGACATCGCGGTACCGATGAAGGTGGCGAACGCGACGAAGGAGATGTGGTGTCCGGCCACCGTGGAGTGCTCGTCGTACAGGAACGGGGCCAGCGCCACACCCAGGCCGAAGGCCATCGCGATCGACGAGAGCGAGACGCCCGCGGCGAGCCGGGCGTGCGGCCTGATCAGGCGCTTCTCGAACTCCCAGCCGACCACGAACATGAACAGGATCAGACCGACCTGGGAGACCGCGGACAGCAACGGCCTTACGTCGGCGGGGAAGAGGCGCTCGGTGAGGTGCCCCGGCAGCAGGCCGAGGACGCTCGGGCCGAGCAGGATGCCCGCGGTGATCTCGCCGACCACCATCGGCTGACGCAGCTTCTGCGCGAGCCGGCCGAGTGCGGCGCCGGCCACGAGCACCACGCCGATGTCGGCAAGCATGATCGCGAGTTTCATGTCCTGGGGACTGGCCGCCGCCAGCGTCGTCATTGGGGCTCCCGGGGTCGGGGCGGGGTGCCGCGGGTCCACAGCACGCGGAAGGTCAGGGAGGAGAGCCGCCAGCCCTCCGCGGCGCGGCGGGCTTCGCCGGTCGCGAGGGTGCCGACCTGGAACAGGGGCTCGTCCGCCGCGTCGGGGTGGTGCGCATGCGTCGAGACGAGGTTGGCGCGCAGCACGGCCCGTTCCCCGGCGTCGTCGAGGTCGACGACCGCGGGCGAACCGAGGTGCTGGGTGGCGGCGAAGGCCGCCAGCGCGTCACGGTGGTAGCCGGCGAGCCCGTCGAGGCCCTCGTGCCGGCTCATGGGGAACTCGACCAGGGCGTCCTTCGTGAAGAGCCCCCGCGCCCACGCGTCGTCGAGTTCGTCGTCGTCGAGACCGATGAGGTACCGGTCAAGGAGAGTGGATATCTCTAATACTTCCGGGCCTGGCTGCATTACCCGAGCATGGCGCCCGCGCCAATCGTCAACCAAGGCCGCTTTTCACAGCCCTGACGAAGTTGAGAAAGATCTGACACCGCACTCAAACAATTGACAAATGAGCCGGTAGTCCTGAAGTGCCGACCCTTTCACATGGGCAGATCTTCTTGCCATGCTGCATTCGTAGCTCCATTCGCACCTCCACCCGCACCTTCATTCGCACTCCCATTTCCTCGAACGGAAGAGACGAGAGAATGCCGAAGATCGCAGCCGATGGTCAGCACCTGACCGTTCTCAACCTGTTCTCGACCGACGCCGCCGAGAAGCAGGTCAAGCTGCTCGCCGCGATGCGCCAGATCGTCGACACGGCGGCCTACGAGGGCTGGATATCCAGCACGGTCCACGCCGGGCAGGACAAGCCGGGAACGGCCAACTTCATCCAGTGGCGCAGCACCGAGGACCTGGAGAGCCGTTACGCCGGTGAGGAGTTCAAGCACCGCACCCTCCCGCTCTTCGGTGAGATCACCACCTCGATCCGTCTGCTCCAGAACGAGATCGCCTTCACTCAGCAGAAGCCGGAGCTGGGCGGCGTCACCGAGATCTCTCCGTCCCGCGACGACTACACGGCCATCGAGCTCTTCGGCGTGCTGCCGGAGAACCAGGAGGACCTGATCGACGCCCTGGGCGAGTCCCAGGCGTGGCTGGTCGACGTCCCCGGGTACCGCACCCACACGGTGCTGCGCGGCCTGCGTGCCCGCGGCATCGAGGGCAAGTTCGTCGTCGTCTACTCCCAGTGGGACAGCAAGGAGGCGTACGACGCCTTCCGCTCCGTGCCGCAGGGCGAGCGCACCCCGGAGCGCCAGAAGGTCGACGCCCGCGTCGCCGCGCTCCAGACCTGGCAGGACGAGAACACCTACCAGGTCGTCCACACCCGCGCCGCGGGCGAGTGAGCCACCCGGTGGCGGGCCGACCGGTCGGGCGGCGGCCGGCCCGCCACCGGGTCCGCACGTTGTTTCACGTGAAACACCCGCAGTCGAGGCACGCCCAACAGAAGCACGTATGACAGATCGCGCACGGACGCGGACGCACGGGCGCGTTCCCATCCCCACTGGCTGGCCGCTGCCGGGAATCCCCCACCCGGCAGCGGCTTTTCTGTCCGTCACGTTCCCGTTCCCGTCCCGCCCCCGCGCGCCCCACCAGGACGAGGAGACAGCACGCATGGAACACCCGGGCATGCGCCAAGTCGCGCACGAGATCAACATCGCGGTCCCGGCGGACACCGTCCATCGGCTGATCGCCGAGGTGGCGAACTGGCCGCGGATCTTCCCCTCGATCATCCACGTCGAGTACGAGGAGGCTCCCGAGGGCGAGGAGCGGCTGACGATCTGGGAGACCGCACCGACCGCGGCGGGCGAACCGCACTGCCGTCCGCTGCGCCGGATCGTCGAACCCGCCAAGCTGCGGGTCAACTTCCAGCACCTGGTCACCGCGGCCCCCGTCGCCGGTCTCGGTGGCGCCTGGCTCGTCGAACCGCTCGGGGAGAACGCGTCCCGAGTACGGCTGCTGCACGAGTTCCGGGCCGCCGACGACGACCCCGGGGCCCTGGACCGAATCGGCGCCGAGATCGACCGGAGCGCCGTCGCGCAACTCGCGGCGCTGAAGGAGAACGCGGAACGTGAATACACCGACGCCGAGTTGACGTTCTCGTTCGAGGACACCGTCCACGTCGACGGTTCGGCGAAGGACGTGTACGCCTTCATCAACGAGGCGAACCTGTGGTCGGAGCGTCTGCCGCACGTCGCCACGGTCCGTCTGGAAGAGGACACCGTGGGGCTCCAGACCCTGGAGATGGACACCCGGGCCAAGGACGGCTCCGTCCACACCACCAAGTCCTACCGGGTGACCTTCCCCCACCAGCGCATCGCCTACAAGCAGGTCACCCTGCCCGCCCTGATGACCCTGCACACGGGCCACTGGACGTTCACCGACACCGACCAGGGCGTCGCGGCGACCTCCCAGCACACCGTCACCCTCAACACGGACAACATCGCCCGCATCCTCGGTGACTCCGCCACGGTCGCCGACGCGCGCGAGTACGTCCACACCGCCCTGTCCACCAACAGCCTGGCCACGCTGAACCATGCCAAGGCTCACGCGGAGGGCCGCCGTTGACCCCGACGGTGCGCCGGCTCGCCGTAGCGCGAGGGGAGTTGGACGTGTGGCTGCTGCCGCCGCCCGACTCTCCGCGTGACGTCCCGTACGACGAGCTCGACGCCTACGAGAGAGGTCGGGCCGACTCCTATCGGCGGCCCGACGACCGCCAGATGTACGCCGCGGCGCACGTGGGACTGCGCCGGGTCCTCGCCGGTTACACAGGCATCGAACCGAGCCGGCTCAACCTCGCCGGCGAGCGGTACAACGGCAACGGTGAACGCCACGGCCGGCCCGTGGTGCTCGGCGTGCCCGGCGGCGCCCCCCAGTTCTCGCTCTCGCACAGCCACGGCCTGGCGATCGTGGTGGTGGCGGAGTCACGGGTGGGCGCCGACGTCCAGCGGCTGCCGTCGCCCCAGACCGCCGAGGCGTGTCTGCCGGCACTGCATCCGGCCGAGCGTGAGGAGCTCGAGAAGATTCCCGAGCACGAACGGACCATGGCCTTCGGCCGCCTGTGGACACGGAAGGAGGCGTACCTGAAGGGGCTGGGCACCGGGCTGACCCGGGGGGCCGACCTCGACTACCTCGGTGAGGCGGGGCTGGCCGAGCGGCCGACGGGGTGGGTGGTGGGCAACCTGCCCCTGTGTTCCACCCACATCGCGGCGGTGGCGCTGGCCGGGGCCGGAGATCGGCCCGTCGCTCTTCGCGCCGTGCCCACCGCCTATCTGTACGCCCCGGATGCGGTTGAGCGTCTTGTGGAGATGGAACCGGGGTTGCGTTCCATGCTCCGGGATCCGGCCCAGCACGGGGATCTCGAACGCTGAGGTCGGGCCCCACCAGGGGCGCGGGGAACTGCGAGCAACCACAACCGGTCCGCGGATTCCCCGACACCCGACAAGCCCAAGGGGCCGGAGAGTTCCTGTGAACTCTCCGGCCCCTTCGCCCTGTTCCATCCCCGGGGGGTCAGGCCGCCGCTCGCCAGGTGCGGGGGCCGTCGAAGCCGGTGACGCGTTCGGGGCGGCGCCACAGGGCGACGACCTGGTGCTTGCGGGCCGTGTCGTCGGGTGCGACACCGGGGCCCGCGGTGACGGCCATCAGTACCGCGGTCAGCGCGGCCAGCTCCTCCGGGGAGGGGCAGCCGCGCTCGATCCGGAAAAGCGGACCGGCCGCGGGTTCGAGGACGGGGCCGGGGTCGGGGGCCGGATCGGGAACGGGGACAAGGGCGGGGCGCTGGATGCTCATGGTTTCCTCCCTGCTCACTGAGGCGGGTTGCCGTGCTTGCGGCGCGGCAGCTCGGCGTGCTTGGCCGCGAGCATGGCGAGCGAACGGGCCAGGACCGCCCGGGTCTCGCGCGGGTCGATGACGTCGTCGACCAGCCCGCGTTCGGCGGCGTAGTAAGGGTGGACCAGCTCCTCCTTGTACTGGTCGATTTTCTCTTGACGCATCGCGTCGGGGTCGTCCGCGGCCGCGATCTCCCGCCGGAAGACCACGTTGGCAGCCCCCTCGGCACCCATGACCGCGATCTCGTTGGTCGGCCAGGCCAGCGCGATGTCGGCGCCGATGGAGCGGGAGTCCATCACGATGTACGCGCCGCCGTAGGCCTTGCGCAGCACCACCGAGACCCGCGGCACGGTCGCGTTGCAGTACGCGTACAGCAGCTTGGCGCCGCGCCGGATGATGCCCTCGTGCTCCTGGTCCACGCCCGGCAGGAAGCCGGGCACGTCGACCAGCGTGACCAGCGGGATGTTGAAGGAGTCGCAGAACTGCACGAACCGCGCGGCCTTCTCGCTCGCCTTGATGTCCAGGACACCCGCCATGGCGGCCGGCTGGTTGGCGACGATGCCGACGGTGTGACCGTCGAGCCGGGCCAGGGCGCAGACGATGTTCGGCGCCCAGCCCGCGTGCACCTCCACGTAGTCACCGTCGTCGACGAGTTCCTCGACGACCGCGCGCATGTCGTACGAGCGGTTGCCGTCGTGCGGCACCAGGTCGAGCAGCACGTCCCCGGACCGGTCGCCCGGGTCGCCGCTGACGTGGCGCGGCGGCAGCTCGCGGTTGTTGGACGGCAGCAGCGACAGCAGATAGCGCACCTCAGCGAGGCAGCTCTCCTCGTCGTCGTGGACGAAGTGCGCCACTCCGGAGACAGCGCCGTGCACATCGGCGCCGCCGAGCCCGTTCTGGCTGATCTCCTCGCCGGTGACCGCGCGGACCACGTCGGGCCCGGTGATGAACATCTGCGAGATGTCCCGGACGGCGAAGATGAAGTCGGTCAGGGCGGGCGAGTACGCCGCGCCGCCCGCGCACGGGCCGAGCATCACGCTGATCTGCGGGATGACACCGGAGGCCCGGGTGTTGCGCTGGAAGATGCCGCCGTACCCGGCGAGCGCGGAGACACCCTCCTGAATGCGGGCGCCCGCGCCGTCGTTGAGCGACACCAGCGGCGCCCCGGCGGCGATGGCCATGTCCATGATTTTGTGGATCTTGCAGGCGTGGGCCTCGCCCAGGGCACCGCCGAAGACACGGAAGTCATGGGCGTAGACGAAGACCGTACGGCCCTCGACCGTGCCCCAGCCGGTGATCACACCGTCGCCGTAGGGCTTCTTCGCCTCCAGGCCGAAGCCGGTCGCCCGGTGCCGGCGCAGCGGTTCGACCTCCTGGAAGCTGCCCTTGTCCAGCAGTAGTTCGATGCGCTCGTGAGCGGTCAGCTTGCCCTTGGCGTGCTGTCGTTCGGTCGCCTGCGGGTCCTGCCCGGCACGGGCGATGTCCTTGCGTTCGGCCAGCTCCATCAGCCGGCCGCCCAGTTCGATGGGTATCGCGGGCTCCATGTACGGATCTCCCATTCAAGTGGATCAAGAGGAAAGACGGTTCGGTCAGCGGGCGAGCAACGCGGTCAGTTCGCCGACGGTGCTCTCCCGCAGCACCTCGGCGGGCACCTCGGCGTCGAGGGCGCGCCGGATCCGGCGCCCCAGGTGCAGGGCGTAGAGCGTGTCCAGGCCCTGACCGCGCAGCGGCAGACCGGGCGAGAGCCGGTGCCCCGGCGGGACCGCGAGCAGGTCGTGCAGTTCGAGGCGCAGACAGTGGCCGATGGTGCGGGCACGTGCGTCGGGGGTCATGGCGCGCAGCTGGACCGGGTCCGGGAGCCGGTCGAGCCAACTGCACGGGGTGTCGTCACTCAGGGGACTCATGGGGCTGCCTTTCAGGGAGAGGGCCGGGCCCGAGGAATGCCGGTTCCGGCCGGTGGCTGGGGAGGAATCGACGTGCCCGCCCCGAGAGCAGCACCGCGAGCGCCGCCGCTGACGAGGCGAGCCCTCCCACGTACAGGCCGGAGCGCGCACCGTGACGGACGGTGAGCCAGCCCACGAGGAGGGCGCCGAGTGGGGTGAGTCCTTGCAGGATGAGCGTGTAGAGCGCCATCACCCGGCCGCGGTAGGCGGCGTCGCTGCCCAACTGGATGCGGTGGTTGGCGGCCTGGGCGAAGTAGAGGGTGGCGAAGCCGGTGAGAAACAGCAGCACGGTCGCCCACGCGTAGGTGGGCGACCAGCCTGCCGCCGTCTCGATGAGCCCGAAGGCGAGTGCGGAGGCGGCGACGGTCAGAGCGGCCGGACGGGCGCTGCGCGCCGTGGTGGCGAATGCGGCGAGCAGCGAACCGGCGGCGAACGCCGTGGTCAGCAGCCCGAACGCGGTCGCGCCCGAGTGGAAGACGGTCTTGGCGAGCAGCGGCAGGGTGAGCTGAAAGTTGAAACCGAACAGGCCGACCACGGCGACCAGTGCCAACGGCACGAACAGGTCGGGGTGCCCGCGCACGTACCGCAGCCCGTCGACCACCTTGACGCCGCGCTCCGGCGGGGCCGTGCGCAGGAGTTCTCCCGGGCGCATCAGGCCCAGCCCGGTCACGGTGGCGAGATAGCTGGCCGCGTTGAGCAGCATGGCCGTTCCCGCGCCGACCGCGCTGATCAGCAGTCCGGCGAGGGCGGGGCCCACCACGCGGGCGGTGTTGAAGTAGGCGGCGCTGAGCGCGGAGGCGTTGGGCAGCAGCTCGGGGCCGACCATCTCGCCGACGAACGCCATCCGGGTGGGCACCTCGACCGCGTTGACGGTGCCGAGGCCCAGGGCGAACAGATACAGCTGCCACAGCTGCGCGGAGCCCGCCAGGACGAGCACGGCGAGGGCCAGCGCGAGGACGCCGGAGACCAGGTTGGCGAGGGTGAGCAGCAGCCGCTTGTCGTGGCGGTCGGCGAGCCGGCCGCCGTACAGCGTGAACAGCAGCAGTGGGGTGAACTGGAGCGCGGTCACGGTGCCCAGGGCCGTGCCGGAGTCCCCCGTCAGGGAGAGCACCAGCCAGTCCTGGGCGGTGACCATCATCCAGGTGCCCGCGACCGAGACGACCTGGCCGGCCGCGAAGAGCCGGAAGTTGCGCACGGCCAGGGACCGGAAGGGCGTACGACGGCCCCCGCCGCCCGCGGCCCACCTGCCCCTCCCGCCCCTCCTCGCCCTCTTCGCCGTGTCCCTGGCGTCGGGCCGTGTGGTCGTCATGGCATCAAGGCGTCACGGACGCGCCCGCGGACCGGCGTGCGAGGCATTCCTCGAAGAACGAGAACGCCCGCAGGTGGTAGGTCCGGGCGGCCCAGCCGAGGCTGATGTTGTGCCCGGCGCCGGGCTGGCGGTCGACGGCGGCGGACGGCGCCGAGGCGAAGTGCGCGGCGAGGTCGGCGACGGTGTCCTCGTCGTGGTGCCACCACAGTTCCTGCTCGGCGAACGTCAGCCGCACCGGGACCTGCACGGCCGCCGCCGCGACCGGGAACCGCCGCGGCCACTGGAGTGCCTCGGCCTGCTCGCGCGGGGGCATCGGGGCGACCATGGCCTCCGCCTCGCGGAAGGTGTTCGGCGGGTAGAAGCGCAGGGCACCCCAGTTCCGCTTCCAGTGCCGGTGCTGGTGCGGGTCGGGGCCGCCCTCCGGGTGGTCGACCGCGTAGTCCCGGCCGAGCCCGGAGATGTCGAGCCCGAGCAGCGGCGGTACGGCCGGATCCGGATCGCCGGCCTGGCAGGCGGCGTACGTCAGGGCGAGCTTGCCGCCGAAGGAGTGCGCGAGCAGGAACACCCCGGCGCCCGTCTCGGCGCGGCCGGCCAGGTGCCGCAGCGCCGCGTGCAGCGCGGCGGACTGCTCGGCCAGGGTCTGACCGCTCGGGGCGTCCGCGGCGGACAGCCCGTAGCCGGGCCGGTCGACGGCGACCATGGTGTAGCCGAGCCGGGCGCCGAGGGCGAGCAGGGAGACGTCGGGGTGGGCCTGCCCGTCGAAGTACCCGGCGCTCATTCCTCCCCCGTGGACCGCGACGACCGTGGCCCGCGGTGGCCCGGACGGTTGGGCGATCAGCGCGGAGAGCGTGACGTCACCGGCCGCCAGGGCGACGGGGCGCACGCCCGGGGACATCGGGGGCATGGCCGAACTGGGTACGGACGAGGGGATGGTCTCGACCGTGGGAACGCTCACTGGGGTACTTCCTCTCGTGTTCGTGCTCTCGTGTTTCGTGCTCTCGTCGTCGTGCTCTCGTCGTCGTGCTCTCGTGCGGAACGGATGCCGGTGGTGGTTCTCAGCGGGCTTCGGGCGCGCCGAACCAGCGGTGCAGCGTCGCGCACAGCTCCGCCGAGCCGGTGTCCGCCCAGGCCACATAGCCGTCGGGGCGGACCAGCACCGCGGCGGCGCCGCCGAACGCGGCCGGGTCCTGCGGGGTGCCGGTGACGACGGTGACGCGGTCCTTCCAGCCGGCCGCGGCCTCGCGCAGTACGGAGTCGTCGGCGAGGTCGAGCAGCACGCCCTGGGCGGCGTGGAGGAGTTCGGGCGTACGGACCTCGCCGGCGGCGGTCTCCAGCACCCGTGGCGGCAACCGGCGCCCGACCAGCGAGTCCCCGGCGTCCCCGAGGTCGTAGCGGACGTCGAGGTGGCTGACCACCCCGGCGAGGTGCCGCTTGACCGTGTCGAGGCCGATGAGCTCGGCGAACAGATCGCGCAGCGGCTGGGACTCGGGGCCGCCGAGGAAGACCGTGCCCTGTGCCCTGGTGTTCATCAGCAGCCGCGCGCCGACCGCGTGACGCTCGTCGTGGTAGGTGTCGAGCAGTCCCTCGGGGGCCCGGCCCTGGACGGTCGCCGCCAGCTTCCAGCCGAGGTTGACCGCGTCCTGGACGCCGGTGCTCAGTCCCTGGCCGCCGGCCGGCAGATGGATGTGCGCGGCGTCGCCGACAAGCAGCACCCGCCCGCGCCGGTACTCGGTGACCTGGCGGGTGGCATCCGTGAAGGAGCTGACCCAGTCCGCACCGCCGCCGGAGATGTCCTCACCCGTCAACCGCTCCCAGGCCGCCGCCACTTCGGCGAACTCCGGGGTCTCACTGCGGTCGGCCGGCGGGGTGCCGTGCTCGCACACGATGATCCGGTCCACACCCTCCTTCAGGGGCGCGGCCATCACCATGCCGCCGGGCAGCCGCTCGCCCAGGAAGCGCGGCGGGATCTCGCAGCCGACGACATCCGCGAGGTACATGCCGCGGGTGGCGGGCGTACCGGGGAAGTCGAAGCCCGCGGCCTTGCGCACCGGGCTGTGCCCGCCGTCGGCGCCCACCAGGTAGGCGGCGCGCAGCGTGTGCTCGCCGTCGGGCGCGGCCACGTTGACGGTGACCCCGGTCCCGTCCTGCTCCAGCGCCAGGAACTCCCAGCCCCGCCGGATGTCGGCGCCGAGCTCGCCCGCCCACTCCTCCAGCACCGCCTCCGTCCGGGACTGGGGGACGCCGCGGGCCCCGAAGTGGGCGTCCTCCAGCACGGTGTAGTCGAACTGCACCCCGCCGAAGTGGCCCATCGGGCTCTTCTCCAGCCCGCCGAAGCGCGGGACGAGACCGCGCTGGTCGAAGGACTCCATGGCGCGGGCGGTGAACCCGAGCCCGCGCGACTGTCCGGTGGGCCGCGCCAGCCGCTCGGCGACGATGACACTCACCCCGCCCAGCCGCAGTTCCCCGGCCAGCATCAGCCCGGCCGGGCCGGCGCCGACGACGATGACGTCCGCGTCCATCTGCGCGTCCATGGGTGTCCTCTCCTCGCGCGCCCGGGCGCGCGTCGCATCGGTGGGTGACGTGCGGTGCCTCAGCTGTGCGTGTGCCGGTACGTGTGTCTGTCTCCGTGCCGGCGGATCGGGATGTGCGGTGGATCTCAGTCGTCGGCGGCCGGGGTGCCGAACCAGCGGGTCAGCGCCCGCGCCAGGCCGGCCGGACCGGAACCGGCCCAGGCCACGTAGCCGTCGGGGCGGACCAGCAGGGCCTGTCCGGCCGGCAGCGGGCCCCCGGCCGCGGGGCGGTCGGCGACGAAGGCGACCCGGTCCGACCAGGGAGCCGCCGTCGCGCGCAGCCCCGGGGCGCCGTCCCCGTCCAGGGACAGCAGCAACCCGTGACCGGTGCGCAACAGTTCGGTCGTACGGCGCCGCGCGCCACGCTCCGCGGGCTCCAGCCACGCGTCCGGCAGCCGCCGCCCGAGCAGCGGGTGTTCGTCGGAGCGGATCTCGGAGCCGACACCCTCGACGTCGTAGCGGATGCCGAGACCGCTGATCATCCCGGCGAGGTGCCGCCGTACGCCGTCCAGGGCGACGAGTTCGGTGAGCAGGGCACGGGCGGGTTCGACCTCCGGGCCGCCGAGCAGCAGCTCGACCTGGGCCCGGATGTTGGCGAGGACCTGACGGCCCACGGTGTGGCGCTCGGAGTGGTAGGTGTCGAGGAGGTCCTCGCCCGCGCTGCCGCGGACGACTGCGGCGAGCTTCCAGCCGAGGTTGAAGGCGTCCTGAACACCAAGGTTGAGGGCCTGTCCGCCGCTCGGCATCTGCCGGTGCGCCGCGTCCCCGGCGAACAGGACGCGACCGTGCCGGTAGCGGGCGAGCTGCCGGTTGGCGTCGCCGAAGGCGTTGACCCACAGGGGGGTGCCCTGGCTGATGTCCTCGCCGGTGACGCGCTTCCAGACGTCGGTGACCTCCGCGAAGTCCGGTTGGGAGCCGCCGCGTTCGGCCGCTGGCCGCCCGAACTCGTGGACCATCACCCGGGTCACCCCCTCCCGGGTGGCGGCGATGGCGAGCCCATGCTCCAGGCGCTGGAAGCGCCGGTCGGCGACCTCGACGCCGAAGACGTCGGCGCGCAGCAGTTCGCGTGCGGCGTCCCGGCCCGGGAAGGGGGCCCGGACCAGGCGCCGTACGGTGCTGTCCTCGCCGTCGCAGCCGACCAGGTAGCGGGCCCGGATGCGGACGGGACCGTAGGGACCGATGGCCTCGGCCGCCACCCCGTCCTCCGGCGTAAGGGACAGCAGCTGGTGCCGGCGCCGCAGATCGGCGCCCAGCTCGGCGGCCCGCCGCTGCAACAGCTCCTCGGTGCGGGTCTGCGCGACCTTCCACTGCCCGGGGTGCGAGCTGGGCAGCGTCAGGTCGAGCGGTACGCCGCCGAAGTGACCGCGCGGCTCGCACGGCGGCGTACCGAGCTCGTCCAGCAGCCCGCGGGAGTCGAGGATCTCCATCGTGCGGGCGTGCAGGGTGGAGGCCCGGGATTCGGTGGTCGGGCCGGGGCGCTGGTCGACGACGACCACCTCGGCGCCGCCCAGCCTCAGCTCGGTGGCAAGCATCAGCCCGGCGGGGCCCGCTCCGACCACGAGGACGTCGGTGTCCAGGATGGTCGTGTCGGTGTCCTGATGGTCCGTCGTCATCGTCAACGCCTGTTCTCTGCGAAGGCCTTGGCGTGGGTGAGGGTGGCCCTGCTGTTGGTGGACAGGGCGGTGTGGACGTACTCGCGGGCGTCGGCGACGGTGGCCCCGCAGCCGAGGATGCTCTCGATGTTGTCCGTGTTGAGGGTGACGGTGTGCTGGGAGGTCGCCGCGACGCCCTGGTCGGTGTCGGTGAACGTCCAGTGACCGGTGTGCAGGGTCATCAGGGCGGGCAGGGTGACCTGCTTGTACGCGATGCGCTGGTGGGGGAAGGTCACCCGGTAGGACTTGGTGGTGTGGACGGAGCCGTCCTTGGCCCGGGTGTCCATCTCCAGGGTCTGGAGCCCCACGGTGTCCTCTTCCAGACGGACCGTGGCGACGTGCGGCAGACGCTCCGACCACAGGTTCGCCTCGTTGATGAAGGCGTACACGTCCTTCGCCGAACCGTCGACGTAGACGGTGTCCTCGAACGAGAACGTCACCTCCTCCGCCGCGTGCGCGAACTCGACGTTCTTCTTCAGCGCGGCCAGCTCGGAGCGGCTGTTCTTGTCGACGGCCCGGTCGATCCACAGGAGGTCGTGCGGGTCGTCGTCGACGGCGCGGTAGTCGTGCAGCAGCCGTACCCGGGACTCGTTCGCGCCGAGCGGCTCGATGATCCAGGTGCCGCCCATCGCGGCGACCGGCGGGGCGGTCACCTCCTGGCGGAAGGTGATGCGCAGGGCCTCGGGGTCCAGTTCGCGGCGCGAGGTCCAGTTCTTGGCCTCGCCGTTGGCGGTGGCCCAGATCCGTATCCGCTCCTGGGAGCCGTCGTGCTCCACCCGGTCCACGTGGATGGTGGGCGGGAAGATCCGGGGCCAGTTGGTGACCTCCGCCAGCAGCCGGTACACGGCCGGTGCGGGCGCGGCGATCGTGATCTCGTGCTCTACCTCACGGGTCGTCATGACGCTTTCTTCTCCATGGCTGGGTACGGGCTGCCGGTCGGTGGGGGTGCTCAGAAGTTGCCGAGTCCGCCGCAGACGTTGATGGCCTGCGCGGTGACCGAGGCGGCCGTGTCGGAGGCGAGGTAGGCGACCATGCCGGCGACCTCCTCGGGGGTGGAGTAGCGGCCGAGCGGGATCTTGGCCTGGAACTTCTCGAGGATGGCGTCCTCGGAGGTGTCGTAGGCCGCCGCGTATCCGGCGCGCACGCGCTGGGCCATCGGCGTCTCGACATAGCCGGGGCAGACGGCGTTCACGGTGATGCCGGTGGGGGCCAGCTCATTGCCGAGGGCCTTGGTGAAACCGACCACGCCGTGCTTCGAGGCGGAGTAGGGGGCGCCCAGGACCACGCCCTGCTTGCCGGCCGTGGAGGCGATGTTGATGATGCGGCCACGGCTCTTGTGGCGCATGCCGCCGGTGTTGAGCACCTCCCGCGTCAGCCGGAACACGCTGTTGAGGTTGGTGTCGATGACATCGGTCCACAGCTCGTCCTCGATGTCGGCGGTGACGCCGCCACCGGACCGGCCGGCGTTGTTGACCAGGACGTCGACGGTGCCGAAGCGGTCGACCGCGGCCTGCACGAAGGCGCCGACCGAGGCGGGGTCGCGGACGTCGAGGACCGTGCCGTCGGCGTCGATGCCCTCCTCCTGGAGGATCTTGACGGTCTCGGCGACGTTGTCCGCGCTGCGGGCGCCGATGAACACGCGGTGGCCGCCCGCGGCCAGCGCCCGCGCGGACGCGAGGCCGATGCCGCTGGTGGCCCCCGATATGAGAGCAACCCGCTTTTCCAGCGTTGACATGTGCTTCCTCTCCCTCTTGTGCTGCGGGATGGCGCTTGCTTCTGCGGGGCTGCGGCGGAGCCGGACCGGACGAGGTCACGAGGTCAGGTGAAAGGTTTCGCCCGGTCCGGGAACGCCGTCGGGCGTCAGGCGGCGGCGGGCTCGTCGGCGCCGAACTGCTGGTTCACGGCCTCGATGAGGGCGCGCGGGGTGTCGGCGTCGGTCAGCAGGTCCTCGTCGAGGACGATTCCGTACTCGCGCTCGATACGGCTGCCGGTCTCCAGGAGCGCCAGCGACTCGTAGCCGAGGACCTCGAACGGCTCGTCGAGGATGTCGCCGTCGAGGTCGACGCCCTCGTCGACACCGGCGCCCTCCTGGAGGATGCGGCGCAGGTCGTCCAGGGTGAATTCCGAAGTGGACACGTGGGTTCCTTCCCAGGTCGAAATGGATCGTTCAGTCGGGGGTCTCGGGAGCGTTGGGGGTCTCGGGGGCGTTGGGGGCGGGGGGTGCCGGTCAGTCGACGGCGCGGACCACGACGGCCGAGTTGAAGCCGCCGTAACCGCGGGCCAGGACCAGGGCGGTGCGCACCTGGGCGGTGCGCGACTGGTTGAGGACGAGGTCGAGGCCGTACTCCTCGTCGGGGTTGATGTGGACCGTCGGAGGGATGAGGCCCTCCTCGATGGCCAGCAGCGCGGTGGCGACGTCGAGCGGGGCCGCGCCGGAGTACAACCGGCCCGTCATCGTCTTGGGCGCGGTGACCGGGACACCCCGGACCCCGAAGACCGCCGAGATCGCGTCGGCCTCGACACGGTCCAGCTCCGGCACGCCCGCCGCGTCCGCGAAGACCACGTCGACGTCCTCGGGAGCGGTGCCCGCGTCGGCGAGGGCGAGTTCGATCGCCTTGCGCAGGGCGGGCTCGCGGTCGCTGCCGGGCCGCGGGTCGAACGTCGAGCCGTAGCCCGCGATCTCGCCGTAGATCCTGGCGCCGCGTTCGCAGGCCGACTCGGCCGACTCCATGATCAGGATGGCGCCGCCCTCGCCCGGTACGTAACCGGCCGCGTCGGCGTCGAAGGGCAGATAGGCACGGGTCGGCTCGTCGCTGGTGCTCAGCCGGTCGCCGGCCATCTGCGCCACCCAGCCCCAGGGGCAGATCGACGCGTCGACGCCCCCGGACACGATCATCGGGGTGCCCTTGCGGATGAGCCGCCGGCCGTGCGCCACCGCGTCGAGACCGCCGGCCTCGTCACTGACGATGACGCCGCTGGGGCCCTTGAGCCCGTTGCGGATGGATATCTGGCCGCTGTTGACGGCGTAGAACCAGGCGAAGGACTGGTACGCGGACACGTACTGGCTGCCCTGGCTCCACAGCTTCTCCAGCTCGCCCTGGCCGAACTCGAAGCCGCCCGAGGAACTGGCCGTGACGACGCCCATGTCGTACTCGGGCAGTTCCTCGGGGTCGATGCCCGCGTCCGCGAGCGCCCACTCGGCGGCGACCAGCGCCATCCGGGTCATGTGGTCGGTCTGCGGCAGCAGCCGGCTCGGCAGCACGTCCGCGGCGACGAAACCGGGCACCTCGCCCGCCAGGGTCGACGGGTAGGAGGACGGGTCGAAGCGGGTGACCCGCCCGATGCCGTTCTTGCCGGTCCGGGTGGCGGCCCAGTAGTCCTGTGTGCCCAGTCCGTTGGGGGCGGCGATGCCCAGACCGGTCACTACCACCGTGGTGGTCATGCCACGCTCCTCTCGGGACGCGCCAGCACCATGGCGCTCTGGAATCCCCCGAAGCCGCTGCCGACCGTGAGCACCGCGTCGGTGAGCTGCTCGCGGGCGACCAGCGGCACGTAGTCGAGGTCGCACTTGGGGTCGGGGGTGGTGAGGTTGGCCGTGGGCGGCACGACGTGGTTCTCCATCGCCAGCGCGGACGCGGCGATCTCGATGGAGCCGATCGCGCCGAGCGAGTGCCCGACCATCGACTTGATCGAGCTGACCGGGGTCCGGTAGGCGTGGTCGCCCAGGCTCCGCTTGAACGCCTCGGTCTCGTGGCGGTCGTTCTGCTTGGTGCCCGAGCCGTGCGCGTTGATGTAGTCGATCTCGGTCGGGTTCATCCTGGCCTCGTCGAGCGCGACCGTGATGGCCTCGGCCATCTCCGCCCCATCCGGACGCAGGCCCGTCATGTGGTACGCGTTCGAGCGCGTCGCATAGCCCGCGATCTCGGCGTAGATGTGCGCGCCGCGCCGCTTGGCGCTCTCCAGCTCCTCCAGGACGAACACCGCGGCACCCTCCCCGAGGACGAACCCGTTGCGGGTCCCGTCGAAGGGGCGCGAGGCGCGCTCGGGTACGTCGTCCCGGGGCGTCGTCGCCTTGATCGCGTCGAAGCACGCCATCGTGATCGGCGAGATCGGGGCGTCGGACGAACCCGTGATCATGACGTCCGCCGAGCCCTCGCGGAGCAGCTCCACGGCGTGCCCGACCGAGTCGATGCCGGACGTACAGCCCGTGGAGACCACCGTGTTGGGGCCCTGCGCGCCCACGGCCCACGCGACCTCGGCCGCGAAGGAGCTGGGGACCAGGTAGTTGTACAGGTGCGGGGCCGTGTAGGCGTGGTCGACCAGGTGGAGCCTGCCGCCGTCGCTGACGACGTTGTACTCCTCGTCCAGACCCATGGTCGCGCCGACCGCGCTGCCGATGGTGACGCCGACGCGGTAGGGGTCGTAGGCCTCGATGTCGATACCGCTGTCGGCGACCGCGCCACGGGCCGCGACCACCGCGAACTGCGCGGCGCGGTCCATCCGGCGTATCTCCTGCGGGCGCAGTCCGTGCTCCGCCGGATCGAAGTCGATCTCGGCGGCGACCCGGGAACGGAACGGGCTGGGGTCGAAGAACGTGATGCGGCGGGTGGCCGTACGGCCCTCGCTCAGCAGGTTCCAGAAGTTCTTCGCCCCGACACCACCGGGGGCGAGCACCTCGATACCGGTGATGACAACTCGTCGGCCGGTCACGCGGACGCCTCCCAGTTGTAGAAGCGTGTGGCCATCGCGTCGGCCGGGGAGCGCCAGGTGGCCGGGTCGTACGCCTCGATGAACGGCTTCAGGTCCTCGCTGATCCGTATGAAGCGGGGGTCGTGCCGGGCGTGCTGGATCAGCTCGCCGCCGTTGTCCGCGTCGAAGTCCTGGAGGTGGAAGTACAGACCCCGGTACTGGAAGAGCTGGCGCCGGCGTGTGCCCATGCGGTGCGGCATTTCCGTGTCGTCGAAATCACCGAAAACCTTCGCGACGTCGACGCTCGACCCGGGATCCATCCGAGCCACAATCAGCGTGCTGTACATACGTTTCCCTCTCCTCGGGGCCCACCACACAACAGTTGACGAAAGCTCATATTCAGTATCTTGGGCGGTACGAGCGGTTTCAATATTCCCTGTGTCAGGGAATTGTCAGACCGGTTCAGAATTGCGCTGAAGAATGCCGGGAAATGCCAGGCAGTGCCGGGTGATTCAGCTGGTGATTTCGCACATGACGGCGCCCGAGGCGACGGACGCGCCCACTTCGGCGGTGAGGCCCTTGATGGTGCCGGAGCGGTGGGCGTTGAGGGGCTGTTCCATCTTCATGGCCTCCAGGACGACGACGAGGTCGCCCTCCTTGACCTCCTGGCCCTCCTCGACCGCGACCTTGACGATCGTGCCCTGCATGGGCGAGGCGAGCGTGTCGCCGGAGGCGACGGGGCCGGACTTCTTGGCCGCGCGGCGCTTCGGCTTGGCGCCGGCGGCGAGGCCGGTGCGGGCCAGGGACATGCCCAGCGAGGACGGCAGCGAGACCTCCAGGCGCCTGCCGCCGACCTCGACGACGACGGACTCGCGGCCCGGCTCGTCCTCCGCCTCCGCCACCGCGGCGGGGTTGGTGAAGGGCGGAATGCCATTGACGAACTCGGTCTCGATCCAGCGGGTGTGGACCGTGAACGGGTCGGTGGAACCGGTCAGTTCGGGGGCGAAGGCCAGGTCCTTGACGACCGCGCGGTGGAAGGGCAGCGCGGTGGCCATCCCGCCGATCTCGAACTCCTCGAGGGCGCGGGCGGCGCGCTGGAGCGCCTGCTCGCGGGTGGCGCCGGTGACGATCAGCTTGGCGAGCAGGGAGTCCCAGGCCGGGCCGATGACACTGCCGGACTCGACGCCCGCGTCCAGGCGGACGCCCGGACCCGACGGCGGGGCGAACAACGTCACCGTGCCGGGGGCGGGCAGGAAGTTGCGTCCCGGGTCTTCGCCGTTGATGCGGAACTCGAA